>NZ_LYMI01000010.1 GCF_001660815.1 Xanthomonas nasturtii
CGCGCCAACTAGCGCTTGATCTTGGCTACGTCCCGGTGGTCCCGCCAAAAGCCAATCGGGTCGAGCCCTGGGAGTACGACCGAGAAATGTACAAGCGGCGCAACGAAGTGGAGAGGCTGTTTCGTCGCTTGAAGGGCTACCGCCGGATTTTCTCGCGCTTCGAAAAACTGGATGTCATGTTCCTCGGATTCTTAAGCTTCATCCTTGTCGTTGATGAACTTCGGATGTGTTAACAGGCCCTAGTTCACTGCCGCATAGGCAGCTCAGAAAAGTCCGGAGGTGCAGTGATGCGAACGCGCGCAGTTCACTGCCGCATAGGCAGCTCAGAAAATCAGGCTGTCGTCGGACCTTCGGCAGCCCAGGTTCACTGCCGCATAGGCAGCTCAGAAACTGGGCGTAGAGCGGGTTAGGCGCAATGCCATGTTCACTGCCGCATAGGCAGCTCAGAAAGATGGAAACTGCACCGCGCGACGGCACCATGTGTTCACTGCCGCATAGGCAGCTCAGAAATGGCCGACCAGCTGCACGGTGCGTAGCACCCCGTTCACTGCCGCGTAGGCAGCTGAGAAAAACTAGCGAACCGAACTGTTGTTGAGGCGATCAATCTCTCCTGCGCATTACGCGCGCGCTCACTCGCGCCCGTAAAGCCCCAGAAACATCTCCACCGCCGATTCGACGACCTGCGCCTGCTGGGCGTCCGACAGTGGCGGCTGCCCCAACGCAAGCTGCGGCCAGAACGCAAATCCCTTGACCAGCGCCTGAAACTGCTGCGAGGCGAGGTCCGGGTCCACCGGCGCCAGGCGGCCATCGGCCGGCGCGGCACGCAGCCAGGTGGTGGTGCCCTCTTCCTTGCTGCCCAGTTGGGCCAGCAACGCGCGTGCGCGTTCGGGGGAATGGATGACTTCGGCAATCGCCACGCGCGACAGGTCGATGAAGGCCGCATCGTCGAGCAAGCGTAATTTTGCTGCAGCAATTGCGTCAACTGCGTGCGCAATCCTTGGTCGGTGCGATAGGCCAGGCTCACCACCTCGGCGCTGCGTTGCCACAAGCCGCGCAGGATCTCTCCAAACAACGCATCCTTGCTGGGGAAGTGGTTATAGACGGTGCGCCTGGACACGCCTGCGGCGGCTGCCACGCGGTCCATGCTGGTGGCCTCGTAACCGTGCTGGCGAAACTGCGCGATGGCCGCTTCGACAATGGCGTGGCGCTTGCGGTCGGCGAACGGCTGGGTTGTTCGATGTGGCGCTGATCGAAAATGGCGCTTACGACCAACTGTGGCCGGATGTGCATAGGCGCATGTCCACCACCACGCGATCGCCCGGTTCCAGGGTGGGCTGCATCGAACCGCTGGGCACCTGGTAATGGTTGCCGAACGCGGAACGCGCTGCGGTCATCAGTACCAGCAGCACCAATAGCGGCAACATTCCTTGCGCGACTCGTGTGCGACCGGCGGTGGGCGTGAGTTGGTTCATGGGGCACCTACTGGTGTGAATGGCCCGATACACCCACAAACAAAAGCGGGACGGCACGCGGCCATCCCGTTTCGATTGCTGCCTGCAGCGACTCCACACGCATGCGCCAGCAGTGCACACGCATCACCCGGTCACTCACTCGGTCAGCCCACGATCTTCCAGCAGCGCCTTGACGCTGGGATCCCTACCGCGAAACTCGCGGTACAGCGTGGCCGGATCGACGGAGTTACCGCGCGAGAGGATCCTGGCGCGGAAGATATCGCCGTTCTTGCGGTTCAAACCGCCGTGTTGCTCGAACCATTCGAAGGCATCGTCGTCGAGCACTTCCGCCCAAAGGTAAGCGTAATAGCTGGCGGCATAGCCCATCTCCCAGATATGGTTGAAATAGCTGCTGCGATAACGCGGCGGCACTTCAGCCATGTCTAGCTTGAAGCGCTTGAGCGCATCGGTTTCGAATTTGCCCACATCCTGCAAGGGTGCATCGGCCGGCAGGGTGTGCCAAGCCAGATCGAGCAGCGATGCCGACAGGGTTTCGGTAGTGGTATAGCCGCTGTTGAAGGTCTTGGCTTTCCTGATCTTTTTTACCAGATCCCCCGGCATTGCAGCACCGGTCTGATAATGCAGTGCGTAATGCGCGAACACGGTGGGATCGGAGGCCCAATGCTCGTTGAACTGCGATGGAAATTCCATGAAGTCGCGCGACGTCTTGGTTCCGGCAATTGCCGAATAGGTCACCTTGGAGAACATGCCATGCAACGCGTGGCCAAACTCATGAAACATGCTGGTGACGTCATCGAAGCTCAGCAGCGCCGGTTCACCTGCGGCCGGCTTGGTGAAGTTGCACACGTTATAGACCACCGGCTTGGCCCCGGTCAGGCCGCTCTGCCCGACGAAGGAGCCCATCCACGCGCCACCGGACTTGCTGTCGCGTTTGAAATAGTCTGCATAGAACAGCGCCATCGAGGTACCGTCCACATCGAACACCTCGTACACCTTCACGTCCGGATGGTAGGTGGGGATGTCGGTGCGCTGTTTGAAGGTGATGCCATAGAGTTGCGTGGCGGCGTAAAACACACCGTTCTGCAGCACATTATCCAGTTCGAAGTAGGGCCGGATCTGTGACTCTTCCAGGTCATACTTGGCCTTGCGCACCTGCTCGGCATAGAAGTCCCAGTCGGAGGCGGCCAACTTGAAACCGCCCTTCTGGGCATCGATGACTTTCTGAATCTCGGCCGCTTCACGGCGAGCCTTGGCCGCGGCCGCCGGCACGGTGTCGGTCAGCAGCTTGAGAGCAGCGTCCGGCGTTTTGGCCATCATGTCGTGCAGTTCGTAAGCGGCATAGCTGTCGTAGCCGAACAGCTTGGCGCGTTGCGCGCGCAACTGCGCCAGTCGCTGGACCGCCTGTCGGGTGTCGTTGTCATCGCCCTGTTCGGTGCGCATCTGCGAGGCCTGCATGATCTGCGCACGCAACGCGCGATCCTTCAGCGAGGCCAGGATGGGCTGCTGGGTGGTGTTCTGCAAGGTCAACAGATACTTGCCGTCGAGCTTGCGCTGCCTGGCAGCTTCGGCAGCAGCGGCGATATCGCCCTCGCTCAAGCCATCCAGCCGGGCTTTGTCGTCCACCACCACCGCAGCGGCGGCCGTCGCAGCCACCAGCTTTGCGTGGAACTGCGTGGAAAGCGTGGCTTCTTCTACGTTGAGCTTGCGCAAGGTGATCTTGTCGGCATCGGACAACAGCGCGCCGGATGTAATGAAACCTCTGTATGTGATCTCGACCAGACGCTTTTGCTCCGGATTGAGCTTCATCGCATCGGATTGGTCATGGACCGCTTTGATGCGCGCAAACAGCTTGGGATCCAGAAGAATCTCATCACCATGCGCAGACAGCTTGGGGCCGAGCTCCTCCTGAATTTTCTGCCGCGCCGGGTTGGTATCGGCAGAGATCACCCCGGAAAAGATATCCGACACGCGCGATAGCACCTCGCCGCCGCGATCGAATGCTTCGATGGTGTTTTCAAAGGTCGCCGGCTCGGGGTTCGCAGCGATCTTGCGTGCATCCGCAAGTTCCAGCCGCATGCCTTCCTCGAAGGCGGGCAAATAATCGCTATCCTGGATTTTGTCGAATGGTGGCGCCTTGAATGGCAGCGTGCTGGTGATCAACAACGGGTTGGGCCTGGCGGCAGGAGACTGGCCGACGGCAGTGTTGTCGGTTGCGGTCGCGGACTGCGTACCTGTAGGATCCTTTCCGGAACAGGCAGCCAGCGCCAGGGAAATGGCAGCTACCAGAATAAGGGGACGCGACATGGAGTAAGTTCCTGCGTGATGGTAGCGGCCGGCAACGTTAATCGGTTTTCCGGCATCGTGTATGTGCTGCCGGACCGATCGGAATGATTGTGTTAAGCATCGCGCCCGTTGCTCGGAAGATGCGATCGCCGCACGTGGTCACCATAACCGGACAGGCCCGATGCTCACAGTCGGACGACCCTAGTGGAAGCGATTATTTGACCGCGCATACGAAACGGGATGGCACCGCCATCCCGTTCCCGTTCACCCATGCACCACGCCGATTTAGTCGGTCAACCCACGGTTCTCCAGCAGTGCCTTGACGCCGGGATCCTTGCCGCGGAAATCGCGGTACAACGTCGCCAGATCGACCGTGTTGCCGCGCGAAAGAATCTTGGCGCGGAAGGTGTCGCCGTTCTTGCGGGTCAAACCGCCGTTTTCCTTGAACCATTCGAACGCATCGTCGTCGCGTACTTCCGACCAGAAGTACGCGTAATACCCGGCCGAATAACCGCCGCCCCAGATGTGGTCGAAATAGCTGCTGCGGTGGCGCGGCGGCACTTCGGCCAGGTCCACCTTGAAGCGCTTGAGCGCATCGGCTTCGAACGTGCTCACATCCTGCAACTGCGCACCACGCACGCAGCTGCGCGCGGCGCCCGTTGCGCATGACGGCTTCTCCAACCCCTGCGGCGCACCGGCATCGGCCAGCACCGACGGGGGAATTCGGATGCAGCGACGTCAGTTCTGTTGTCCGGCAAAGATGGCCCCGGCAGTTTGATTCAATCCGCGCACAATGCGGTCCACCGCTTGGCCTTCATCGCTGCAACGGTTGCGCCGGGTGATTGAACGCGGTGCTCTCGTCGCTCCATGGCGACCACGCCGCCCCTGGACAATGCGTCTAGCGCAGGCTGGTTGACGATCGCATTCCTCGGCACCGGCCACTGGTCGATGTCGCCATTGCATCAAGCGCCAGGAGAAATCTGATGAAACCTGCTGCATCCGCCACTGCGCTCAATCCCACTGTGCCAGCATCGCTTGCGGGCATCCATGAGATTGAAGAGGTACCATCCCCGCACGCATCTCCCAGCCATTCGCCTACCCAGCCCGATGGCGCGTTGACCATGCTCTCGCGCCGCCCGAGCAAGCGCGGCAAGGAGACCGCAGAGGTCACTGCACCTGCCTCGCAGTCGGCCAGCCACTTGCAATCGGTTGGTCTGCAGGTTTCGCAGCCTGCAATGTCGCCAGATCCCGGCAGAGCATCGCTGATGCGACTCAAAGAGCAACTGGCTGCCGACAAACTGCGCCCGGTCGAGCCGCAACTGGCGGCCGCACTCATCAACAAGATGCGGCCGATGAAATTGCCAGACGCCAGCGGCCCGCAGGCACGCGCAGCAACACATGCAGATCTGTTGGGCCGCATCCGCGAGACGGATGCGATGGCTTGGTACAGGGCGCAGGGATTGAGCGAAAGCGAGGTTTCCAACTTGCGACGCACCGCGTTGCTGTCCGGCATGCCCAACCCCACCGGCAGCTTCCTCAACAATGCAATGCAGTACATCGTCTCGCCCTGGATCAGCTACGCAACTCGTCAGCCCTGGGCAGGCGCAGGATTCGGCTTTGCGACAGCGGCCATCGCCGCACCGATGAATGCCGCCCAGCAGTCGGCGGTGGTCAGCCTGTGCGAGTCCATCCGCGAGCATGGCGGTCACGTCATCGTGCCGGACAAGAATCAGATCAACGATAAGCACTGGCTACCGGACCTTGCGAAGGCGCTGGAAAGCCATATCCAGGAATTCAGCGGGTGTTGCGACAGGTTCCGTGCACTCAAGGCCGCCGCAGGCCAGAGCCCCGCGGCGACGGCAACTGCCGACCTCACCGACGCTGCCCACCAATTGCTGCAAGCCGAAGCGCGCCTGCATCAGGCCCAGCACGACTTTGTCATGACCCAGGGTGCGCACGACCGGCAATGGAAGGGCAATCGCTGGCAAGCCATCCCGCGCATCCTGCGTTCGCCAGTGGCGGGCACGCTGGGCCTGCTCAGCAAGACCGGGGCAATGCGGGCGCTGTCGCCGACCGCGCAGACCGTCGGCGCCCTGCTGATGACAGCTGCGCAGCATGTGGCCGCTGGCTTCGACGAACAGGCAAAACAGGACTACAACAACAAGCTCAATCTGCTCTACGCCGATGTACTGACCGAAACAGGCAAGTCGAAACTTGCACGTGGCGAACCGGTTGCGGCAGAGGAGATCGATCAGAGCAAACTCCGCGGACTGATCCAGTCTCCAACGCAGGCTCTAGTGAAACGCGTCATCACAGGTCTGGTCTCCCTGGAAAAAGCGCTCAAGGCTGAGCTCGCCGCATCGCCCTCACCACAGGGGACGCCAGACACCGACGACCTGGATCTGGAATCTGGTCACGGTGCCGGCCCGGCGAAGGCTCTGAAACTGCTGAGCCAGGATCTACAATCCTTGCGCGATGGCAGGTTGGACGAACTCGACCCCGACGGCGTCGCTGCAACGTTGCTCCTCGGCGCCGAGAAGTCGGTGGTGTCGGACCAACTGATCGGCGATATCGTCAAGAAATATACCTCGCGCGAGTTCTCGGCGCAGACCGCCCAACGCATTGGCCAGATGTTCCATCTCGGCGTGCTGGGCAGCGCGGCGTCCTCGGTGATCGGCAAGGCCAGCTCCGCAGCGCAGGGCGGCACACGCAACGTACCGACCGCGCAGACTCTGGCGATCTCAGCACTGTCGGGAGCCATGGCTGCGGTCGGCGCGCTGAATCAGCACACCGCCATCACTGTCAAGAACAATCGCCGCGAGGGCGGCACCGACATCGGATTGAAGCAGCAAGTCATTCGCGGCGTGATGGGGGGCGCCAACGAAGCGCTCTCCCAGCGTCGGGCAACCAAGGCGAGTCGAGCGATCAACGCGCTTCTGCAGCACAACGATGTGGAGGATTTGTTGGGTCAGGCCAGGGCGCTCGTCCAGCAGTCCGGTGCCACGTCATCCGCAGCGCAGGCCGCTGCAACGCTGACCCTGCCGCAGGCGGTGGAACAGCTGCGTCCGGGAATGCCGCCCACGTCGCAGTCGCACGAAGTGAGCGTGCAGATCGGGGACGAGTAGGCACCACCGCAAGCGAGATGATGCGGCGCCTGTCGCGGCGATACATCAAAAGCGACGCAACAAAAGCGGGATGGCCGCAAGCCATCCCGTTTCGATCATCGTCGGTATCCGCGCGCGTGATGCACGCGGGTTGGCTCACTCGGTCAGGCCACGGTTTTCCAGCAGTGCCTTGACGCCGGGATCCTTGCCGCGGAAATCGCGGTACAACGTCGCCAGATCGACCGTGTTGCCGCGCGAAAGAATCTTGGCGCGGAAGGTGTCGCCGTTCTTGCGGGTCAAACCGCCGTTTTCCTTGAACCATTCGAACGCATCGTCGTCGAGTACTTCCGACCAGAAATACGCGTAGTACCCGGCCGAATAACCGCCGCCCCAGATGTGGTCGAAATAGCTGCTGCGGTAGCGCGGCGGCACTTCGGCCAGGTCCACCTTGAAGCGCTTCAGCGCGTCGGCTTCGAACTTGCTCACATCCTGCAATGGCGCGTCGGCCGGCTGGGTGTGCCAGGCCAGATCCAGCAGCGCCGCCGACAGGTATTCGGTGGTGGCGTAGCCGCTGTTGAAGGTCTTGGCCTTCTTGATCTTCTCCACCAGCTCGGCCGGCATTGCCGCGCCGGTCTGGTAGTGCTTGGCGTAGTTGGCGAAGACCTTCGGATCGGACGCCCAGTGCTCGTTGAACTGCGAGGGGAATTCCACAAAATCGCGCGAGGTGCTGGTGCCGGCGATCGAGGGGTACTTCACCTTGGAGAACATGCCGTGCAGCGCGTGGCCGAACTCATGGAACAGCGTGGTGACGTCGTCGAAGCTGAGCAAGGCGGGCTGGCCGGCGGCCGGCTTGGTGAAGTTGCACACGTTGTAGACCACCGGCTTGGCACCTGTGAGGCCGTCCTGCTCGACGAACACGTCCATCCACGCACCACCGGACTTGCTGTCGCGCTTGAAGTAGTCGGTATAGAACAGCGCCATCGAGGTGCCGTCGGCATCGAAGACTTCATACACCTTCATGTCGGCGTGATAGGTGGGGATGTCGGTGCGCTGCTTGAAGGTGATGCCGTACAACTGCGTGGCAGCATAGAAAACGCCGTTCTGCAGCACGTTGTCCAGTTCGAAATACGGCTTGATCTGCGACTCGTCCAGGTCGTACTTGGCCTTGCGCACCTGCTCGGCGTAAAAGTCCCAATCGGAGGCGGCGAGTTTGAAGTCGCCCTTCTGAGCATCGATGACCTTCTGCATCTCGCCCACTTCGCGGCGCGCCTTGGCGGTGGCGGCCGGCACGGTGTCGGTCAGCAGTTTGAGCGCGGCGGCCGGGGTCTTGGCCATCTGGTCGCCCAGGCTGTAGGCGGCGTAATTGTCGAAGCCAAGCAACTTGGCTTTTTGCGCACGCAGCTGGGCCAGGCGTTGGATGGTCTGGCGGGTGTCGTTGGCATCGCCCTTTTCTGCACGGGTTTCGGAAGCCTTCAATACCTCGGCGCGCAGCGCGCGATCCTTCAGCGACGCCAGCACCGGCTGCTGGGTGGTGTTCTGCAAGGTGAGCAGATACTTGCCATCGAGCTTGCGTGCCTTGGCGGCATCGGCGGCGGCGGCAATGTCGCCCTCGCTCAGGCCATCGAGTTTGGTCTTGTCGTCCACCACCACCGCACCGGCGGCCGATGCGGCCACCAGACGCGTATGGAACTGGGTGGAGAGCGTGGTTTCTTCGACATTGAGCTTGCGCAGGCTGTCCTTGTCGGCATCTGAGAGCTGCGCACCGGCGCGTACCAGTTCTTCGTAATGGCGCTCGACCAGACGCTGCTGCTCCGGCTCCAGGTTCAGCGTGTCGCGCTGGTCATAGATGGTTTTGACGCGCGCAAAGAGCTTGGGGTCGAGATTGATTTCGTCCTGATGCGCTGCCAGCTTGGGCGCGATCTCTTCCTGGATCTTCTGGCGTGCGTTGCTGGTGTCGGCCTGCACCAGCCCGAAGAAGATGCGCGACACGCGCGTGAGCGTTTCGCCACCGCGTTCCATCGCTTCGATGGTGTTGTCGAAGGTGGGCGCTTCGGGGTTGTCGGCGATCTTGCGGATGTCGGCCAGATGCAGGCGCATGCCTTCTTCGAACGCGGGCAGATAATCGCTGTCCTTGATCTTGTCGAACGGCGGCGCCTGGAACGGCAGCGTGCTTGCGGTCAGCAGCGGGTTCGAAGCAGCGTCTGCGGCCGGGGCAGTGGCGGTGTTTGCGGGCACGGTGGTGGGCTCCTGGCCGGACGACTCTTTTCCAGAACAAGCAGCCAGTGCCAGGGTGATGGCAGCGGCCAGAACGACGGTACGCGACATGGCGTGTGATTCCTGAGTGGGTAGTGCAGCCGGCCACGCTAGCGGGTTTATGCGGCGCCGGCATGTGCCGTTGGCTGGGGGATCGATGCCTGAATGCGCGGCGTTCACTCCCGATTGCGCGGTGCGCCGGTGGCGGGCCGGCACTACGCCGGCCCAGCCTTCAAAGCGTCTCGTCCTTGAAAATCGCCACGTGCGGGGTGCCGTCGGCACCGATCCAGCCGCGGTACATGCCCTGCGTATCGAACGGGAAGGCGATGTTGCCCTGCGCGTCCAGCGCAATGGCGCCGCCGTCGCCGCCGGCGCTGGGAATCTCCTGGTCGATCACCGTCTCGGCCGCCTGTTGCAACGACTGGCCGGCGTATTTCATGCGTGCGCAGATATCGTAGGCGGCCACGGCGCGGATGTAGAACTCGCCCCAGCCGGTGCCCGACACTGCGCATTGGCGGTTGGCATAGGTGCCGGCGCCGATGATGGGCGCATCGCCGACGCGGCCATAGCGCTTGTTGGTCATGCCGCCGGTTGAGGTACCGGCGGCCAGATGCCCGTCGCGATCCAGCGCCAGCGCGCCGACGGTGCCGAAGTGCTTGGCGGTTTCCAGATCCAGCGCGGCCTGCGCCGTGCGGTCGCCGGCTTCGGCCTTGCGCGCTTTTTGCAATTGCTGCCAGCGCTTGTCGGTGCGGAAATAGCTCGGGTCGACCAGGGTGATGCCTTGCTCGCGTGCGAACGCTTCAGCGCCATCGCCGACCAGCATCACGTGTTTGGAATGGTCCATGACGCTGCGCGCCAGCTGGATCGGATTCTTGACCGTGTGCACGCCGGCAATCGCCCCGGCCTTGCCGCTGGCGCCATCCATGATGGCCGCATCCAGTTCGTTCTTGCCGTCATGGGTGAACACCGCACCGCGCCCGGCGTTGAACTGCGGCGCATCTTCCAGCACGGTGATGGTGGCGGCCACTGCATCCACCGCGCTGCCGCCACGCGTCAACACCGCATGCCCGGCGCGCAGCGCACGTTGCATCGCTTCGCGTGCCTGGGTTTGTTCGTCGGGCGAGAGGCTGGATTTCTCCACGCCCGCACCGCCATGGATCACCAGCATGGGTGTGGCTGCGAGCACCGGGCCGGTAGCAAGCAATAGAGAGAGCGACAGACACAACGCGCGTGCGGAAGAGGCAATCATGGAGTTTCTCGATGGAGTGAACGTTCGACGAAAGACGCACCGCGCTCAGCAACCCACAGCCAGCGATCCGTCAGCCGTGCACCGGATCCCTCACAACGTGTCGCGATGCTTGCCGCGCCACGGCCGGTACCAGGTGCGAATGGCGGAGATATCGGCGGCCATGTCGTTACCGGTCCAGAACGGCTCGCCGATGCCCACGGTCTTGCTGGGGTAGTCGAAATACACCGGCAGGATCGGCACCTGGGAATCGGAGGCGATCTTCCAGAAACCGGCTTTCCAGTTTTCCACGCGCTTGCGCGTGCCTTCTGGTGTGATCACGTACCACATCTGCTCGGAGTTGCGGATCAGCCGCACCGCCTGGCCGATGGTTCCCTGCGGCGAGCTGCGGTCCAGCGGGATGGCGCCAAGCTTGCGCAGCAGCGGGCCGAGCGGCCACCAGAACAACTGCGATTTACCGAGCACACGCACATCGAAGCCCAGCGCAAACTTGGCCGCAAAGCCCACAAAGCCGTCCCAGTTGGACGAATGCGGGGCCACGATCATCACCAGCTTGGGTTCGTCGGGCAGCCGCCCAAGCAGGCGCCAACCGGTCAGGCGCAACGCGGTGCGGCCCAGCCAGCGGCCGAAACGGCCGTGCGCACGCGGCATTCTGGGCGGGGATGGCTGCAGCAGGATATTGGCCTGTGTTACCGGTGGCAACGACGGGTCGGGTTGACTCACGCTTACTCCCAGTGGGACGCAGAGCGTCCACGCTTGATATGGCTGCGCTCACGCTTGGCATCCAGCCGCCGCAGCTTGGCACCGTGACTCGGCTTGGTGGCGACCCGGCGCTTGGGCACCGACAGGCACGCACTGATGATTTCGGCCAGCCGCTCGCGCGCATCGTCGCGGTTGCGGTCCTGGGTACGGAAGCGCTGCGCGTCGATCACCAGCACGCCCTCGGCGGTCATGCGGCGGTCGCGCCGCGACAGCAGGCGTTCGCGCAAGGGTTCGGGCAGCGACGGCGACCCGGCCACGTCGAAACGCAGCTCCACCGCGGTGGACACCTTGTTGACGTTCTGCCCACCTGCGCCGCTGGCACGCACGAAGCGTTCGACGAGTTCGCTGGGCGGAATCGTCAGGCTGGGGGTGATCTGGATCGGGTCGCTGGCCATTGCGCCGATTGTATCGGCAGCGGCGTGGACGCGCGCGCGAACGCCGGCTTCCCGTATGCTGCGGCCGGTTCCCCCGCTTGCAGGATGCTCCGATGACACCTTCTTTTTCGCTCGCTGCCGCGCGCGGCCTTGCCCGCCGGCTGCTGCTGTCGACCCTGCTGGCGGTGGCCGCCCCGGCTGCCCTGGCGCAAGCGCCCAGCGATGCCGACATCAACCGCCTGCTAGCCGCCTCGCGCGCGCAGACCATGCTGGACACGATGCTGCCGCAGATCGAAGCCATGCAGCAGCAGCAATTTGCCCAGCTCACCGCGCAACGCCAGCTCGACGCCGACCAACAGGCGCAGCTGCAACGCATCCAGGAGCGCACCCGCCAGACGGTGCGCAAGGCGCTGTCGTGGTCGGAGCTGCGGCCGATGTATGTGGACATCTACAAGCGCTCGTTCTCGCGCGAGGACGTGCTGGCCATGGCCGAGTTCTACGAGAGCTCGGCCGGCCAGAGCCTGCTCGACAAGACCCCGGCCCTGACCCAGAACCTGATGGGCGCGATCCAGCAGAAGATGCTGCCGCTGTTTGCCGACCTGCAGAAGGATCTGGAGAAGATCGTCAACGAGCCGGCGCCGGCGAAGAAGCCCTGAGGGGCGGGGATTGGGGTTTCGAGATTGGGGAGTGGTCAACTGCACGAGGTTTCGCCCGTACCCTCATCCGCCCCTGCGGGGCACCTTCTCCCGGCGGGAGAAGGAAGCATTCCACACGCGTGAGCTTCTTCTGCAGGCGCAATACGGTACGCATGCAAAGCCCCTTATCTCTTGGCGATCTGCCAGATTAGGTGTCGAGAGCCGGCGTGGTCGACCGATAACCCACAGGTCTAAACAACCGCGGGAGAGCGAGGTCGCCACGCCGGGATCTCCTGGCAAACGCCCGAACAGTTGCTGGAGTTGGCACTCGTAACGATCAGGCTGGGCAGCCCAGGAGAGCTCTCGACCCTTCGAGCATAGCGGAGTTTTTCCATGGCATACGGCGTAGGTATCGATGTCAGCAAGCAGTGGTTGGATGTGCATGTGCATGGCTGCAAAGGCGAACGGCGCTTCCCCAACACGGCGGCAGGTCTGCGCCAGCTGCGCAGCTGGCTGGGACACATGGAGCTGCACCAGGTGGTACTGGAAGCCACGGGCGGCTACGAACTGGCAGCGTTGGATGCGCTCTCCCTGCGGGAGAGGGGTTGGGGTGAGGGTACGGGGCGAAGCCCTCGCGTTGTTCAACTGCACGAGGCTTCGCCCGTACCCTCATCCGCCCCTGCGGGGCACCTTCTCCCGGCGGGAGAAGGGAAGCGTCGGCTTGCGCGGCCGAGCTTGTGGTGGACGACAGCGGCTCGTGCATGTACGTCCCTGCTGGACGAGAAGGCACTGCTTGCACGCCATTGACGGAAGTGTCTTGGAGCGCGTGCGCTGCTGGCGCGGGCCGGGGCGCGCAGCGGGGGTTGGGGTGAGGGTACGCTTGCCCGGACGCGTTGCCGCCGGCCACTGCGGCATCGACACACCGCTGGGCACCCCTGCATCACTGCGCGAGTGACATCGCCTGCAACCCCGCCACATCCCACCCAAACAACGCACACGCCTTGGTGAATTCCGCATCCAGCGGCGCGGTGACGCTGATGCGCCTGCCATCGGCCGGATGCGGAAATTCAAGCCGTTCGGCATGCAGCAACATGCGGTGGATGCCGAGCATGCGGAAGCTGCGGTTGTGGCGACCGTCGCCGTGGCTGGTGTCGCCGATCATGTGATGCGACAGATGCTTCATGTGCCGGCGAATCTGCCGGAAGCGGCCGGTCTGCGGCTGGCAGCGCAGCAGTGCATAGCGTGAGGTGGTGAAACCGGTGGAGGGAATCTCCAGCTCGCCGGTGGCCAGACGCTGGAAATGCGTCACCGCCGGCTTCTTGACCGGCTTGCCGGGGCCACCATCCAGATCGTGATCGACGATGAAGCGCTCCTCGGCCGGCCAGCCGCGGCAGACGGTGAGATAATTTTTATCCACCTCGCCCGCCATCAGGGCCTTGCCCAGCGCACTGGCGCTGTCGCGGTCGAACGCCAACAGCAGGCAACCGCTGGTGGCGCGGTCGAGCCGGTGCACCAGAAAGATCGGCTTGCCCAACTGCTCGCGCAGGCGGTCGGCCAGGAAGTCGTCCTCCCCGCGCGCCAGCTTGCTGTCGTGGACCATCAGGCCCGCGGGTTTGTCGACGACGGCCAGGACAGCGTCCTGGTAGAGAATCTGCAACTGCTTGGGGGATATGCTCACCGGCGGATTATCGCCGACACCGCGTCCCACTGCGCCGCCACACGCGCAGCCGCTGACCGCATCAAACCGTCCAAGCAGGCGCGCGAGCGGGAGTCGAAACTGCGGACTAACGACGCAGCCAGGCCACCAGCAGGGCAACCGAACCCGCGCCGCCGCTGATCCAGCTCCAGACCGGCACCGTGCCCAGATACCAGCCATCCGGATGCAGGCCGTAGAGCACGGCGGCCACCACCAGCAGCCCGCTGCCGGTGATGGCGGTGACCACGCGCGTCTGCAACTTGCGCAGGCTCACATCCAGCGCGCGCAACTCCGCCGAGCGGATATCGAGCTGATGGCGGCCTTCCACCTGCTGCTTCAACCAGCTGTGCACCAACCGCGGCATGTCCGGCGCATGGGTCATGATTTCCGGCAACCGCTTGCCCAGTTCGCGCAACGCACGGCGCGGGCTGTAACGCTCGCGCAGGATGCGTTCGAGTACCGGCCGCGCTACCGCCCAGATGTCCAGTTTGGGATCGAGTTGCCGGCCCACGCCTTCGATATTGAGCAGCGTTTTCTGCAGCAGGATCAGCTGCGGCTGCAGCGTCAGCTCATAGCGCTGCGCCACACGGAACAATTTGATCAGCACCTGCGCCAGCGAAATCTCCGACAACGGCCGGGTGAAATACGGCTCGCACACCGAGCGTGCGGCTGCTTCCAGTTCGTCGATGCGCACGTTGTTCGGCATCCAGCCCGCCTCGACGTGCAACTCGGCCATGCGGCGGTAATCCTTGTGGAAGATCGCCATGAAGTTCTCGGCCAGGTAGTACTGATCTTCCTGCGAGAGCTGGCCCATGATGCCGAAATCCAGCGCGATGAAACGCGGATTGAGCCGGCGCTCCGGGTCCGAATCGACCCAGATGTTGCCGGCGTGCGCATCGGCGTGGAAAAAGTTGTCGCGGAACACCTGCGTGTAGAACACGCGCACGCCCTTGGCCGCAAGCGCCTTGCGGTCGATGCCGGCGGCATCGAGCTTGGCGATGTCGTCGGAGGGAATGCCGTACACACGCTCCAGCGTGAGCGCGCGCTCGGCGGTGTGCGACCAGATCACTTCCGGCACGTACAGATCGTCCGAGCCTTCCCAGAACCGGCGCAATACGCTGGCATTGGCGCCTTCGCGCTGCAGATCCAGTTCGGCCGTCAAGGTGCCTTCGATCTCGGCCACCACTTCGCGCGGACGGATCTTGTCGGCGCGCGGATGGGTGCGTTCGACCAGGGTGGCCAGCGAGTGCAGCAGCGCGATGTCGGCATCGATCTGGCGCTCGATATCCGGGCGCAGCACCTTGACCACCACCTCGCGGCGCACGCCGTTGGCATCCGGCGGCAACGTGGCGGCGTGTACCTGCGCGATCGAGGCCGACGCCAGCGGCACGGTGTCGAAGCTGGCAAACGCCACGCTCACCGGCAGGCCGAGCGCGCCTTCCACGATCAGCCGCGCGGCCTCGCCGTCGAACGGCTTGACCCGGTCCTGCAGCAGGGTGAGTTCTTCGGCCACATCGGCGGGGATCAGATCGCGCCGGGTGGAAAGAATCTGCCCGAACTTGACGAAGATCGGGCCCAGCTCCTGCAGCGCCAGGCGCAGCCGCGCACCACGCGATTGCGCCGCGATTTCGGCACTGGCCCGCGGCACGAACGGCTTGGCCAGCCGCAGCCAGCGCTCGGCCGGGGTGCCTTCCAGCAAGGCATCCAGGCGGTAGCGCAGGATCACCCGGCCGATGCGGCTTGCCCGCAGGATCGCCTTCATGCCGCGCCTCCGCTCGCACGCAGCCGGCTCACGCGCGCGGCCAGCCGTTCGACATCGTCGCGTAGCTCGTCCACGTCGTCATGGAATGCTTCGAGCTCGGCGCGCGGCACCACATCGCGCGATTCTTCGGTGACGAATTCGGCCGCGCTGTGCGCCAGATCCACCGCGCTACGACGTGCCTGCTGCAACGCGGCGCGCACCGCGCCGGCGATCTGCACGCCCAGGATCTCGCCAAACACCGCCACGAACGGCAGTTGCCAATCCGGGTCGAAACGGCCGGCCAGCTGCTGCAACTGACGCGCCAGCTCCGCATCGCCGGAGACCTTGAGCCGCCCCGCCGGCGCACCGCTGCGGCGCGCGTTGGCCAGGAACGGCAGCTGCCCGAGCAGGCCGGCCAGGCTGCTGCGCACCGCCAGATCCGGTTCCTGCGCCTGGTCGACCGGGCCGACCAGCAACCGGCGCTCATGCACGCGGATCTGCAGGGCCAGCGCGGGCGCGTCCAGGGTCAGTGCGATGCGCTGGCCTTCCAGCGGCAGCAGGGCCTCGCGGGTGTCCGGGTCCAGCGCCAGCGCGCGGTTGAGCGCTGCCTGCAGGGCCTGGCCGGCGAGCGGCTTGAGGGAATTGAAGAGTGATCCGGGCATGCCCGCATTCTACCGTCCCTGCATGTCGCAGCTGGCTGACGATGCGAACGGCGCATGCCCCTTGGTTCGGCGCGTGGTCATGACAACGGCAACGGGGTTAGCGCTGGCACCAGGCGGCCGCGCGTCTTGCCAGCCCCGCGTGAGGCGGCGCGTGTCACGGCGGTATTCGAGCGTGCTCGGCAGTGCGTCTGCCTCGCACGACCCGCACGAGTGCCAGGCGCACTTTCGCTGGCGCCTACCGCACAGGCATCCTGGCGCCCTCATTCGGCGGTAGCAGGAGCAGGCAATGCGCAAGATTCGGGTCGGTCTCATCTTCGGCGGCAAGTCTGCCGAGCACGAGGTCTCGCTACAGTCGGCGCGCAACATCCTGGATGCGCTGGACCCGCAGCGCTTCGAGCCGGTGCTGATCGGCATCGACAAGCAAGGCCACTGGCACGTCAACGACCCCGACAGCTTCCTGCTCCATGCCGACGACCCGGCATGCATTGCACTGCATCGCAGCGGTCGCGGGGTGGCGCTGCTACCGGGCGCGCAACAGCAGCAATTGCAGCCCATCCAGCCGGGGCAGGCACTGGCGCAGATCGATGTGGTGTTTCCCATCGTGCACGGCACCCTGGGTGAAGACGGCTCGCTGCAGGGGTTGCTGCGCATGGCCAACCTGCCCTTTGTCGGCTCCGGCGTGCTCGGCTCGGCAGTGGCGATGGACAAGGACATGGCCAAGCGCGTGCTGCGCGATGCCGGCCTGGCGGTGGCGCCGTTCGTCTGCTTCAACCGCCAAACCGCTGCGCAGGCCGATGTGGCGGCATTGATCGCGCAGCTGGGCCTGCCGCTGTTCGTCAAACCGGCCAACCAGGGCTCGTCGGTGGGCGTCAGCCAGGTGCGCACGGCCGACGAGTTCGCCGCCGCACTCGCATTGGCCCTGGCGTACGACCACAAGGTGTTGGTGGAGTCGGCGATTGCCGGCCGCGAAATCGAATGCGCCGTCCTGGGCAATGCCACGCCCCAGGCCAGCGTCTGCGGCGAAGTGGTGGTGCACGACGCGTTTTATTCTTACGACACCAAATACATCAGCGAACACGGTGCCGAGATCGTGATTCCGGCCGACATCGATGCGCAGACCCAGCAGCGCATCCAGCAGATTGCGGTGCAGGCCTACCAGGCGCTGGACTGCGCCGGCATGGCGCGTGTGGATGTCTTCCTGTGCGCCGATGGGCGCATCGTGATCAACGAGGTCAACACGTTGCCGGGCTTCACCCGTATCAGCATGTATCCGAAATTGTGGCAGGCAAGCGGGCTGGACTACACAAGCCTGATCACGCAGTTGATCGAGCTGGCATTGCAACGGCACGCCGACGACCAGTTGTTGCGTAGCGCGGTCGAACCGCACTGATGGCGATGCCGCCGCGACACCGCGCATTAACCGCTGCATCGCTCGCATTCGGCACTGCGCATCGCACTGCGTTGTCTGTGCTGTATGCGGGTGCAGCTATGCAAAGCGGCTGTCTTCAGCTGAAACCTGCATACATGCGGCCATAAACGCACATGGCCCGCCTCCTTGCGGAAGCGGGCCATGTGAGCGCCGATCGGCAGCGCCGCTGCCGTGACGTATCGCGTTTAGGCGTTATACCTTGCCGCGACGGAACATCGAGATCACTGCCAGGATCAGGAACACCACGAACAGGATCCAGGCGATATTGGTCGCCGCACCGGCGATACCACTGAAGCCCAGCACGGCAGCAATGATGGCGATGACGAAAAAGATGATGGCGTAATGCAGCATGGCAATGGTTCCAAAAAGTTGTCGTGCCGAATCGGCGCAGACGTATCTTGTGGATGTGCCGGTCTTTATCGAGTGATGGCGATGTCGTTGGAAGATGAGGATCGCAGCCGATTGAGCCCTTCATCGATGCTGATGCGCGGCACATAGCCGAAGTCGCGACGCGCCGGCTCCATGCTGTACCAATGTGGCGTGCACAGCTGCTCCACCAGAAACCGCGTCAACGGCATCTCGCCTGGCAGACGCAACAGTGGCCACAGCGTTTCGCATACGGCACCGATGCGGTACGCGGTCTTGAACGACAGCGAGCGCGTCACCGCCGGTGCATCCACGGCAGCCAGCAAACGATTGAGCAACTCGCGCATCGGCAACGGTTCGCCGTTGGAAATGAAGTACGCCTTGCCTGCGCAGGCAGCGCCTGCGGCAAGGTGGTCGAGCGCATCGAAATGCGCCTGCGCAGCATTGTCGATGTACGTGCTGTCGACCAGATTGCTGCCATCGCCGACCATGCGCAGACGGCCGGCACGGGCACGCGCTGCCAGGCGCGGCAGCAAGTGATTGTCGCCCGGCCCCCAGATCAGCCGCGGACGCAAGGCGATGGTTGCCAGTTGCGCATCGTTGGCTGCCAGCACCGCACGCTCGGCAATCGCCTTGGTTGCCGCGTAAGCCGCGCGCAGATCTTCGCCATACGGCACTTCGTCGGCGCCGAGCCCTTCCACCGGGTTGGTGGCGCGATGGGTCACGCTGGGCGTGGAGGTGTAGATCAACCGTGGCACGCCGTTGGCGCGGCAGGCATCGATCACGTTCTGCGTGCCCACCACGTTGGCCTGGTGATAGCTGTCGTAACTGCCCCACGCACCGGCCTTGGCGGCGTTATGAAACACCGCATCGATGCCGGCGAAGGCATGCTGCACCGCTTGCGGGTCGGCCAGGTCGCCACGGATCTGGCCCACGCCCAGCGTCTGCAGCACCGGATAATCGCCGCGCTGGAAGCTCACCACCTCGTGCCCACGCGCGCGCAAACCGCGGCACAACGCCTGGCCAAGAAAGCCACCACCACCGGTCACCAGAATCCGCACGCACCACCTCCCTTGCAAGAACCTAAAAAAGAACGGCCACCCGCGCGCGTGGCGCTACACGCCGACGCAGCGCCGTTACGCAGCAGCCGATGACGCACGCTGCTGCGCCGCCCAGACCGCCAGCGTTTCCCGGCCGATCTTGGCGTTATGGCGAATATCCACAGGGAAGCCGGGATGACGCAGGAAACGCGCGATGCCTGCGGTATGCGGATGTGCCGCCCCCAGCGCGCGCAAGTCGGTTTGCACCTGCGCAAATGCCGACGCCGCCACGCCCGGCTGCAACTCCACGCACAGCACCGGCTGCTGGTGACCGAGTGCGCCCACGCCCACCAGCGCGGTGCGGCGCACCTGCGGATGTACGTTGAACACCGGCTCCACCTGTTCGGTGTACAGCGCAGCGCTGGCGGTTTCCACGCGGTGGGTCTTGCGCCCGCAGAACCACAGCCGCCCTTCGGCATCGAAGTAACCCACATCGCCCATGCGGTGCACGATGCGCTCGCTGCCATCACTGCGGCGCTCGCGGATCTTGGCAATGCGCGTGGCCGCATCGCGATTGAAATAGGTATCGGTGGTAGTGGGACCGGCGACGGTGATCTCGCCGACCTCGCCCGGCGCCAGCACGCGCACGCCGCGCCAGTCGGGAATGGCCGCATCGTCGATGGCGATGATGCGCACCTCATTGGGCGCAACCACCTGCCCCACGCAGGTGCCGGCACCGGCTTCGGTGGCCGCGCGCGTGGCGTCCAGGGTGCGGCCTTCGATCGCCGCCACCGGCAGGCATTCGGTGGCGCCGTACGGCGTCCAGAATTGCGCATCGGCCGGCAACAGCGCGCGGATCTTCGCCACCACGTCCGGTGGCACCGGCGCACCGGCCGAGGTGGCCAGGCGCACGTTGGGAAGCGGCTGCCCATAGTCGGCCAACACGCGCATCAGCGCAGGCGAGCCGAACAACTGGGTGACACCGAAGCGCGCGATGGCATCGTGCAACTTGCGCGGGTCGGCGGTGGCCGGGCGCGTCGGGTCCATGTCCGGAATCACCGAGGTCAGCCCCAGCGCCGGGTCGAACAAGGCGAATGGCGGAAACGTCGGCAGATCCACGCCGCCGGGCTGCATGTCGAACGCGTTGCGCAGCAATTCGATCTGGCCGACAAAGTGCCGGTGGCGGTACACCACCCCCTTGGGCACACCGGTCGAGCCGCTGGTGAACAGGATCGCGGCCACATCGTCGGGCGCGGTGTCGGCCAGCTGGCTACCGGCGCCGGCGCCATCGCGCTCCACGTGCGCCAGCGTCACCCCGCCCCAGCCGTAACGTCCGCCGACGGTGACAATCTGTTTGGCCGAGCGCGCCCAGCGCAGCAAGCGGCGCGCCAGCTGCGCCAGCGGAATGCCGATAAATGCCTGCGGCTGCGCTTCGTCCAGGCATTGCTTGAGCGCACGCTTGTCGATGCCTGGATCCACCAGCACCGGCACCGCGCCAGCCTTGAACAGGGCGAACATCAGCAGGAAGAATTCCGGCGACGGCCGCACCATCACCACCGCGCGCGCGCCGCGCCCGATGCCGTGCAGCGCCAGGCCTGCGGCAATCGCATCGCTGCGCGCGTCCAGTTCGGCATAGCTCAAGGTCACATCGTAGGCCGCGAATCCATTGGCGCCACGGGCACCCGGGCAGCGAATGGCGATTTGATCGGGGCGCTCGCGCGCCAGTTGCGGCAAGGTGGCCGCGATATTGCAGAGAGTCGTCATCTGCGCATTATCACCCATGCGCCAATGGCACCGGTCGCTTGCGGGGCTGCTTGCGGGAATTGCGAGAACGCAAGGCGCGCGCGCGGGCCGCCACATCGCACAGGTCCGTGGCGCGTTGATGCGCAGCCGCCGCCGCACACGCTATCGCAGTGCGCACGCATCGCATGGCGCACCCAACACATCACGCGCTGGCCGTGGGACGTCCATGCGGCGCAGACCACATCTGAATCGCTAACCGGCCGTCGTCGCGCGCCCCTTGTTTCGCGCCGTGGTTCGGTCAGAATGCCGCGCTCCCCACGCGATTTCGCCGCGCCAGGCCCGGCATTCCATGGCACACCCCTGCCTTACCTGCGGCGCCTGCTGCGCCTATTTCCGCGTCAGTTTCCACTGGAGCGAAGCCGACCCCGCATTGGGTGGCAGGGTGCCGATCGAGTTGACCGAATCGTTGCGCACGCATGAGCGCGTGATGCGCGGCACCTCGCAATCGCAGCCACGCTGCATCGCCCTGGATGCCGACATCGGCCGGTATAGCCGCTGCAGCATCCATGACCGGCGCCCGTCGTCCTGCGCCGCCGTCCCGGCCTCGCTGGAATTCGGGCTGCGCAGTGCACAGTGCGATAAATCGCGCCTGGCGCATGGCCTGCATGCACTGACCGAGGCCGACTGGGCTGGCGTGGACGATGCGCAACGCAATCCGTTGCCGGTGCTGTAACGCGTCAGCGCAACACGCACGCAATGCGTCCCTGAAGACCGCCGACGCATAGCCTGCACGACCGCTCCGCTGCGTCGCCTTGCACGGCCCGCATCTGCTTGGCACGGCTCGCAGCTGGCGAGCACGTGCGATCTAATGCCGGCGGTAGCGCGTTACATCAGCGGATTGCGCTCCAGAAACGTACGAATCGCCGGCACCAGCACCTCATGCTTGTCTTCCAGCACGTAGTGATTGGCATCCTCGAACGCGGTGACTTCGGCATTCGGCAGCGCCTTGCGAAAGCCGGCCAGGAAGTGCTTGTCGAAGCAGATATCGCGCAAGCCCCAGGCGATGAAGGCCGGGCGATCGGCGAACGCGGGCAACGCCTGCGCCGAGCGCTCCAGTAACGACCAGCCTTTGTCGGCCGGCGACAGCGGGATGTCCTGCATGAAGCGGATGGTGGAGATGCGATTGCGCCAGGTGTTGTACGGCGCCACGTAGGCGCGACGCACATCGGCCGGCATCCGCCGCGATACGCCAAACCACGAAGCGCCGGACGAAAACGCATTGAAGGTGCGGATAAACCACTCGCCCGGCCGCCAGTGGCGCCCCATCGCGATCTGCCACGGCATCGGCTTTTCCGCCGGCAACGGGAATGCAGCCGTGTTGGTGATCACCAGCCGCTTGACCTGCGCATGGTGCGACAGCGCCCAGCCGAAGCCGATCATGCCGCCCCAATCGTGCACCGCCAGCGTGACCGGCCCGGTGATGCCCAGATGCCGCAACAGCGTGTCCAGATCGTCCACGCGCGACTGCAGCGTGTACGCGTAACGCGGCTGCGCATCGGGCGCATCGTCCGGCTTGTCGGACAGCCCCATGCCGATATGGTCGGGCACGATGCAGCGGTAGCGATCGGACAGCCCGCTCACCAGGTGCCGCCACAGATAACTCCACGACGGATTGCCGTGCAGCATCACGACCACCTCGCCATCGCGCGGACCTTCGTCCAGATACGACATCGCAACGCCGGGACGCACCTCAAGGCGCTTGGGAGTGAAGGGATAGCCGGGGTAGTTCATGAAAAACGTATCCGATATGTTTCAAAAGGGTCTGCACGGCTCAGGCGCTGACCTGGCACGTGTACAGCAACGGCTTCGCGCATGTCGGCAAGCTCCAGCGAGACAGGCGATGCAAGCTCGCTGCTTTGCTTGCTAGGCATCAGTGCTGAATTCTTTGCGGCAAGGCATAACGCTGCGCTGCGTGCGCATTGTCGGACAACAGGCGCAGATACGCCGGATGCAGGAACAATTTCTCTTTCCCCATGCGCTGCTCGTGCAGTACGCCGATATCCACCAAGTCGCGAAGATAACGCGCCGCGGTTTCGCGCTTGGCGATACCGGCATCCACGACGCCTTGAATGCGGCAGTAAGGCTGGCTGAAAAGCACATCCACCAGTTCGCGGCTGTAGGTTTTCGGGCGCTCGGCACGAACCCACTCACATGCATGCTCATGCAATTGGCGAATGGCCTCGATCTTGGCGCCGGTCCAGCGTGCGGTATCGGCAACTGCATCCAGCATGTAAGCGACCCACTCGGCCCATGCGCCGTCGCGCGTGACGGCCAGCAGCAAGCGGTAGTAATCCGCCTTACGTTCGATGATGTAGCGAGACAGGTACAGCACAGGTTGGTCAAGCAGATCCTGCTCGACCAGCATCAAGAGATTGAGCACACGTCCAGTACGCCCATTGCCGTCGGTGAACGGATGGATGGCCTCGAATTGATAGTGCGCCACTGCCATGCGAATCAATGGGTCGATCTCGGGCGCCTCGTGGATGAAGCGCTCCCAATTGGCCAGCTTTTCGCGTAACACCGCCTCGCCGACTGGGGGCGTATAGATCACGTCACCGGTCTGCTGATTGGCCAGTGCCGTGCCGGGTACACGCCGCACCTGCATTTCTGCATTTTTGATGCGAGTGCATACGATCTCTGCGGTGCGGGTGGAGAGCGGGCGCGTACGCAGCGAAATAAAGCCTTCCTGCAAGGCGGTGCGATAGCGCAGGGCTTCTCGCGTTGCTGGATTGGCAGCGTCTTGATGCGCGGCGTAGCGAAACAGCTCATCCGTGGTCGTGACGATGTTCTCGATCTCCGAACTCGCCTGTGCTTCCAGGATGGGAATGGTATTGATCAACACAGCCGGGTTTGGCAAATGTCCGGTGGCCTGGCGAAGCGATGCCAATGCCTTGTGCGCCTCAATACATGCCTTGAGCAGCCCGCGGGTCTCGAGCTCCACCGCAGGCGGCAACGCAGGCAGATCGTTATACGGACGCTGGGGATCCATGCGATGCGCTCATGTCGACAGAATCGACATGATGCCAGCGTCATGTCGAAAAAACTGGAATCTCATACTTATCGAGACTGCCATGAGCGCAATCGGCGCCTGGAGTGGGATGGAACGTGGCAACCGCTTGCTAGAAAGCGGCCAGCCCATCTCTGGGATGGCCATGCGGCTTCACCAAACCACTTCCGCCATCGAGCAGTTCAAGCCCGAGCCGATGCCCAGCAGCGCGATCCGGTCGCCCTTCTTCAGGCGGCCAAGCTCCTTCAGCTTGCTCAGCACGATCGGCACCGAGGCCGGGCCAATGTTGCCGTGCTCGCCGAAGATGGTCATGACCTTGGACGGGTCGATGCCGAACGACTTCACGAACGCGGCGGTGTGCGGGCGGCTGACCTGGTGGATGACGAACTGGTCCAGTTCGTCCACCGCCCAGCCCAGCACCTGACGCGCGGCCACGAAGGTCTTCTGCGCCAGCTTGATGCCTTCGATCAGCAGCAACCGGGTGTCGGTGACCATGCGGTCCAGGTTGCCCCGGCACAGCTTGTTCCACTCGGTGGCCGAGCGGGTCACGCCGCCCTTGTAGCGCGGCGCGTCGGGCACCAGCTCGGTGCGCGCCATCACCATGGCCGCAGCACCGCAGCCCAGGGTCAACGCGGCGAGTTCGTTGCGGAACTCTTCCTCGGTGACGTCCGGCGAGGTCATACGCTCGAGGGTCTTCTCGTACACCAGGTTGGCGGTCTCGCCATCCACGACCAGCGCGTAGTCGATCTCGCCGCGCTCGAGCATGCGCGCGGCGATATCCATGCCGTTGATGAAGGCAAGGCAGGCGTTGGCCACGTCGAAGGTCACGCAGTGGTCGCCGACGCCCAGATTGCCGGACACGATGGAGGCCGTGGACGGCTCCAGGTAGTCGCGGCTCACCGAGGTGTTGACCAGCAGGCCGATCTTTTCGATGCCGATGCCGGCGTCGATCAGGGCCTTGCGTGCGGCCAGCGTGGCGGCGTCCGATGCCTGGACATCCTGGTCCCACAGGCGCCGTGCATGGATACCGGCAACGTCGCCCAACACGTCGGTCTTGATCCCGAGGCGGTCGTAGGTCGGTTGCAGGCGCTCGTTGATTTCCTTGGAAGTCAGCGTGTGCGGCGCATCAATGTGCGCCAGTCCCGCGATGGAGACATTCTGGAAGAGCATCGAAATAGCGCCATGGCGTCAGGCGAGGGGGCGTCAGTCTAGCTGCTGGCCGGTTTTACCGCATCTTTACAATTGAACAGCCTCCGTCCCAGCCCAACGGTTCAGCGCGGCGGGCAGCGAAACGCGTTGAAACGCTGGCTGCCATCGGCCGGCTCACCCTGCGCCTGCACCGCATTGGCATTGGCACCCGGCGCCTCGTTGCGCGCCAGCGTTTCCAGCTCTTCCTGCACGCGCAGCGGGTTGCGGTTGTAGAAACCGACCTTGCTCTTGACCGTCACCACCACTTCGCCCTGCTGCTGACACCCAGCTGGCACAGGGCCTTTGGGCAGGACCTGCACGCTTTTGCCGCTTTGTTTGATCGGCACCCAGGTGCAGGCCGCGGTGGTGGTGGCAACCAGAACAGACAGCATCAGCACGCGCATGAGTCATCACACCTAAGGGGCAAGGCCGGGATTGTGCCGCAGTTGCCTGCCGGCCATCAGGCGCGTACCGGCGCCTGCACCTGCCCCATTCAGCGCGCTGAATCGCCAGCGTTCCAGCTGCCATGACAGGCCTGGCGCCGTGTCCACCGTCCTGCGATCCGTCCGGGTGTCGGACACGGACACTGCCGCACGCACAAAAACCTATTTAAAACAATGGCCTGCGGTTATGCGCGCGGTTTGCTCTGATGTCTCTCGCAACACCGCTCGCACTCGAAACTGACCTCCAGCTGAATGAAAAAAAAATGCAGCGAAAGTCCTTGTGTATACCGAAACGGTGTACTACCTTACTACCACACCACTGACTAACAACACCAAGAGACCTCGCCATGAAGACCCAGACCCTGCGCATCGCCCTCTCCGCCGCCCTGTTTGCTGGCGCCAGCCTGGCCGGATATGCCCAGGCCGCCAGCCTGGACACCGTCCAGGTCCGCCCGGCCGCCGATCAGATCGCCCAGCAAACGCTGGAGCGCAGCGGCGACATCCGCACCCTGAGCGCCGTACAGGTACGCCCGTCGGCCGAGCAGCTGGCTGCACTGGCTGCCGAACAGGCTGGCCCGCGCATCGTCACCCTGGCTGCGGTGCAGGTGCGTCCTTCGGCCGAACAGCGCGCCGATCGGGTGGTGCGCAACTCCGCCGCCAGCACGCAGACCGCCACTGGCCAGGCCGCTACCGCGATCGGTGCGCTGATGGGCCAGGTCATCGTCAACCTGCCGGCACCGCAGATGCAGCCCTCGCCGGTCGAGCTGGAAGCGCTGGTCAACGCCGCCATCAGCCTTTAAGCACGCGCGCAGCTACACTTGCGCGCATGTCAGCCCCCGTCCTCGATGTCATCCTGTTTCAGCCCGAAATTCCGCCCAATACGGGCAATGTGATTCGCTTGTGCGCCAACACCGGCGCGCGTCTGCACCTGATCGAGCCGCTCGGCTTCGACCTCAGCGACAAGCAGCTCAAGCGCGCCGGCCTGGACTATCACGAATACGCACCGCTACAGGTGCACGCCGACCTGCCAAGCGCACTGGCCGCGATCGCGCCCAAGCGCGTGTTTGCACTGAGCACCCGCAGCACGGTGCGCTACGACACACCGCAATTCGCCGATGGCGACGCGTTCTTGTTCGGCCCGGAAACCCGCGGCCTGCCGGCCGAGGTGCTGGAATCGATCCCGCCGCAGCACCGGCTACGTTTGCCGATGCGCCCGGACAACCGCAGCCTCAATCTGTCCAACACGGTTGCCGTGATGGTGTTCGAAGCCTGGCGGCAGTGGAACTTCGCTGGCGGCCACTAGCCACTGTCGAACGCAGCGACACGCAGCTGCGCGTCGATCACCGCGCAGCCTGCACAGCGCCAGTGGCCTGCAACATGCCGCGACAGCCAGCCCATAAGGCCACCGCCAGCAGCGCGATCGCACCTAACGTCAGAAACGCGATGCGGTAGCCGAAGGCATGCGCCAGCCAGCCGCCAAGCGCCGGGCTCAGCGCTGCACCGATGCCCTGCACCGTCATCACCGCGCCCTGGCCGACGTTCACGCGCCCGGTGCCTTGCAACAACCGCGCAACCAGCGCCGGCACCACCACGCTTTGCAGGCCGGCGCCGAGCCCATCGAGGATCTGTACCGGAAACACGCCCCAGCCATGGATCACCGATGCCGCCACCAGCGCGCGCAATGGCAAGGCCATGAAGGCCACCAGCAACACCCACCAATGCCCGTGCACGCGGATCCAGCGCATCGCCAGCAATGCGACCACCATCATGGTGGCCTGTGCCACCACGATGGTGGTGGCGGTCAGCGCACTCGGGTCGCCGGCATGCGCCGCCACAATCGCCATGCCGTACAGCGGCAGCATCGCCGCATTGCCCAGATGGAACAGCCCCAGCGTGGCCGCCAGCAACGCCAGTGGGCGGCAGGTCAGCAACACCCGCCAGCCACGCAGCGCATCGCCACCGTCGCGGGTTCCCAGACCACGCGCTGCGCGGTGGTCGATGGCCGCCGCCGGAATCGCCAGCACGGCCACCAGCGCCAGCACGCCGAAAACTGCGGTGAGCAGGAACACCGCCGCAAACCCGTAGCGCCACCCCAACCAGCCGGCCAGCACCGCCGCCAGCATGTTGCCGGCATGGTTGGCAACCTGATTGCGCGCCAGTTGATGGTCGAAGCCGCGCGCGTGCACCAGCCCCAGGGTGATACCGGTCAATGCCGGGCCGATGCCGGCCGCTGCGAGTGCCGAGGCCACCTGCGCGGCAACCACCCCGGAAGAGGTGGGATGCAGCCAGATCAACGCGGTGGCAAGCAGGATCGCCAGGCAGCCGATCACCACCACGGCGCGCTTGCGCCGGGTGGCATCGACCAGCGCGCCGGCTGGCGTGGTGGCGAGCATGCCGGCAATGCCGCCCACACTCATCACCGTGCCGATCGCCGCCACCGACCAGCCCTTCGACTGCAGGAACACACTGAGGAACGGCCCCAGCCCGTCCTGCACATCGGCCACGCTGAAGTGCAGTGCTTCCAGCGCGCGCGTACCGCGCGGCCTGGCCCTGGTCATCGGCATGGCAGTGCTCGGCCATGCGATGCAACGCCGGCACACAGGCCGGCGTGCGTGACAGACCGGAGGGCAACCATCTCAACCGCACGCGGTGGCTGCATGTCCGGCTCCTAATACTTGGGCTTGGGCTTGGGTTTGTGTGCGGAGCCGTGCGGCGGATGCGCGATCTGCTTCAGCGTCGCCGCCTTGCTGCCCAAGGCGTGGGCATGGATCAGCACGCCGTGCGGGGTGGCCTTGGTATCGCCTTCGGCTACCAGTGGCTTGCCGACCACCAGCTGTTTGGCGAAATCGGCACCGGCATGCGGCGCAAACCGCACCGTCACCGCATCGTCCAGCAGTACCCCGTGCACCTGCCCGTGCGGGCCGTGCAGCAACCGGGTGATGGTGCCGCTGTGCTGGGCCACTTCCGGCTTGGGCGGTTTGCCCGGCGGCTTGGGCTTGGGCTTGGGTTTGGCATGCGGCCCATGCGGGCCTTCATCGAGGATGCGCTTGCCGCCTTCCGGGTCGATCGCCAGGGCCACCAGCATGTCCACATCGCGCGGCTTGAGGCCGCGCAGGGTGAGCGTGCTGCCGGGCTTGAGCGCCTTCAGCAGCGCAGCCGACAGATGCGGCGGCGTGTGCACTTCGGTGCCATCGGTAAGCAGCAGGCCATCGATATCGGCCTTGGGATTGAGCAGGAAACGCGCCAGGGTGCCGCGGGTGGCGGGGAGGAAATCAGGGTCGACCCAATGCATGGTGTTACTCCAACAAGGTAAGGACCGGCCAATGCCGGCAATCCGCGCCCGGCACCACGCATGCGGCGCGGTGAGGGCACGTAGACAACTTCGGTGTCAGCGCCACCGACGCGCAGGCGACGGTGGCTGGATCAACGCAGTGCGCGGATCAGCGCGGCGGCGGCGCAGCCGGTGGCACCGGCGGTGCCGGCGGTGCGGGTGGCAGCGGGCCATCCGGACGCGGCGGGTTGAACAACGCCCGTTGCGAGGCGCGGTCGCGGCCCACCTGGGTGGCTTCGATCGCGCGCCCTGCGGTGGTGGCGACACCGAAGCCGCGCACGCTCAATGGCGCGCCGGTGCGCAACAGGTCGCCAAGTTGCAATGCCAGATGCGGCGGCATGCGCACCACGGTGCCATCGCTCAACAGCGCACCATTGGTTTCGCCACCCGGCCCATACACCAGCCGCTCGATGCGGCCCTCCGCCTGCAAGGGCGTCAACGCGGCAGGCGCCGGCGGTGCGGGCGGCAGGGCAGCGCTGGGCGGACGGTCTACCACCTCGCGCCCGCCGCGGGTGGAACGGATGCTGCTGGCACGCAGCACCGGCAGGCTGCCCAGGCGATAGCCCTGCACGGCCACCGCATCGCCACGGCGCACGGCGGCCTGCAGCTCGCTGGACAGATGCGGCGCAAACGCCACCTGGGTGCCGTCGCGCAGCCACAGGCCATCGACCTCGCCATTGGGATTGAGCATGAAACGCTCGACGGTACCGTTTACCTGCACCGGCGTGGCGGCCACGGGCGCTGGCGGTGCGGGTGGCATTGGCGGCGGTGGCGGGGCGCCGACCGGCGGAGGCGGTGCAATCGCTGCGGCGGGTGCTGCAGGCACCTGCGCGGCGGCCGTTGCCACGCTGCAGGCCAATGCAAAAGCAAGTGCGGTCTGACGCATCATCAGGTGTTCTCCAGAGCGGCAGGAGCGCCGCTTGCGGTAACTACAAAGCAGTAACTGTGCCAACGTCGAAATCCTTTGGTTTCAAGGGGTTTGTGTTGCTGGAACGGCACATAGGCGTCTGCATTCCAGACAGGTTGTCCGCTTTGAAGACACATGTGGGCCGCACTGCCCATCCGTGTCGTGATCTGGACGCATTGCGCAGCGCCACGACGCCGCATCTGGATGACCTCACTCCTCAGCGGCCAGGCAGCAGGGATGACCAAGCGCGACGCCACGCGCCGCATGCAGCGCCCGGCCGTTACTGCAACCCATGCTCATCGAGCTTGCGATACAGCAACTGCCGGTGAATGCCGAGCCTGCGCGCCGCTTCGGCGCGATTGCCGCCGCTGTGCGCCAGCGCGGCCTGGATCATCTGTTTCTCCAGGCGCGCCACGGCCTCGGGCAGGCTGACATCGCTGGGCACTGGTGCGAAGTGCTGGGTGGCCGTCTCGCCGAGTGCTTCGTCCAGATCCTCGGCCTCGATCCGGTGGCCGCGCACCAGCAGCTGGCTGCGTTGCATGACGTTGCGCAACTCGCGCACGTTGCCTGGCCACGGATGCGCCAACAGGCGTGCCTGCGCCGCCGGCGACAGTGCACGCGCGCTGCCATGGCCACCACGCAAAAAGTAGTGCGCCAGCAGCACGATGTCCTGCCCGCGCTCGCGCAGCGGCGGCAGCTCGATCGGCACCACATTCAAGCGGTAGCGCAGATCGCTGCGGAATTGCCCGGCCGCCACCCACGCTGCCAGATCGCGATGGGTGGCGGCCAGCACGCGCACATCCACCTTCTGCGCGCCGCGCCCACCGAGCGGTGTCACTTCGCCTTCCTGTAGAAAGCGCAGCAGCTTTGCCTGCATCGGCAGCGGCATGTCGCCGATTTCGTCCAGAAACAAGGTGCCGCCGTCGGCTTCGCGAATCAGGCCGATGCGGTCGCTGGTCGCACCGGAAAAGGCGCCCTTGCGATGGCCGAACAATTCGCTTTCCATCAACTCCAGCGGAATCGCCGCGCAGTTCACCGCGACAAAAGCGGCCTGCGCGCGCGCACTGGCACGATGCAGCGCACGTGCGGCCAGCTCCTTGCCGGTACCGGTTTCGCCGGTGATCAGCACCGGCAACTCCGCGCCGGCTGCCAGCCCGATACGCTTATGCACCATGCGCATTGCCGGGCTATGGCCAACCAGCGCATCGTCGTCTTCGGGCGCTGGCATCTCGTCGTCATCGGCAGGCGGTGCATCTGCGCGGCTCGCCAACGCACGCTCCACCACATCGACGATATCGGCACGCCCCACCGGCTTGACCAGGTGATCGAAGGCCCCCAGCGTCATCGCTTCGATGGTGTTGCCGCTGGACGCATACGCGGTCAGCATCACCAACGACACCTGGCGCGCGAGCGCATTGTCCAGGCGTGCGCGCAGCACCTCGATGCCATCCATGCCGGGCATGCGGAAATCCACGAACGCCAGCTCCAGCCCGCCCTCGTTCAAGCGCGCCACACCATCGGGCCCGTTATCGACCGCAATCACGGTGTGCCCGAGCGAGCGCAAGGTCGCCTGCAAGGTCGCCAGAAACGCTGCGTCGTCATCGATGATCAGGATGCGCGCCATGGCAGCTCCAGAATGAAATGGGTCACGCCATCGGCATGCGTGTAGTGCACCTGGCCGCCGTGCGCGCGCGCGATCTCGCGCACCAGCGCCAGGCCAAGCCCATTGCCGTCGCTGCGCCCGCTGACGAACGGCTCGAACAGCTGCGCGGCGATCGGCGCGGCAATCGCCTCGCCGCGATTGGACACCTGCAAGCGCAACGAGTGTTCGCTGGCGGTGGCCTCCAACCGCACGCGTGTACCTGCGGCCGCGTGCTGCAGCGCGTTGCGCAGCAGGTTATGCACGGCGCGCTCAAGCTGTTGCGGGTCCAAGGTCCACTGCAGCGGCGTGTCCGGCACCTTCAACTGCGGCGCTGGCAGGCCCGGCTCCAGCACGCGCGCCAACCAGTCCTGCACCAGCACCGTCTCCAGCTGCAGCCGGATCGGCTGCACCATGCCGAGCAGGCTTTCGACCACCCCATCCAGCCGGCGAATCTGCCCCAGCATCAACTCGCCATGCGCAGCATCGTCCGGCGTGGCATCGCGGCGCGCGATCTCGTTTTCCACCGCCAGCCGCATGGTGGCGATGGGGTTTCGGATTTCATGCGCGACCGTGGCCGTCATGCGCCCGAGTGCAGCAAGCCGCTCGTGCCGCGACAGCTCCTCTGCGAGCCTGCGTGTTTGTGCAAGCGCCTGCGCATTGCGCTGCGCATAGTCGGTGACCGCGGCGCCCAGGCGGTCAAGCTCCGGCGCACCGGTCACCGGGATCTGCGGCGTTTCGGTATCGGCGGCCAGCGCCTGCTGGATGCGCTGCAAGCGCTGGCTCCAACGCCGCACCACCACACCCAACGCAATCGCAGACACCACCACCATCGCAAAGATCAGCAGCATGCCGATGGCCAATGGCCGCCACGCATCCGAAGTGCTGGCCGGCACCCGCGACATGGTCCATGCAGCAGTTCCCGCGGCCAGCGGGCAGGCGCTGATCAACACCACTTCGCGGCTGCCATCGCGACGGAACTGCACCGGCGTGTTGCCCACTGCACTTTGCCGCGCGGTCCCCACGATGCTGGTCCACTCGGCCGCAGGGATATCGGTCTTGTGGTCGCTGCCGTCGTAGGTGGGATAGGCGTAGGCAATGAAACCCTTGTCGACATTCCACACGCCGCCTTCCACTCCGGGCGCATCGGTTAACACGAGTTGCACCACCACTGCCGCCAACCCTGCACCGTTGTCGCCACTGCGCGCCGCTTCGCTTGCGCCGGCATAGCGCTGCACGATGCGCGTGCACTGGTCGGTCAGCTGCTGGCGCGCCTGTTCCAGCCGCACGCCCTCGGTCTGCCGGTACAGGCCATACAACATCGTGGTCACGCCCACGCAAGCGGCCACGATCACCACCCAGATCAGCAGCAGTTGTCGCAGCAACGAACGTGGCATGACAGGCGATCCGAAGAAGGTCGGCCGATGATAGAGCTCGCCGCGTCAGCGCAGGTTGGTCTTGACCAGTTCGATCACCTCATCGCCGCGCCCGCTCATCACCGCCTTGAGCAAATACAGGCCCATGCCCTTGGCCTGTTCGAGCTTGATCGCCGGCGGCACCGCCAGTTCCTGCGTGGCGATGCGCACATCCACCAACGCCGGGCCGGAATGCGCAAAGGCTTGCCGCAATGCACGTTCCAGCTGCGATGACTCATCCACGCGAATGCCCAAGATGCCCATCGCATTGCTCATCGCGGCAAAGTCCGGGTTGCGCAATTCAGTGCCGGTATCCAGGTAGCCGGCGGCCTTCATCTCCATCGCCACGAATCCCAGCGACGCATTGTTGAACACCACGATCTTCACCGGCAGGTTCAACTGCGCCAGCGAAATGAAATCGCCCATCAGCATCGCGAACCCGCCATCGCCGGAGAGCGAGATCACCTGGCGCCCTGGAAACGCCGCCTGTGCACCCAGCGCCTGCGGCATCGCGTTGGCCATCGAGCCGTGATTGAACGACCCCAGCAAGCGACGCTTGCCGTTCATGCGCAGGTAGCGTGCAGCCCACACCGTCGGCGTGCCGACATCGCAGGTGAACACCGCATCCTGGTCGGCAATCTGGCTGATCAGCCGGGTGACGAACTGCGGATGCAACGGCTCGCCCGGGTCTGCCGGCACCGCCAGGTCATCCAGTCCTTCGCGCGCCTTGCGATAGTGCGCAAGCGATTTTTCGAGGAACCCACGTTCTTCGCGGCGCTGCAACTGCGGCAGCAACGCGGCGATGGTTTCGCCCACATCCGCCGCAATGCCCAGCTGCAATGGCGTGCGCCGCCCAAGCGCGCTCGGGTCGCGGTCCACCTGCACGATGGTCGCGTCCTTCGGATAGAACTGCCGGTACGGGAAATCCGTGCCCAGCATGATCAAGGTGTCGCAATTGAGCATCGCGTGATAGCCGGAACTGAAACCGATCAATCCGGTCATGCCGACGTCGAACGGGTTTTCCCACTCCACGTGTTCCTTGCCGCGCAACGCATGCACGATGGGCGCACCCAGCGTATCGGCCAGGGCCACCACCGCGTCATGGGCGCCGGCGCAACCACTGCCGCATAACAAAGTCACCGCCTTGCTTTGCTGCAACAACTCGGCCAACTGCTGTACATCCGCGGCGGCAGGCAGCACGCGCGGCTGGCGCAGCGGCGGCCAGGCGGTAGACACCTGCTTGCCCATCTCCAGCAACGCGATATCACCCGGGATCACCACCACCGCCACACCTTGCTGCAGGATCGCCGAGCGCATGGCCCGATGCAGCACTTCCGGCAACTGCGCCGGGTTGGTCACCAACTCCACGAAATGGCTGCACTCGCGGAACAGTTCCTGCGGATGGGTCTCCTGGAAATAATTCAGGCCGATCTCCGAGGACGGAATGTGCGCGGCGATCGCAAGTACGGGCTGTCGGCTGCGATGACAATCGAACAGCCCGTTGATCAGATGCAGATTGCCCGGCCCACAACTGCCTGCACATACCGCCAGCTGACCGGTCACCGCTGCCTCGGCACCCGCCGCGAACGCAGCTACTTCCTCGTGACGCACATGCATCCACTCAATGGTTTGCATCTCGCGCAAGGCGTCGGTCAAGCCATTGAGGCTGTCGCCGGTCACACCCCAGATCCGCTCCACCCCTGCGCTCTGCAGCGTCTCGGCCAGAAACCGCGCCACTGTCTTTTTCTTCGCCACGATGCAGCTCCACAGGTCTGTTCAACAGGAGCGCAATGCTCCCAGCGGTCGTGTCAGTACAATGTGCTTGCGCCAGCTGTGAGGGCGAAAAAGCTGTAAATGCTGCTCTTTTTTTGTCTTTCTGCACGTGCCTCGCACCATTGCTGGGCAATCGCTAGGCCGTCACGCTTTGCACGTGCGCTATGCGCTCGTCTCTGCGCCACACAAAAGCGCAGCTGAATCTGGCGCGATGATTCATCAACCGGTCAGTCCAGAATTCATGTCGCGTTCCATCGAATAACGGAGAATTTACATCTCGGCAGCGAACGGCATCCGCCTCAGCGCCGGCCCAAACCATAAGTACAGGTATCGATCATGAAGAACTCACTGCTGGCCCTCGGCCTCCTCGCAGCCCTGCCGTTTGCGGCCTCCGCTGCTGAAAACATCTCTTACAACTTCGTCGAAGGCAACTACGTGCGCACTCCGACCGAAGGCCGCGACGCGGACGGTTGGGGCGTGAAAGCCTCCTACGCCGTCGCTCCGAACTTCCACGTGTTCGGCGATTACAGCAAGCAGACCGCTGATGACAACAACGGCGTGTTCCAGAGCACTAATTCCGACTTCCAGCAGTGGGGCATCGGTGCGGGTTACAACCACGAAATCGCAACCGCTACCGACTTCCTGGCACGCGTGTCCTATCGCCGGCTGGATCTGGACACCCCGAACATCAACTTCGACGGCTTCAGCGTTGAAACCGGCCTGCGCACCTCGTTCGGCGAGCATATTGAAGTCTATGCCCTGGCTGGCTACGAAGATTTTTCGGAGAAGCGCGGCATCGATCTCGATGACACCTTCTACGGCCGCCTTGGCGCCCAGGTGAAGTTGAACCAGAACTGGGGCATCAACGGCGACATCCGTATGGATGGCGACGGCAACAAGGAATGGTCGGTCGGCCCGCGCTTCAGCTGGTAAGCCGCACGTTTGACTGCAGCGCGACTCTCTCCCGCGCTGCATCGGAAGCCCGGTCCCACGACCGGGCTTCTTTCTTTTGGGCGACCGGGTGACGGTTCGATGCGGCAGATGCGTCATGTCGCATCTGCCCAGGATGGAGTTTGGCAGGCACGAATACCTGCCGCAGATCCGCCGCAACGGCATGTGTACGCACAACAGTCAGCAAACAAAACGCCCGGCATTGCCGGGCGTTTTGTTATGCATCTTCGCCATAGGCGCCAACGCGCTGCCGCGTGGTCAGGTAAACAAGGTCTGCGGATACTCGGGCTTGCGCTCGCGTGCCAGCAATTCCTTCAGGCCTGCTTCCGGAGTGATTTCGCCGTGCAATACCGCGCGCACGGCGTTGGAGATCGGTAGCTCGATGCCGTGGTGCTCGGCCTGGCGCATGACCTCATCGGCCGTTTGCACCGATTCGACCACCTGGCCGATCTCACGGATCGCATCGTTCAAGCTCTGCCCGCGCCCCAACGCCAGGCCCAGGCGACGGTTACGCGACAGATCGCCGGTGCAGGTGAGTACCAGGTCGCCCAGACCAGCCAGGCCCATCAAGGTTTCCGGACGCGCGCCAATCACCGCCGCCAGGCGCAGCATCTCGTTCAAGCCACGCGTGATCAGGCCGGCGCGTGCATTGAGACCGAGTTGCATGCCATCGGCCACACCGGTGGCCACCGCCAGTACGTTCTTCATCGCGCCGCCCAGCTCGGCGCCCACCATGTCGTCGCCGGTGTAGGCGCGAAAGGTTGGCCCGTGCATGGCGTCTGCCACCACTTGCGCAAACGCCGCATCGTCGCCGTGCACGGTGATGGCGGTCGGCAGGCCGAGCGTGACTTCCTTGGCGAAGGACGGCCCGGTCACCACGGCCAGCGGAACGCTGGGGCCGAGAATGTTGCGCGCCACTTCATGCAGGAACCGCCCGGAACCGGGTTCGAAGCCTTTGGTTGCCCAGGCAACGCCGGCACCCGACGGGCGCAGCGGTGCGATCAGCCGGATCGTCTCGGTGAACGCATGCGAGGGCACCACCACCAGGATCCAGGCGGCATCGGCAACCGCTGCCGGTAGGTCGGTGCTGGCACGCAGGCTGTCGGGCAGTGGAATGCCCGGCAGATAGCGCGCGTTCTCATGCGTGCGGTCGATGGTGTCCACCATCGCCGCATCGCGCCCCCAGAGCACGGTCGGGTGACCGTGTCTGGCCAGCAGCGCGGCCAGGGCAGTGCCCCAGGAGCCGGCGCCGAGGACGGCGATCTTCTGTTTCGAATCGCTCATCGGCGCGATCAACGCTTAGGCGTTGCCAGCCGGCTCGGAATCGGCCAGCGAGGTGCCTTCGCCCTGACGCTGACGCAGGGTTTCTGCATACAGCGCTTCGAAGTTGATCGGCTGCAGGTAGAACGGCGGGAAACCGCCGGCCTGGATCAGGTCGCTGACCAGGGTGCGCACGTACGGGAACAGGATGTTCGGGCACTGGGTGCCGAGCAGCACGTCGATCGCCTGCGGCTCCAGGCCGACCAGGCCGAACACGCCGGCCTGCTGCACTTCGGCCACGTAGGCGGTCTTGCCACCAGCGGTGCAGGTCAGGGTCACGGCCAGCACCACTTCGAAGGCGTTGTCGTTAAGGCGCTGGACCTTCTGGTTGAGGTTCAGCTGCAGCTCGGGCTGGTTGGCGTCATTGAAGACGGCCGGGGCATTCGGCGATTCGAAAGAAACGTCCTTGACGTAAATCTTTTCGATGGTGAAAGCGGGGCCAGCAGCGGCGTCGGCCGGCGCAGCGGCGCCGTTGAGGATTTCGTCGGACATTCCTAACTCCAAAAACGGTTCGGTGGATGCAGCGTTGAGTGATGCAGACGTGAAAGTGCGAGTCTCTCATGCCAGCAATGGGGGCTTGCCGGGCGCCGCACAAGGCGGATCAGCGGCCCTTGATCAGTGGCAGCTCGGCCATTTGCCAGGCGGCAACGCCGCCTTCGAGCCAGTACACCTGTTCGAAGCCGGCTTTCTTCAGCGTCTTGGCTGCGCCTGCAGAGGTGTTGCCGCTGCGGCAGACCACCACCACCGGCGAGGCCTTGGCATTGACCAGCAGCTTGCTGGCCGGGTCGAACTTGGCCAGCGCCACATTGCGGCTGCCGGCGATATGGCCTTTTTCGAAATCGGCGGTGGGCGACAGGTCGATCACCAGCGCGTTTTCGCTGTTGATCAGACGGGTCAGCTCGGCCGGCTTGAGCGCGCGATAGCCGCGGAACAGGCGCGCGACCTCGGTGACGATCAGGGCAATGGTCAGGCCCACCAGGGCCAGCGACAGCATGGGGTTGCGGCCGACAAAGGCCTGCAGCTCTTCGAAATTCACGGGGTCAGGGTCAGGCGAGCGGGCGGGAATTGTCGCACAGCTGGCGTACGCGACGCCCAGCGCGCAGGGGCCGGGCTACTGGCCCCTCCACAGATCGGGCAGGCCGCTGGTCAGCCACCAGCGCTTGTGTTCGGGGTTCCAGCGCCAGATCTCGATGCTGCGCACCAGCCGTTCGGCCTGGGTATTGCGGTTGATCACCCGCAGCTCGACCTCGCGGCGCAGGTCGCCGTTGGCGTCTTCGCCCACGCGCAGCTCGCGGTAGCCGGAGATCTGCACCTGTTCGTAGCGCGAACGTTCCAGGTCGCTGAGCGGATGCGCCTGTGCGTAGGCCGGTTCCACGAAGCCCAGCGCGGCGTCGAAATCGTTCCAGCGCACGGCGGCCGTATAGGCGGCCTGGGTGGTTTCCAGCGCGCGCGCCTGGGCACGGCTGCCGGCGTGGACCACCCCGCTGAGCATCGCCAGCCCAAGCAGCACGACCGTTGTGATGACTGCACGCATGCCTATTCCCCCCAGATCCAGCCCGCATCCTACCGCTTTGGAAACGCCACGAAGCGCCCGCTCAAGGTAGCCGCCGCGGCACCCGAGCCCAGCGCGATCTGCGCGCGCATGCCGATACGCGCCTTGCCGCGCTGCCGGAAGGTGGCCAGAAACGCCTCCCAACTTCCCAGGTCGGATGGCTCGGCATTGGCCACCAGGTCTTCGTAGACCGGCGCGACATAGCGCAGCTGGCTGTCGGCGACATAGACATCGGCGCTATGTCCGGCCAACTGTAGTTGCAGGGTCAGCCAGCCCCAGCTGGCCAGGGTCATCAACGAGGCCAGGCTGCCGCCGAACGCATTGGCCTTGTCGTTGACGTTGGCCTGCAGCGGCGCGCGCAGGCGCAGCGCACCATCGTGCAAGCCGTCGACGGCGATGCCCATCGACAGCACCGGCGGCATGGCGATGAACTGCTGCTGCAGCGACTGCAGGGCGGATGCGAGCGTGCAAGAAGGAGTCATCGGCAAAGACTGAAAGACGGCGAAGGGCGGCATCATGCCGCAATGTTCTGCGAGCGTCTTGTGCACTCGCATGACATGCGGTACCGCATGGTGAACGCGACACCGCCGGTGTGCTGCACATGGGCCGGTATGGCTCCAGCCGCACGATGCCGTTGCCGCCCGGCAGCCAGTCGGTGCTGCGCAGCAGCGCCGGCAACGCATCGGACAGATGCATGTCGTCTTCGAAAATGGCGGTGTAGGCGTCATCGGAGTCGGCCGCGATGCGCCATGCCACCTGGTGACTGAGAAAACATCCGATATTGGATGCTGTCCACTTGCGCGGGCCGGTGCTGAAGGCATCGACGGAACCTTCCAGTGGGCGATCACGCACGAAGTCTGCGATCTGCTCGGCCGACAACGTTGCGCCGTCGACGGCGGCAATGCGCTCGAACGGCATGCCTAACGCATGGAAGCGTGCCGACATGGCCTGCAGCCGGTCGCTGCTGCGCTGCATACTGATGAGGTAGGACTTGATCACGCTGCCACTCCAGCTCGATTCTCGTGGCGGATCGTGGGCACAAGCAGTCAGTGGCAAAGAGCCCGGCACGAGGTTCTGGCCGCACAAACGCAGGTATCAGGCTGAGCAGGCTCGCAAGGTCACACGAGGCGCGAGGATCAACACGGTGTCAGCGCGATCGGGGGGCAATGCCCGCCCCGATACGTCACGGCTCTCGCATAATCACTAAATGACACCCCACCCCGCAGCTGCCGATGCCTGGACCCTGATCTCGCTGCGCCCCAGCGGCGACCATGCGCCATTGCGGCGCGCGGTTGCGCGGCATGGCGGGCGTGTACTCGCACTGTCGCCGTGGCGCTTGCAGACCAACGACACCGCGCAGGCGCGGGACGCCTTGCGGCAGGCGCTGGCAGCGCCGATCGCGGTTTTCACCAGCCCGGCGGCGGTGCAGGCGGCGCATCGTCTTGCGCCGCTGCATCGGCCGGCGCAGGCGCACTGGGTCAGCGTGGGCGACGGCACCGCGCGCGCATTGCACGCCTGTGGCATCGACAGCGTGGTGCGCCCCGCGCGCATGGACAGCGAAGGACTGCTTGCGTTGCCGCTGCTGCAGGCGCCACTGCAGGCGGTCGGGCTGATTACTGCGCCCGGCGGACGCGGCATGCTGGCACCGACGCTGCAACAGCGCGGTGCACGCATCCTGCGCGCCGATGTCTATCAACGCGTTCCGCTGCGCCTGCGCGCATCGGCAATACAGGCGTTGTCGCTTGCACTGCCGCGCAGCGTGCTGGCATTGAGCAGCGCCGAGGCACTGACGCTGGTCCTGCAACAGCTGCCTGCCGAAGCAGTGGTCGCGTGGCAACCGCGTCCGGTGGTCGCGTCCAGCGATCGCATGCTGGATGCCGCACACGCGGCCGGCTTCGTGCATATCACGCGCGCGGATGGTCCGTTACCCGTGCAGCTCGCCGCTGCTGCGGCCTCGGTCATGACACCACCGCGACCTTGCTGAACTGCGAACTCAAGCACAGCTTGCAGGTGTCAGCCGCTGCACGCCATGCTGTATCAGATGACTGCGGCGCCTGCGCCGGTCGTGACCGCCCGAGGATGCCCGAATGACCGAAATGCCCGCTCCCACGCGACGCTTTCCCTTGGCATGGCCGCTGCTCGCGGTTGCCGTGGTGGCCACCGGCGTGGCGCTGTTTCTGGGCTGGCGCGCATGGCAGGGCTATCAGGCCGCACAACTGCAGGCCGCGCAGGCGCAGCAGCAACGCTGGGACGGCACCCAGCAGATGCTGGAAACGTTGCGCCGCGATCAACGCCTGGCCAACGAGCGCCTGCAGGATGCGGCGGCCACCAATCGCGTGCTGCGCGATGAAATGCTCGGCCTGAGTCAGCGCAGTGCGCTGCTCGAAGACACCGTGCAAAAGCTGGCCGACCCCAACCGTCACGGCGCACAGGCGCTGCGCCTGGACGAAGTGGAACTGCTGTTGCGGCTCGGCCAGCAACGGCTGAGCATCGCCGGCGATGCCGATGGTGCACGCCGTGCCTACGCACTGGCCAACGGCGCGCTCAACGGCGTCGACGATCCCGGCTACCTCAATCTGCGTCAGGCACTGGTGCAGGAGCGCGACGCCCTGGACCGCCTCGGTGCCGGCCCACAGGCGCAGGTCGGCCAGAGCCTGGATAGCTTGGCTGCCGAGTTGCAGCGCCTGCCGGAGCAGACCGCACAGGACAGCGATGCGGCGCAGCCGTGGTGGCAGAAAGTGCTGGCGCCCTTGGTGGACATCCGCCCCAGCCGCGGCGATGCCTTGCTCAGCGGCGGCGACCGGCATGCCGCGCGCGATGCGTTGCAGATTGAAATCAGCCTGGCACGCGCCGCGGTCGAACGTGGCGATGCCGTTGGCCTGGCGCAATCGCTGCGCCGCGTGGATACCTGGACGACACGGCTATGGCCGGAGTCGCCGCAACGCCGTCAGCTGCGTGCACGCCTGCGCAGCCTGCAACAAGCGCCACTGCGTCCGCGCCTGCCGGAACTGGGCACCACCCTGCTGCAACTGCAGGCCATGCGTGAAGGGAGATCCACCCAATGAAAGTGTTGCGTACCGTCTTGATCCTGTTGGTTGCCGTGGCGCTGGGCGTGCTTGGCGCGCAGTGGCTATCGCACCAGAACAGTTACGACCTGGGCAACGTGGCGGTCAGTGTGGGCGGTAACGACTACCACGCCGCCATGCCGCAGGCGCTGCTGATCCTGGTGATCGCCCTGCTGGTGCTGTGGTTGCTGTGGACCTTGATCAGCCTGCCGTTCCGCGTGTGGGGCAAATACCGCCGCAAGAAGGGCCGCGCGCGGTTGATCGAAGGCCTGCGCGCAGCCGATCATGGCCAATGGCAGCGCGCCGAGCGGCTGCTGGTCACTGCCAGCGAAGACGACGAAGTCAGCGGCATTGCACTGGCGAGCGCAGTCCGCGTGGCCGATGCACGCGGCGACGAGGCGTCGGCCAACGCGCTTGCACAGCAACTGGCCGAACGTGACCCCACCGCACATGCGCTGCTGCAAGGCGAACGCTATCTGGCGCGGCAGCGCCCGGTGGAAGCGATCAATGCACTGGATAGCGCCAACGCGCAGCCATTGCCGGCACGCGGCCTGCTGCTGCGCACGCATGCGCTGGCCCAGATCGGTCGCGCCGATGAAGCCTACGGCCAGCTCGGTGCCCTGCGTCAGCAGGCGGTGCTGGCGCCCGATGCCTATAGCACGCTGGAAGCCACGTTGGCCGAGCAGACCCTGTTGCAGGCCAGCGATGCCAACGCACTGGCCGAGCGCTGGGAAGCATTGCCCAAAGCATTACGCACCACGCCGGCGGTGGTCGGCGCCTATGCGCAGCGCGCGGCCGTGCTGCATTGGGACGATGCGGCCGTGCACAGCCTGGAACAGGCGCTGGACGTGCACTGGGATGAATCGCTGGTGCGTTTGTACGGCGTGCTGCCGCTGGAAAAATACGATTCGCGCCGCGCCAGTGCGCAGCGCTGGCTGACCCAGTATCCGGACAGCCCGGGCCTGTTGCTGACCCTGGCGCGCCTGGCACGTCACCAGCAGCAGTGGTCGCAGGCCGAGGAATTTCTGCATCGCGCGGTGGCCAACGGCGCCGGCAGCGAGGCCTGGGAAGAGCTGGGGCACGGGTTTGCCGCATCCGGCGATCTGCTGTCGGCACAGCATTGCTACGCCAATGCCTTGCGCGCTGCACGTGGCGAGCCGGTACTGGAGGGCATGCCGCAGCAATCGCTGCGCGGGCCGATGGTGGCGGCGTACGACTCCCCGCAGGTTGATCCGCGCGCGCCGGATGACCGCGTGCTGTAATCGATCGCCTGTGATCAGTATCGATTCTGCGGCGTTGCGTGGAGTCACTGAGAGCCCCGGCATGTCCGGGGCGTTTTGTCGGTCCGGGCCTGATCGGGGCGCTGCCTCACTGCCCCCTGCCTGCCAGGACATCTGCAGCGATGGCAACGTCCCAAAGACGCTACGAATGTCTCTGCAGATGCGCACCGCAAATCACCAATTGCGCGAGCCCCACGGTGGCGCTGGCAGCGCCTGCAGGAACGCATCGCAGGCACCCAGGAAACGCGCCTGTTCGTGGTCGACCGATTGCGGCGATAAAACGCGCGAGCCGAGCCTGCCGATCAACAGCATGACCGCCATCACTACAGCGCCGGTCAGCCAGCCGATCGCGCCGTCCAGCGCCAGGCCGCCTGCCAGTAATGGCACGACCGATGCCCTCGTGATCACGACATAGCGGACTCGGCGCCGCTCGTGCCGGGTGCACACGGTCAGCACATGCGCGCTGCGCTTGCGCAGCACGATGGCCAGGATCACATACGGCAACACCCCCATCAGCAGCGCCAGATAGATCGCCGGGTGATGCCAGTGAAAGATATGGCGACGCGGCGAGTTGTCGGCCGGCGCATTGCACTTGACGCAATGCTGCGGCAGATTGGCGCCCGGCATGCACACCAGTACATCGCCCTCGCGCCACACAGCGCCATGCGCCGGAGGCAGTTAGAGCGTGGGTGGTTCGCGTGACTCGACGTTCGACATCCATGCGTCCTTGCAGGGTGGGGATTGGGGATTGGGGATTCGAAAGAGCGGGTTTCGCTTTTGCGAATCCCGCAATCCCGAATCCCAAATCCCGTCGCGGCAGCAGCCTAGCGCTCGACGATGGCCACCACGCCCATGCCGCCTGCGGTGCAGATCGAAATCAATGCACGGCCGCCGCCACGTTCTTCCAGCTGCTTGGCGGCGGTGGCCACCACGCGCGCGCCGGTGGCGGCGAACGGGTGGCCGGTCGCCAGCGACGAGCCCAGCGGGTTGATCTTGTCCGGGTCGATGCGGCCCAGCGGCGCGTCCAGGCCCAGCCGGTTGCGGCAGTAATCCTCGCTCTCCCACGCGCGCAACGTGCACAGCACCTGCGCGGCAAAGGCTTCGTGGATTTCGTAGATATCGAAGTCCTGCAGGGTCAGGCCCTGGCGCGCCAGCATCTGCGGCACCGCGATGGTCGGCGCCATCAACAGGCCTTCGCCATGCACGAAATCCACCGCCGCCACCTGCGCGTCGCGCAGATAGGCCATCGGGGTGTGGCCGTGCGCCAGCGCCCAGGCTTCGCTGGACAGCAGCACGGCAGCGGCGCCATCGGTGAGCGGGGTGGAATTGGCGGCGGTGAGTGTGCCGCGGCCGGAGATCTTGTCGAATGCCGGGCGCAGGGTGGCGAGTTTTTCCAGCGAGGTGTCGGCACGCAGGATGTTGTCGCGCGAGACGCCGCGAAACGGGGCGATCAGCGAATCGAAGAAACCGCGCTCATACGCTGCCGCCAGCTTGTGGTGCGATGCCACTGCCCATTCGTCCTGCGAATCGCGCGAGATGTTCCATTCCTTGGCCATGTCCTCGCAGTGCTCGCCCATGCTCTTGCCGGTGCGCGGTTCGGCCACACCGGGGAATTCGGGCTTGAGCTCGCCGAGCTTGAAACCGCGCAGCAGCGCTTTGAGCTTGTCGCCGGTGGCCTTGGCACGGTTGGCGGCAAGCAGCCGCGCGCGCAGCTTCTTGCCGTAGACGATCGGCACCTCGGAGGTGGTGTCCGAGCCGCCGCCGATGCCTGAGTCGATCTGCCCCAGCGCAATCTTGTTGGCGATGGTAATCACCGAATCCAGGCTGGTGCCGCAGGCGCGCTGCAGGGTGATGCCCGGGGTCAGCGGCGACAGGCCAGACGACAGCGCCGCCTCGCGTGCCAGGTTCCAGTCCGAGGAGTGCTTGATCACCGCGCCCATCGCCACTTCGCCCAATTGCTGGCCATGCAGCCCGAAGCGCTCGACCAGCGCGCCCAGCGTGCGCACCGACATGCCCAGGTTGCCCACGTCCGCGTATGCGGTGTTCTGACGACAGAACGGGATACGAACGCCACCCAAGATGGCGACGGGACGGGCTGCGGGCATCGGTTGACCTGGCATGGAGGACTCGGGGACATGGCCTGCACAGGGCCGGCAGGCATAATGGCCGCAGTGTAGCTTCGACCCTGTGATGGGCCAACCGCGAATCATGAGCAAGACCGAACACGGCGTAACCGCCATGGGTGTAATGGCGCTGGAATTGAGCGGCGGAAGCGCGCCCGAGCGCGGCGCATTGGCGCCCGAACAGGCCGGCATGCTGGCCGAACGCATTGGCCGCGACCTGGCGCAGTGGATTCCCGACATCCGCGAGCTGGAACTGAGCGTGGCGCTGGCGCATTTCGACCCGGCCGAAGTGCTGCGGCCCGGCTGGCCGCTGCACCGGCGCCTGGAAGAGCTGCAGGCGCGCGCACCAGGCCGCAACCAGGGCCCGCGTGTGTTGGCCTTTGGTGCCGACGCGCAGGGCGAGATTCCGCTGCCGTTCCAGGCCGATGCGCAACTGACCGGTGGCGGTTTGCGCGTGCTGCCGTTCCTGCTGTCCGGCGATGCGGAGATCGTGGCGAGCGTTGCCGATGCGATGGAAGAAGTGCTGCTGGCCCAGGGCATGGCCCAGGCCGACACCGCACTGCTGGCGCAGGAGAGCTTCGGCGCACGCATCGAGCACGCCCGCTATCTCACCGCGCACGATCTGGCTGCCATGATGTCGATGCAGTACGACAACCAGGGCCTTGCACCGCTGTGGCCGCTGATCGAAGCCGCCCTGCTCGCCCCCGACAGCGAAGAATGGCTGCAGCAATCGCCCGAGCCGGTGTTGCGCTATGTCGATGGCGAAGTGCGTATCGCATTGTTCGACCCGGCCGGCTGGTGCGATTACTACGCGCACGACCGCGAGAATTGCGAACGCCTGCGCGGCGTGTACGAGCAATTCCTCTCGCGTCAGCGGCAGATGGCTGCGGTACTGGAAGCGCACGGGTTGCCGGTGCTGTACGTGCATGTGGAGCCGGATCAGGATCCGCGGCAGGCGCTGGCTGCATAAGCCCGACGACCCGCGTCACCGCTCCTGCATTGCGTGATTCGGGAGGTGGGATTTACATGGCCGATGCAGCGCGATGCACGCATGGCCGCCTTCGCGGTTGGGCCTGGCAAGGCATTGCAGCTTTCGTGCAGGCCAGCAGCGCTGGCATCGTCACTTCGCGCGGCGGCACGATTCCCCCACAGGATCAGCCAGGATGTACGCAGGACGGGCTGGGCGGCGTCCACCGATGCCTTGCCTGCACGGGAAGCGTATTCGCAGGCCCGCAAAGTACCCATCGGGGCCTGCACACGGTCGCCCGGTGATGGCGATGGCGTGTATTTCCACTACCCAATCGGCCCCTAGTCGCATTGGCGACGCCAGGCGCGGGCCAAACGGCTGAGCGTTCGCGCAAACGATGACGGTGATATCGCGCGTTGCAACGCTGGTTGCTCGCCATGCTGCATCTATTCATGACGTCATGGAAGCATGGCCAGACTCGCCCGCCGACACGGCTGCACCGCGATCGCCGCGCGTGGCACGTGGCACGTGAAGTTGCAGACAGGCGTCGCAAACCGCGCTCTGCAACTCTCCCCGCCTGGGGCGCCCGCGCGCATTGCGACGACCTCGGCAGCGCACTTCGACGCTTGCCATCTCCAGCGCGGCGCATGACCCGTCAGCAAGCAGTCGTCAGTGCTGGGGCGGACGGCGCGCAGGGATCGAAGTGGACACGTGGCACATGCCGATTCCGAGCACCGGCATGCCCTTCTGGCGCCTGCAGAGTAGTTGTTAGCTGCTCTTAGCCATCGAACGATTCCAGATGGGGCAATACCCATCCTGATCTTCAATCCCCCTACCTGCATGTCTTGGTCAATATTACGCGTGCATGGCTTTGCCGAGCCGCAGTGGATCGATCGACCGGATGCGATAGATGCCGCTCAGCGCACCCGCTCGTTTATGACACCACGTCTTCGCGGTCGAAATGGATGCGCGCCTAGGCATCAGGCACAGTCGTGGCGCGATTCGACGGAAGCAGCCCGCATGGCGCCACGCTCGGACTTCGGCTGCTGCGATCACCACTGCGTCCAGCATCGACATTGCCGGCAGACATATCGAAACGGTTTCAGCACTCCGCAACGACGCGCGCGACTAGCCAAACCATGACGTAACCGCAAGCTGATTGGCCGCCGTTCTCTACTGATGACCCAGCGCGAATCAACGTGATCGGGAACACGCAACCACACATCGCGACACTCCGCTACTCGACCAACCGCCTTTTCGCCGCGACGCTTCGCCGAGTCTCGACTCAACCAGTACAACTGGTCTCTATTCTGCATTGAGAGGACACATCATGCGCACCAAGACCACACAAACATTGACCACCATTCAACGACATCTTGCCTCCACCCCCTCGCCAACGCAGCACCCGTCTGCGTCGTCGCTCACATCGCCGGGCGCCAACGAAACGACCGGTTTGCTGGGGGCCTTACCCGCCCGAAAAGCCAGGCAAGCAGTGCAAGAAGGCCCACATCAGGAAAACGGCGGACGCGGGAGAAGCTGGGCCTCTCGGGTCGCCAAATACGCGCTGGGAATGGCGGGCGCCGGCTATGTTGCAGACAACTTTTTCTTGTCCACGACCGCACTGGTCGATGGCAAAGCCGGGTTTACCAGCAATGATCGCCTGGAAAAGGCATGTGCAAAAGCGGAGGAATATCACGCTCGGTACCACAGCGCCACCGAGGAAGAACGCGCATCCCATTGCCGTCCTTTCGTCCCAATCAAGACATGCGGGTCCAACCAGTTCGCCACCATGAGCGATTATCGCGCGGCAACCAAGGTCCATGTCGGCCATCTGTTCGACACCAAGAATGCACGGGAATCGCTGCTGACCAACCTCAGCTGTCTCAAGGGCGAGCGGATCAAGCAGGAGTGCATCGCCAAATATGCGCCTGCGAACGTCCCGGCCGACCCGGACCTGAGCAAGAGCGAACTCTACGACAAGAAAAACAAGTACTCGCTGGCCGGCGTACCCAACGCCAGAACCGGAGCAAGCGGTTATACCTCGCGCTCCATCACCCAACCCTTCATCAACCGCGGCATGCAGCATTTCAAGCAGGCTTCGAATAGCGATGCGGCGCTGTCTCTCAAACAATGCATGGAGTCGCTTCAACGCGCATTAGATGGCAATGACACGCTCGGCACACAAGCACAGCACGCAGCCGGCCAGACAATCCTGAATTTCCGGCAGGTCTATGCGGCCGACGAGCATTGGGGCCACCCGGAGAAAGTCATCATGAAGACCCTGATCGCAAACGGGCTGCTGTCTCAGGAGCAAACCGACAGGATCGATGCGACCTTGATGTTCGAAGATCCCTCCATCAGTGTCCTGAAGAGAAACACCAGCATCGCCGGGCCGTTTCTTCAAAAACTGGAAACGAAGATTCAGTCCAGGCGCCTGCGGGATCAACCCGAAGCGCTTGCGGACTTCACGGAGATGGCAAAGCAGAAAAACATGGAAGGCCTGCCGATCGCGCACTTCAAACTCAACGCCGAAGGCACCGGCTTTGAAGACTGCTCCGGTTTGGGCGACTCGTTCACCAGTGCAAATGCCGTTGCGTGCATCAACCATGCGCGCTTGATGAGCGGCGAGCCACGCCTTTCGAAACAGGATGTCGCGGTGGTGGTTGCCTGTCTCAATGCCGTCTACGACGACGCAAGCAGCATCCGGCATTCGCTGCATGAAATCGCACGCGGATGCTTCGTGGGCGCTGGCTATTCCACCGAGGACGCCGATACGTTTTATGAGCGGATTTGCAAAGATGCTGCGCAGGCTTTCTATGCGGGAAAATCGATGATCAGCAGCGACTAGAGCTAGTTAGCCAAGCTCTGCCCACCTCCTCGGCACTGGGCGCGACACAGCACCGGGGGCGCATTCCACATTCGCGATGGTGTGCACTGACGCGTTGCGCCGCGGCGTGGACTGCGGCGCAACGCGTGCGCTTACTTGGTGGCAGCCTGCGCGTTCTCGGTAGTGATCACGCCGCAGGCCAGACGGCCACCAGCGTTGCCGGTGGGCTGGGTTTTGTAGTCGTCGGCATCGGCATGCACGATTACCGCGTGGCCGGCGATATCGAACTGGTCGGCCTTGCCCAGATTGACGTTGCTCGACACCGGGCCGTCGATACTGGCATTGCCCTGCGCATCGGCGGTGATGTTGGGCATGTCGCCACCGTGGTGCGGGGCGGCGCTGACGTTGCCGTGATCGGACTGGGCCGGGTTGAAGTGGCCACCGGCGCTGCTGCCGTCAGGGGCACTGCAATCGCCCTTTTCGTGGATATGGAAGCCGTGCTCGGTGTTGGGCTTGAGGCCGCTGAGCTGGCCGGTGACGCGCAGCACACCGTCGACGGTCTTGAAGGTCACCGTGCCTTTGACGTCATTGCCCTTGGTCGGCTTGAGCTCGGCGGTAGCCGTGGTGGTGGCCGCCGCTTCGGTGACCATGGAGGCGGCGTGTTCGCCACCATGCGCCGCTTCGGCCGGGGTGCTGGCCTGCGGTGCGGGTGCCGGGTCGGCCGGTGCCGGCTCGTCGCGCTTGCACGCGGTCAGCACCAGGGCGGTGGCCAGAAACAAGGTGGTCGGAAGAATGCGCATGGAGTACTCCTGAAGATAGGCCGCGGCTGCGGCCATGGATGCCCCGACTCAGGGCTGCGAAGGGGGTGTGCGCCATTGGGTGACGCGAATGACGCCACAGGCCAGACGTGCGCCGGCGTTGCCGCTGGGCTGGCTGCGATAGTCGTCGGCATTGGCGTGCACGATCAGTGACTTGCCGATGACATCGCTGGGCGCGCCATCGCCCAGGCTGATGCCGGACAGGATCATGTCCAGATGCACCACGCCTTCGGCATCGGCGCGCAGATTGTCCATATCGCCAAGATGGTGCGCGCCATTGCCGGCACGCCCGTGCGGTGCCCCGCTGGGGTTGAAATGCGCGCCGGCGCTGCTGGCATCGGCTGCGCTGCAGTCGCCACGTTCGTGGACATGGAAGCCGGAGACCCCGCCCGGGCGCAAGCCGCCGACGGTGCCGGTGAGGCGGATGCCTTGCAATGCCGGCACCAGCACCACCCGGCCACTGACCAGGCTGCCCGAGGCCGAGGCCAGCACGGCTTCGGCCTGCTGCACCGGGCGAGCAGGCACCACCCGCGCCACCGGCGGCGGCGGAGCCTTCGGCGGCGGCGGCGTGCTGCTGCAGGCGGCCAGCGCTACAGCGGTAATGGCAACGATCGTGGGCGACCGGTAACGCATCGAGCAGTTCTCCTGATCAGGCTGAAACCTATGCGGGCGCATGTTCACGTGTCATGAAATGCGCGCGCGGCTAGTGCAGGAGTTTACGGGGTTGGTGTGGGCGCCCGCGGCAGCGCGACCCGTCGCGGCCCGCGCTGCGGAGGCGCTGTGCATGCCAACGAGGCAAGGATGGCGTCGCGCGGACGCTGTACTGATCCTTGTAGTGCTGTACGAGCGATGCCTGGCGTTGACACGCCTTCAAGCTGCACGCATTCAAGCTGCATGTGCTTGCGATGGAGGTGTTATTGCACACGGACCCTCACCCCAACCCCTCTCCCGGCGGGAGAGGAGCTCAACGCTGCGTGTGATCTGATACGCGATTGCGGTGAGCCTGCCCATGCCTGCATTTGTCCTTCTCCCATCGGGAGAAGGTGCCCCGCAGGGGCGGATGAGGGTGCGCCTCGAGCATCTGCTAGACAAACGCGCTGCCATACCTTAAGAAATGTGAGACATCAGCGGCGTTTGCGCCCGGGGCCGAGTTTGCGGGTGACGGTGTTGCGGCCCAGGCCCAGGCGGGCGGCGGCTTCGGCGCGGCGACCCTGTGTGAGTTGCAGCGCGGCTTCGAGCAGGGTCTTGTCCAGGCGTTCGCGGGCTTCGGCGTGCAGGCCCTGGGCGCCTTCGCTCAGGCGCTGCGCGGCCCAGCTGGAGAGCATGTCGTCCCACTGCCCGTCGCTGCGGCCGCTGCGGTGACGACGCCCGCCGCGCGCCAATGCGGCCTCCACATCGACCACGTCGATGATGTCGGCGGTGGCCAGCGCGGCCAGGCGCCAGCACACGTTTTCCAGTTCGCGCACATTGCCGGGCCAGTCGTACTGACGCAGGTCTTCCAGCGCGGCCGACGACAGCCGTTTGGGCAGCATGTCGAGCTTGCGCCCGGCCATGGCCAGGAAGTTTTCGGCCAGCTGCGCGATGTCGCCGCGCCGTTCGCGCAACGGCGGCAGTTGCAGCCGCACCACATCCAGGCGATGCAGCAAATCGGCGCGGAAGCGCCCTTGTTCGACCAGCGCCTCCAGGTCTTGGTGCGTCGCCGCGATCACGCGCACATCGACGCGGATCAACTCGCGCCCGCCGACGCGGAAGAATTCGTTCTCTGCCAACACGCGCAACAGGCGCGTCTGCAGCGGTAACGGCATGTCGCCGATCTCGTCCAGAAACAGCGTGCCGCCATCGGCTTGTTCGAAGCGGCCGATGTGCCGTTTGGTGGCGCCGGTGAAGGCGCCGGTTTCGTGACCGAACAACTCGCTTTCCAGCAGCTCGGCCGGAATGGCGGCGGTGTTGAGCGCGACGAAGGGTTTGCGCGCGCGCGGCGATTCATTGTGCAGCGCGCGCGCGACCAGTTCCTTGCCGGTGCCGGTTTCGCCGTTGATCAACACCGACAGCGGCGCCTGCGCCAGGCGCCCGATGGCGCGGAACAAGGCCTGCATCGCCGGGGTATCGCCGATCAGCGCGGCCGAGCCCTGCGCCAGCGGCACCCCGACCAAGGCGTCGACCCCGGCGTCGGCATCCGGCAGCGCGCGCGCGGCCAGGGCCACTGCATCGTCCAGGTCGAAGGGCTTGGACAGGAACTCGTGCGCGCCGCCGCGGAAGGCGCCGGCAGTGCTGGCAACGTCGGTGTAGGCCGACATCACGATCACCGGCAGCTGCGGGTGTTTGGATTTGAGCTTGTCCAGCAGGGTCAGGCCGTCTTCGCCGGGCATGCGCACGTCGGTGAACAGCAGGTCCGGGGTGGGCCGCATGGCGAGCGCCTGCAGCGCGGCGGCGGCACTGTCGAAGCCGTCCACCGCATAGCCGGCATCGCGCAACGCGGTGGACAGCACGAAGCGGACCGAACGGTCGTCGTCGACCACCCAGATGTGGTGGGATGCGGCGGCGGCCTCAGCCATGCAGATGCTCCTTGTCATGATCGCCGGCCAGCTCGGGCAGCAGCAGGGTGAAAACGGTATGGCCCGGACGCGAGCGATAGGTCAGCGTGCCGTGGTGTTCGCGCGAGACCTGCTGGGCCAGCGCCAGGCCCAGCCCGCTACCTTCGGCGCGGCCGCTGACCAGTGGCAGGAACAGGTGCTCGGCCAGTTCTTCCGGCACGCCGCCGCCGTCGTCGATGATTTCCAGCCGCAGCGACATCGCATGCACGCGGTCGCGGATGCGCTGGCCGTGCTCGACGCGGGTGCGCAGGGTCACGCGGGTGGCGCCGGCCTGGAAGGCGTTGCGCACCAGGTTCCACACCGCCTGGGTCAGGCGGTCGCCATCGCCGAGGATGTCGGGAATGCTGGGGTCGTAATCGCGCTGCACCTGCACCGACCAGCCGCCTTCGGCTTCGGCCAGGCGCAGCACGCGCTCAAGCACCACATGGATATTGAGGCGGTCGTGCGGGCGCAGCGGGGTTGGCGACAACAACCGTTCCAGCAAGGTGTTGAGGCGTTCGATCTCGGTGCCGATCAACTCGATCAGTTCACGCTCGTCTTCGTCGCGCCCGGCCGAGCGGCGCGCGAGTAGCTGGGCGGCGCCCTTGAGCCCGGCCAATGGGTTACGCAGTTCGTGCGCCAGGCCCTTGAGTGCAGCACTCAAGGCGTTGGGCAAGGCGTGGGTAGGATCGAGCGCAGGGAATTCGTCGACCGGGTGGGTTTCCAGCAGCCAGCCGCCGTCGTCCAGCCGCGACAGCCAGCCTTCGGCAAACCGCGGCGCGTCGTTGGGCAGGCCCAGGGCCAGCCGGTGCAGGCGCAGCACGTCGCGTTCGTCGTTGAGCAGAAAGCGCGCCAGCGCATCGCCCTGCACCTCCAGCGCGGCCAACGGCTGGTCGACCAACCGCCGCGCACTGACCCCGAGCCAGCGCGCGAACGCCGGGTTGACGCCCAGCAGGCGGCCCTCGCGATCGGCCCAGGCCACCGGCGTGCCCAGGCTATCCAGCGATGGCATGGAAGACGACGTCACCATTGCACCAATTTAGTGCAAGCAGCATCGCCCCGCGCGAATGTCGCGCGAAACGAAGCGTGCGTTGAGAAAAAGCTGGCCGGACGGCGGCGGGTCGCACCGATCCAGCGTGCATCCGCGCCGGCAATCACGGGCGTGGGGCTGGTCATGCAGGCACCTCGGCAGTTGGTCCGCGCCCAACCGGGCGACGGGGAAAACGGACCCGGCTGGGCATTGCCGGCCGGGTCGTTGCGCCACCCGCGGCAGCGTGGCCGCGGGTGTGCATGCTCAGGACTCGTAGGCGGCTTCGCCGTGCGAGGTGATGTCCAACCCCTCGCGCTCGGCTTCTTCGGTGACGCGCAGCCCGAACACCAGCTTTGCGACCACAAAGCCCACCACCGACACCACGCCGATCCACACCACGGTGATGCCGACGCCCAGCGCCTGGATGCCGACCTGGTGGACGATGTCGTAATCGCCACCCTTCTGGCCGCCCAGCGAGGCCGCCGAGAACACGCCGGTGAGGATCGCGCCGATGATGCCGCCCAGGCCATGTACGCCGAACACGTCCAGGCTGTCGTCGGCACCGAGCAGGCGCTTCAGACCGGTGACACCCCAGACGCACAGCACGCCGGCCGCCAGGCCGATGACGATCGCGCCGAACGGACCCACGGTGCCGCAGGCCGGGGTGATGCCGACCAGGCCGGCGACCATGCCCGAGGCCACACCCAGGGCGGAGGACTTGCCCTTGATGATCTTCTCGGTGAGCGACCAGCCCAGGATGGCGGCTGCGGTGGCCAGCAAGGTGTTGAGGAAGGCCAGCGCCGCACCGGCACTGGCTTCCAGGTTGGAGCCGGCATTGAAGCCGAACCAGCCCACCCACAGGAGCGAGGCACCGACGAAGGTCAGGGTCACGTTATGCGGCTTGATTGCCTCACGTCCCAGCCCGGCACGCTTGCCGACGAAGTAGGCGCCCACCAGGCCGGCGATACCGGCATTGATGTGCACCACGGTGCCGCCGGCAAAATCCAGCGCGCCCAGGCCAAACAGGTACCCACCGGTGGCCCAGACCATGTGCGCCAGCGGCAGGTAGCCGAAGGTGAACCAGATCACCGAGAACAGCAGCACCGCAGCGAACTTGGCGCGTTCGGCAAAGGCGCCGACGATCAGCGCGCCGGTGATGCCGGCAAAGGTCGCCTGGAAGCCGATAAACACGTATTCCGGCAGGCTCACACCCTTGGTGAAGGTGGCCGACAGGCTCTCGATGGTCACGCCCTTGAGCAGCGCCTTGTCCAGATTGCCGATCCACGGGCCTTCACCGGAAAACGCCAGGCTGTAGCCGTACAGCACCCACAGGATGGTGAGCAGCGAAAAGACCGTGGCGACCTGGATCAGCACCGACAACACGTTCTTGGCGCGCACCATGCCGCCGTAGAACAGCGCCAGGCCCGGCACCACCATCAGCAGCACCAGCAAGGTGGAGGTGAGCATCCAGGCGACGTCGCCCTTGTCCACCACCGGTGCGGCCTCGGCGGCAGCCACCGGCGCGGCGGCCGGCTGCGCGGACGGCAGCGGTTCTGTGGTGACCGGCTCGGTCGGGAGCGGGGTGACCTGCGGGGTGGACTGCGCCTGCGCGCTGCCCATGCCGCCCACCACCAGCGCGCTGAACAGCATCAGCATGCATACGCTGTAGAACCGGGCTTTCCACCCGGCAAAAAGAGCTGTCTTCATACGAACTCCGGGGCTGGTGGGGTCAGAGCGCATCGGCGCCGATCTCGCCGGTGCGGATGCGCACCACCTGCTCGATCGCGGTCACGAAGATTTTGCCGTCGCCGATCTTGCCGGTGCCGGCGGCGTTCTGGATCGCTTCGACCACGGCGTCCAGGCGGTCGTCGGTCACCACCGTCTCGATCTTGATCTTGGGCAGGAAATCGACGACGTACTCGGCGCCGCGGTACAGCTCGGTGTGGCCTTTCTGCCGCCCGAAGCCCTTGACCTCGGTGACGGTGATGCCCGACACGCCCGCTGCGGACAAGGCCTCGCGGACCTCGTCGAGCTTGAACGGCCGGATGATGGCGGTGATCAATTTCATGCGCATACCCCGAATGGTGGAAAGAACCGGCCGGCATTGCGCCGCCCAGCGGTGTCATTCACCTGGATGCCAACCCCGGCATCCGATCGTTCGCGATCACGCGGACCCCAGCCGATGCCATGCATCCGCCTCGTGGGAGAGGTCAGGCCCGCGCGCCGCGAACTGTGTGCTCTCTCAATACCCCCTGCGATCCACGGCCGGTGCCGAGGACCGATCGAACATGGGCGGCGATGGCGGAGGTGGGAGGGGGGGCCTCCGCCATCACCGCGATGGAACTCAGTTGCCGTAGTACAGCTGGTACTCCAACGGGTGGGTCGCAGCACGGAACTTGGTGACTTCCTGCATCTTCAGTGCGATGTAGCCGTCGATGAAGTCGTCGCTCATCACGCCGCCGGCCTTGAGGAATTCGCGGTCCTTGTCCAGCGCTTCCAAGGCCTGGTCCAGGCTGGAACACACCTGCGGGATCAGCTTTTCTTCTTCCGGCGGCAGGTCGTACAGATCCTTGTCGCTCGGTGCGCCCGGGTCGATCTGGTTCTTGATGCCGTCCAGGCCGGCCATCATCAGCGCGGTGAAGGTCAGGTAGCCGGACTGCAACGGATCGGGGAAGCGCATTTCGATGCGGCGCGCCTTCGGGTTGGTGACCCACGGAATGCGGCACGAGGCCGAACGGTTACGCGCCGAATAGGCCAGCATCACCGGTGCTTCATAACCGGGAACCAGACGCTTGTAGCTGTTGGTGCCGGAGTTGGCGAAGGCATTGATGGCGCGCGCATGCTTGAAGATGCCGCCGATGTACCACAGCGCCATCTGCGACAGGCCGCCGTAGCCGTCACCGGAGAACAGGTTGACGCCGCCCTTGGTCAGCGACTGGTGCACGTGCATGCCCGAGCCGTTGTCGCCCACGATGGGCTTGGGCATGAAGGTCGCGGTCTTGCCGTTACGGTAGGCGACGTTCTTGATGATGTACTTCATCGTCAGCAGTTCGTCGGCCTTCTGCACCAGCGAGCTGAACTTGGTGCCGATCTCGCACTGGCCGGCGGTGGCCACTTCGTGGTGGTGCACTTCGGTTTCGATGCCGACCTGTTCCAGCGTCTTGATCATTTCCGCGCGCAGGTCGTGCAGGGTGTCGGTCGGCGGCACCGGGAAGTAACCGCCCTTCACGCCCGGACGGTAGCCGCTGTTGCCGCCGTCGTACTTGGCGCCGGTGTTCCAGGCCGCTTCTTCCGAACCCACCTGGAAGAAGGTGTGGCCCATGTCGTTGGCGAAACGCACCGAATCGAAGATGAAGAATTCCGGCTCCGGGCCGAAGAACGCCTGGTCGGCAGTGCCGGAGGACTTCAGGTAGGCCTCGGCGCGCTTGGCGATGCCGCGCGGGTCGCGCTCATAGCTCTGCATGGTGGCCGGGTCGAGGATGTCGCAGGTCAGCACGATGGTCGGATCGGCGAAGAACGGATCCAGGTACGCGGTGCCGGCGTCCGGGAGCAGCACCATGTCCGACTCGTTGATGCCCTTCCAACCCGCGATCGAACTGCCGTCGAACATCTTGCCTTCTTCAAACAGCGCCGGCTCGATGATATTGGCCGGAAAGGTGATGTGCTGCTGTACACCACGCATATCGACGAAGCGCAGGTCGACGAACTCGACCTTGTTGTCCTTGATCAGCTTTTCAACGTTTTCCACGGACATCGGAAGAAACCTCAGGCAGGGGTTAAGTGGCTCGTGGAGGTACTACAGCAGGGACCATGCCAAGCCGTAGATTTTCACAAGTTGCTGATTTTACTTGCATCACTTGAGACCGCTCACACGAGGAAAGCACTTTTATGGTGCTAAGCGAATCCATTTCGCACCGATATGGTGCATGCCGCAATGCACTATCCTGACGCCTCCCCCACCCCCTCTCCAGTCCGATGTCCGATCTGATTTCCGCCCTGCTGTTGGGCATTCTCGAAGGCCTGACCGAATTTCTGCCGATCTCCAGCACCGGCCACCTGTTGATCGCCGAACAATGGCTCGGACGCCGTTCTGACTTCTTCAATATCGTCATCCAGGCCGGCGCCATCCTGGCCATCTGCCTGGCGCTGCGACAGAAGCTGTGGACCCTGGCCACCGGCCTGGGCGAGCGCGCCAACCGCGACTACGTCCTCAAGATCGGCGTGGCCTTTCTGGTCACCGCGGTGGTGGGCCTGATCGTGCGCAAGGCCGGCTGGCAGCTGCCGGAAACCGTGCATCCGGTGGCCTGGGCGCTGCTGATCGGCGGGCTCTGGATGCTGGTGGCCGAGCACTTTGCCGGCAAGTTGCCCGAGCGCGACGTGGTGACCTGGAAGGTGGCCATTGCTGTGGGCCTGGCGCAGGTGGTGGCGGGCGTGTTTCCCGGCACGTCGCGCTCGGCCTCGGCGATCTTCCTGGCCATGCTGCTGGGCCTGAGCAAGCGCTCGGCGGCGGCGGATTTCGTGTTCATGGTGGGCATTCCGACCATGTTCGCGGCCAGCGGTTATGCGCTGCTGGAGATGTACAAGGAAGGCGGCTTCGGCAGCGAAAACTGGGCCGACGTGGCAGTGGCCTTCGTGGCGGCCACCATCACCGGCTTTGTGGTGGTGAAGTGGCTGCTGGGCTACATCAAGAAGCACCGCTTCACGGTGTTTGCGGTGTACCGCATCGTGCTCGGCGCCGCCCTGCTGCTGTGGTTGCCGGTCGCGGCCTGACCCGCCATGGCCGTGGCCCTGCCTGTCGCTGCTTGAGCAGCGAGGCAGGGCAACTGCACGGGCAGTGACGCCGGTCATTGCCCTGGCCGCGTGCTGGCGGTATCACTGACGCATCGATCACCGGGAGCCGCGCATGCGTGCCGTGTTCTTCGCCCCTGCACTGCTGGCGGCGGGCGTGACGGCCTGCGGGTCGGGCGCTTCGCCGGAGGTGCCCGGCTCCTCCTCCGACGCTGCTGCGCAAGCCGATGCGATTGCCGCGCCGGCGGCCGACAACGCCCCGCTGCGGGTGGCCCTGCGCGCACAGCACTGGCACTTGCAGCAGGCCAACGATGCGCATGGCACGGCGTTGCGCAGCCTGTTCGTCGACGGCCTGCCGCCATTGCAACTGGATTTCAGCGATCAGCGCATCCAGGTCAGCCAGACCTGCAACGCACTGGGCGCCAACTACGCCGTGGCGCAGACGCAACTGCAGATCGGCCGGGTAGTGTCGAGCAAGCGGCTATGTGCCGAATCCCGCCGGATGGCGCAGGAACGCGCCGCCAGCGACCTGCTGTCCGGCCGCTTCGCAGTGCTGCTGGACACCGCCGCGGCCACGCCCCGGCTGACCCTGACCCGCAGCGACGGCACCCGGCTGATCTTCGGCGGCGTCGCCACCGCGGACACCCGCTACGGCGGTCCGGGGCAGACGCTGTTGATCGAAGTGGCTGCAGACACCGTGCCTTGCACCTCTGACCCGGCGCGCCAATGCCTGCAGCTACGCGAGCAGGATGCGGCTGGGCGGCCCGTCAGCCAGACCTGGCAACCCTTCGAAGGCACCATCGATGGCTTCGAGCACGAGGCCGGCATCGGCAACGTGCTGCGGGTGACGCGTTACCCCGCCGCTGCCGGCAGCGCTGGCGCACCGGTGTATGTGCTTGAGCAGATGATCGAAGCCAGCGGTTAGCGGAGACGTCTTTCGGGTGTGGCTTGCGGCCATGAGCGCCGGTGCAAACGTTCGCCATGCGGTAGTGCACCGCGAACCCAGGCCCGCCTGCATGCCTTCCCGGTCACACGATCGCTGCGCAGCTCGCGCGAACCGTGCATGCCATGCGGACAACGGCAGCCATCCATGCAGGCGCCATGCGCGCCAGGAGAGCGGCGCACCCGCCTGCACTGCAAGCGCGCGCTCCCGGTGTGAGCCTTGCCGCGCACGGGGATCGCCGTCTTCATTCAATGCGGCTGTCGGGTCACCGGCGCGCATGCGGGCCATCCATTGGCAAACTCCCGACGACGCCGCGTCGCTGGCCGCGTCGTCAGCGATGAACGCACTCAGCCCAGCGACGGGTTCAGCGTGTAGGTGCCGTGCAATGCCGCTTCCGCCAGCACATGGCCCTGGATCGCCGACAGCACATCGGTGGCGGTGAAGGTCTCGGGCAGGCTGAGCGTGGCCACGTCCAGCGCGAACACGCGGAAGAAATAGCGGTGCACGCGCAGGTCGTTGAACGGCGGGTACGGGCCGTCGTAGCCCAGATAATTGCCCGCCATGTCGGGGTTGCCGGCAAACCACTGCGTGTACGAATTCAGGCCTTGGCGGGCGCCGGCCGGGCCGGCTGGCTGCTGCTTGCCCTTGGCCACGAAACCGTCGCTGCAACTGCCTGCCGCAATTTCATGCACGTCGGCGGGGATATCGGCCATGGCCCAATGCACGAAATCGGTGCGTGGCTGGTCCACCGGGATTTGGATATCGTCGCGGCCGACGGTCTCCGGCACGGTGGGCACGTCCGGGTCCAGGCACAGCAACGCAAACGACTGCGTGCCGGCCGGCACGTCGTTCCAGGCCAGGTGCGGATTGCGGTTGGGTGCAAAGCCGTCCGGGGTGCCGGCGGCAAATTCCACTGCGATGGGCTTGCCGTTTTCGATGCTGTTGCTGGTCAGACGCATGGAGGGTCTCCGTGGGAAGCGATGCGGCTCAGGGTGCCTGGGTCCGCGCCGCAGCGGAAGCCATCGGCATGGAACCTTCTGGTGCGCTCGGCCGGGTTTATCGCGCTTGACGCGTCGCGTCGCGTCGGCGGATGGCGGATGGCGGATGGCGTGCGTGCGTGCGTGCGTGCGTAACGTAGACGCTGCGGCATGCGCGTGCATTTGGCCTGGCGTGCGCGGGCTCCTGGCAGAAGCGTCAGATTCATGCGGTGCCTGGTGGCGCCCACGCTGCGCTGCTCCGTAGGAGCGGCCTTGGCCGCGATGGGCTTTATCGGTAACGCCTCATCGCGGCCGAGGCCACTCCTACAGAATGCGGCGAGCCGAGGACATTGCGAGCGGACCTGGGACAGCACGGGACGGTGCAGTCGTACTGCCGCACCGCGTACCGGCTGCGCCCATCCCAGTGAGCGCAGCCGTTCGAACCACGGCTCAGTCCTGCGGATAGCCGAAGCGCACCGCAATCAGGGTGAGCAGGTCGAACTGCGCGCCGAGCACGCTGCGGTAGTTGCGCCAGCGACCCGATGCCAGCCGCGCCGGGCCGCGCGGTTCGACCAGCGGGAAGCTCAGGCCGAAGGCCTGTTCCAGGGCAGTGGAAATGCCCTGCGGGTCGCTCTCGATGCCGTCCAGGCGGATGATGCGGTGCGGGTAGAGATCGCGTTCGTGCAGCACGGCCAGCTGTTCCAGCGCAATCAGCAGCCAGTCGGTGGCCTGCTGCGGCGACTGCAACGCCAGCGGCGCGGGCGCACCGGCCGAGAGCCAGTCCAGCAGCATGTCGCGCGGGTCGCGCAGCGCAATCGCCAAGCGGCCCTCGGGCAGGTGCGGGCGCAGCGCGGTGAGCAGGGTGTTGTCCCACCACAGCAGCCAGTCGATCACGTTGCCATCGTCGATGCCACGGCGCGGCAGTTGCGCCTTCCAGCCTTCCACCAGCGCCGTCGGTGCCAGTTCGCCGGAGGCCAGCTGTTCGACCGTGCGGTAGCTCTGCAACGCGTCCGCCGGCGGGGTGGTGCCGTAACGGTCGCCGCGTACCAGCGGGGTGGCTGCGTCCATCACCGCAATCAGACGTTCGACATGCGAGCCGGGCGTGCCCCACACGAACAGCGGGCGCGCGGTGACGCTGTCGGGAATGCTGCCCAGCGCCGGCCACTGCATCGGCTGCTTGGCTGCCTGCGGCGGCAACGGCAAGCGGTGCTGGGCCTGTTCGCGGTGGAACTGCATCCAGGTGCCCACGGCGGCATCGGGCTGGCCGGCGCGGTCCTGCACATTGCCCAGCCACGGCCGCAGCACGGTCTGCTGTGGCGCCGGCAACGACTCGATCAACGATTCGACGCAGGCGATCGCCGCTGGCGGGTCGCGTTCCAGCAAGGCCTCGACGATGCGCTGCTCGCCGCTGATGCGGCCCGGCTCCACCGCCACGATCTGGCGCGCCACCATTTCCGCTTCGTCGGCGTGCCCCTGCATGTCGTGCACGCGCATCAGCGCTTCCAGTGCCGGCAGGTGCTCGGGCATGGCCAGCAGCCAGCGCTCGATCACCGCCTGTGCCTGCGGCCCGCCGACCGGCTCGACCGCCAGACGGGCCAGCCACAGGTCGTGCGCGTTGGCCGAGGTGGCCAGCGCTGCGTCCAGGGTGTCGCGCGCGTCGTCCACCGCGCCCAACCGCTCCCAGGCGGTGAGCAACGCGTGCAGCGTGCGGCGGTCGTCCGGCCAGTGCGCCAGCGCCAGGCGCAGATGCGCGGCAGCCTGATCGGGACGACCGGCCTGCAGTTCCATCTCGCCGGTGAGCCGGCGCATGGCCGGCAGATCGCCGTCGGGCTGGGCAAGCACGCCCTGCATGGCCGCCAATGCATCGTCCAGACGGCCCTGGCGCTGGGCGAGCTGGGCGATGAAGGCGCGCAACGCGGTACCGGGCGGATTGAGCTCGATCACGCGCTCGAAGGCGCGCTCGGCAAACGCAAAATGCTGTTTCTGCAGATACGCAAAGCCCAGCGAAAACAGCACGCGCGCATCGTCCGGCAGCTGCTCGGCGGCACGGGTGAGCAACGACAGCGCGCGGTCGTGCTGCCCGCGGCGCAGTTCGACCACGCCATCGACGGCCAGCAATTGCGGATGTTCCGGCGCCAGCCGCGCGGCGGTACGGCTCAGCCGCTCGGCCTCATCCAGATCGCCGCGTGCCACCGCCAGATGCGCCTGCATCACGTAGGCATTGAACTGGTTGGGGTCCAGCGCGGTGGTGCGCGACAGCGCGGCATCGGCCGCAGGCAGATCACGCGTGGCCAGCAACGCGCCGGCGTGCAGCAGATGCAGGTCGGCATCTTCGGGCGTCAGCGTCAGCGCGGTATCGATGCTGGCCAGCGCCAGCGCAGGCTGCCCTTGCTGCTGCAGCGCAAGCGCCAGCCAGCGGTGCGCGGCAGCGTTGTCGGGCGCGGTGGTTGCCCACTCGCGGGCCAGCGCCACCGCATCGTCGGCCGCATTGCGGCGCAGGGCTTGAAGAATGGCGTCTTGCATGGCGGCGGTGGGTCCCGGACAAACGCCTATTGTAACGATGCGCGGGGTAGCGCCGCCCTTGCGCGGCGCATCCACAACGCCAGCGGCGGTGACGCGCGTCGTCGCACGCCTTGCCTGCATCTGGGCAGGTGCAACGCGCTCTAGGCGCGTGAGGTCAGCCGTTCGGCCACCCAGCGTTCGGCAAAGCCGTCGCCGCGGGCATTTTCCAGAAAGCCGCAATGCCCGCCCCAGCGCGCGATTTCCAGATGCGCATGTGCCGGCAACTGCCAGCCGGCGAAATCCTCGAACGGAATCACCGGGTCGTCTTCGGCCATCAGGATGTCGACCGGTACCTGCAGGCCGGCCAGGCGCTCGCCGGCAATCGAATAGCTGTCGAAATACGCTTCCAGCGAGCCGTGCCCGGTGTGCTGCACGGCCAGCCAGGCCATCAGCTCGCGCATGTCCAGCGCCAGGGTGGCGTCGTCGTAGCCGTGCTGGTCGGGGAACAGCTTGCGCTTGCGCAGCAGCGATTCGCGCCATTTGCGGCGGAAATACCAGTCGTAGAACTGCGGGCCCTTTTCCAGCTGGGTCATGGTGGCGGCCGGGTCCAATAGTGGGCACACCGCTGCCACCCGTGCCAGCGGCAGGCCCGCGGCCGGCGCACGCAACGCCAGCCGCAGCGCGAAGTTGCCGCCCAGCGAATAGCCTGCGGCCAGCAACTGCGGCGCAGGAAAACGCCGCCACAGATCGCCCGCGGCATTGACCACTTCTTCGATGCGATCGGAATGGAACAGATCGACGTTGAGATGGTGGGTGCCGCCGTGGTCGCGGAAATTCAGCCGGAACACCTGATAGCCCAGGCCAAGCAGGCGCGCAGCGGTCAGGCGCATGTAGTTGGAATCGGCGCTGCCTTCCCAGCCGTGCAGCAACAGCACGCTGCCGCGCAGCGGCGCATCGCCGGGCGGGATGCTCATCCAGCCCTGCAGGCGCACACCGTCGCCGCCATCGAGAATGTGTTCGCTGGTGACTGCGCCGCTGGCGGCCAGCAACTGGCGGCTGCGGATGCGCCGCAAGGCGCTGCTGCCGAGCACCGATTGCACATGCGGATTGCGCAGCCAGCGCGGCGGCGAATAGTCGGAGGCGTTCATGCGCTCAACGCGCCGCATGCTGTCGCGCCGGCCGCCTGGAGGATGCGCGTACGCATCGGCGGCTAGGTCTCCATCGCCGCGATGATGCGTTGCCGCGAGGTATCGGCCAGGCGGCGCCTGCCTTCGATGTCGAAGGCGCGAATCGGCTCAAGAAAATGCACTTCGGCCAGCCGCGACGGCTCACCGAGCAGACGCACGATATTGGCGAAGAAACTTTCGCGCTCGCCAAAAGCCACCACCGCCTGCGCATTGCCGCGCACGCCATAACGCAGCGCCACCGGCTGTACCGGCACGCCGGCTTCGACCGCCGCCTGGAAGATGCGCGCATGGAACGGGCCGACCTCGGTACCGCCGCGGGTGCGCCCTTCCGGAAAGACCCCCACCGGCTTGCCGCTTTGCAGGCGCAGCAACATTTCCTGCAGCACCCCGCCCAGCGATTCGGTATTACCGCGCTGATGGAAAATGGTCTGGCCCTTGGTCGCCAGCCAGCCCACCAGCGGCCAGCCGGCGATTTCACGCTTGGCCACAAAGCCCATCACGCGCTGGCTGTGCAGCATGGAGATGTCCACCCAGCTGACGTGGTTGGCCACGAACAGCGTCGCGCCCGGCAGCGGCGTGCCGAAGCGGCGCAGCCGGAAGCCGAAGATGCGCATCAGGTTGCCCTGCCACCAGCGGATCATCAGCTCGTCCAGGGTGTCGTCGTGCCCGGTGCGGATCCGCGCCAGCGGCGGCGCCACCACGCACAACATGGTGACCGGCAGGCAGATGCACAGGTGCAGCAACACCAAGGGCACCCGATACAGGTACCGGAACCAACGCAACGCGCCGCCAGCGTCGCGCGTGGCGTCCAGGGATGACTCGCTCATTCGACGAACGGAACCGGTAACAGGGGAAGGAGGCGCGACCATTGTGACAGCAGCGTGGCCGCGGCGCAGTGCCGGCAGCGGATGGCGCTGTTCCACCCATGCGGTCGCCGGGCGGGCTCAGCCATTGCCGCGCGGTACCACCGCCAGGGTCAGCCGCGACACGCAAACGCGTTTGCCGGCCGGGTTTTCGATGGTGATGTCCCATACCTGGGTGCTGCGCCCCACGTGCACCGCCCGTGCAGTGCCGGTCACCAGCCCCTGGGTGGCAGCGCGCAGGTGATTGGCATTGATCTCCAGGCCCACGCACATCTGGGTCGTCATATCCACGCACAGGTTGCCGGCGCTGCTGCCCAGCGTCTCGGCCAGCACCACCGAGGCGCCGCCGTGCAGCAGGCCATATGGCTGCTTGGTGCGCGCATCCACCGGCATGGTGGCGCGCAGCCAATCCTCACCGGCTTCGGTGAACACGATGCCCAGATGTTCGATCAAGGTGTCGCGGCTGGAGGCATTGAGGGCGTTTAGATCGACGGGGTCGCGGAAGGTCATAGGCTGGGGATTGGGGATTGGGGATTGGGGATTGGGGATTGGGGATTGGGAATCGGGAATCGGGAATCGGGAATCGGGAATCGGGAATCGCAAGAGCATCCCGGCGCCTGGAGTGCGATGCAACTGGGCAGTGATGCCGGCGGCCGAGGCGGCGCCGATGCGGTACGCGGCGGTCGCCGGCGGCACGCGCAGCGTCTTCAGCGATATCCGGCGTGTACGTGCCGATCCGTCGCCAACCGCGTCCATCTCCCCACAACGCGCTGCACCAGCAGGCACCCGCTGAACGACCAGCGCAGCACATCAGGCCGATCAGAGAATCGGCACCAGCCCGGCGCCGAAGGCGGTGAGCATGCGCACCAGCAGCCACTTGGGGCCGACGTTGACCTCCGGGAAGTCGCCCACTGCCACATAACACTGCCGGAATTGCGGATCCTGCCGCTTGAGCGGGAATGGGCAATCCGGGCCGGGCTGGAACTCGTAATTGGTGGCGTAGCGCCACGGCCAGAAATCCAGCACCGGCAGCGCCTCGGACACCTTGCCCACGCTGTAGTTCAACCCGCTCAACACCGGCGGCTTTTCGCGCGAGGCCACTGTCCAGGCATTTTCCGGAGCAATATCGCGCTCGATGCTGGCCGCCAGCGCTTGCGCAAAGCGCGCATCGTCGATCACCACGGCCGCTTCGGTGTTGTAGTTTTCGCTGCGCGGGTCGAAGTTGTGCGTGCCGATCACGCCGATGCGGCGGTCCACCACCAGCGACTTGGCGTGCAGGCCCATGCGCGCACCGGCGCGGGTCACCGGCAGCGGCTTGTTGACTGCGCGCGTGCCCAGAAACGACGGCCGGGTTTCGGTACGCAGCACGCGGCGATCGACCTCGCTGCCGCCGGGCGCGCGGCCGGCGCCACTGCTGCCGCGAATCACGCTGCCGCCGGTGCTGCGGGAATCTGCACCGCTGCTGCCACGCACCGCATTGCCGGCCGCACTGCCACCGATCAGGCGATTGTCACGGCTGTCTTCGTTGATCTCGGAGGCAGGATTGAGCGGGTCCGGCACCAGGTTGGCGTAATCCACCGGCGCATCCAGCGGAAACGGCTTGAACTCGTACAGGTTGAAGCCCAGCTCGCGCATGTTGCGGCGTTTGAACTTGTACGACAGCGCATACACGATGGGATTGTCGGTGGCTGCCAGGCTGTTGGTCGACACCACGATGCGCGGCGGCTGCGGGCGTTTGCGCAGCTCACGGAAGATCGCCTGGGCCTCGTCGGACAACACCAGATATGGCGTTTGCAGCAGCACTTCCTGCTGTGCATTGGCGATCAGCCCATCCAGCTCCGGCGCCGTCGATACCGCCTTGGCGGCATGTTCCCTACGATGTTTTTGCGGCAGGTCGGCCACGTACAGCACGCGCTGCACCGGCATCGCCGGCGTGACGAAGGCATCGCGCACGAACTGCGGATCGCGCGCTTCGCGGTCCACCCGCGCCACCCGATCCGGGCGCCGGAACTGTGCGGGCGGCATCTGCGGAGCGCCCTGCTCCAGCAATAGCCTGCCCACATCGTTCAGACGCTCGGCCGGCACGCTGCGCTGAGCGCGCCAGAACGCATCGAAATTGGCGGCCATCGCACGCACTTCCGGGCCGGCCAGAATCACATCGCGGTCGCGGAAGTTGTATTCGCTGTCCCAGTCGTAATAGTCGTCCTGGTAGTTGCGCCCGCCGACCACCCCGAGCACGTCGTCCACCACCAGCAGCTTGTTGTGCATGCGCTGGTTGAAGCGGCGGAAACAGCACACCACGCTGCCGGCGTAATCGAAATAATTGAGTTTGACCTTGCCGAAGGTGGGGTTGTAGATGCGCAGCTGCAGGTTTTCGTGGCTGCTGGCGAGCGCGCCGAGAATCTGCAGGTCGGCAATGGCCGAAAGCTGATCGATCAGGATCCGCACCTTGACCCCGCGCCGGGCGGCGTCGGTCAGCGCGTCCAGGATCATGCGCGCACTGTCGTCCTTGTCGAAGATGTAGGTCTGCAGGTCGACGCTGCGGGTGGCGCTGCGGATCAGGTTGAGCCGTGCCACCAGCGATTCTTCGCCGTGGTCGACGATGGTGGCGTAGTGCCGCGGTGCCGCCGGTGTGGAGGCGGTGATGGCCTCGCCACCCAGCGCGCGCAGTGGCGAGGGCTGGGCGCAGTGATTGGCCTGGCTGCAGCTCACCACGGTGCTGCGCGCCGCCGCGGCCACGCCGGCGGCGCGGTTGCGTTCGATTTGCGACAGGCCGGCGCATCCAGTGCCGAGCAACAGCGTTGCCAGCACAAGCAACCTCAACAGGAACCTCACGGGCGCCGCGCCTCCTGCAAGCGCCCACGCAGAATGAACGTCACCCTGTCGCCCAGGGCCATCTGCCACGCATTCATTCCGTAACGTCCACGCAGGACCGTACCTCGGCTGATCACGTCGCAATCATAGCCCGGCCGCGCGCATTCAGCTGGTGCCACATGCAGGGTCTCGATGTGGGTGATTCCGCGGATGGTCAGGTTGCCGATGATGTCGCCGCCGCCCTTGACCACTTCTTCGGCGTAGGGCAGCGACTCGAATTCCACCACCGGGTAGCGCGCCACGTCGAAAAAATCTTCGCCCCGCATCCAGCTGGTGTACCGGTCCTTACCCGGAATCTCTACCTGAGTGGCATCCAGCCGGAAGCGCACCTGCATGCGCCGGTCCGGCAACTCCACCAGCTCACCGCGAAAACGCGGGAAGAATCCCTCCAGTTTCATGCCGAAGCGGGTCTTGATCTCGAACCCGAAGCGCGACTGCACCGGATCGATGAGGTGCACCTTCTGCTGCGCAAGGCAGGGGAGCGCGACCCAGAGCGCGAGCCAGGCGAACCAGCGCAGCGACGATGACACGGATCAAGGCCACCAGAAGGCGGTCAGGCGGGCGATTCCCGGCTCGATGGCGGCATCAAGCGGCAGCGCCAGCAAGGCGATCGAAGCGGTCGGCATGCCGCGGTAGTCGCCGGTCTGCCCGCTATGCATCAGTGCGGCCAGCCGCTCCAGGCCGGGGTTGTGGCCGACCAGCAACAGGCGCTCGGCCTCGCGGTGTTCGTCCACCAGGCTGGCCAGGGTGCCCGGGGTTGCTTCGTAGATGCGTTCGTCCAGACGTTGTTCGATATAGCCGGTGAGCTCGAGCACCGCCTCCAGGGTCTCGCGGGCACGCCGCGCCGGTGAGCACAGCACCCGGTCCGGGACCAGCCGCTGTTCGCGCAGCCAGCGCCCGGCAGATTCGGCTTCGGCGATGCCATGCGGAGACAGCGGGCGGTCGAAATCGGCCTGACCGGTGTCGGCTGGCTCGGCGTGGGCGTGTCGCAACAAGATCAATTCGCGCATAGGAACTTTCCGGTTCTAGGACTTCTTGAGCCACTTGAACAGCGGCTCCCAGTCCTGTTGATGGTCGCGCACCTGCGCCGAACGATAATCGAACAAGCTGCGCCCCAGCCCGGCCATGACCACATAGGCCTGGGTGTCGCGCAGTTGCGTCACCAGCGGATACGGCCAGGTGCCGATCATCTCGGCGGCCTGCTGCGAGATCTGGGTCCAGGGACGTGCGCGGTTGAGCACCAGGCCCACCGGCAGCTTGCGCTGGTGCACGCGTGGCACCTTGGCCAGCGTGTTGAGAAAGCCGACCACCGCTTCGATATCCAGCGCCGAGGACAGCACCGGTACCACGATGGCGTCGACGTGGTCGAGGAATCCGCCCAGATCGTCGGCCATTGCCCCGGCCGGTGCATCGATGATCAAGGTATCGGTGCCGTCCGGCACCGCCGCCTGCCAGTTGCGGCGCCTGGTGGCGTCGATCGGCAGCACCGCACTTTCCAGGCTGGCGCGGCGCTGTGCCCAACGGGTGGATGAGCCTTGCGGATCGGCATCCGCCAGCACGGTGCGCTGGCCTTGCAACGCCGCATGTGCGGCCAGATTGGTGGCGATCGTGGTCTTGCCGACGCCGCCTTTGGAGGCGGCCACCAGGACTGTCTTCATGCACGCCTCGCTTCCGGGAGCAAGTCGGCAGCGTACACCGCAGCAGGGTGAGGAAGTAGTCGAAAGGCGTTAAACGCGCGGATGGCGTACAGACGAACACCGCGCAGACCTGCAGGCGATGCGCGCAACGCCTTCTGCCGCAGCCGCGCGTGGCAATCACCGCGCGGTCATTACCGATCGCAAGATGATCTGCGCGCGTTACTCAAATGCGGCGCTGCATTGCATTGCAATGACGGCATCGCAATGCAGCATTGCGGCAACGTCGGGCCGCCTGGCATCTGGTGTAGCGAGCGGACGCGAGCGCATACACTGCAGCAAGTGGCGTCCTGCTACGGCAGAAACCTGCAACGGCAGCCCTTCCGTCTTACGCCACCAGCTGCGCCAGCAGCCAGGCCCACGCGGGCAGCGTGAGCAACGACAGCAAGATGCTGTAGCCGACCATCGCTGCCGCCAGACGCGGGGCCAGCCGGTGGGAGATCGCCAGCGCGGCGGCGGTGATCATGGTGGGCATGGCCGATTCGAGCACATTGGTCTGCAGCATCTGTCCGTGCAGGCCGAGCGCCCAGGACAGCGGCAATGCCAGGATCGGCATGATCAGCAGCTTGAACACCAGGCCCACCGCCAGCGGTTTGAGTTCGTCCGCGGGCAGGCGCAGCTGCAGCGAAAAACCCACCGCCAGCATCACCAGGGGCAACATCGCGTCGGCCAGGCTCTTGAGGCCCGAGCCGATCCAGGCCGGCGGCTGCTCTGGCATCAGCGTGAGCGCAAACAGCAGCGCCCATAACGGAGGGAACTTGAGCACCCGGGCCAGGATCATCGTCGCAGTGGGTGGCGTATCGCCGCTGTAGCGGGCCAATACATACAGGCCGAACGTGGACAACAGCACGAAGGTGCCGAACTGGTCGTAGACCACCGCGTACGGAAGGGCGTGGTCGCCAATCAGCGCGCGCACCATCGGGAAGCCGATAAAGCTGGAGTTGGTGAACACCACGCACATCAGCAGCGCGGCGTATTCGGCACGGCCAAAGCGTAACAAACGACTGCAGCCCCACAGCATCGGCACGATGATGGCGGTCAGCAGCCACGGCGTGGCGATTACCCCGCCCAGCGAGGCGTCCAGGTGCAGGCGCGGGACATAGGTCAGCACCGACGCCGGCAGGCAGATGTACAGCACGATGCGGTTGAGCACATCGGCGCTGTTGTCGGGCAACGCCCGCAGGCGGGCGAACAGCAGGCCCAGCCCCAACATCGCCAGAATCAAGGCAAATGCATCCACCGCCATGGCGTGATCGTGTCCGTTGGAAAGCGATGCACAGGATCGCATAGCGCGCGGCGCGCGCATCGCGTGAGAGTTGGCCGGGCTTGGCGCGCGGCGTACGCAACGAAGTTTCAGTTAGCGCATCGGTTTTCGTATCTCGAAGCTAGTGTGTCGAGGGCGCAGTTTGCCGGTTGCTTGAAAACTCTGGGCACCGGCCAACTCCATTGGTCCTTGCCTGCTCACCGTCGCGGGACCTTGGAGTGGCATGGATGCCGCGCCAGAGCTACAGGGACGTACTTGCAGCGTGTCCTGCGATGGTGGGCGGGCAAGGGCCCTGCAGAAAAGCCGCAGACCAACGCGCTGCATCTCTTGCATCGATCGCACTAACATCGGAAGCCCAGCGCTCAACCGTGGTGGCGCTCTGGCGCAAAAACGTGAGCGGCCTTTCACCGATAGAGCGGCATCGAAGTGTGAGTCCTTAATTTCGGAAAGCGGCAGGCCCGCCCGATCAATCGTGAGCGCTCAGGTGAAGGTGCCTGACGCAGCATCGACCCAGTGCACGGCCCGTGCTGCGGGAGCTCCCCGCAGCACGGCGATGCGCTTACGGAAACGCGGGCGGGTTGGCCTGCCAGGCAGCGAAGACCTCGGCCAGGGTGGCGCGCTCTGGCTCGCGCCAGTCCGGCAACAGGCTGGCGTAGTTGGCAGAGCTGCTCCAACGATCCGGCCAGGTGCGCATGGCTGCCGCATACCACTCGACCGCCTCCTGCTTGCGCCCGGCGCGCCACAGCGCCAGTGCGGCCGTGGTCGGCAGCCATGCCGGCGTGGCCGGGCGGCCATTGGCCAGGGCGGCCCACTGCTGCAGTGCCTTGTCCGGCTTGTCGGCGCGCAGCAGGTCCCAGCCGTAGTTCCAGGTGATGGCCCGGTACTGCTGGCTGCCGTTGGGCACCAGTGCCAACGCGCCCTGATAGAGCTCATCGCCCAACTGGGTGCGTCGACCGGCATAGGCCAGCGATGCCAGCTGCGCGCGCGGATCGGCCGCGCGAGCATCGCGCTGCACCATCGCCGCGAGACGGTCGACCACGGCATCGCCCTGCCCCTGCACCGCGACCACGGCTTTGGTGGTGCTGCGGTCTTCGTCGAAATAGAACTCCTTGGGCTTGGGCAGGCTCTGCGCCTGCGCCAACGACCACACGCCTCCGAGCAGGGCCAAGGCGGCCCATGCGTATTTCCTTTTCACTGTGTTTTCCCCTGACAGCAAACGGCCCCTTCCCGCCCCCATCCTAACCGCAGCGCGACGGCTGCGCATCCGCATGCGGACGGGCGCGTGAAAGCTGACTGTTACACTTTGCGCCGCCGTTTTGGAATCCGTCGGGCGGATCATCTGGTTCCAGATGACACGCACCGGGTCCCAGCCACCCTTTCCGGGCACGCCATGACCAGTACCGCTGCACTATCTTCTCCCGACGCTGCCAACACGCCGGAGCTCGGCCGGGTGGATGCGGACTACACCCTGGACCACAAATACACGCGCACCGATGGGCGCATCTATCTGTCCGGCGTGCAGGCCCTGGTGCGGCTGCCGTTGCTGCAACGCCTGCGCGACGACGCTGCCGGGCTGGACACCGCCGGCTTCATCAGCGGCTACCGCGGCAGCCCCCTGGGCGGGCTGGACCTGGAACTGTGGCGCGCACGCAAGCATCTGGACGCAGCCCGGGTGACCTTCACCCCCGGCCTCAACGAGGACCTGGCCGCCACCATGGTGTGGGGCACCCAGCAGACCAACCTGTTCCCCGGCGCCAAGGTGCAGGGCGTGTACGGCATGTGGTACGGCAAGGGCCCGGGCGTGGATCGCAGCGGCGACGTGTTCAAGCACGGCAATGCCGCCGGCACCTCGCCCTTCGGCGGCGTGCTGGCGCTGGCCGCCGACGACCATGCCTGCCGCAGTTCGACCCTGCCGCACGGCTCGGAAGACGAGTTCGTCAGCGCGATGATGCCGATCCTCAACCCGGCCGGGGTGCAGGACATCCTGGACATGGGTCTGCTCGGTTGGGCGATGAGCCGCTACACCGGGCGCTGGATCGGCTTCAAGACGATTGCCGAAACGGTGGAATCGTCCGCGTCGGTGCAGGTGGATCCATTCGCACGCACGATCGTGCTGCCGGAGGATTTCGCGCTGCCGCCGGGCGGGTTGAGCATCCGCTGGCCCGACCCGCCGGTGGATCAGGAAATGCGTCTGCACCGCTATGCGATCGCCGCGGCGCAGGCCTTCGCACGGGCAAACCGCATCGACAAGGTGGTGCTGGATTCGCCGCACGCGCGGCTGGGCATCGTGACCACCGGCAAGAGCTATCTCGATGTGTTGCAGGCGCTGGAATACCTGGGCCTGGATGCGCAGGCCTGCGCGCAGATCGGCATCCGCGTGTACAAGGTCGGCATGACCTGGCCGCTGGAGCCGGTAGGCATCAGCGCGTTTGCGCGCGGGCTCGAAGACATCGTGGTGGTGGAAGAAAAGAAAGCCTTCATCGAGCGCCAGATGAAGGAGCTGTTCTACAACTGGCCGGCCAGTGCGGGTGCGCGGCCGAGCATCGTCGGCAAGTACGACGAACAGGGGCAATGGATTCTGCCCTCCACCGGCGAGCTGACCCCGGCCACGATCGCGGCGGTGATCGGCAAGCGCATCCAGCGCTTGCTGCAGTCGAGCGCGATCACTGCCGATTCGATCGAGCAGCGGCTGCGCTGGATGGAGAGCAAGGAAGCGGAGATGGCCTTGCCGCGCGCGCAGTTCCCGCGCGTGCCGCATTACTGCTCCGGTTGCCCGCACAACACCTCCACGGTGGTGCCGGAAGGCTCGCGCGCGCTGGGCGGCATCGGCTGCCATTACATGGTGACCTGGATGAACCGCTCCACCGACACCTTCACCCACATGGGCGGCGAAGGCGTGACCTGGTCGGGCCAAGCGCCGTTCACCGAGACGCCGCACGTGTTCCAGAACCTGGGCGATGGTACGTATTTCCACAGCGGCTCGCTGGCGATCCGGCAGTCGGTGGCCACCGGCGTCAACATCACCTACAAGATTCTCTACAACGATGCGGTGGCGATGACCGGCGGCCAGCCGGTGGACGGCACGCTCACCGTGCCCGACATCGCGCATCAGCTGCGCGCCGAAGGCATCCACGAGATCGCCATCGTCAGCGACGACATCGGCAAGTGGACACGCCGACGCGACCTGTTTCCTGACGACGTCGCGTTTCATGATCGTGGCGAGCTGGATGCGGTGCAGCAGCATCTGCGCACCGTCAAGGGCGTGTCGATCCTGATCTTCGACCAGACCTGCGCCACCGAAAAACGCCGCCGCCGCAAGCGCGGCAAGCTGATCGACCCGCCCAAGCGCGTCATGATCAATTCGCTGGTGTGCGAAGGCTGCGGCGATTGTGGCGAAAAGAGTTTCTGCGTGTCGGTGTTGCCGAAGGAGACCGAGTTCGGGCGCAAGCGGCAGATCGATCAGTCCAACTGCAACAAGGATTATTCCTGCGTGTCGGGCTTTTGCCCGAGCTTTGTGACCGTGCATGGCGGTGCGCCGCGCAAGGGCAAAAAACGCGACGCCAGCGCGCTGCTGGACAACTTGCCCGCACCGCCGCAACGCACCTTGCTGCAGCAGCCCTGGAACATCCTGATCACCGGCGTCGGTGGCACCGGGGTGGTCACCATCGGCGCACTGCTGGGCATGGCCGGGCATCTGGAAGGCAAGGGCGCCACCGTGCTGGACCAGACCGGCCTGGCGCAAAAGGGCGGCGCGGTCACCACGCATATCCGCATTGCACGCACCCCCGACGACATCCATGCAGTGCGTATCGCTGCGGGCGAAGCCGACCTGGTGCTGGGCTGCGACATGGTGGTGGTCAACGATTATTGGGCGCTATCCAAGGTGCGCGATGGCCGCACCCAGGTGGTGCTCAACACCTACGAAGCGATGCCGGGCAGCTTCACCACCCAGCCGGACCTGCAATTTCCGGCAGCCGAGATCATCGCTGGCGTGCGCACTGCGCTTGGTGGGCAGGAGCCGTTGTTGCTGGATGCCACGCAACTGGCCACTGCGCTGCTGGGCAATGCCATCGCCAGCAATCTGTTCGTGCTGGGCTATGCCTGGCAGCACGGGCTGGTGCCGTTGTCGCATGCGGCGCTGATGCGCGCGATCGAACTCAATGGCGCGGCCGTGGCGATGAATCAGCAGGCCTTTGCGTGGGGCCGGCTGGCCGCGATCGATCTGCCGGCGGTGCAGCGCGCTGCCGGTCTTGCGCAGGTTGGCACGCCTGCAGCGACACACGGCAACATACCGCAGGCGCGGGGGCCGGGCAGCTGGGAAGATCACGATCTGAGCGGCCAGAGCGCACCGCGCGCGTTGGCGCAAACCGATGGCAGCACGCTGCACGGCGATGTCGACGCACCGACGCATCCACTCGACGATGAGCAGCTTGCGCAATCGCTGGACGAGGCCATCGCGCGCCGCGTGGCGTTTCTCACCGACTACCAGGACGCCGCTTATGCGCAGCGTTACCGCAGCCTGGTCGAGCGCGTCCGCACGCACGAGCTGCAGCGTGTGCCCGGCAGCAGTGCACTCACCGAAGCGGTGGCGCGCTACGCCTTCAAGCTGATGGCCTACAAGGACGAATACGAAGTGGCGCGGCTGTACACGCGTGGCGATTTTCAGCGCCGGTTGCAGCAACAGTTCGAAGGCGACTACACGTTGCGCTTCCACCTGGCGCCGCCCTTGCTGGCAAAAAAAGATGCGCACGGCCATCTGATCAAGCGCGAATACGGGCCGTGGATGTTCACCGCCTTCAAGCTGCTTGCGCGGCTGAAATTCCTGCGTGGCGGCACGCTCGATGTGTTCGGCTATAGCGACGAGCGGCGTGGCGAGCGTCAGCTGATCGTCGATTACGTTGCAACGATGGAAACGCTTCTGGAGCGGCTGGATGCCGATAACGTCGGCCTGGCCGCGCAGATCGCCAGCATCCCGGAACACATTCGCGGCTATGGCCACGTCAAGCATGCGCACCTGCAGGAAGCCAAGGCGCGCGAAGCCGCGCTGCTGGTGCAGTGGCGGAATCCGAAGGCGCTGCATGTGGTGCAGGCGGCTTGATGTCGGCGAACGATGACATTTTTCCATTGTAGTCGATCGGCGACATTTCGTTGGAGATGACTGGCTGCTTCGGCGGGAAACCGTTACGTCGATGTAAGCGATCGACGACATTGCGGCAATGTCGTCGATCGCTTACATTGCATCCATGGATACCGTCCGCACGCCTTCCGATATCGGCAACATCATCCGCGCCAGACGCAAGCACCTGAGCTGGGATCAGGCTCGCCTAGCCAATGAAATCGGCGTGAGCCGGCAATGGGTCGTCGATATCGAGAAAGGCAAGCCGCGCGCGGAGCTGCAATTGATCCTGCGAGCGCTGCACGCACTGGGGCTGGAGTTGATGTTGGGCCCAGACCTCGCTCAGGTTTCGGCGGTGCGCACGCCCGATCGCGACACCGTAACGCCGATCGATCTCGACGCGATCATTGAACATAACCGGGCCAATCCATCATTGGGAACTGCCTTTTTCAATGCGTTGAACAACAACGTCCTCAAGAATCAATTCTCGCCGTTCGACAGGCTGCAAAACACTGGCGTGCACAGACCATTCCCGACATTGGATGCTCTAAAACAGTCTCCGGCGCAAGCAGCATTAGATGCTCCAATACATTCTCCAGTGCAAGCAGCCTTAGCAAGCTCGAATAGACATCAATCGATTATCGATTCAATCGTAAAAAAAATCAGCGAATGAACTCGTGCAGAAACAGTCATCAGTACTTGATAGTCTGAAGATTGGCGAGGCAGCGAAAATATCCAACAGCATTTCGGCCTCCCCTAAAAAGAAGCGCGATCGATGAGACTGATCGCCCTGATTGAAAACCAGGTGATCGGGCATCTGGCGTCCGACCCGCATGGGCATCCACGCTTCACCTATACGCCGGACTGGCGGCAGTCGAAAAGTGCGATACCGCTGTCATTGAACCTTCCCCTCAGCAAGGAAGATCACCCGACCGAGGCAGTCAATGCAGTGCTGTGGGGCCTGCTGCCAGACAACGAAGCCACCTTGCAACGCTGGGCATCCAGGTTCCAGGTTTCGCCGCGCAATCCGCTCGCCCTGTTGTCGCACGTCGGCGAGGATTGCGCTGGTGCGGTGCAGTTCGTCACCGAGGCCCGGCTCCAGGATGTGCTGTCCGGGGCTGGCGATGGCATTGAACCACTCACCGATGGCGAACTGGAGGCACGCTTGCGCAGGCTGCGCCAGGATGTCGGTGCGGCGCGCCAGGTCGATGACGTCGGACAGTTCAGCCTGGCCGGCGCGCAGGCCAAGATCGCATTGCTGCACGACGGCGTGCAATGGGCCATCCCGGCCGGGCGCATCCCCACCACGCATATCCTCAAACCACCGAGCGAGGAATACGACGGGTTCGTCGAAAACGAGTTGTTCTGCCTACGCCTGGCGCACAGCATCGGCCTGCCGACAGCCACCGCCCAGGCGCTGCGCGTTGGCGATGAAACTGCAATTTGCGTCGAGCGCTACGACCGCATCGCCATCGACGGCAGGCTGCTGCGCATCCATCAGGAAGACATCTGCCAAGCGCTGGGCGTGATGCCGCAGCTCAAGTACCAGAGCCAGGGCGGCCCGGGACCGGCTGCGCTGTCGCAGCTGCTGTGGACGCACTCCTCACAGGCACGGCAGGACGTCGAAACCCTGTTCCAGGCGCTGGTCTTCAACCACCTGATCGGCGGTACCGATGCGCACGCGAAGAACTATTCGCTGCTGCTCGGCCAACACCGGCAGGTCCGGCTGGCACCGTTGTACGACATCTCCAGCGCCCTGCCGTATCCGCAACTGCAACAGCGCAAAATCGAGATGGCAATGAAGGTTGGCAGCCACTATCGCTGGTGGGATATTCGTCCAGGCGGCTGGCGGCAGCTGGCCGAAACGCTGCGTCTGGACGCGGCTGCCTGCCTCGCATGGATGGCCGTGGCCGCAAGCGATCTGCCGGATCGGGCGCGCGACCTTGCCGTCGTCCTGCAACAGGAAGGCGTCGCGCATCCGGTCCTGGATGCACTGGTGGATGCCATCGCCGCATCGTGCCAACGCATGCGCACACTGTTGCAATCGCACTGATCCGCAGTTGGGACCATACCGCTACGCCGCTCTCGGCCGTGGCAGCAATCCAGTGCGCTTAGAGGGGGCGCAGCAGCCGCAAACCGAACCAGTCTTTCGCATCGTTCCAACCGTGCGTGACCTTCAGCCCGGCAGCGGCCGCGAGTTCGGCGAAGCGTGCGTCGGTGTACTTGTAGCTGTATTCGACCTGCATCGCTTCGCCTTCGGCAAATTCCACATCCTTGCCGCCAACCCGCACGCGCTGCGCGCGCTGGCTGATCAGGAAGGTTTCGATACGGCCGCGTTCGCGCGCGTAAACCGCATGGTGACGGAAGCCGTCCAGATCGAAATCGCTGCCGATCTCGCGGTTGAGCCGCGCCAGCAGGTTCAAGGTGAACTCGGCAGTGACACCGGCCGCATCGTTGTAGGCGGCTTCGATCAGCCCGGCGTCCTTGTCCAGATCGATACCGATCAAGGCGCAGCCGTCGCTGCCCATGGTCTGGCGCATCGCATCCAGCAATTCGATGGCGGCGGTGTCGGTGAAATTACCCAGCGTGGAGCCGGGGAAAAACACCACGTGGCGCCGCGCCGGGCGTTGCGCGTCAGGCAGACGCAGCGGCTTGGTGAAGTCGGTGCAGACCGGCAGCATCTGGATCTGCGGGAATTGCTGGGTCAGCCGTGCCGTGCTTTCCAGCAGTGCGGTGCGCGAGATTTCCAGCGGCGTATAGGCCACCACATCGCGCAGGCCCTGCAGCAGCAGCTCGGTCTTGCGTCCGCTGCCGCTGCCGTATTCGACCACATGCACGCCGGCGCCGATCGCCTGCGCGATCGAGGCCATGCTGGCTTCCAGCAGACCCAGTTCGGTGCCGGTGAGGTAGTATTCCGGCTGCTGCGTGATGGCTTCGAACAGCTGCGAGCCACGCGCGTCGTAGAAGTATTTCGACGGCAGCGTCTTGGGCGTTTGCGACAACCCCGCCAATGCATCGGCGGTGATGTCATCCGGCTGCGGGCGCAGGTCGGTCAGTGCGGCGTGCGCGCGTTGCATGGCATGGGCGGCGGCGTTCAAGGCAGATCCTTGGCAAGGCGCACGCCGGCAAATTGCCAACGCGCATCGGATGGGAAAAAGTTGCGGTAACTGGCACGCAGATGATTGGCCGGGCTGGCGCAACTGCCGCCGCGCAGCACCCATTGCGCATTCATGAATTTGCCGTTGTATTCGCCCAGCGAGCCGGGCCACGGCGCAAAGCCGGGATACGGCAGATACGCGCTGCCGGTCCATTCCCAGACATCGCCGAACAGCTGCTGGATGCCGGTGTCCACTGCTTCAGCGCCACGCGGATGCAGCGCATCGGCGTCGACGAAATTGCCCTGCACCGGCACGCCGGTCGCGGCCTGTTCCCACTCGGCTTCGGTGGGCAGGCGCGCGCCGGCCCAGCGTGCGAAGGCATCGGCTTCGAACAGGCTCAGATGGCACACCGGTGCATGCGGATCGCGCACGCGCCAGCCATCCAGCGTGAATTCGCGGCCAGTGTCGTCCCAATACATGGGGTGTTGCCAGCCTTGCGCCTGCACCATTGCCCAGCCATCGCTGAGCCAGGCACCTGCGCTGCGGTAGCCGCCGGCATCGATGAATTCCTGAAACTCCGCGTTGGTCACCACGCGGTGTGCCAACGCATGCGCGCCGACCAGCACACGGTGGCGCGGCGACTCGTTGTCGTAGGCAAAGGTGTCGGACTGTGGCCATGCCGCGGCACCCATCTCGACGATCTGTTCTTCGCGTGCATGCCAGCGCAGCGTGCTGGCCACCGCCGCGGGCGGCGCAGCTGCGTCACGGTAGGCCGGCTGCAATGGATTGCTCCACAGCGCGTGCTTGATGTCGGTGAGCAGCAGCTCCTGATGTTGCTGCTCGTGCTGGATGCCCAGCTGCACGATGGTGCAGGCCTGCGCGTCGAGCAGGCCCTCGCGCAGGCGCTGCTGCATGTGTGCATCCACCGCGGCGCGGTAATCGCGCACCTGCTGCAACGAGGGACGCGACAGCACCCCACGGCGCGCGCGCGCATGCATCGGGCCGACGCTTTGGTAGTAGCTGTTGAACAGGAAATCCCAGGCCGGGTCGAACACGCGGTATGCCGGGTCGGCCTGCAACACGAAGCGCTCGAAAAACCAGGTGGTATGCGCCAGATGCCATTTGCTCGGGCTCGCATCGGGCATGCTCTGCACCATCGCGTCTTCGGCGCTCAGGGGTGCGGCGAGACGGTCGCTCAGCGCGCGGGTCTGCGCGTAGCGTTCCAGCAGCGTCAACTGCTGTTGCTGGTGGTGGCCCAGCAGAGGGGAGAGTGCAGACATCGCCATATGCTTGGGCAGCGGCCGTGAACGTGCCGTGTCGGCAGCGTGGCAGCCAGCGGTAAGCTGTTTGCATGTCATTGCCTTCTCTGTCCAGCACGCTTCCTGCACCCCTCGATTGGGCCCAGCGCCATCAGGCATTTGCGCTGCCTGCCGGGGTCACCTATCTGGATGCGGCTTCGCGCGGTCCGTTGCTGCGCGCCGTACAGACGGTGGCGCATCACGCGGTCGATGCGATGGCCGCACCGTGGCGGTTGCCATTCGATACCTGGTTGCAGCAGATCGAGCAGTTGCGCGGGCTCGCCGCCGCGTTGTTCGATGGCGATGCCGATGCGCTGGCGATGGTGCCATCGGCCGCGCATGGCCTGGCCACGGCTGCAGGCAATGTGCCCTTGCAACGCGGCGAGGCGGTGCTGGTGCTGGAAGGGCAATTCCCCTCCAATCTGCTGATCTGGCAGCGGCGCTGCGCGCAGGTGGGTGCGCATCTGCTAGCGGTACCCACACGCGCCGGCAACGGCTTGACCGATGCGGTGCTGCAGACCATTGCCGACACGCCTGCGCTGCGTATCGCGAGCCTGCCGCAGGCGTACTGGCTGGACGGGCGGGTGCTGGATCTGGACCGCATCGGCGCCGCCGTGCATGCGCGCGGGGCAGCGCTGGTGCTGGATCTGAGCCAGAGCCTGGGCGTGTTGACGCCCGATCTACCGCGCTGGCAGCCGGATTTCGTGGTCAGCGTGGGGCATAAATGGTTGCTCGGGCCAACGGGATTGGCCTGGCTGTGGGCAGCACCGCAGTGGCGTGCGCACGGGGTGCCGATCGAGGAACACTGGGTCGGCCGCGATGCTGGCAGCAGCTGGGAATTTCCGATTGCCACCGCGCCGCACTATCGCAGCGGTGCACGCCGCTTCGATGCCGGCGGCGTGACCGATCCGTCGCGGATCGCAATGGCCACGGTGGCATTGCAGCAGATCAATGCGTGGCAGCCGGCGCGCATTGCGGCCGCGTTGGGCGAGTTGACCACGCAATGGGACACAGCCCTGCAGGCGCGCGGCCTGGGCAACTGGTGCACGCCTGGTCACGCACCGCATCTCACCGCGCTGCAGCCACCGGCAGAGACGCTGGACGCAGTGGCGACAACCCTCAACACGCTCGGTGTGATCTGTACCCGGCGGCACGGGCGTCTGCGGATTGCGCCGCATCTAAGCGTCACCGAAGACGCGCTGTCACGGGTGATTGCGGCGCTGCCAGGCGCATGAAGCGGCACGCAGGTGCGTGGAGGAGCAGACCTGGCCGCGCCATGGCGCTATCGGGAATGCCTCATCGCGGCCAGGTCCGCTCCTTACGTATCGATGTGGTCGTGAGCCACATTGATGTAGTCGTAAACAGGGGTGCACAGCCGCTCAACCGCGCTGGCTGATCCGCAAGCCACGCGGCGTTGCCCAGCGCTCCAGTCCTTCGAACACGGCCTGCACCAACAGCGCCAGCACGGCGGCGGGAATGGCGCCTTCCAGAATCAGGCCGATGTCGTCCAGGCGGATGCCGGTGAGAATCGGTTGGCCGTAGCCGCCGGCGCCGATCAGCGCGCCCAGCGTGGCGGTGCCCACGTTGATCACCGCAGCGGTCTGGATGCCGGCTACGATCGTGCGGCGGGCCAACGGCAGTTCCACACGCCACAGGCGTGTCCACGCCGGTAATCCGATGGCGTGCGCGGTCTGGCGCAGCTCGCGCGGAATCGAGGTCAGCCCGGCGTGCGTGTTGCGCACGATCGGCAGCAAGCTATACAGAAACAACGCGGCAATTGCCGGCTTGGCGCCGATGCCGAACAGCGGAATCATGAACACGAAGACCGCCAGCGACGGCAGCGTCTGCAGCACGCCCGTCAACGACAACACCACCTGCCCCAGACGGGGACGCCGCGCTGCCAGCACGCCCAGCGGCAGCGCAAGCAGCAACGCGAGACCCAACGAGATACCGACCAACGCCAGATGCTCGCGTGTATGCCGCAGCAAACGCGTCACCCGCGAGTCCGCCTCCGATGCCGCAGTGACGCCCAACCAGCGCGCGGCAACCGTCGCTTCGGATTGCCGCTCCAGTTTCACCTGCGCATTGAGCCGCTGCATGGTCGCTTCGTCGATGCGTCCCTGCAGCCCCTGCAGTGTGTGCAGCATCGCTGGAGAGCGCTGCGCCAGATCCTTGCGATACAGAAAAATCGCCTGATAGTCCGGGAAATAGTGGCGGTCGTCGCGCAGCACCTGCAGCTGGTAATACGGAATTTCCGCATCGGTGCTGTACAGATCGGTGACCTCGATGGCGCCGCTCTGCAAGGCGCGGTAGGCCAGGTCGTGATCCAGCCCGGTCGCAGCTTGCGGCAATGCGTACGCGCCACGCAGCCCCGGCCAGCCATCGGCACGCTGCATGAACTCGTTGCTCAGACCGATCTTGAGCGTGGGATGCCGTGCCAGATCCGATAACGAGCCGATGCCCAGCGCCTGCGCGCGTTCGCGCCGCATACCGAACGCATAGGTGTTCTGGAAGCCCAGCGAATCGGTCATCGCCAGCCCGCGCGCGTCCAGCGCCGCGCGCAGTTCGGCCTGGCTGGCGGTGGGCAGTTGCAGCAGTTCCTGCGCCAGCGTGCCGGTGTATTCGGCATACGCATCGATCTGCCCGGTCTCCAGCGCGCGCCACACGATGCGCGTGCCACCCAGTTGCGCGCGGTGCTGCACATCCACACCGTCGCGCTTGCCGGCGGCGGTGGCGATTTCGCCCAGGATCACCGCTTCGGTGAAGTTCTTCGAGCCAATGGTGAACTGCGCGGCCTGCGCGGCCTGCGCGGCGTGCGCGGCGTGCGCGCCAAGGCTGCAGATCAGCAAGACTGCGGCGATCAGCGCACGCGCCATCATGCGGCATCACCGATGCTGCGCTGCGCGGTGAGAAAGCGCTGGACGAATGCGTCGGCTGGCTGCTCCAGCAGGTCGCGCGCAGTGCCTTGCTGCACAACACGGCCGGCGCGCATCAGCACCAAGGTGTCTGCCAGATACGCGGCTTCGGCAACGTCGTGGGTGACCAGCACCACGTTCTTGCCAAGCTGGGTGAACAGTTCGCGCATCTGCGCCTGCAGGTCGTAGCGCACGATGGGGTCGAGCGCGCCCAGCGGCTCGTCCAGCAACAAGGCCGGCGGGTCCAGCATCAAGGCGCGAATCAGCCCCACGCGCTGACGTTGCCCACCGGAGAGTTCGGCCGGGTAGCGTGCCAGCAAGTCGGCCGGCAATTGGCACAACGCGCACAGCGTCTCCAAACGCGCGGCGATGCGCTCACGCGTCCAGCCCACTGCCTGTGCCAGCAAGGTCACGTTGCTGCGTGCGTCCAGATGCGGAAACAACCCGCCCTCCTGGATCACGTAGCCGATGCGTTGGCGCTGCGCCTGCAGGGTGGCGCGCCGCAACGGCGTACCGTCGAAGGCGACCGTGCCGCTGTCGGGCCACTCCAGCCCGACCAGCATGCGCAGCACCGTGGATTTGCCGGCGCCGCTGGGGCCGATCAACGCGGTGGTGATGCCGCCGGCGAAATCCAGCGAGACCGCGTCGAGCGCAATGGCCTGACCGTAGCGGCGGCTGACCTGATCGAGAGTGAACATGCGGCCGAGCTTGCCGAACGCAACGTCAGACGCGCGCGAAGGCAGGCATCAGCGTGGCGGCGCCAGCAATTCGCGCGCGCTCAGCGTGCCGTCGCCATTGGCATCCTGCCGCGCGAAGCGCTCGATCAAGGTGGCACGATGCGCCGCGCGGGTGATCGGCTTGCCGCGGCGGCCGGGCAGTTCGTCGCTTTGCAACACGCCATCGTGATCGGTATCGCGCTGATCGAAGGCATAGCTCATCCAGGCCAGATACTCGTCGCGGCTCACGCGCCCGTCGCCATCGGTGTCCATGCGCTGCAGATATTGCTGGCTGTCCTGCACCTGGGCCTGCACAGCGGCTGCAGGCAGGCTGGCAAACCATGCGACCAGCGCGCCACGCACAATCACACCACTGGCTGCGCGTGCACGCGGCCCAGCGCGCTTACTGCCGGCATCACGCACCACTCAGCGCATACCCTTTCAGCCGCACTGCGTAGGCCTGCAAGGCAGCGTTACCGCTGGCTTCGGCCTCGTGACACCACTGCTGCAATTGCCTGAGCCGTTCGGAGGCGTCATGGCTGCGCGCTTCCAGCACGGCCGTCAGCCGCGCACGGTACTCGACCAGCGTACGCATGCGCGGGCGTTGCGCCACCCACGCCTGCAATTGCGCACGCGCGTCCGGCTTGAGCCAGCGGCCGTCATCGACCAGACCCTTGCGCAGGCGGCGCGGCAGCAGTTCGCGCAGCTTGGCGCCGGTGGCAGCGGCCTCTTCGCGCAACGCCGGCTTGAGCACATTGCGCTGGTAATCGGTCATCGCCTGGAAGCGGTGCGACAACAGCGCCTTGAGCGTATCGGCATCGGGCACGGCGATATTGGGGCGGATGTCCAGCGATGGCGCCACCCGCAATACCTTGGCAAGGCCCAGCGCCTGCAGGCCGCGAATCGCGACCCAACCGATATCCAGCTCCCAGCGCCGCATCGAAAACCGCGCCGAACTCGGAAACGCGTGATGGTTGTTGTGCAGTTCTTCGCCACCGATCCACAACGCCCACGGGGTGAGGTTGGTGGAAGTGTCGGCCGATTCGAAATTGCGGTAGCCCCACCAGTGGCCCAGGCCATTGACCACGCCGGCGGCCCAGAACGGGATCCACGCCATCTGGATCGCCCACAGTGCGATGCCGGGCAAGCCGAACAGCACCGCGTTGATCACCAGCAAGGCGACCGGGCCGGCGTTGGCATGCGGGGTGTACAGATGCCGTTCGATCCAGTCGGTCGGTGCGCCCTTGCCGTACTGCTCGATATCGGCGCGCTGTGTGCGTGCTTCGCGGTACAGCTCCACGCCGCGCCAGAATACCTGCGAGATGCCCTTGGTCTGCGGGCTGTGCGGGTCTTCCTCGGTCTCGACCTTGGCGTGATGCTTGCGATGGATCGCCACCCATTCGCGGGTGATCATCGAGGTGGTCAACCAGGTCCAGAAGCGGAAGAAATGCGCGATGACCGGATGGAAATCCACACCGCGATGCGCCTGGCTGCGATGCAGGTACAAGGTCACCGCGAAGATGGTGAGCTGGGTAAACACCAGCAGCACCGCCAGCATGCCCCACACGCCCAGCCCCGCGACACCGGAGGTCAGAAAGTCGATGATCGGGTCGGACAACATCGGCATCTCCACAGCAGCGCTTTCGGCTTGATGCAGACATGATGGGGGCGATCGCGGCAAACTTCACCCTTCGGATGCGTAGGGTTGCATCTACATTTCTAAAGCGGTTCAGACCCTCGTCCCCCCCACTGCGCCTGATCTCACCCGTATGACTGTTGCCACCGATATTGCTGCCGATTGCGCCTCTTTTGCGAACGCGTCCCCGCTGATCGAACTCGACCAGGCCAGCGTGATGCGCGGCCAGGTCCGGGTGCTGCATGCGTTGCGTCTGCGCATTGCGCTGGGGCAGCACACCGCCCTGCTGGGTCCCAATGGCTGCGGCAAATCCTCCTTCATCAAATTGATCACGCGCGAGCTGTATCCGCTGGCGCGCGCCGATGGCCTGCCGGCCGTGAAAGTGCTGGGACAAACGCGCTGGCAGGTGGATCGCCTGCGCTCGCAATTGGGCATCGTCACCGGCGATCTGAGCGTCAACCTGGCCGACATGCCGGGGCTGGATGTGGAAAGCGCGGTGCTGTCGGGGTTCTTCGCCAGTTACGTGGTGCCGCCGCATCGCGAGATCGACGACGACATGCGTGCACGTGCACGCGAAGCGCTTGCCCTGGCACAGGCATTGCCGCTGCTGGACCGGCAATTTGCCGAGTTGTCGGCCGGCGAAACGCGCCGCGTGCTGATTGCGCGTGCGCTGGTCAACCGCCCGCAGGCGCTGCTGCTGGACGAGCCGTCCACCGGTCTGGACCTGGTGGCGCGCCAGCACCTGCTCGACACGATGCGGCACCTCGCCCGGCAAGGCATCACGCTGGTGCTGGTGACCCATCACATCGAAGAAATCGTGCCGGAGATCGCACGGGTGGTGCTGTTGCGCGCCGGCAAGGTGGTGGCCGACGGCACGCGCGATACGCTGCTCACCGATGCCAGCCTCTCGGCGGTGTTCGATGGCCCGGTGCGGGTACAGCGCGATGGCGGGCGTTATTGGGCAACGGTGGGCGACTGAGGGCTACGCCCGCCCGCAGCTCGCGCAGCTGCGTCCTTGCACGCGCTGCCCGACGACGCTCGGCATCGCGACGGCCAAGCGCTCCGGGCGGGCCGCAACCGCGTTGCAACCGCGCTCTCCAGACGTGACCTTGGACACGGGACAGCCCCGCTGCGGTTGCGCTTAGACTCGCCGTACCTACAGACCGGAGTCGTCGCGATGGCCCAGTGGTATTTCCATGTTCCCGGACAGGCCGACCGCATCGGTCCGCTCGACGACGCCAGTGCCCGCGCGCAGGCGCAGCGCCAACCCGACGCGCTGGCCTGGCGCGAGGGGCTCGATGGCTGGACCCCGGCCCGTCAGCTGGCCGAGCTGCACGGCGCCAGCAGCGCGCCGCCACCGTTGACCGGCGCGGCCGGGCGCGCCGATGAGATCGACTACCGCATCGTCGGCAACGACATGCAGTTCGTCGAAGTGGAACTGGACCCCGGCGAAAGCGCCATCGCCGAGGCCGGTGCGCTGATGTACAAGGATTCGGCGGTGCAGATGGATACCGTGTTCGGCGACGGCTCGCATGCCGGCCAGAGCGGCGGCGGCGGGCTGATGGGCAAGCTGCTGTCGGCCGGCAAACGCGTGGTCACCGGCGAGAGCATGTTCACCACCGTGTTCACGCATGCCGGCAGCGGCAAGGCCAAGGTGGCGTTCGCCGCGCCCTACCCCGGCACGGTGCTGGCGCTGCGGCTGTCCGAGCACGGCGGCCAGCTGATCTGCCAGAAAGACAGCTTTCTGGCCGGGGCACGTGGCGTGTCGTTGGGCATCGCCTTCCAGCGCAAGATCCTCACCGGCCTGTTCGGCGGCGAGGGTTTCATCATGCAGAAACTCGAAGGCGACGGCTGGGTGTTCGTGCATGCCGGGGGCACGGTTGTCGAACGTGAGCTTGGCCCCGGCGAGCGCATCGACGTGGACACCGGCTGCGTGGTCGCTTATCACGCTGGCGTGGACATGGACGTGCGCCGCGTGGCCGGGTTGAAGAGCATGTTCTTCGGCGGCGAAGGGGTGTTCCTGGCCACCCTCACCGGCCCGGGCAAGGTCTGGCTGCAATCGCTGCCGTTCTCACGCATGGCCGGCCGCATGCTGCAGGCCGCCCCGCAAGCCGGCGGCCAACAACGCGGCGAAGGCTCGGTGCTGGGCGGATTGGGCCGGCTGCTGGATGGGGATAACCGGTTTTGAGTGGGTGATGCGGCGGGTTGGCGTGGTGGTGATTTAGAGAGTGAGGGTGCGGGGCGAAGCAGTCGTCGTGTCACTTCTGAAGGCACTTGGCGACGCGTTTGTCATTCCAGGCCCTGGCAGGTGCCTAAGGCGTACCCTCATCCGGCGCTACGCGCCCCCTTCTCCCCCATGAGGGGAACAATGTCCCGGCGGCAGAAGGGAATCGAAGCCCCTCTCCTGCGGGAGAGGGGTTGGGGTGAGGGTACGGGGCGAAGCCACATTCTGTAGGTGGGGAGTGCGAGGCTTCTCCCGTCCCCTCGTCTGGCGCTACGCGCCACCTTCTCCCCCATGAGGGGGACAATGTCCCGGCGGCAGAAGGGAATCAAAGCCCCTCTCCTGCGGGAGAGGGGTTGGGGTGAGGGTACGGGGCGAAGCCACATTCTGTAGGTGGGGAGTGCGAGGCTTCTCCCGTCCCCTCGTCTGGCGCTACGCGCCACCGTCTCCCCCCATGAAGGGGGACAATGTCCCGGTGGGAGAAGGGAATGCAAGGCCTGCAGATGATGCCGTTTTGAACGAGCTCCACCCACGCCAATCACCGCAGCAGCAGTGGCAGCGCGCGTGTATTCTCCCTCGCCTTTCCCATCGACGTTTTCGCCATGACCGCGCCCCGCTGCTCCCGCTCGCTTGCCCTGTTGTCCATGCTCGGTCTGCTTGGCGCCTGCGGGGGCGAGCCGCGACCGGCGACGCCGGCGCCGGTCGTGCAGGCGCCTTCGGCCGCGGCTCCCAAGCCGGTCAAGATCGGTGTCGCGCTCGGTGGCGGTGCGGCCAAGGGCTTTGCGCATATCGGGGTGATCAAGATGCTCGAAGCCAACGGGTTTGCGCCGGTGGTGGTGTCCGGCACCAGTGCCGGCAGCGTGGTGGGCGCGCTGTATGCCAGCGGCATGGATGCGTTCGAAATGCAGGAAAAGGCCGTTGCGCTCGACCAGACCAGCATCCGCGATGTGCGGCTGTTTTCCGGCGGGCTGGTGCAGGGCCAGAAGCTGCAGGACTATGTCAACGAGCAGCTCGGCGGCAAGCCGATCGACAAGTTGCGCAAGCCGTTCGCGGCAGTCGCCACCCGTCTTGAAGATGGCGAACGCACCGTATTCGTACGCGGCAACGCCGGCCAGGCGGTGCGTGCGTCCAGCAGCATTCCGGGCGTGTTCGAACCGGTGACCATCGGCAAGTACCACTTCGTCGATGGCGGCGTGGTCAGCCCGGTGCCGGTGGATGCGGCGCGCCAGCTGGGTGCCGAATTCGTGGTGGCGGTGGATATTTCCAGCAAGGCCAGCGGCAAGAATCCGGGCGACCTGTTGGGCACGGTGAACCAGTCGATTTCGATCATGGGCCAGCGCCTGGGCGAAGCCGAACTCAAACGCGCCGACGTCGTCATTCGCCCCAAGGTCAACGAGATCGGCTCGGCCGATTTCAATCAACGCGGTGCGGCGATTCTGGAAGGCGAGCGCGCCGCAATGGCGGTGATGCCGCAGATCCGCGCCAGGATCGCGCAGCTGCAGGCCGCGCGCAGCAGCGCCACGCGCAACGCGGCCGATCAGGCTGCAGCGGCAAAGCAACAGGCGTATCAGCGCTGCCTGGAACAGCGTTCGCGCTGGCAGAAATTGCGCGGCAAGGACGAGGAATGCGTGGCCCCGTGATGCGAGTGCCGTGCGTTGCACTCTGGCGGTGTGACAGGCGTGTTGCGCAGGTGGTTGGACGCGGGAATTGTAGCGCCGGGAGGTTAGGCGTTCGCGTTGGGGGTTGCTGCGTTTGACGTCGTGGCGTGTGTCGGGACGGCGTCGCGGCCAAGGCCGCTCCTACAACGGCGTTGTTTCGCTCGGCATCATGCGCATGCCATCAAGCGCCGACAAAAACCAGCGGCGCTTTGCAGAGGCCATTGCCGTAGGAGCGGCCTTGGCCGCGATGCCGCGCCGATAACAACGCCACCGTCCTGGCACCGTTATCGGAACGTGAGTCGCCGCGACATCAATACCGCCAGCGCAACGACACGCTGACAAAGCGCGGTTCGCCGTAGTTCTGGTAATCCAGATTCGCCCAATAGGTTTTATCGAACGCATTGCGCACCGCAAGCGATGCGGTCCACTGGTTACTGATGCGGTAGTTGGCGTTGAAATGCACCAGCGCGTACGGGTTCTGCATCACGGTGACCGGCGTGGTGGCGCCGCTGCCGTCGCCGATGGGGCGTTCGATATTGAAGCCGCGCACCGCGCTCTGCCAGCTGAGGCCACCACCGATGCTCAGGCGGTCCCACGCACCCGGCAGGCGCACCTGGGTGGACAGCTGCAGATAATCCTCCGGCAGATTGGCGTAGATCGCATCGGTCGGCGCGCGCGTGACCTTGACGTGCGTGTAGCCGGCGTTGACCGTCCAGCCCGGCAGAATCTCGCCGTTGAAATCCACTTCCCAACCGCGGCTCTTGGTGCCGTCCACGCCGATGTAGGCCGAGCTGGCGTCCGGCAACGAGGCGTCCGGCTGGGTCATGTCGCGCACGGCGTAGTTGTCCTGCTTGGCCTCGAACACGGCGGCGGTGGCCATCGCATGGCCATCGAACAACTGCGCCTTGATCCCGGCTTCCAGGTTGGACCCTTCCACCGGCGCGAGCAGGTTGTTGTCCTTGTCGCGGTAGTTCTGCGGGTTGAAGATTTCGGTGTAGCTGGCATAGACCGACACGTCCGGCACGATGTCGTACACCAGGCCGACATACGGGGTGACTTCATCGCTCACTTCATAGCGGCCGCTGGTGCCGGTGTAGCTGCCGCTGGCATCGAAGGCCTGGGTGCGGGTTTCCCATGAGCTCAGGCGTGCGCCGGCGATCAACGACAACGGGTCGGCCAGCCGGAAGCGCGTGGATGCATACACACCGCGCTGTGTGGTGCGTGCGTCGCGGCGCGCGCCGGTGCGGGTGTACGTCACTTCGGACGCGTCGCCATTCCAGTTGCGGATGTTGGGAATGAAATAGCAGCGCTCGGGTGGGCCGAAGGCGTTGGGGCAGCTCGCCCAATCGGTGGGATAGGTCTGCGCCACGCTGTAGGTGGTGGACTGCAGATCCTGCCAGCTGCCGCCGATCACCACGTCGTGCTGGCGGCCGAACAACGCGAACCCGCCGGACAGATACACGTCCACGCTGTCGCGCGTGTCCTGTGTCTCGCCGGCGCCGGTGCGCAGAAACACGCCGCTGCCATCGGCGGCCGGGTAACCGGTGCCGTACACGCGCAGACTCTGCACCGTGCCCTTGGTGTGGGCAGTGTTGACGCGCAGTAGCCAGTCCTGCCCGAAGCGCTGTTCCAGGTTCGCGAAGGCGGTGCTGGTTTCGCGCTGCCAGCGCGTCCATTCCGGCGCCATGTTGGTCGAGCGCGACAGGTTGGCGAAGGAGCCGTCTGCGGCGAAGAACGGCACCGTGCCCCAGGTCGAACCGACCGGGCTGTTGTCCTGGCGCTGGTAGCCCACGGTGAGCGTGGTGCTCTCGGTCAGGTCGCCTTCCAGCACCGCCATGCCGGACATCTTGTTGTCGTGGTAGCGGTCGTAGTAGGAATCGCGGTCCTGCCAGGCGGCCACCACGCGGCTGCGAAAACGCCCGTCTTCGGTCAGCGGTGCGTTGACGTCGGCCTGCATGCGACGGAAATCCCAGGTGCCCGCACTCACCGCAAACGCGGCGTCGAAGTCCTTGTCCGGGCGCTTGCGCAGCAGGTTCACCGTGGCCGAGGGAATGCCCGCGCCGGTGAGCAGGCCATTGGCGCCGCGGATCACTTCGACGCGGTCGTAAAAGACCGTGTCGTACTCCTGATTGGTCGCGCCGCTGTAGGTCGGCAGGCCGTCGATCTGGAAATCGGTGATCTGGAAGCCGCGCGCAAAGTACAGCGGGCGCTGGGTGTCGTAGAACGACACGTTGACGCCAGTCACATTGCGCATCACATCGTCGATGCTGAACAGCGATTCGTCTTCCAGCCGCTGCAGGCCGATCACGCTCACCGACTGCGGCGTTTCCTGCACGGTCAGCGGCAGCCGCGTGGTGGTGGCAGGCTGCGCGCGGCTCACCGTGCCGTTGACGCTGACCTGGTCGAGCGTCTTGGCATTGCTCGCGTCGGCGGCCTCGGCGGCATGTGCAAGGGTAGCCTGGCTCGACAGCGCAAACAGCAGCGCGGCAGACAACAGGCCAAGGGGGGCGATGGCAGCAGACATGAGGCGTTCTCGTCGTTCGCTGCGGACGCAGTGCGTCACGCAACAGGAAAGGCACAGGCACACGCGGGCGTCCACTCGAACCGGCTGGCTGACCCTGCATGGGCTGGCGATGCGACACGAACGACATGGCCGGACGCGGCCAAAATGTTATATAAATGTAAATCGTTATCGTTTGCGAGGCAAGCGCGCGGGACATCCATGCGCCGTGAGAATGCAGCTCGCGCTGGTGCAGGCTGCTGCGTCAGGTCATGCGAGCAAGGCGACCGCGCGGGCGTCATCCACGTGCTCGCGCGTCATGCCAGATGCGACAGCGGCAGACCCTCCGGCGCTTTTACCGTGCGCAGCACGAAGCTGGAATTCACGTCCGACACGCCGGTGGCGTTGAGCAGGCGATCGAGCAGAAACCGGGAAAAATGCTCCAGGTCGCGTACCTGCACCTGCAGCAGGTAATCCATGTCGCCGGTCAGCGCCCAGCACGCCACTACCTCGTCCCAGCCGCGCACGCCCTCGGCGAAATGTTCGATATCGGCCTGCCCGTGCTGCTCCAGCTGCACGCGTACGAAAGCCTGCAAGCCAAGCCCCAGCGCACGCGCGTCCAGGCGCGCGCCATAGCCGGCGATGATCCCGGCCGCCTCCAGGCGCTGGGTACGTCGCAGGCACGCAGATGCCGACAGATTGACCTGCACGGCCAGCTCCGCATTGCTGCTGCGCCCTTGCGTCTGCAGCAGCGCGAGCAGGCGCAAATCGGTGCGGTCCAAAGCGATGGGCTGATCCATATGTTGCGCAGCAGCAGATGATGACGCACGAATCTTGCGCCAAGCCGCTTGCGACACGCAAGATTCGCAATCCCCTTGCGCAGGCATCCGGCTAAGGTGAGGCCTGATCACCCGGAAGTGCCGCTGCATGAACACTGCGCCGCAACGCGTCGAAAACCAGCTCACCGACAAGGGCTATGTGCCGGTCTACACCACCGCGGTGATCGAGCAGCCGTGGGACGGTTACAGCGCCGACGATCACGCGACCTGGGGCACCCTGTACCGCCGCCAGCGCGCCTTGCTGGTGGGCCGCGCCTGCGACGAGTTCCTGCAGGCGCAGGACGCGATGGGCATGGGCGACACCCATATTCCGCGCTTCGACGCGCTCAATCGCGTGCTGGAGGCGGCCACCGGCTGGACCCTGGTCGGCGTGCAGGGCCTGCTGCCGGAACTGGATTTTTTCGATCACCTGGCCAACAAGCGCTTCCCGGTGACGTGGTGGATCCGCCGCCCCGAGCAGATCGACTACATCGCCGAACCGGACCTGTTCCATGACCTGTTCGGGCACGTGCCGTTGTTGATGAACCCGCTGTTTGCCGACTTCATGCAGGCCTATGGCCGCGGCGGGGTCAAGGCGCACGGCATCGGCCCGGACGCGCTGCAGAACCTCACCCGGCTGTACTGGTACACGGTGGAATTCGGCCTGATCGACACGCCACAGGGCCTGCGCATCTACGGCGCCGGCATCGTCTCGTCCAAAGGCGAATCGCTGCACTCGCTGGAATCGGCCGCACCCAACCGCATCGTCTTCGACCTGCAACGCATCATGCGCACGCGCTACCGCATCGACAGCTTCCAGAAGACCTATTTCGTCATCGACAGCTTTGCGCAGTTGATGGACGCCACCGCGCCCGATTTCACCCCGATCTACGCCGCTCTTGCCCAGCAGGCGCAGGTGCCGGCCGGCGATGTGCTGCCGGGCGACCGGGCGATCCAGCGCGGTACCGGCGAGGGCTGGAGCCGCGACGGCGACGTGTGAGGCACCAGCTGACATCACGTGCTGCCCGCTGCGGCGGCATGAGGCGACACATGATGGGGAAGCTGCGATGTGAGGCACACCGACTCGACACCGCTGCCACTGCGGACTAAGGTCAAACCTCCCCACACCGCCTTCGCTCAATGGACCTGACGCATCTGCGCATCCGGCGCTTGGAGCTGGACGACACCCGCCTGCTGTTCACCCTGGCAAATGGCATCCGCATCGACGAGCCCATCCAGGCGCATCGGTTATTGCTCAAGGCATCGCCGCCGCAGCGCGCGCAGTGGCAACTCACCGAAGACGGCTTCGGGGTGAACTGGCCCGCGATCGCGCCCCCCACACCGGAAGGCCTGCTGCACATGCCCGAGCTGCTGTGGCGCCGGCGCGCCGCGCGTGCGCTGGCAAAGCTGGCCACGTTGCGCGGGCGCCTGGATGCGCTGACGCCGGGCGAACGCGAGCTGGTCGCACTCGCGCGCCTGGATGCGGAAATGAGCGAAAGCGGCTACGCGCGCTACTTCGATCGCTGGGATGCGGCCACCCGCAGCGACGCACTGCGCGGCCTGGCCGCGATGGGTGCGGCGCAGACGCGGCAGGCCATCGAGGGCCTGGGCGCGGTGTTCGAACGGTTGGAAGAAGACCCCAACCTGCTCAGCATCGAGGACATTCTCGATGCCATGAGCGAAGCCGACCGCCAGCGCGTGGATGGCTGGGAAGAGGTCTATTACCGCCGCTCGAGCGAACTGGCGCGCCTGGGGCTGACGCATTACGGGGTGGATAAGGCCTGAGGGCTTTGCCCTTGCTGCCTGCTGCATGCAGGCACTGCATCGCGGGCTGTTGATGTTCGAGCTCCCGAAACGCGGTAGTGCAACTGAAGGCCTCAGCAAACGTCCCAGAGTCCCGCCAAACTCGTGATAAGTACCAAATTAACTTGCTTTCCAGGGTCGGAAGAGTAATTTAATTTGGTATGCCAAAACGTATTCCGCCCACCATGCCCCGTGCACAGCGCCAGATCGAAGCACTGGGTGAGCGCCTGCGCACGGCGCGACTGCGCCGCACAATGACCCAGCGCGAGCTGGCACTGCGTGTGGGCGTCAGCGTACCCACCCTGGCAAAGTTGGAAAACGGCGATCCGTCAATCAGCCTGGCCGCCGTCCTGCGCGTACTCACCGTCCTCGGACTCGATAAGGACATCGATCTCTTGGCCAGGACCGACCCCCTGGGAAGAGAGCTTCAGGACAGCCGCTTGCGGCGGCCCGGCCCTGCCGGCAAAACAGCGCAATGAACGCGCCCGACCCCCTGCAGGAGATCGGCAAGGTAGAGGTGTGGATTGACGATCCCGCGCTGGGCGGGAGTGCACTGGCGGGGTGTCTGACCCGGCAGAACAGCCGTCGCGGCGACACGCTTCATTTTGAATACGCCGCGGGATGGCTTGCCAACGAGACGCCTGTCCGCGCCTTCGCGCTCGATCCGCAACTGCCGCTCCACGCAGGCGCGCTGATTGCACGCGCGGGTGCATCGGAGTTGAGCGCTGCGTTTCTCGATTGTTCGCCCGACCGGTGGGGCAAACTGCTGATGAAGCGCAAAGAAGTGATCCAGGCGCGTGAGCAAGGACGGAAGGTGCGTGTGTTGCGGCCATGGGATTATCTGATCGGGGTCAACGACGTCTCGCGCATGGGCGCACTGCGACTGAAAGACAGCGTCAGCGGCAGGTTTCTCGATGATCATGCACTGAGCGCACCGCCGCTCACGCAGCTGCGCGAGCTTGAAGCAATCGCTCGCCGACTCGAGCGCGATGAAATCAGTGACAACGACACCGACCTGGCGTGGATCAAGCAATTGATCGCACCTGGTGCCTCGCTGGGCGGCGCGCGACCCAAAGCCAGCGTTCGTGAGGCGGATGACACGTTGTGGCTGGCGAAGTTTCCTTCTGCCGAGGATGACTACAACGTCGGGCGCTGGGAATACATTACCTATCGGCTGTCGTTGTCAGCAGGCATCAACATGTCCCAGGCCAGACCGCTGGAACTCTCCAAGCACGGCACCACCTTCGCAGTGCAGCGCTTTGATCGCATCCCGCAAGGCCGGCGCACGTATGCGTCGGCATTTGCGCTACTGGATGTGGACCACAGCGAAGAATCGTCTTATGTCGATATCGCGCAGGCCATCGAGATGTTCGGTGCAGCGCATGCCATCCAGGAGGATCTCCATCAGCTGTTCCGACGCATCGTCTTCAATGTGCTTATCGGCAACCGTGATGACCACCTGCGTAACCACGGGTTCTTGCGTGAGCCGGCTGGCTGGCGATTGGCGCCTGCGTTCGACGTCAATCCCAATCAGGACAAGGACGCGCATGTATTGGCCATCGGTCTGGACGACCCCACCCCGCGCACAGCGCTGTTGATGGACACCCACGCCTATTATCGGTTGAGCACACCGCAAGCGCTGACCATCATCGATGAGGTACGTACCGCGGTAGCCCGTTGGCAACAGGAAGCGCTGCGCTGCAACGCCAGCCGTTCCGAGATCGCCGCAATGGAGGCGGTGATCGATCCCGCGCGATAGGCCGAATGGTTTGGCTTGCCTGGATGTACGAATGCCCTGCTAAGAGCAGCTGACAAACGACTACACTCATCCGCGAAGCCGGCGCGGCCAGTGCTCGAAATCAGCATGTCGCGGTCGTCCACAGCGGTTCAGAGCGCGCCGTCGGCACCCACTTGCCGACAACTGCTCGCTACGTTTTCAGGGCCGATCAACGTCGGAAGTAAGTGCGTCGCCACAGAACGACTTTCTTACCGAAAGCGATGTTGGGGCGTCACATTACGTTCTCACTACATAGCTGAGCGAGTGGTAGAGCAACCGTGGATCAAACATGGGATCTGATGCTGATGTATCCCCACATTTCTTCCTGCAAGATCAAGCACTTGGTGTGCCAGGATGTGGAAGAAAGTGCGCGCATGGGGCACGCTTCAAGGTGACTAAGCCAAAGAAGAGTGCCGACCATGCGCGCCA
>NZ_LYMI01000011.1 GCF_001660815.1 Xanthomonas nasturtii
TGACCAGGCCGATCTGCCCGCGCAGGCTTTCCTGCGTGACTGTTGCGATGTCCTGCCCATCGATCAGGATGCGGCCCTGCTCCAGGTCGTATAACCGCAGCAACACGTTGACCAAGGTGGATTTGCCAGCACCGGATGGCCCGACCAGGCCGATCTTCTCGCCGGCGCGCACCTGCAGATCCAGCCCGGCAATCACGCCGCCGCGCTTGCCGTAATGAAAGTGGATGTGCTCGAACTGCACCTGCCCCTGGGTCACCCGCAGCGGCACCGCATGCGGTGCGTCCTGCACCTGCACCGGTTGCGAGATGGCCTGCATGCCGTCCTGCACGGTGCCGATGTCTTCGAAGATGCCGTTCACCGTCCACATGATCCAGCCGGACATGTTGTGGATGCGGATCACCAGACCGGTGGCCAAGGTGATTGCGCCCACACTGATCTGGCCGCGGCTCCACAACCACAGCGCAAGCGCGCAGGTGCCCACGATCAGGAAGCCGTTCGCCACTGCGATGGCGGTATCCATCGCGGTGGTCACCCGGGTCTGCCCGCGATGCTTCACTGCCAGCTCGTCGATGGCATCGCGCACATAGGCCTCTTCGCGGCCGGCATGGGCGAACAACTTGAGCGTGGAGATATTGGTGTAACCGTCGACGATGCGACCGGTCGCCTTGGAACGCGCATCCGATGCGACCCACGCACGCGCCTTCATGCGCGGCACGAAGAATGCCATCAGCGCCACATACACCACCAGCCAGATCAGCAATGGTGCCATCAGCCAGGGGTCGGCCTGCGCGAACAACCACAGCGCACTGCCGGTGTAGACCACGATGTACCAAAGCGCATCCACCATCTGCACGGCCGATTCGCGCAACGAGGTGCCGGTCTGCATCACCCGGTTGGCGATGCGCCCGGCGAAATCGTTGTTGAAAAAGCCCAGGCTCTGGCGCACCACATAGTTGTGCATCAGCCAGCGCGAACGGTTGCTCAAGCCGGGCACGATCGCCTGATTGACCAGCAGGTTGTGCAGGCCGGTGAACAACGGCCGCGCCACCAGCGTGATCACCGCCATCCAGATCAGCTCGCCCGCGTGGCGACGGAAAAAGTCGGGCCCCGGCTTGTCGGACAGCATGTCGACGATGCGGCCGAGGAAGTCGAACATCGCCACTTCCACCAGCGCCAGCAGCAGCCCGGCAATCAAGGTGGCCAGCAATATCGGCCATAACGGCCGCAGATAATGCAGATAAAAGCGCCACACGCTGCGTGGCGGCATCTCCCGCTCGATGGGCGGGAAGATATCGATCAGGGATTCGAACCAGCGGAACATCGCAGACACTTTCGGGAAAAACCGGGCAGTCAGGCTAGCCGATCGGGCGTCAAGCTGCAGTGGCGCCGGTGTCGGACGGTCGCATCAGCACACGCGTGGCAGGCCGCGATGCACGCGACAGACAACGCGTCTGCCGCATCGATTCCGCCTGCCGGCGCCATGCATGGCCCAGCCCTCACCGCATGTGGTGAGGGTTCAACCGCTCACTCGCGGACACGCGCAAGCAGGCGATTGACCTCGGCCAGATCGAAATGGCCCGGATCGAAGCGCCCACCCAAGGTGGCCAACTCCTGCACGTGCTGGGCATGATCCGGGTCGGCGATGATCTGCAGCAGTGCCTGGTAGGCCTGGAGGCCTTGGCTGTTTTCCGGCGGGCAGGCATTGGCACCGTCCAGGCAGCGCGCCACACGCAGGCCGGCATCCGGCGGCAGGATCGCCTCGACCTGCATGCGGTGCTGCCAGCCGGGCCCGGCACCGTAGAAATAGTCGAACCATTCCAGCTCGCCCACCGCACTTTCGACGCTGACGCGGGCGGCGTGCTTGAGCCGGGAGCGCTCCGGCACATCCAGCCCGGCTTCGCCATAGCGGCCGCCGCCCAGGTCGAATTCGTACGGATGCACCGCATTCCAGCCCATCGCCGCCTGCAACACGCGATGCAGCGTGGCCAGGCGCACCGCCCCCGTCACCTGCACGCGCCGCCAGATCAGCGGCGTGCTGTCCACCAGCGACACCTGCAGCTGATAGACCGGCGAAGGTGCTGGCAGCACCGGCTGTGCAGCTTTCTTTTTTGCTTTGGTCATCGTGTCTTGGCTACCTGTTTGCACCGCAAGTATGCAGCGACGCGCGACCGGGCGCATTGCCACGCACTGGACACCGCAAATGCGCGCGCTGCCGATAGCGCTCCTGCGTGCGAACGTACGCAAGTGGAACAGCTCGGTCACCTAGCCTGGAGGCTGACACGTCAGCGCCACAGCACAGCGACACGATACTGCGCAGATGCCCGCAAGCAGCGCGACACCGCATACGCCAACGCGCCTTCTGTGCCTCGCATCCCAGCGAGCATCAAGGTCTCGCTGTACCCCATCGAAGCAGTCATGCCGCAACCGCTGACAGCGGCATCGATGAAGACCCCTCAGCGCTGCTGCAAACTCGGCACCGCATCGCTCACGTTGGCGTGGCGGCGCATGATCCAGTTGAACAGCGGCGTAGCCATCAACGTGGACAGGATCGCCATCAGCACCAGCACCGAGAACAGGCCTTGTTCGATCACCCCGGCCTGCAGGCCGATATTGATGATGATCAGCTCCATCAGCCCGCGTGCATTCATCAGCGAGCCGATCGCCATCGCATCGCGATTGTTCTCGCCGGTGGCACGCGCTGCGGCCCAGCACGCCACGCCCTTGCCGATGAACGATGCGGCCAGGATCGCCACGCCGGCCAGCATGATCTGCGGCTGCAGCAACACGCTGAGCTGGGTCTTCAAACCCGAATAGGTGAAGAACAACGGCAGCAGCAACACCACCACGAACGGCTGCATCATCTCGCGCAGCTTCTCGGTCAATGCGCCCCTCGGCAGGCAGACACCGAGCAGGAAACCGCCGAACACCGCATGGATACCGATCGCATCCATCGCCCAGGCGCTGAGGCAGAACAGCATCAGCACCACCGCCAGCACACTGTTGCTGAGCGGCTGGCCCGGCACTACGTGATCGGCCAGCCGCGTGAGCAGATGCCGGCCGACGAAAATCATGAACAACGCATAGCCAACGCCGCCGCCGATGGCCAGGTAGGCACTGCCCCAACTGCCGCCGAAGCTGGCCAGCACCACGGCCAGGATGCACCAGGCGGCGGCGTCGTCGAAGGCGCCGGCAGTCAGTGCCAGCGTGCCCAGGGGGCTATTGGTCAGACCGCGCTCGTGGATGATGCGCGCCAGCATCGGAAATGCGGTGATCGCAATGGCCGCGCCCAGGAACAGCGAGGCTTCCATCAGCTTGGCCTTTTCCGAGAACAGGCCGTCCACGTCGAGCAGCCACGGGCACATGGCGAACGCCAGCGCAAACGGCACCGCGATGCCGGCCAACGACACGCTCATCGCACTGCGATAGCGCGCGCGAAAGTGGTCGCTGCGGAAATCGGTCCCGACCAGGAACATGTACAGGCCCACGCCGAATTGCGCGAATACGTACAGCACGTCCATGGTCTGCTTGGGGAACAAGGCTGCCTGCGCGCCTGGCGCCAGCAAGCCGAACAAGGACGGCCCCAACATCACGCCGGCAATCATTTCGCCCACCACCTGCGGTTGCCCCAGGCGCTTGGCCAGCATGCCGACCAACCGGCACACCAGCAGGATCGCTGCGGCCTGCAAAAAGAAGTACACCGACATCTGCGGAGTGGTCATGCGTGCTGGGACATCCTTGAGAAGTGCGCGGATCATAACGAGCAGCGCCGGTGGGTGGTAGCAGCGCGGCTGTTGCAATGGCGGCAGCCCAAACGTTATGTCGCTCTACAAAGACCCACCGACGTCATCGGTGGCAGGCGGGTCCACGAAACAGCGGGCGCGATAACGCCCCCTGTCACACCGTCTCAAGCGCATGTCACTTCGACGCGGCCGAGGCTTCCCGCACCGGCGTCAACACCAGGTCCTGAAAATCGAAACTGAAATCGGTCAGCGGCGAAATGGGCTCCATGCGCATCTCGCGCACCGCGCCATCGGGCGTCAGTGCGAAGTTGACGAAGGCATCGGCGTTCAACGAACGGTCGTCCCAGCGCACGATAAAGCTGTCGTGCTGCCAATGCTCCAGGGTGCCGACCAATTGCGCTGTCTTGGAAAACTGCAGACGCAGGCGCTTGCCTTCCTGGCGAATCACCACATCGCCATACCAGGGGTCGCGATAAGTCACCGCATAACCGCGTAGCGGCAACGACGGCGTCGAGCGTGCAACGCGTGCGTCCTGATGCTTCTTCCAGCTGCTGTCGGCCTCGCTGTCTGCCTTGGCCACGGCCTTGGCGTACGCGTCGGTCCAATCGGTGCTTGGAACCTGCAGGAACGCGTCCAGCACCTGCAGCGTCACCGCATTGAACGCCGCGCCCACTTCCTGGTTGGTCAACACCACCACGCCCAGTTTCTGATCCGGCACCAGCGTCAGACGCGACACCATGCCGGGCCAGCCGCCGGTATGCCAGACCAGGCGATGGCCGCGGTAATCGCTCAGGCTCCAACCCTCGCCGTAACCGGCGAAGTTCGGCCGCGCCGCGGCAAGCTCGGGCACCGGCGCCTCGGCGATCGGGATCGGTGTGATCATCGACCACATCTCCTGCTGGCGCTTGGCGCTGAACAACGGTTTGCCATCGGGCAACATCCCGCCAGCCAGTTGCACATTCATCCATAGCGCCATGTCGTGCGCACTGGAATAGATGCCGCCGGCCCCGGAGTTGTTGGACCAGGTCAGCGGCGCCACCGTGCGCAGGTCGGTGAAGTCGTACTTGGCGTGCCCTACTGCGGCGTTATCGCCGGGCTGCAGATGGTCGGCATTGAAGCGTGTGCCGCGCATGCCCACCGGGCCGAAGATGCGTTGCTGCAAGAACGCCGCGTAGGGTTGCCCGGACACCTGCTCGATCACCTTCTGGGCGACCGCGTAAAGGATGTTGTCGTACGCGTAGCGGTCGCGAAAGCCGCCCTTCAGCGGCACCCTGGCCAGGCGCTGCACGACCTCTTCGGTGGTGTAGCTGGTGGTGGGCCAGAACAATAGATCGCCTGCGCCCAGACTCAGGCCGCTGCGGTGCGCCAGCAGATCGCGGACGCGCATTTGCCCACTCACATACGGGTCGGACATGCGAAACCACGGCAGGTGGTCGATGACCTTGTCGTCGAGCGAAAGCTTGCCTTCGTCGGCCAGAATCGACAGCGACGCGGCAGTGAATGCCTTGGTGTTGGAGGCAATCGCAAACAGCGTGTCGGCCTGCACCGGCGCGGGCTTGCCGGTCTCGCGCACGCCATAGCCGCGCTCCAGCACCACCTGGCCGTCCTTGACGATGGCCACCGCAATTCCGGGCACATCGAACTGTTTGCGCACGCGTTCCATCTGCGCATCGAACTGCTGCATGCCGGCGGGAAGGTCGGCCGCGTGCGTTGTCGTCACCAAGCTTGCCATCATCAGCACGCCCCCACTCAGCCATCGGTTCAAGGTCACTGCGTCACCCTCAGGGTTTTCGGTCAGATCGATTCGCTGCCGCCATCCAGCGACAACGGTTGCGGCGCCACCAGCACACCAGTGGCATCGGCATACAGCCAATGGCCCGGCACGAAGGCCACGCCGGCAAAATTCACCGGCACCTCCACATCGCCCAGATCGCGCCGTTCGGTGCGCCGCGGGCAGGCCGCCAGCGCCAGCACCCCCAGCGGCAGGGTGGCCAGAATGTCCACATCGCGCACGCAGCCGTGAATCAGCACGCCGGCCCAGCCGTTAGCGACCGCGTTGGCGGCGATCTGGTCGCCCAGCAGCGCATGCTTCAGCGAGCCCTGCCCGTCCACCACCAGCACGCGACCATCGCCCGGCGTTGCGGCCAGCTCGCGCACCCGCGAGTTGTCTTCGAAACAGCGCACCGTGGCGATCGGCCCGGAGAACGCCGTGCGCCCGCCGAAATGACGGAATAGCGGCTCGGCGACGGTCACTTCCGGGTAGCGGTCACATAGATCGGGCGTAGTCCAGGTCATTGGGGCGATCTCGCGCGGCAGAGCTGGCATGGTAGCCGGGTCCGCCCGCGCGCGGGCGGCGAGTGACGTGCCGCACAGGCACGCAGGCGGCGGTAGTGTGCACACGCGGGCAGCACTTCGTTGCGCCCTTGCATGGAGGTTGCCGGCGCGCGGCATCACCTGCGTTGCTTGCGGCGTGCTGGCCGTTCTGATGCGCACCCGCGCTGGCGGTGTCCACACGCCAGCCGACAACAGAACAAAGAGACGCCGGTGCGCCACATGCAGGCTCTGCCATTGCATCGCGCAACCGGCAATGCACGCGACGCCACCATCTCAGCGCACCGCGTGCGCCGCCGCTATGATCGGCCCGCGCGCGTTGCCTCCGCTGCAGCACCGGCAATGGCGCGCGCCCCTGTCAGCGAGTATCCACGCAATGACCGATCTGTTCGCTTCCGCCCCGCCCGCCCTCGACGGCATCCACATCGGCATCGGTGGCTGGGTGTATGCACCATGGCGCGCGGGCATGTTCTACCCGGCGGGACTGGTGCAGCGCCGCGAGCTGGAATACGCAAGCCGCCACGTCACCGCCATCGAGATCAACGGCACCTATTACGGCACGCAGAAGCCGGCCACCTACGCAAAGTGGCGCGATGAAGTACCGCCCGGATTCGTGTTTTCGGCCAAGGCGCCGCGCCGCATCACCCAATCGCGCAAGCTGGCCGGCACCAAGGCACAGGTGGAGGATTTCATCGCCGGCATTGTCGAGCTCGGCGACACCCTTGGGCCGCTGGTGTGGCAATTCGAGCAAGGCCATCGGTTGCAGGCCGACGATCTGGACGCGTTTCTGTCGTTATTGCCCAAGCGGGCAGGCACGCGTGCGCTGCGCCATGTGCTGGAGATTCGCGACCACGACGCGGTGGATACATCGCTGCTGGCCTTGGTGCGTGACCATGGTGTGGCCACCGTGTTCACCGATTCGGAGGAGCATCCGTCGTTTGCCGATCTGTCTACCGACTTCGTCTACGCACGGTTGATGCGCAGCCAGGCGCGGCTGCACGCAGGGTATCCGGCGCCGGCGTTGGCACGCTGGGCAGAGCGTATCCAGGCCTGGCGACGCGGCGACGACCCGGCCGATCTGCCGCATGTGGACGCGACAGCCCCGCCGGCACGTCAGCCACGCGAGGTCTTCGTGTTTTTCATCAGTGCGGCGAAAGAGCGCAACCCGGCGGCGGCGATAGCGTTGTTGAAAGCGCTGCCGCCGGGTTAGTGCGTCGCTGGCGTTGCAGGCGGCTGTGCGTGTGGCAGATGCATCTAGACGACGATGCTGCGTGTGGATAAGGCGTTGTCGTGTGCGACGACTGCGTAAGTCTCCGGCGTGCCGTTGATCGCTGTGGCCGTTTAGTCACCGATGTCGTGCGGAAAGCTGGAGATGTTTACTGTGATTTGAGCTTTAGCGACTCAGCGGATGGTGCAGGGTTATGGGTAAGCCTCACCCTCACCCCAACCCCTCTCCCGGGGGGAGAGGGGCTTAGTGCGCAGCGGGAACCGAGCTTGCCATTGTCGGCAACGATCCGCTCGCCGCTTGGCGGCGTTGCGCCACTTTTCGGCGACAATGGCGCATGCCCACGACCGACCTGCGCAAGGCGCAACTGCAAATCCATTTCTGCGTGCTGCTTTGGGGCATCACCGCGATCCTGGGCAAATTGATCACGCTGCAGGCGTTGCCGTTGGTGTGGTGGCGCATGTTGATCGTGGTGGCGGCGCTGGCCTTGTGGCCGCGCGTGTGGCGCGGGCTGCGCGGCCTCTCCGGGCGCGTGGTGCTGGGCTATTGCGGCATCGGCGCGCTGGTCGCCTTGCACTGGCTCACCTTCTACGGCGCGATCAAGCTGGCAAATGCGTCGGTGGCGGCGACCTGTATCGCGCTGGCACCGGTATTCACGGCCGTGATCGAGCCGTGGGTGACGCAGCGCCCGTTCCGCCCGCGCGAGCTGTTGTTCGGGCTGGCCGTGCTGCCCGGCGTGGCACTGGTGGTGGGTGGGGTGCCGGACGGCATGCGTGCCGGCGTGGTGGTGGGCGCGATCTCGGCGGTGTTCGTCGGGCTGTTCGGCTCGCTCAACAAGCGCATGGTGGCGCATGCCGACCCGCTCACCGTCACCGCGCTGGAACTGGGTGCCGGCACACTGACCTTGACCCTGCTCGCACCGGCGATGCCGCTGCTGCTGCCGGCGTTGCATGGCGATCTACTGGTTGTGCCCAGCCTGCACGATGGCGTGTTGCTGCTGGCGCTGTCGCTGGCCTGCACCTTGCTTCCGTTTGCGCTGGCGCTGGTGGCGCTGCGCCATCTCAGCGCCTACTCGGTGCAGTTGGTGACCAATCTCGAACCGGTCTACGCCATCGTGCTGGCGATCGCGCTGCTGGGCGAACAACGCGAACTCACCCTGCAGTTCTATCTCGGCGTTGCGATCATTCTCGGCGCGGTGTTCCTGCATCCGGTACTGGAACGTCGGCGCAAGGTGGTACACCCGGAATTGCTGGGGACGGCCGAAGCGAAGACGATCGTCGACTGACCTGCACGGCGCACCCAACACACGCCGATCTACTCCAGCGCCACCACCTGATCGCGCCCGCCACGCTTGGCCGCATACAAGGCCTGGTCGGCGCGCTTGATCACCGCTTCCACGCTCTCCTGCGGATGCAGCGTTGCCACGCCGATGCTCACCGTCACCGGCAGCGCGATGGTCATCACCGCAACGCTCTGGCGCAGGTACTCGCACTGCACGCGCGCATGCAGCAGATCCGCATCGGGAAGCAGCAGCACGAATTCTTCGCCGCCATAGCGGGCGATGGTGCCGGCACCGGCCACATGCGCACGCAACAACGTGGACAGTTCGCGCAGCACCACATCGCCCTGGTCGTGCCCGTGCACATCGTTGACGGTCTTGAAATGGTCCACGTCCAGCAACGCGACCGATAACGGCTGCCCCGCCGCGCGCGTCTGCTCGGTGGCCGCCGCCAGTGCCACTGCAAACGCGCGCCGGTTGGGCAGGCCGGTCAGCGGGTCGGTGCGGGTCTGTTCGACCAGATCGGCGTTCAACGCGTCCATCGCCGCGTAATAGCCGGCCATCTGTTGCTCGTACCAATCGCGCTCGTGCAATTGCTGGCGCAGCTGTTTGCCGGCCAGCCGCAGCTCCAGCAAGTGCGAGGCCTGCCGCGACAATGCCTGCAGGGCTTCGCGCTGGTCCTCGCGCAGATGCGCCGGGGTCTGGTCGAACACACACAGCGAACCCAGCGCCATGCCCTGGCTGCTCACCAGCGGCGCGCCGGCGTAGAAGCGCACCCCGGCACTGCCGACCACCATCGGGTTGTCGTAAAAGCGCGGGTCCAGCAGGGTGTCGTCCACCATCAGCACTTCGTCGGGGCGCAGGATCGCGTGCGCACAGAACGAGATATCGCGTGGCGCCTCGCTGCGCGGCGCCCCGTGCGCAGACTTGAACCACTGCCGGTCTTCGTCCACCAATACCACTGCCGCCATCTGCGTCTCGCACAGCGTGGACGCGATCATGGTCAGGTCGTCGAATGCGCGTTCGGCTGGCGAATCCAGCACCTCGTACTGACGCAACGCGGCGAGCCGTTCGGCCTCGTTGCTCGGCAATTCCGGTTTGATCACTGCCCGCCCCCGCTGGCTGTTATCGGTGAAAGTATGCCGGAGCCCACAAAGCGCCACTACCGGGAGGCGCCCCACGCCGCATGCCTGCGTGCGCACCGTTCAGGCCGGCGTCGGCTCTGTTGAAGTGGCCTGTCACTCCGCGATCCACCGCCCGGCGAGCAGTCGCCACACAGGTGCGGGCAACGCAGAAACACGGCGATACCGCAATGCCACCTGCCGATTCCGAACACCGGCTACGCCCACCGCGCGACAGCGCGGGCGGCCCGTCAAAGCTGTTTACCAGTCGGTGCGTTGCGGCAGCAGGCCGCGCAGTTCCGCATCGCTGAGGTTGCGCCACTGCCCCGGCTTGAGCGCGGCCAGTTTGATGTTGTCGATGCGCACCCGGCGCAGTTGCGTCACCCGGTAGCCGAACTCGGCGGCCATCAGGCGGATCTGCCGGTTCAAGCCCTGCTCCAGCACGATGCGGAAGCCGAATTTTGCGATGCGGGCAGTGCGGCACGGCAGCGTGGTCTCGTTGTGGATGCGCACGCCGCGCGCCATGCCGCGCAGGAATTCGTCGGTGACCGGCTTGTTGACCGCCACCAGATATTCTTTTTGATGGCGGTTTTCCGCGCGCAGGATCTCGTTGACGATGTTGCCGTTGCTGGTCATCAGGATCAGCCCTTCGGACTCCTTGTCGAGCCGGCCGACCGGAAAGATGCGTTGCTCGTGACCGACGAATTCGACGATGTTGCCCTTGACCGAACTTTCGGTGGTGCAGGTGATGCCCACCGGCTTGTTGAGCGCAATGTAGACATGCTTGCGGCCACCGAGCTTCTTGGCCTCGCGGGTGCGCAGCGGCTGGCCGTCCACCAGCACGGTGTCTTCTTCGCCCACCACTGCGCCAGTGCCGGCGGGCACGCCATTGACGGTCACCCGCCGTTCGCCGATCAGGCGGTCGGCCTCGCGGCGTGAGCAGAAGCCGGTTTCGGCGATGTATTTGTTGAGTCGAGTCGTCATCTGCCAATTATCGGCGATTTAGCGCAGGCCGTGCGCCATGCCAGTTGCCGAGGCCGGCAAGTGGCATGGCGCACGGCCTGCCATCTGCGCGTACACGCGGCATCCGCCTGGCGCTGCGCGTGCCCGTTTGCCGATGCGCCCTTACCCAGACACCGCCACCAGCGCTTGCGGCATGTGGATGAGGTCTTCCAGCGGGCACGGACGGTGCAGGCTGAAGCCCTGCACCTGGCCCACGCCGGCGTCGCGCAGCCCGGGGATATCGGCTTCCGATTCCACACCTTCGGCCACCACTTCGATGCCCAGCGCCAGCCCCACCTGGGCGATCGAATGCACTGCCGCGCGATCCACCGCATCGTGCGCGTAATTGCGCACGAAGCCGCAGTCGATCTTCAACACGTCCACGGTGAACTGCTTGAGATAGCCGAACGAGGCCAGGCCACTGCCGAAATCGTCCAGCGCCACATGGCAGCCGCGCGCGCGCACGCTCTGCACGAAGCGCTGCGCGTGTTCCAGATCGCTGATGACCGCAGTCTCGGTGATCTCCATGCACAGCTTCGGCACCAGCGCCGGGTAGCGCTCGAACAACGTGCAGACGAAATCGAGAAAATCCGCTTGCGCGATCGATTGCGCAGACAGATTGACGTGGCACAGATCCAGCGTCGCGACATGGATCGGGTTGGCCGACAACTGCGCGCATAACGATTCCAGCACATATGCATCGACCATGCGCCCCAAGCCGTAACGCTCCACCGCCGGCAGGAATTCGCCCGGGCTCAGCACCCGCCCGTCGCGTGCGCGCATGCGGACCAACACCTCGTATTGCAGCCGCCCAGGGTCGCTCAGCACCTGAATCTTCTGTGCGTACAGCAGCAAGCGTTGTTCGGCGATGGCCTGCTGCACCGCGCTGATCCAGCCACCGTCGTGGCGGCGCTGCGCCAGCGCCAGATCGTTTTCGTTGAAGCAGCGAATACGGTTGCGCCCCTCTTCCTTGGCTGCATGGCAGGCCAGATCGGCGGCAGTCATCAACGCGTTGACGTCGCTGGCGCCCGCGCGCACTTCCACCACGCCAAAACTGCAACTCGGCGTCAACGGCCGCCCACCCTGATGGCTCCACGGTTGCCCAAGCACGCCGTGCATGCGCTCCAACAAGGCTTGCGCCTGCACCAGATCGGTATTGGCCAACAGGATGGCGAACTCGTCGCCGCCCAGGCGCCCCAACCAATCGCCGGGCCGCAACTGCATGGTGATCACATCGGCGAAATGGCACAGGAATTTATCGCCGACCGCATGCCCGAAGGTGTCGTTGACCAGCTTGAAATGATCCAGATCGACAAAGCACAGCGCGTGGCACACCTGCGGCGATAGCGGCAGCTCGATCAGACGCAGCAGCCGGCGTTCGATTTCGTGGCGGTTGATCAACCCGGTCAGCGCATCGTGACGCGCGTGGAAGGCCACTTCGCCGGCCAGCTCGTGCGCGTGCGAGACATCTTCGATCACCGCCAGCACCAGGGTCGGTTCTTCCGGCCCCGGCTCCACCAGCGAGGCGCTCCAGCGCCCCCACATCACCCCGCCGTCGGCACGCAGGAAGCGCAGCTCGCCGGACTGCAGCAACTTGGGCCAATCGATCATGCCGCGGCTGTCCAGCGCGATGTCGTCCGGATGCATCACCTCGGCCAGCGTGCAGGCCTGCAGCTCTTCCGGCCGGTAATGCAGGATGTTGGCCATCGAAGCGTTCGCATCGAGCACGTGGCCGCGCAGATCGAACTTGACCATGCCCAGCGCCGCCTGCTGAAACGCGGTGCGGAAGCGGCCCTCGTGCGACAGCAGGTAATCGCGGATGCGCCGCATCGCCAGCACGCAGGTGGTCAACACCAGCAGCAAGGTCGCCAGGCTGCAGACCACCATCACATCGTGCAGCAGCCGCGCGCAGCGGGTCAGCTGCACCAGGAATTCGGACGCGTTGCGGCGCATGCGGCCGTCCAGCAGATGCAGTTCGTCGCGCAGTGCCTGCAGCGCGCGCGGGTCGGGCCGGCTGGTGGCCTGCACCGAGGCGGCACGGTCGGCCAGGGCGCTCAGCTGCAGGATGCCGGCGTCGGTGTGCTTCCACAGCGCGATGGCGTCGCCGAGATACGGAAACTGCTGGCCATAGCGATACAGCCGCACCATTTGCGGCACGTCCTGATGGGCATTGCGGCCAGCGGCCAGACCGGCGTAGACCGCGTCCCAGTCGATCACCGGTTGTTCGATGGCCACGCGCGCCGCGCGGTCGCCCAGCGGCACTTCCAGCGCGCGGCAAGCCGCCTGCAGGTCGGCCGGATCGCCGCTACCGAGATAGCGCTCCATCCAGTACACCGATTCCTGCTGGGCGTTGGACCAATGGCTTTGCCCGACGATCCAGGCGGTCGCACCGGACTGGATTTCGATCACCAGCGCCGACACCACCGCCATGCACACGGCGATACCGATCAAGAGCGCCAGAGGAAGCGTGAGCCAGCCACGCACCATGTGCATGGTCTTCCCACTGCCCTTGCCGCGTGCTGCCTGCGCCATCGCCATCCGTCCTTCGCCGCCCCAGTGCGATTCAGGCGCCCACTGGGTGCCTGAAGGCAGTAGCGGCCGCAACGGCCCGGTCTGTATGGCAGTGCACGCTTGGCGGGCTGCGGGTCAGGTTAGCGACGCTGGCTGAAACAGCCTGATCGCCCGCTGGGCGAGGTGCCCGAGCGCTTTAACGGCCCAGCTATGCATCTAAGTGCATAGCGATACTAGGCATCGACGCCGCCTGCTGGCTGCTGCCGCAGGCGACGCCAGCCGTGCTTACTCGCCGCGCGGCTTGGGCGGACCCTTGCGGTGCGGTGCGCCGGCACGGTCCATCGGACGGCCGGGGCCGTTCGGGCGACCGGACGGCTTGCCGCCACGCGGGAAGCGCGGCTTGGACGGCGACGCGGCCGCTTCGCCCTCTTCCAGCTTGCGCATGTTGAGCTGCTGCCCGGACACCCAGACCTTCTTCAGGTGGGTCAGCAGTTCGCGCGGCATGTCGGCCGGCAGATCCAGAATCGAATAATCGTCCTGGATGTCGATACGCCCGATATAGCGGCTTTCCAGCCCGGCTTCGTTGGCAATCGCGCCGACGATGTTGGCCGGCTTCACACCGTGGGTGTGGCCCACTTCGATGCGGTAGCTCTCCATGCCGAACTCCGGCTCGCCACGCGGGGCAACCGGGTCGCGACGCGGACGCTCGCCGCCGGCATCGTCGCCACGCGGCGGACGCGCAGCGCGCTCGCCGTCGGCACGCGGGCCGCGCTCGAACTTGGGCTCGAAACGCGGGCGCTCGCCACGCTCACCGCGGTCATGACGGTCGCCGCGGTCGGCACGCTCGTTGCGCTGCGGGGTGAATTCCTCGCGCGCGCCACGTACCGGCGGGGTCAGCAGAAACGGCGAATCGCCCTGCAGCAGCTTGGCCAGGGCAGCGGCGATCTCGATCGCCGGCACGTTGTTTTCGGTCTCGTAGCGCTGCAGCAGATCGCGGTACATCTCGGTCTGGCCGCCGGCAAGGGTCTCGGTGATGCGGGTCATGAAACGCGCCACGCGGGTGTCGTTGACCGCATCCACGCTGGGCAGCTGCATCTCTTCGATCGGCTGGCGGGTGGCGCGTTCGATCGAGCGCAGCATGCCCTTTTCGCGCGGGGTCACGAACAGGATGGCGTCGCCATTGCGGCCGGCACGGCCGGTGCGGCCGATGCGGTGCACATAGCTTTCGGTGTCGTACGGGATGTCGTAGTTCAGCACGTGGCTGACGCGCTCCACGTCCAGGCCGCGTGCGGCCACGTCGGTGGCGACCAGGATGTCCAGCTTGCCGTCCTTGAGCTGGGCGATGGTCTTCTCACGTGCCGCCTGCTGCATGTCGCCGTTGATGGCGGCCGCGGCCAGACCGCGTGCCTGCAGCTTTTGCGCCAGTTCTTCGGTACCGGCCTTGGTGCGCGCGAAGATGATCATGCCGTCGAACGGCTCGACCTCGAGAATGCGGGTCAACGCGTCCAGCTTGTGCAGCCCGCTCACCCACCAGTAGCGCTGGCGGATGTTGGCCGAGGTGGTGGTCTTGGCCGCGATGGTGACTTCGGCCGGGTCCTTCAGATAGGTCTGCGCGATGCGGCGGATGGCCGGCGGCATGGTGGCCGAGAACAACGCCACCTGGCGCTTTTCCGGCAGCTTCTTCAGCACCGCTTCGACGTCGTCGATGAAGCCCATGCGCAGCATTTCGTCGGCTTCGTCCAGCACCAGCGTCTTGAGCTGGGACAGGTCCAGGGTGCCGCGGTCCAGGTGATCGATCACGCGGCCGGGGGTGCCGACCACCACATGCACGCCGCGCTTGAGCGCGCTCAGCTGCTGTGCGTACGGCTGGCCGCCGTACACCGGCAGCACGCGGAAGCCGGGAATGGCTTCGGCATATTTCTGGAATGCCTCGGCAACCTGGATGGCCAGCTCGCGGGTCGGCGCCAGCACCAGCGCCTGCGGCTTGAGCTGATTCAGGTCGGCGTTGGACAACACCGGCAGTGCGAACGCGGCGGTCTTGCCGGTACCGGTCTGCGCCTGGCCGAGCACGTCGCGGCCGGACAGCAGCGCGGGAATGGTGGCAGCCTGGATCGGCGACGGGGACTCGTAGCCGACGTTGGCGACGGCCTTCATCACAGCGTCCGAGAGGCCGAGGTCTGCAAACAGCAGCGGCGCGGGAGATTCTTGGGTCATTGGTAACTCCGGAGGCGCCGCACGGAGCCGGCAGGCGCAAAGCAGCATAGTGTGCCTCCTCAGGCCCCCTGCTGTCGAAATTTTCGTGACAGTCCATTCAGGTTGTGAGGAATTGCCCGCCCGCGCGAATCATCCTGTCGTGCCGATCCACTCACCCGCCCGGCCGGAGCCATGCCCCTGGACACAGACCTGCATACGCACTTCAGCAGCTTGCTGCAGCAACACCGCGGCATCGTCCTGAAGGTGGCGGCCAGCTATTGCCACGACCGCGACGACCGCGACGAACTGGCGCAGGAAATCGCCACGCAACTGTGGCGCGCATTTCCCAGCTACGACCGGAGCCGGCGGTTTTCCACCTGGATGTACCGCATTGCGTTGAACGTGGCGATCAGCGATCTGCGCGGCCGCCGCACCTTTGGCGAGCCGATCGCATTGGACGCTGTTGTCGAGCGCATCGCCGACCCATTGGCGCACGACCCCGAGCGCGCGCAGCAGGTGGACGCGCTGCATGCCTTCATCGCGCAGCTACCGCCGCTGGAACGCGCGCTGTTGCTGCTCTATCTGGACCAGCACAGCTACCGCGATATCGGCGAGGTGCTCGGCATCAGCGAAACCAACGTCGCCACCAAACTCAGCCGCCTGAAAGCCCGTATTCGCGCCGAACTTTGACCCACACCGATCTGCAACCGGAGTACGACATGGAACTGGATGACATCGCCCTCGCCTGGCGATCACTGGAACAACGGCTGGAGCAACAGGCCGCGCTCACCGGCCAATTGCTGGGCGACATCCGCGGCCACGCAGCGCGTAGGCATCTGCGCCCGTTGTGGCTGAGCCAGTCGGCGCAACTGGTATGTGCCATTGCGCTGAGCGGCGTCATTGCCCACAGCTGGCTGGCGTCCGCGGATCAGGCGGCAGCCATCGTCGGAGGAGTGCTGTTGCACGTGTGGTGTGTTGCGCTGGCGATCTCTGCGGCCCGTCAACTGTGGCTGTTGTCGCAACTGGATTTCACCGGACCGCTGCTGCAGACACAGCGCGCGCTTGCACAGCTGCGGCGCTGGCGTACGCGTGTTGCGCCATGGCTGGGCGTGGCGTTCTGGGTGTTGTGGGTGGCAGTGGCGGACGCTGCGTGGCGCGCGCTCACCGGCCTGTCGCTGCCGCATGCCTGGTTGCTGTGCAATGGGCTGGTCGGCGTGCTCGGGGGCCTCGCGACCTGGCTGGGCTATCGGCGGCTGCAGCGCAGCGGCCATCCCTGGCTGGAACGTATCGACACCGCACATGCCGGCCGCAGCGTCGCCCGCGCCGAAACCCTGCTGGAACAGATCGCGCGTTTCCAGCGCGAGTAAGCGGATAATTGCGGCTTCCCTGCGACCGAGCACAGCATGCAATACCTGGAATTCGACCTGGACGGCGACTACATCGAACTCAACCAGTTGCTCAAGCTGGCCGGCATTGCCGACAGCGGTGGCCAGGGCAAGGCGATCGTGGCCAGCGGCGCGGTCAGCGTCGATGGCATGCAGGAATTGCGCAAGACCGCCAAGATCCGCCCCGGTCAGTTGGTGCAGCTGGACGATGTGGAAATTCGCGTACTGGCGCTTGATCCCGATGCCGAGCCCGGCGAATGAAGGTGGTGGAAATCAGCCAGCGCAACAACGCGCCTTCGGCAGACGACCCCAAGCACGACGTCTATGTTTTTTCGATCGCGATCGATTCTGAAAAACCCTTCTGGCTGGAGCAATCCATCCACGGCGGCCATGCCGAGCGTGGCGGCTGCACCATGCTGGCCTTGCACGAGCTGGAAGGCTGGCCTGGCGGCTGGCGCGCGGATGTCACCAAGGCCGGTTGCGCGTGGGTGATTCCGATTCTGGAACAGGCCATGCGCAGCGACGATGCGCAGGCGGCAATCGATGCGATCCTGGCGCGGGTGCAAGCACCAGGTTGAGCCTCATCGCTGGCAGCGATACTGCATCACACGCCCAGCAGTGCGCGCACCAGTTTGACGATGCCCCAGAACGACACCACCCAGATGGCGCTGCGCAGGTACGGGATTCCCGCCGCATACACCGGCACATAGGCCACCCGCGCCCACAGATACAACTGCACGGCGAGCGCTGTGTCGGCACTGGTGCGCCCCGCCACGCTTACCGCCAGTACCGCGGCCGCGAAGATCGGAAAGGTTTCCAGATAATTGCGGAATGCGCGGTCCAGCCGTGCCGCGACGCCGGTGAGCGGCTTGGTATCGCCATCGCGCGCGCTGGCGTTCCACTTGGTGCCGCGTTGAGCGGTCATGCCGGCCGAGGCGGCCAGTAATTGCACCAGCCCGAGCACAATCGCCCAGCCCAGCATTTGCAGTTCGATGCTCAGTTGCATGCGTCTCTCCCGGTCGATGAAAACATCACTTCAGCGCCGCGCGCAGGCTGTACCCGGCCAACCGCCAGGTCTTGTCTTCGTCCAGACGGAACGACACCAGCTCGCGCACCGGCTGCTGCGCCTTGGCGAAGCGGGTCGGGAAGCTGACGTTGACGTACAGGCCTTCGGGCACCTGTGCGCCGGGGCCATATTTCACCCGCGTCACCGAGCCCTGCCCGCGCCCGACCACCGAACCCAGCCGGCTGCGTTCGGCGCCGATCTGGCTGACGAAGGCGTCGCGCTTGACGGCCGTCTTGGCCACGCTGGATGCGCCATCCCATAACGAGGCGATCTGGTTGCCATCCACCATCTGTGCCACCCGCAACGCGGCCTGGGTCATTTCGGTGTTCTGCTTGGTCAGCTGCGCCTGCTGCGCGGCGCTGAGTGCCGGTTGCGCTGACGGGGTTCCTGGCGCTGCCGCTGCCGCTGCCGGCTGCGCCGCAGCCGGGCTGCCCGCGCGGTTGCCGGGCTGCGGTTGTTGGGCGAACGCCAGCGCTGGAGCCAGTGCCAACGCGATAACCAGACGGGAGCGAAGCATGGGACAAGGACCTTGTACGGATCGGACGGAAGGAGGTGGACTGCACACACTGCGGTGCGCAGCGCAGTCTAGGGCGCGCGCTGTGCAACACAAGCACCGGCGGACGTACCACCGGCTGATCTCGAACCAAGGCAGCGCCAACCTGGGGGAGACACAATCGTTTCAAGCCGCTCCTAGACCTCGCCGCCAGGAGCCGGTGGTACAGCCGCCACGCCGCGTGGCCGCCACAGACGCCAGCTGACCCAGAACGCGCGCGCAATCGCGGCAATCAGCGCCACCAGGCTCAGCCACATCGCCAGCGTCGCCGGCCATTGTTCGTGCATGGCGGCAGCGGCCAGACGCAGCAACTCGGCCACACCAAACCCCACCAGCACCAGCACGGCGGACGGCAGGTATGCCAACACAATACCTTTGGTCTTCCCTCGCATACGCCCCCCGGCTCGGTTGTGATGCAGCGACGATAGGCAGCGCGCAGTGCGATACGCGTGAAGCCCGTCGCTGCGCTCAACCTTCGGGGTGCGTCGCCGCTCGCGGGTCGGCCTGGGCGGCATCCTGCGCTGGCGCAGAGTCCGGCTCGGGCGTGGGCGCGACAGTGCCTGCGGCACCGCTCTGCGCCTCGCGGGTCTGCCCTTGGTCGCCCTGCACCTGGCCGGTTTGTGCCTGGCCGTTTTCCGCCGCACCGGCTTGCGCCTCGCCCGCCGGGCTGGCCGGCAGCGCAGCGGCATCGGTTTCGGCCAGCGGGCTTTCTTCCGGGCAGGCCGCATCCGGAAACCCAAAGCGCTGCTTCAAGGAAAGGCCGCAGGCATTGACTGCGTCCAGATCGGCACCCTCGCCCTTGCACGTTTGATCGAAGGCGACCAGAAACGCATCCTTGCGCCGCACGAACGCATCGCCGCACTTGCGCATCTGGCGGATCCGCTCCAGATCGTCCTGCACGGCGTTGGTGCCATCCAGCCCGTATTCGCGCAGCTCGTCCATGGTGAGCAGGCGCAGGCTGCGGTTGGGCACGGTCATCATCAGATCGGCCACCGCCACCGCCACACCGTTGCGCTCCAGATAATCCTTGACGTTGCCGTAGACCTCGCGCAGCTCGCGATTGAGCTCGGCGCGCGAGGTGGCCTTGGAGCTGATCCGCATCATGCGGTGGATGCCGACCTTGCCGGCGACCAGGCGGTTGTCGCCGGCCGCCAGCACGAACACGCAGGCGCTGTGACACACCGAGCCTTCGCGCACCCAGATGGTCCAGTTGGATTCGCCGATGGCGTCGCCGGCGCGGATCGCCGCCTCCACCTGCCCGCCGCTGGAATCCAGGTCCAGGATGCGGTGCGGCAACTTCCATTGCTCGGCCACCGAAGCCAGCCGCCACACCAGCGCGGCGAAGCCGGCGTTGATCTTGCCGGCATAGCGCACCCGCATCAGCCCGGTCTCGCGGCACGGCGCCAGCGCCGCTTCCACACTGGCCCGGTCCAACGCCGGCAGCAGCGTGCCGTCGCCGGCTTCGTGGCTGTAATCGGTCGCGCAACTGATCCAGGCCTGGCCCGATTCCAGCGCCGCCTGTGGCCATCCCGCCTCGCCGGCCTGCGCGCGCGGGCGCGGCGGCGGCGCCACCGGCTCGGGCGTATCCACCGACACCATATGGTCGCCATCGCCGGCCTGCGCGCCGCCGTTCTGCTGCACCGTTACGGCATCGGCGGAGGTGCTGGTGCGATCGCACGCCGCCAGCAGAAGCAGACACGCAAGGGACAGGCAAAGCGGTTTCAACATCGGGCGCGGACCATCGAGAGCGTGAGCGGGTTCCCAGTCTAGGGTGGACGCGCATCGTGCCCCGAACCTGACCTTAACCTGGCAGCTCTCAGGCCAGCCCCCAGTGCACCGGCGCTGCGCAGCATCCGCGGCGCATCATGCTCCAGCACGGGCAAGGCTAGATTGCCAACTCGCGCTTTGCGCTTCAGCCGGGCAGGCGGATAACGTGGCCGCAACCCTGTCCGAAAACGGCCAGCCGGTGCCATGGCAAGCGCATAGACTGGCGCCATGCAAACCGCCACGCCCGACCGAACCCAATGCGACCGTGCCCGCCTGGCGCGCGATGCACGCTTCGACGGGCTGTTTTTCACCGCTGTGCGCAGCACCGGCATTTATTGCCGCCCGGTGTGTCCGGCGCCACCGCCCAAGCCGGCCAACGTCAGTTACTACCCCACCGCGGCGGCGGCCAGCGCGGCCGGCTACCGGCCATGCCTGCGCTGCCGGCCGGAGCTGTCGCCGCAGGCGCAGCGGCATCTGGGCGAAGAGAGCGTGCAGCGTGCGCTGGCGATGATTGCCGACGGCGCGCTGCAGGAGCAGCCGGTGCAGATGCTGGCCGATGCGGTGGGTTTGAGCGCGCGACAATTGCAGCGTCAGTTCGTGCAGCAGCTGGGTGCCACGCCGATCCAGGTGCACGGCACGCACAGGCTGCTGCTGGCCAAGCAGCTGCTCACCGAAACCGCCTTGCCGGTCACCGAGGTCGCGCTCGCGGCCGGCTTCAACAGCCTGCGCCGCTTCAATGCCGCATTCTTGCAGGGCTGCGGCATGCCGCCGTCGGCACTGCGCAAGCAACGTGCCGACATGCCGGGCGGCGAGCTGACGCTGCGCCTGGGCTATCGCCCGCCGCTGGATCTGCAGGCGATGCTGGCATTTCTGCAGCGGCGTGCGATTCCGGGCATCGAGCAGGTCGATACCGGCAGCTACCGACGCGTGATCGGCGCGCCGGGCAATGCCAGCGTGATCGAGGTCAGTGCGGCGCCGCAGCGTGCGGAACTGCTGCTGCGCATCGGCGCCACCGACCCGCGGCAGATTCCGCAGATCGTGCGGCGCGTGCGCCGGCTGTTTGATCTGGATGCGGACCTGCAGGGCGTGCACGCCACGCTTGCGCCGGAACCGCTGCTGGCCGAGGCGATCGCGCGCCGACCGGGCCTGCGCGTGCCCGGTGGCTGGGACGGCTTTGAAGTGGCGGTGCGTGCGGTGCTGGGCCAGCAGATCAGCGTGGCTGGGGCAGCGACGCTGGCGGCGCGGCTGGTCGACCGCCACGGCGGCCAGCATGCCGACATGCCACCCGGCCTTGACCGCAGTTTCCCCACACCCGAACAGTTGGCAGATGCGCCGCTGGAACAGCTTGGGCTGCCGCGTGCGCGCGCCGCCACGCTGCGTGCGCTGGCATCGGCCTGCGCGCAGGGTCGGCTGCACTTCGGTGCCGGGCAGCGCCTGCCGGACTTCATCGCTGCCTGCACCGCGCTACCCGGAATCGGTCCGTGGACTGCGCAGTACGTGGCCATGCGCGCGTTGTCGCATCCGGATGCGTTTCCGGCCGGCGATTTGATCCTGCAGCAGGTGCTTGGCGCCCCGGAGCGTTTGAGCGAACGCGCCACCGAAGCGCGCTCGCAGGCGTGGCGCCCGTGGCGCGCCTGCGCCGTGCTGCACCTGTGGCATCTGGCCAACGACCGCAAGGACACCCGCGCATGAGCACATTGCACTACGACACCTTCCCCTCGCCGATCGGCGCGCTCAGCGTGGCCGCCGACGACAGCGGCGTGCACCACATCCTGTTCGCGCAGAACCGCTACGACGCCATCGGCCGTGCGCGCTGGTTGCATGACCCCGATGCACCGCTGGTGCGCGAGGCACGCGAACAGCTGCTCGATTACCTGCATGGCGGGCGACGCAGTTTCGATCTGCCGCTGGCGCCAACCGGCACGCCGTTCCAGCTCAGCGTCTGGCGCACGTTGGCGCAGATTCCGTTCGGGCAGACCTGGAGCTACGTGCAACTTGCGCAGGCGGTGGGGAAGCCGGCCGCCAGCCGCGCGGTGGGTGCTGCCAACGGGCGCAATCCGCTGCCGATCGTGCTGCCCTGCCATCGCGTGATCGGTGCCAATGGTGCGCTGACCGGCTTCGGCGGCGGCCTGCCGACCAAGCAGGCGTTGTTGCAGCTGGAAGGCTGGGCGCCGCGTAACGCCGCGCGCGGCGAGGACCTGTTCGCCGCCGCGTCGGTACTACGCAGCGGCTGACTTCGCGACGTCATCGCTGCACCGTAAACTGGGGGCATGATCGAGCGACGTTTTGCAGTTGCCGCAGCGGCGCTTGCCCTGCTTGCGGCCTGTAGCAGCCAGCCCTCTTCGCGTAGCGCACCCACGGCGGTGCCGACTGCATCTGCATCGGCATCGGCATCGGCGAAGACCGTATCCGCCGGCACGCCGCACACCCTGCTGCTGATCTCCATCGACGGCCTGCGCGCCGACATGCTCGATCGCGGCATCACACCCAACCTGTCGCAACTTGCGCGTGAAGGCGTGCGTGCGCGCTGGATGACGCCGTCGTACCCGTCGCTGACGTTTCCCAATCACTACACCCTGGTCACCGGTTTGCGCCCGGACCACCACGGCATCGTGCACAACAGCATGCGCGACCCGGCGCTGGGCAGCTTCTGGCTGAGCAAACCCGAGGCGGTGGGCGATGCGCGCTGGTGGGGCGGCGAGCCGGTGTGGGTGGGCGTGGAAAAGGCCGGGCAGCATGCCGCGACCTGGTCGTGGCCGGGCAGCGAGGCAGCGATTGCAGGCGTGCGCCCCACACGCTGGCGCCATTACGAAGAACACACCGGGATGGACGCGCGCGTGGACGAGGTGCGCGGCTGGCTCGCTGCATCCGGTGCCGCGCGCAATCGCCTGGTCACGCTGTACTTCGAACACGTGGACGAAGCCGGCCACGATCACGGCCCGCAATCGCGCGAGTACGCCGACAGCGTGCGCGCGGTGGATGCGGCCATCGGCCGGCTGCTGGACGGCATGCAGCGCGATGGCACGCGTGGGCGTACCAACATCATCGTGGTCTCCGACCACGGCATGGCCGAGGTTGCCCCGGGGCACGCGATCAGCGTGGAAGCGATGGCACCGCCGCAGATCGCCGGCGCCGTCACCGACGGCCAGGTGATCGGCTTCGCGCCGATGCCCGGGCAACAGGCCGCTGCCGAGGCCAGCTTGCTCGGCAAGCACGCGCACTACGAGTGCTGGCGCAAAGCGCAGCTGCCGGCGCGCTGGCATTACGGCAGCCATCCGCGCATTCCCGCCATCGTCTGTCAGATGCACGAAGGCTGGGATGCGCTGTTTCCCGACAAGCTCGCCAAACGCGCGCAGCAGGGCATGCGCGGTTCGCATGGCTTCGATCCAGCGCTGCCGTCGATGCGGGCGGTGTTCCTGGCGCAAGGCCCGGACCTGGCGCAGGGCAAGACACTGCCTGGCTTCGACAATGTGGATGTCTACGCACTGATGACCCGGCTGCTGGGTATCCCGGCCGCGCCCAATGATGGCAACCCGGCCACCTTGCTGCCTGCCTTGCGCGTGCCGCCGGCCGCCGGCACCGAGTAGCTGCGGCAGGCAGCGTCAACGAGGCTGCCGCGCATGCATGCGCTTGTCAGTGTCAGTGTCAGTGTCGGTACCGATCCTGCCCGTACAAGGACGCTGTCGCGCGTCGCCGCCATGCATCTGATGCTGATAACGAGGCGGGAATGTGGCGCGCTGCAGACCCGCTTGCCGCCAGGCAATGCGACAATGGCGCAATGTCCGGTTCCAATTCCACGCCGCGTCGCCTGCGGCCGCTGTTGTCAAGCGAAGGCTGGCGTCGTCGCGCTGCACTGTGGGGCGGCGCGATTGCGGTAGCCCTGGTGGCGATCGTGTTCGCCAAGGCCAGCGACGCGGCGTTCCACCTGTTCCAACGCATTACCGCGCACTCGATCTGGTGGGCGTTGCTGCTGACGCCGGGCATTTTCGCGCTGCTCGCCTGGCTCACCTCCGGTGCGCTGCGGCCCACGCGCGGCAGCGGCATCCCGCAGGTGATCGCCGCGCTGGAACACCCGGACCCGGCGTTTCGTGACAACAACCTTTCGCTGGGCGTGTCGGTCGGCAAACTCGCGCTGACCACCTTGTCGCTGCTGGGCGGCGCATCGGTCGGGCGCGAAGGCCCTACCGTGCATGTCGGCGCCAGCCTGATGCATGTGTTCGGGCGTTGGTTCGGTTTTCACGATCCCCGCGAGCTCTCGCACTTTCTGCTCGCCGGCGGCGCTGCCGGCATCGCCGCAGCGTTCAACACGCCGCTGGCAGGCGTGGTGTTTGCGATCGAGGAATTGAGCGGGCGCTTCGAGCACCGCTTCTCCGGCACCCTGCTCACCGCGGTGATCGTTGGCGGCGTGGTGTCGCTGGGCCTGCTGGGCAACTACACCTATTTCGGCAAGGTGGCAGTGGCCTTGCCGCTGGGCCAGGCGTGGCTGGCAATCGCCTTGTGCGGCAGCGTGGCCGGGCTGCTCGGCGGCGTGTTCGCGCGGCTGGTGCTGGCCAGCGTTAGCGGTAAGCCGCGCTGGTTGGGTGCGCTGCGCCAACGGCATCCGGTGCTGCTGGCCGCGTCGTGCGGCGTCGCGCTGGTCGGGCTGGCGCTGGCGTTCGGGCAAGGCGCGTTCGGCACCGGCTACGAGCAGGCGCGCAGCCTGGTGCAAGGGCATGCGGTGGTCGGCCACGAATTCGGCCTGATGAAGCTCATCGCCAATCTGGTCTCGTATCTGGCCGGCATTCCGGGCGGCTTGTTCTCACCGGCGCTGGCAGTGGGTGCCGGGATCGGCCACAACCTGTCGGTCCTGATGCCCAGCGTGGACCCGCGCACCTTCGTGCTGCTGGGCATGTGCGCCTATCTCACCGGCGTGACCCAGGCGCCGCTGACTTCGGCGGTGATCTCGCTGGAACTCACCGACACCAGCCAGATGCTGCTGCCGATCCTGGCCACCGTGCTGATTGCGCGCGCAGTGTCCGGGCTGGTGTGCAAGACGCCGATCTACCGCGGCCTGGCCGAGCAGTTGCTGGCACCCGCGGCGGCCAGCCAGCCCGTGGCTGCGGAAACAGCGCGCTAGCAGCACTCCGCCAGAACCAACGCGCCTGCGTTTGCGCTGATGCCGGACATAAAAAAACGCGGCGCAAGCGCCGCGTTCTGGTGTCGCGAAGCGGGCTGAGGATCAGCCGGCCTTGGCGACGGTCTTCTTGGCGACAGCCTTCTTGGCCGGGGCCTTGACCACGCCCTTCTTGGCAACCGGGGCAGCTGCACCCACGACAACCTTGCTCACCGCGTGCGAACGCGAATTGCCGTAGCTGGCGTTATAGCGCTTGCCCTTGGCGGTCTTACGGTCACCCTTACCCATTTCGTCGACTCCTGAATGTGAATACAAATTCCCGTGCTGGCACGGGTCTGGCGAGATTTGCACCGGCGGTGCCCTCGCGCAAGGCCGACAAGCCTACCACGACGGCCCCGGCCAGCGTAGCCGGGCTGCGCCGCCCGCCTTGCGGAGCCGATCGACGACAGATCAACGCATGCGCTGGCGAGCTGTCGTCAGGTGGGCGTGGATGACGCCGAGGAACCGGCGGCGACACGTGGCCACATGCCGATTCCCGCCGGCGTCCGCGGCCCGTCTGGCGGCTACGCGCCAGTGTTATCAGCTGTCCTCAGTGCGCACAGCTGGCATCGTGCACATGCCCGTGATTCAGGCGCAGGTTGACCAGGTGCGCGATGCCGACCAGGGCGCCGCCCAGCGTCATCACCACCGCATGCGGCACCACCGAGTGGTGCAACGGGTCGTACAACAGGCCCAGCCATAGCAGTGCCAGGCCTGGCAACAGCAGGGCAAGCGCATGCAGCGCCTTGTGCCGGCGATAGCCCAGTACCAGGCTGAGCAGGCCCAGCAACGTCACGAACACCACGATGGCCAGTTCCACCCTGTCGCCCAGCCAGAACGACAGGCCCAGCGACGGCGCCAGCGCAAGCACCAGCGGCAGCACCGCGCAGTGCACGGCGCACAGCAGCGAACCGGTTGCGCCGAAGCGGTCGAGAAGATGGCGAAGGGTCGGTAGAGGCATGACTTCCAGCAGGTGCTCGCGGCGACGTGGAATAATATAACATCTTCCTTGTTCCAGCCCCGCACCACTGCATCGCGCAGCCGTGCGGGTCTCGCCGCCGGCGCAGCAGGCAAGCTGCGCCCTATCATTGATACAAAGTAACACTTACAGAGTCCGGCCCATCATGCCCCCCAGCCTCGCTTCCTCGTTCCGCCGTTCCACGCTCTCGCTGGCCCTGACCAGCCTGCTGACCCCTGCCCTGGCCATGGCCGACGACGTACCGGCCGCTGCCGATGCGCAGACCCCGCCCAGCTCCGACACCCGCCACGCCGCCAGCCCATCCAGCGGCCGGCACATCAAGGACCTTGACAAGGTGGTGGTCACCGCCAGCCCGCTGCGCGATGCGGCCGGCGAATTGAGCCGCCCGGTGGAAGTGCTGGCCGGCGAGCGTCTGGACGAGGTGCGCAGCTCGAGCCTGGGCGAAACCGTGGCCAGCCTGCCCGGCGTGCAGAGTTCCAATTTCGGCCCCGGCGTGGGCCGGCCGATCATCCGCGGCCTGGACGGCCCGCGCGTGGCGGTGCTGCGCGATGGTCTGTCCACCCAGGACGTCTCCACCGTCAGCCAGGACCATTCGCCGGCGATCGAGCCGTTCCTGGCCAACCAGATCGAAGTGCTGAAGGGTCCGTCGACATTGCTGTACGGCTCCGGCGCCATCGGCGGCGTGGTCAACGTGGTCGACGGGCGCATCGCCGAAACGCCGGTGGACGGCTTCGGCGGGCGTGCCGAAGTGCGCTTCGACGGCGGCGACAAGGACGGCAACACCGACATGTTCCGCGTCGATGCCGGCAATGGCAGCGGGCTGTCGATCCATGCCGATGGCGTGTACCGCAACCAGAACGACTACGACACCCCGCAGGGCCGCCAGGCCAACTCCTGGATCGACTCCAAGGTGGGCTCGATCGGTGCCTCGCTGTCCGGCGATTGGGGCTTTGTCGGCCTGTCGGCATCGCGGTTCCGCGACAACTACGGCAACCCGGGCGAGCCGGGCGATCTATCGATCGGCGAGCGCGGCGTGTCGTTGAAGCTGCAGCAGGACCGCTACGACCTCAAGGGCGGGTTGACCGACCCGTGGGGCGAAGGCAGCGCGTTGCGCTACAGCTTCGGTCACACCGACTACGCGCATACCGAATTTGAAGGCGAGGAAGTCGGCACCGTGTTCACCAAGCGGGCCAACGAAGGCCGTGTGGAAGCCTCGTTGACGTTTGGCGGCGGCTGGCAGACCGCATTCGGCCTGCAGGGCAGCGATACCACCTTCCAGGCGGTGGGCGAGGAATCCTTCGTGCCCAAGACCGATACGCGCTCGCTCGGCGTGTTCGCTGTTGCGCGTAACAGCTGGGAGCGCGTCAGCGCCGAAGTCGGCGCGCGCGTGGACAAGGTCAAGTACCAGACCGACATCGGCGTGGACCGCGATTTCACCCCGACCAGCTTCTCGGCCAGTGGCGCATTCCGCTTCAACGAGCAATGGCGTCTGACTGCCAACCTCGACCACGCCGAACGCGCGCCGGCCGAAGAGGAACTGTTCGCCAATGGCCCGCATATCGCCACCCTCGCCTTCGAGATCGGCGATGCGGACCTGAAGACCGAAAAGGCCAACCAGGCCGAGCTGGGCCTGAACTTCCAGAACGATTGGGTGGATGCCAAGGTGGCGGCGTATTACAACCGCTACAACGACTTCGTCTACATCGTCGATACCGGCGGCCAGTGGTTCAACGAAGAAGACAACGACTTCCTGCCGATCCGCCAGTGGACCCAGGCCGATGCGATCTTCCACGGCTTCGAAGGCGAGGCCACCTTCCACCTGGCCAACAACGACAACGGTGCGTGGGACCTGCGCGTGTTCGGCGACACCGTGCGCGCCCGCCTGAGCGACGGCGGCAACCTGCCGCGTATTGCGCCGGGCCGTTTCGGTGCGCAGTTGCGCTGGAATGCCGAGCAGTGGCGTGCGTCGCTCGGTGCGACCCGCACCATGAAGCAGGACAAGGTGGCAGCGAACGAAACGCCGACCGATGGCTACACCTTCGTCGATGCGCACCTGGCGTACCACGTGGACCGCGGCAGCAACGCGTGGGAAGTGTTCCTGGACGGCAACAACCTGACCAACCAGGACGCGCGCGTGCACACCTCCTTCCTCAAGGACGACGTGATGCTACCTGGCCGCAGCGCGTCGTTCGGCATGCGCTTGTTCTTCTGACAGCGGACTCTCTCCCCCGCTGAATGGAAGCGAGGCCGCCTTCGGGCGGCCTTTTTTATGCGCGGTGTCGACGTACCCGTGCGCGCCGCATTGGCGCTGCACCACGCAGGCAGTCGCGTCCGTCGCTACCCGCGATAAGCGCGACGCAGGATGTGATCGTCGCCACAGCGCAGGCACGCACTGCGTTGCCTGCAACGACAGACCCAAGCCGTAGCTGCTGCGTCGCACAACAGGCTGTGGCGCATCTGGGGTTAAAACTTCATTGCACTGCGCTGACAGGGGGCGCCAAGCGACGCAACAGCGCGGGCGCGCGCATGCACTGCCTGCCGTTGTGTGCGCGCCACTGCGTGGACGGCAGCGTTCTTGCATCCAGACCAAGGAACCTTGCGCATGCGTTTTTCCTCACCCCGCTACACCCTCTCGCTGGCCATCGCCGCCGTGCTGCTGGCACCGGATGGCCACACGCAGACCGCCGCGCCCGCCGCGGGCTCCCAGGACGCCACCACGCTGGATGCGGTGATCGTCAGCGGCACCGCGCGCTTCAAGGGCCTTGCCAAGCGCGACGCCAGTTTTTCGATCACCACGGCCAGCCCGGAGCAGATCCAGCAGGCGGTACCGCAAAGCACCGCCGACCTGCTCAAGATCGTGCCCGGCGTGTGGGCCGAACCCAGCGGCGGCGGTACGGGTGCCAACATCTTCGTGCGCGGCATGCCGTCCGAGGGCGATGCGCCGTTCGTGACCATGCAGCTGGATGGCTCGCCATTGTTTCCGCCGCCAACCTTGTCGTTCCTGGAAAATTCCACACTGTTCCGCGTCGACGATACGGTCGAGCGCATGGAAGTGCTGCGCGGCGGCTCCAGCCCGATCTTCTCCAATGGCCAGCCTGGCCTCACCGTCAATTTCATCCAGAAAAAAGGCCAGGACGCGCCGGAAGGCAGCGTGCGCCTGACCGGCGGCAACAACGCGCTGCGCCGCATCGATGTGTTCAACAGCGGGCCAATGGGCAATGGCTGGTACTACAGCGTGGGCGGCTTCTTCCGCGAAACCGACGGCGTGCGCGACCCACAGTTCTCCGCCGACAAGGGTGGCCAGTTCAGTGCCACCTTGAGCAAGCGCTGGGACAGCGGCGAGCTGTCGTTCTATGCGCGGCATACCGACGACAACAACGCGTTCTACACCGCCATTCCGTTGCTCTCGCGCAATAACGGCAACGATCTGTCCAGCTTTCCCGGCTTGAATGCGCAGACCGGCACCCTGCTCGGCCGCGACTTCCGTAACGTCGATCTGCTGGTCGGGCCCAATGGCCAGACGCTGCGGCGCGATCTGGCCGACGGGCGTGGCGTCAACATCGATGTGTTCGGCGGCGAATGGAACTGGGAAAGCGGCGGCTGGACCGTTGCCGACCGCTTCAACGTGATGAGCGGCAGTGCGCCGACCTATGCGCTGTTCACCGGCGACGCACCGCAACGCTTGAGCGATTTCATTGCAGGTTACGGCAGCGGCGGTAGCGCCAGCTACACCAATGGCGGCGGTGCGGTGGATGCCAATCAGCAGGTGCTTGAAGCCGGTTGGTGGTCGGTGGACAAACGTTTGAATTCCTTTACCAACGACCTGCGTTTGAGCCGCGAATTGTTTGCCGGCAACACGCTCACCGTGGGCGCGTATTACGCCAAGTATTCGTCTGCCGACACCTGGTACCTGGGCAATACCATGCTGCTCACCGCGCAAAACAACGCACGCCGCATCGATGTGACGTTGGACGACGGCCGCCAGGCCACGCGCCAGGGCTTTACCAGCACCGCGTTCTTGAACCTGCGCGCCAACTACGACGGCGAAAACATCGCTGCCTTCGTTGCCGACGAGTGGGAGCTGAGCGAACGCCTGCGCCTGGATCTGGGGGCGCGCTACGAGCGTCAGAGCGTCACCGGCGATGTGCACGACACCGCCAGCGTGGATCTGGACGGCAATCCGGCCACGTTGTACGACAATGCCACCTCGCTGGCGCTGGCAACCACACGGCGCATCGATCAGGACGATGAAGCGTTTTCGTGGACGGCGGGCTTGAACTTCACCCTCGATCAGAACAACAGCCTGTTTGCGCGGGTCAACTCCGGGGTGAAGTTTCCCGGCTTCGACAACCTGCGCGATGGACAGAACCGCGTGCAGGAGGTGGATCAATACGAGTTGGGGTTGAAGTCCGGCACCAGCGCGTACGACCTGTATCTCACCGCGTTCTACAACACCTTCAAGAACTCGCCGTTCCAGGCGTTTCTGGCCAATGGCCAGAATTTCACCGCAGTCGGCGATTCGCGCGCGCGCGGCCTGGAAGTGGAAGCTGCGGTGCGACCGTTCGGCGGTTTCGAGCTGGCCGGCACCGGGGTGTGGCTGGATGCGACCTACCGCAACTATCGCGAGTTCACCGACAACCAGGTGATGCGCCAACCCAAGCGGCAGTTCCGCATCACGCCCAGTTATTACTGGATGCTGCCGTTCGGCGATCTCAAGCTGTTTGCCACCTATTCCTACATCGGCGAGCGCTTCGCGGATCTGGCCAATAGCCAGCGCCTGCCTTCCTACGACATGCTGGATATCGGCGCCAACCTGCATGTGGGAGAGCATTGGGAGGTGACCGCCAGCGGCAGCAATGTCACCGACACGCTAGGCCTCACCGAAGGCAATGTGCGCGTACCCGGCGCTGCGACCGGCGGGGTGTTCATGGGCCGGCCGATCGCCGGGCGGCAATACCAGATGTCGGTGGCATACCGCTGGTAGGTCTGTACGCGACTGGCCCGCGCAGCGGCGCAACGCTGCTGCGCGGCGCCTTGCAACAGGCCTCGCGCTGCACCTATCGCGATGCAGCCTGTCTTATGCCAAGCGCCGGCGACAGGCGTTGCAATCCTTGCGCAACGCCGCTGCGCTTGGGCGTGCCCGCTTGTATGCGAGATGTGCAGCCCGGTTATGTGATGACAACCATGTCGCAGTGGTCGCCGATGCGAAGCAGAACGACGCATCGCGATGGGTTATTTCAATCGATGCGAGCGCTCTAGCAAATTTTTCGCCCGTATTTGTACGCAAAACTTCGCATGCAACGCATAAATCTGCATACCATCCATAAATTGCGCGATGTGTCACGCAGATGCCCTACATCGCGTGCCTTGCAGGCAAGGATTGCCCCATCTTTAATCGAGGAGTTGACGCTGCAGATGCATCGCCAACATCGGCTGCGTTCAGACGCACAGGGGAGCCGACGAACCACCTGGCCGCATCCACTCCATCGCCGGACCGATGCGCTGTGTAGCTCTCTTGGGATAAACGGACATGACTCCTGTCGCTGCCGCTGTCGCATTGTCTTTTCTCGCCCCCCTGCCATCGCCACCTTGCGGCGGCAGGCCTGGGGCGCTACCCGCCTGCAGGCGAGGTTGCCTGACGGGTGCTTCCTGACCCGGGCGATCGCGCCGGGTCTTCGACTGCAAACACCTCTTCCGGCTCCAACGGCTCGGGCTTCATAGGCGCGTCCCGAGCCAACGGCGCGGCTGCAACGGCCGATCGTGCGATTGGCCAAACGGAGGACCGTGTCGCTTCGACCGCGCCTACCCTTTGACTGGAATCAAACGGAATGAACTCTTTTCGCAGGCAACCCCTCGCGCTGTTGATCGGTGCCCTCGTGATCGGTAGCAGCCCACTTTCGGCGCTGGCGGCAACACCGCTCACGGCTGTCACCGGCAATCCCAGCAATGCCACTACCGCCACCGCCAAATCCGGCGGCAACGACCCCTTGTATCGCTATCAGTGGCATCTCTCCAACCAGGGCCAGGCCGTGATCGGCGACAGCCGCCCGGTGCCCGGCGTGGACCTGGACGTGGATATCCTGCATGGCTTGAACATCCGCGGCCGCGGCGTGCGGGTCGGCGTGGTGGACGACGGGCTGGAGCTACGCCATGAAGATCTGGCCGACAACATCCTGCCCAACGGCTCGTACAACTTTGGCGATGGCTCCCACGATACGACGCCAGTCGACCCGTACAACGGCCACGGCACTGCGGTGGCCGGCATCATCGGCGCCGTTGGCTGGAACGGCCGTGGCGGACGTGGCGTGGCGCCCGACGTCCTGATGGCAGGATTCGATTTTCTTGCGCGTGCATCGTCCAACTCCGAAGCCAGCGTCCGGTATGCCTGGGGTGACGGCCCGGAGGCGCGCAGTATCGATATCTTCAATAACAGCTGGGGCTCGGTCGGGCCGTTGTATTTCGATTTCCCGGTAGAAGAACAACAGTCCTGGGAAGCATTGATGCGGTCTAGCCGCGGTGGGCGCGGCGCCATCTATGTCAAGTCCGCTGGCAACAGTTTCGCGCGGCTGCGTGCGCGCGATGAAAACGGCAACATCGTCAACCTCTGCAGCGAAGAATCACGTGTATTGAAAGTCGGCTGCGCGCTGACCAACGTCGACCCACGCAGTAATCTTCCTGGCACGATTGTCGTCGCCAGTGTGGATGCCACAGGTCAACACGCCTCGTATTCGTCTTCAGGCTCTGCGTTGTGGGTCTCCGGTCTTGGCGGCGAATTCGGCCGGCAACGCAAGTTCTATCCCGATGCGGCATCCGTGTTTGCGCCGGACACGGCACCTTACGCCTACGACCCAGCCATCGTCACCACCGACCTCAGCGGCTGCGCGGCAGGCGACAACGTTGACGACTCATCAGTCAACAATGCATTGGACGGCAGCAGGTCGAAGATCGATGCGTCGTGCAACTACAACGGCGTCATGAACGGCACATCGGCCGCTGCGCCCACTGTCTCCGGCGTCGCAGCCTTGATCTTGAGCACCAACCCGAACCTGAGCGCGCGCGACGTCAAATACATCCTGGCCAAGACCGCGCGGCAGATCGATCCGTGGCAGCCTGCTGCGGTGTATCAGGGCAGCGTGATCGACCCGGGCTGGATCACCAATGCGGCCGGCCATCGCTTCAGCAACTGGTACGGATTCGGCCTGGCCGATGGCGCCGCAGCCGTTTACGAGGCACGTTACTTCACGCCGCTGCCTGCGGTGCGCGATACCCAATGGGTTGCATCCACCGTCGCCCCGAGCCAGATCGGCGGCCCCGCGCGACCTGCCAAACAACGCATCCGCATCACCCAGGCAATGAAGGTGGAAGGCGTGCAACTGTCGCTTGCCACATCGCATCGCAACCCGACCAATCTGCGCGTGGTGCTGGAGTCGCCCAGCGGAACGCGCAGCTACGTCCTCACCCCGTTCTCGGCACTGGACCAGGCCGTCTATGCGAGCACCGGGTTTTATATCGACCTCACCTCCAGCAACGCATTTCTCGATGAGCGGGCGCAAGGCGTGTGGACGCTGGAAGTCACCGACGTGACCGATCCGACATCCACCGCGGCGCTGCAATCCTTCAAACTTCGCATCCTGGGGCACTGACATGAAGATCACGCTTGCTGTTTCGGTATTGCTCGCTTCCCTGGCCGCCTGCGGCATGGCACACGCAGAACAGTACATGGATGCCCTTGCGCTCAGCGCGGCTGCGACCGGCGATCGCTTCACCTCCGGGCAGGATAGGTTCCGCATGCTGCCGGGGTCGGTGGTCTCCGATCCACTTCCACCCGGGAATGCGGAGAGCGGCGCAGCGCGCTCTGCAAGGACACAAGCCACCACTGTAATGACTCGGCCCATCGGCAAGATCGCCGCGCGCGTGGGTCCCTACGCGGTGCTGCTGGACACACCAGCCAATGCCGCACGGGGCGTGCGCGCGGCCAGCACGGAGCGGAAGCTTGCCGCGGCCGTGAACGAACGCACCGGCCGCGTGGTGCTGGTGCGGCCCCAGCTGAAATTGACCGGCACAACGCCAACCAACGCGACTGCGTTGGCGAGCAGCTCGGGCGGACGCATCGTCTACACCTCGACGGTCGATCACAGCGCCGTCATTGCGTATGCCTCGGTCGAACAGGCGCAACGCGCACTGACGTCTCTCCAAGGCAACACGGGGGCCACGCAGTTCTCGCTGGTGGTCAGCCAGGCAGTCATGCAACCGATGTAGGCATCGTGGCCAGGTCTTCCTGCGGCCACGATGCTCGGCGCATCGCAACGCTTGGAAACTTGCGATGTCGCCATCCGGTCGCGGTGCGAGACGCGATGACACAGACATCGAGTTCACCGTAAGGGCTGACAGGCACGGCCCACGCAATGGAGCGCCCGCCGGTCGACCCCACGCATCGGCCGCACGCTGCCTGCATGCATCACCTCGCCGCGTTGGCGACTCCCTTCAGTTCACCCACTGGGATCCTGTTGATGACGACTCTTCTGCAACGGCAACTTCTGTGCTCCGCCACGCTGCTGGTTTTGTGTGGCGATGCCTCCATCGCGCCGGCATCGGCGCAAGGGCCGGCTTCGATTCGCGCGCAACCGCGGGCGCCGGAGCCTGACGACCCGCTGTTTCGCTACCAATGGCATCTGCTCAACAACGGGCAGGACGTGATTGCGGATTCCCGTCCTGTCGCAGGTGTGGATTTGAATATCGAACCAGTGCATGCGCTGGGAATCCGTGGCCAGGGCGTGATCGTGGGGGTGCTGGACGATGGGCTGGATATCCGTCATCCGGATCTGGCAGCCAACGTCGTCCCTGGCGGATCGAAAAACTTCGCCGACGGGTCCAACGATCCAACGCCGCGCAATCCTGGTGAAGCGCATGGCACGGCGGTGGGCGGCATCATGGCGGAAGCCGGCTGGAATGGCATCGGCGGCCGCGGCGTCGCACCGAATGCGCGGCTCAAAGGCTTCAAACTCTTTGCAGCGGAAGGCATCCCGACCGACTTCGACAGCAATTTACGCGCGTCCTGGGGAGCTGGCGCCGAATCAGGTGACGTGGCTGTATTCAATAACAGCTTCGGTTCGGATCTGACGTTCTACCCCGCCTTCTCGCCCGCTGCCCAGCGCTCGCTCGAACGCTTGATGCGCGGCACGCGCGACGGCAAGGGCGGCGTGTATGTGCAGTCGGCCGGTAATACATTCAACAGTTTTTTCGGCACGAATGCCGCAGGGAACTGGGTCGAGGTGTGCCCTGCGCTGGCCCGTACGCTGGGCATGACCTGCTCCACGCCGGCCACCGACCCAACGAGCAACCTACCGCAGATCATCATGGCCGGCGCGGTCAATGCCAGAGGCGTGCGCTCTTCTTATTCCTCGGCAGGCGCGGCGCTATGGGTGAGCGGATTTGGCGGCGAATATGGGCTGCAACGACGCTACTTCGGCGACCGCCCCATCTCGGCTTACTACGACCCTGGCATCGTCACCACCGACCTGGCCGGCTGCGCTGCCGGCTGGAGTGCCGACAATGCCGACGCCGCACCGGAGAATGCACTGGACGGCAGCAGCTCGCCGATCGATCCATCGTGCAACTACCTGGCCACGATGAATGGCACGTCGGCATCGGCACCGGTGGTGTCCGGCGTGGCCGCACTCATTCTGCAGGCCAACCCCGCGCTCAGCGCCCGCGACGTCAAATACATTCTGGCGACCAGCGCGCGCCAGATCGATCGGGAGCAACCGGTCATCCGCTATCGCGGCAGCGTGATCGAACCGGGCTGGATCACCAACGCCGCCGGACATAGCTTCAGCAACTGGTACGGGTTCGGCCTGGTGGATGCGGCCGAAGCGGTCTATCGCGCCTATCGCTTCACACCCTTGCCGCCGCAACGCGATCTGGGCTGGAAAGCGGCGCGTCCGGCAAGTTCGGCCATCGGCGGGCCGAATGCACCGGCAACCTTGCAGCTGCGGCTTGGCGATGCGCTTACCATCGATACCGTGCAATGGTCGATGCAGACCACCCACACCACTCCCAGCAATCTGCAAGTGGTGCTGATCTCGCCCAGCGGGACCCGCAGCCATGTGCTCACTCCCTTTCAGACACTGTCGCCGATCACTGAAGGAACCGGGTTCGATATTCCACTCTCCACCAGCAACGCGTTTCTCGACGAGCGCGTGACTGGCATCTGGACGCTGGAAGTCACCGACATGTCCGATTCGACCACTCCGGCCCAACTGACGGGCTTCAAACTACGCGTTCTGGGGCACTGACATGAAACTAGCGCTTGGTACCACCATCGTTCTGTGCATGCTGACCGGCATGCCCGCCCTGGCCCAGACCAGCATGCAGACGGCGCTGCAGCGCTCTGCTACCGGTGCGCGCTTCATGATCGGCGACACCGATTTCAGACTGGTGCCCGATGCCAGGATCCAGCGGCAGGTGCAGGCACCGCCACCTGACGCGACGCCTGCAATGCGCCGCGCAGGTGCGACTGCCACGGTCGATTCCGCAGCGGCGGTGCGCGTTGGTCCGTATCTCATCCTGCCCGGCGGCGCCGCGACTGGTCGCCGCAGCGGCGCAGCCGGCGCGCAAGACGAACCCGACCTGATGGTGGCCATCAATCAGCGTAATGGCCAACCGGCCGTGGCAGCGCCACGACTGGACATCTTTGCAGGCAATGCCGAGACCATCGCCAGAGTGGCACGGCAGAGCAACGGCACGGTGCTCTCGGCCACGCAGGACGGCAGCGGCATCATCGGGTACGCGTCGGTCCGGGCGGCGCTTGCCGCATTGCCGCGGGTACGTGCCGACCGCGAGGTCGACGATGCATCGCTGCAGCTGATCCAGGGAGTAGCGACCCTGCGCTGAGTGGGCAAGCGCCACGGTCAGGCAGGCGTTGTCTGCAAAGGCGTGACGGGCGTGATCGTCCGGTACGCCGTCACCGCGGACTGTCGTGGAGCCAGCGCTGAGCCAGTGCCGGCCATCGGTCAGCAAGGCGCACTCAGCGTGACCGGTCGCAGCGCCTTCAATCGTATCCCAGCGAAGATGGACGTCGATCGGGCGCTCGGCGCATTGCGCGGCGACAGATCAACTCCCACGCTGCAGGCGTTGACGCAGTGCGCGGCGCTGGGCATCGCTGAGCAGATGCCCGTGCGTGCTCAGCAAACCGACAATCTGCTGATGCGCCAGCTGGGCGCGCCTGGCAAGCTCGGCGGTTGCCGCCTGCTCGATCGCTTTCCAGTCGGCCGGGGTGGAGGGAGCAGCAAGGGATCGGGGTTTCGCAGCCATAGACGATCCGAACACCGGGAACAGGCCGCAAGGATACGGAATCTGCGTGAGCGATCGATCAGCGGCAGCTGCATGCTGTCTGCCGCATTGGCCGAATATGCGAGCGCCCGTGCCATTGTCGCGCCTGCCACTGATGGGCGCACCACGGCGTTCCTTGTAAGGATCGCGATACCGCGGCTGTGCCGCACAGCGCCAGCGCACGAGCGTCCCGCATGCCTTTTGCCACTGCCGACCTGACCGACATCCTGCTGCGCCACGCACCCACGGACGGCATGCACGCCACGCCGATCGCCGGCTTGCACGTGATGCGCAGTTCGATCGCCGCAGATGGCATCCCCACCGTCTACACGCCGATGCTGTGTCCGGTGGCGCAAGGCCGCAAGGCCGCATCGAGCAGATCGCCGACCTGTCGGCGATGAGCCGTTCCACCTTCCACGCGCATTTCAAGACGGTGACCTCGATGACGCCGCTGGAATACCGCCCGCATCTGCGCGTACACGAGGCGCGCCGACTGATGGTGGCCGAAGCGCTCACGGCCGCAGATGCGGGCTTTCGGGTGGGATATGAAAACGCATCGCAGTTCAGTCGCGACTACACGCGCATTCTTGGCGAGTCACCGGCGCACGCTGCACAACGCTTGCGCGCCAGTACGCCCGATGCGACGGAAGTTGCGTGAGCGTGCCGGCCTGACCGAGCAGGGGTGACCTGCCGCGGCCGCATGCGTCGCGACAGGTCACCGCCTCCCCCGGCAGCGATATCGATGTGTGGCGCTGCGCACCGGACACGGCAGATTGCCACGCCAACGTTGTTGCTCGCTCAGTCGCCCTTGTACTGCGCCTCGCTCACCTGCTCCAACCAGGTCACCGGCGAGCCGTCCACTGCCTCGGCAATGGCGATATGCGACATCGCCACAGTGGCATTGGCACCATGCCAATGCTTGACGCCCGGCGGAATCCACACGATATCGCCCGGGCGGATCTCCTGCGCCGGCTTGCCCCACTCCTGCACGCGCCCGGCGCCGGTGGTGACGATCAGGGTCTGGCCCAGCGGATGGGTATGCCACGCGGTGCGTGCGCCCGGCTCGAAGGTAACGGTGGCACCGCTTACCCGTGCAGGCGCATCGGCCTGGAATGGTGCATCGATGCGCACCTTGCCGGTGAAATACTCCGCAGGCCCCACCGCCGATGCCGCCCCGCCCGCCTTGCTCACCTTGATCGGCTTGTGTTCTTCGCCGCCGGGCACGGCAGCGGCCATCATCGACAGCGACATTGCAGTAGCGAACAGATTCATTCCGGTGCTCCTCGATTCGACTAGCCACTGTAGCGCGCTTGCCTGCCGCTATTACCTTGCCGCCACGCATGCACTTCGAAGCACAGCGCATCAATCGCGCGATGCCCAATCAGCCGATGCAGCGGATGGAAAGAGGCAGTGCCGAGGTAGTGGTGCACTCATCTCTTTCTGCCGTAGCGGCCGAGCTGGCGCGGCACACATGCAGCGATCTGCGGCTGCCCGCCACGGCGGTCTGCTGCCGCGCACTCGATAGAGACGGACGTGAAGTAAAACCATCCGTGGATGGGCAACGGCCGTGCGGGCGCGCGACACAGCGTTCGCAGGAATGCTCCCTGCAGGCCCCTGCACCCAAGCGCCGCTAACAAACCTGCTGCGCGCACCGCCAGACGGGCGCGGCCGGTGCTCGGTGCGGCATGGACCACTCCTGCACTGCACTTCTGAGCGCGCCATCCACACCCACCCGACGACTGCTCGCTACATCTTGTTAGCCGCTCTAGAACCCGCTGGGCACCTCGCGTTTCCGGTCGTTCCCGTCCAGTCCCGAACCTGGGCGATACGCACGCAGGAACAATGCCACCGCGCCGCTGACATACGTATCCAGTTGCAACGCGTGCGCATCGTCGCGCATGGCGGCATTGGCCGGCCATCCGGTGATCAAGCCGAAGAAATGCACCGATGCATCCGGCAGGTCGTCGATCACCAATGCGCCGCGTTGCACCTCGCGCGCCAACAGCGTGCGCATCATGCTGTCGTAACGCTCGAAGCACAGCGTCCACATTTCCTCGCGCATCTGGCTGGGCAATAGAGGCGGGCGCACCAGGCCATACGCGGTGTCATCCAGCAGGCTGCTGGCAGACACGCGCAGCACCGCCTCCGCGACCCCAGCCAGGCGTTGCTCCAGCGGCCCGTGCAGATCCAGCAAGGTATTCCAGCGATTGGGCGCGGCGTGCGCCAGCGCTTCCAGGGTGGTGCGGAACAGCACCTCCTTGGACGCGAAATGCGCATACACCGTCGCCTTGGACACCCTCGCGCGCTCGGCGATGGTGTCCATGCTGGTCCTGTCGAAGCCGTGCTGTTGAAACAGCGCGCGTGCCGCCGCCAGGATGGCGCCACGTTTGTCGTGTGGCGCACGCCTGGGCGCAGCGGACGGCGCGTCGTCATCCACGTGGCGGCTCCGCTGGTGGGGTCGCAGTGGCAGTCGGCGCAGCCGATTGCAGCCAGCCGCCACCCATCGCCTTGTAGAACGTCGCCAGGTTGGTGAAGCGCGACAGCTGCGTGGTGATCAGCGTCTGCTGGGCGCTGTACAGCGAACGCTGCGCATCCAGCGCCTGCAGATAGCTGTCCACGCCGCGTTCGAAGCGCGCCTGCGACAAGCGATAGCTATCGGCGGTTGCGTCGACCAATGCCTGTTGCGCCTGCAATTGCCGGCCCAGCGTGTCGCGCTGCGCGAGCGCATCGGACACTTCGCGGAACGCGCTCTGGATCGCTTTTTCGTACTGCGCCACTTCGATAGCGCGGTTGGCCTTGGCCATGTCCAGATTGGCGCGATTACGCCCGGCGTTGAAGATCGGCAACGTCAGCGTGGGCACGAAGCTCCAGGCGCGGGTGCCGGAATCGAACAGATTGGACAGACTGGTGGTGGAGGAGCCCCGCGATGCGGTCAGGCTGATGCTCGGGAAGAACGCCGCGCGCGCCGCCCCGATATTGGCATTGGCCGCACGCAAGTTGCGCTCGGCCTCCAGAATATCCGGGCGTCGTTGCAGCAACTGCGACGGCAACCCGGCCGGCACGCTGGCCAGCACGTTGCCTTCCACGCTAGCGCCATCGGGCAAAACGCGCGGCAGTAATTCCACCGGCACCTGCGTGCCCACCAGCAACACCAGGGCATTGCGGTCCTGCGCCACCTGCGCGGTGTAGCGCTCCACATCCACGCGCGCGGTTTCCACCGTGGTCTGCGCCTGGCGCAAGGTGAGCTGCGAAGCAACGCCCAGCTCGAAGCTGCGTTGCTGCAAGCGATAACTATCGCTCTGGCTGGTCAAGGTGGACTGCGCCAGTTGCAGCAACTGCTGATCCGCCGCCAGCGTCAGATAGGCGGTGGCCACTTCGGCTACCAGGCTGATGTGCGTGCTGCGGCGAGCCTCGGCGGTGGCCAGAAACTGCTGCAGTGCCTGTTCTTTCAGGCTGCGCACGCGCCCGAACAGATCCAGCTCGTACGCACTGATGCCGATGTTGGCGCTGTAGGTGCGAAACACCTGCGGCTGGCCCGGAATCGCCAGTTCCGCTGGTGTGCGTGCGTTGTTGGAAGTGCCGGTGCCCTGCACGGATGGCAGCAACGCAGCGCGTTCCACCCGGTACTGCGCACGCGCCACTTCGATGTTGAGCGCGGCCACGCGCAGGTCGCGGTTGTTCTCCAACGCCAACGCGATCACCTGCTGTAGCGCGGGGTCGGTGAACACCTGCCGCCAGCCGATGTTGGCGATGTCCATCGCCTCACTCGTGCCGGCTTCGGTGGTGTCGCTGGCGTTCGAGGCAATCGTGATATCGGTGCCGGCAAAACGTTCCGGCACCGGCGCGTCGGGCCGTGCATAGCGCGGCATCAGCGTGCAACCAGACAGCACGCTGGCTACCGCGATCGCGGTCAATGTCATGCGAATCGGTTTCATCTCAGTGTCCTGTCGGTTGCGGGGCGGGCGAAGTGGGCTGGGTGCGGCGCTTGAACAGGCCCATCACCAAGACGAAGAACAAAGGTACGAAGAAAATCGCCAGGATCGTGCCGGACAACATGCCGCCGATCACGGCAGTACCCAACGCATGCTGTGCGCCTGCACCGGCACCACTGCCGAGCACCAACGGCACCACACCCAGGACGAAGGCCAGCGATGTCATCAGAATCGGACGCAAGCGCATGCCTGCCGCCTCCAATGCCGACTCGATCAGACTCTTGCCGCTTTCATGCAGCTCCTTGGCGAATTCGACGATCAGGATCGCGTTTTTCGAGGCCAGACCAATCGTGGTAAGCAAGCCCACCTGGAAGTACACATCGTTCATTTTCCAGGTCAACATCGCGCCCAGCAGCGTGCCGAACACACCCAGCGGCACCACCAGGATCACCGAGAACGGAATCGCCCAGCTTTCGTACAACGCGGCCAGACACAGGAACACGATCAGGATCGACAACCCGTACAGCAGGCCGGTCTGGCCGGTCGAGGATTTCTCCTGCCGCGACAACCCGGTCCACTCGAATCCGATCCCCGGCGGCAACTTGGCCGCAGCCGCTTCCACGATCTGCATCGCCTCACCGCTGGACGCCGCACCCGGCAGCGCCATGCCCAGGATTTCCACCGATGGCACGCTGTTGTAGCGCTCCAGACGTGGCGAGCCTGATTGCCAGCTTGCGGTAGCGAAGGCATTGAACGGCACCATCGTGCCGGCGCTGTTGCGCACGAACCAGCGGTCGATGTCCTGCGGATTCATGCGGTACGGCGCGTCGGCCTGCAGCATCACCTTCTTGACGCGCCCCTTGTCGATGAAGTCGTTGACGTAAACGCTGCCCCACGCACTGGAGAAGGTGTTGTTGATGTCGGCAATGGACACGCCCATGGCCTGCGCCTTGTGCGAATCGATCTCCAGCTTGAATTCGGGCGTGTCTTCCTGCCCGTTCGGACGTACCGCCACCAAGCGTTTGTCCTGCGACAGCTCGGCCAGCAGCTGATTACGTGCCTGCATCAACGCCTCATGACCGAGATTGGCGCGGTCCTGCAGCATCAGGTCGAAACCGGTGGCATTGCCCAACTCTGACACTGCCGGCGGTGCGAATGCGAACACCCTGGCATCGCGTATGCCAGCGAAGAAGGCACCCGCCTTGGCAGCAACATCGGTGACGCTCTGGCCCTTGCCGGTGCGCTCGTCCCACGGCCGTAACTTGACGAAGGCAAAGCCCACATTCTGGCCGGTACCGGCAAAACTGAATCCAGACACCGCAAACACGCCGGCGACCGAGTCTTTTTGATCGACCAGAAAGTGATGCTCCACCTGCTTGAGCACCTTAGCGGTGCGCGCATCGGCAGCACCGGGCGGCAGCTGCACCAGCACGAACAAGGTGCCCTGGTCCTCATCCGGCAAAAAACCCACCGGCAATTTCATGAAGCCGAAGACCACCAGCGCCAGCAGCGCCGCATAGGCGAGCATATAGCGCCAGCCCTTGCCCAGCATGTGCCGCACCACGCCCTGGTAGCCGTTGTTGCCGCGATCGAATACGCGATTGAACCACCCGAAGAAACCGGTGGTGGCCAGGCCATGACCTTTTTCCACCGGCTTGAGCAAGGTGGCGCACAAGGCCGGGGTCAGGATCATCGCAACCAGCACCGACAAGGTCATGGCCGAGACAATCGTGATGGAGAACTGCCGATAGATCACACCGGTGGAGCCACCGAAGAACGCCATCGGCACGAACACCGCCGCCAGCACCAACGCCACACCGACCAGCGCACCGGAGATCTGATCCATCGATTTGCGCGTGGCTTCCTTGGGCGAGAGGTGTTCTTCGCCCATCACCCGCTCGACGTTTTCCACCACCACGATCGCATCGTCCACCAGCAGACCGATCGCCAGCACCATCGCGAACATGGTCAGGGTATTGATGGTGAAACCGAACACCGCCAGCACGCCAAACGTGCCCAGCAACACCACCGGAACCGCAAGGGTGGGGATCAAGGTGGCGCGGAAGTTCTGCAGAAACAGATACATCACCAGAAACACCAATACCACCGCTTCGATCAGCGTGTGCACCACCTGCTCGATGGAGATCCGCACAAAAGGCGTGGTGTCGTATGGCTTTTGCACCTTCATGCCGGGCGGGAAGAATTTCTCCTGTTCTTCCAGGCTTTTATCGATCGCACGCACCGTATCCAGCGCGTTCGCACCGGTGGCCAGCTTGATCGCCAGACCGGCCGCCGGCTTGCCGTTGTAGCGGCCCACCGTGTTGTAACTCTCGCTGCCCAGTTCGATGCGTGCCACATCGCGCAAGCGCACCTGCGAGCCATCGGACTGCGTGCGCAGCAGGATGTTTTCGAACTCCTCGGCGGTCTTCAGCCGGGTCTGCGCGGTGATGGTGGCATTGAGTTGCTGGTTGGGCACCGCCGGCAGCGCACCGAGCTGGCCGGCCGAGACCTGCGCGTTCTGCGCCTGGATCGCGGTGCGCACATCCACCGGGGTCAGGCTGAAGTTGTTTAACTTATTGGGATCCATCCACACCCGCATCGCGTACTGCGAGCCGAACAAGGTGGTGTCGCCCACGCCTTCGACGCGGCTGATGGTTTCCTGCACGTTGGCAGCCACGTAATCGGACAGGTCCGAGTCGCTCATGCTGCCGTCTTCGGACGTGAAGGCCAGCACGTTGAGGAAGTTGGTGGCCGATTTGGTCACCGTGACGCCTTGCTGCTGCACTTCCTGCGGCAACAACGGTGTGGCCAGCGACAACTTGTTCTGCACCTGCACCTGCGCGGTGTCCGGGTCGGTGCCGTTTTCGAAGGTCAGGGTAATGGTCACCGCACCACTGGATTCGCTGGTGGAGGCCATGTAGCTGAGGTGATCCAGCCCCTTCATCTTCTGCTCGATGACCTGGGTGACGGTGTCTTCCAGCGTCTGCGCCGAGGCGCCCGGGTAGTTGGCGGTAATGGCAACCGCGGGCGGAGCGATGCTGGGGTATTGCGCAATCGGCAGGGTGGCGATGGACAGGATGCCGGCCAGCATCACGATGATGGCCAGCACCCAGGCGAAGATCGGACGATCGATAAAGAAACGTGCCATGACGTGTGATCCCGCCTCAGTTGGCCGCACGCGGTGCGGTCGGGGCGGAAGGGGTGCCGGCTGCATGAGCGCCCGCAGTCGCGGGCGTGCCCTTGGGCTGCCACGGCACGGTCTTGACCTCGATGCCATCGCGGGCGCGCGAAACGCCTTCCACCACCAGGTGCTCGCCGGTCTTCAGGCCGCTGCGCACCAGCCATTGGTCGCCGACCTCACGATCGGTTTCCAGCACGCGCAGCTGCAGCTTGTGATCGGCACCGACCACAAACGCGGTCGGCTTGCCAGCGCCATTGCGCAAGACCGCCTGCTGCGGCACCAGCACGCCCTGCTCCTTGACGCCTTCCTGCAGCACCGCGCGCACGTACATGCCGGGCAACAGCTCGGCGTTCGGGTTGGGGAACACTGCGCGCAGGGTGATCGAGCCGGTGTTCTGATCCACGGTGACGTCGGAGAACGCCAGGTGCCCCTGCAGCGGATAGGTGCTGCCGTCTTCCAGCAGCAGCGACACCTTGGCCGCGCCATCGCCGGCCCGTTCCAGGTCGCCGCGCGCCATCGCCTGGCGCAGGCGCAATACCGCACTACTGGGCTGGGTGACGTCGATGTAGATCGGGTCCAGTTGCTGGATGGTGGTCAGCGCATTGGCCTGGTTGGCAGTCACCAGCGCGCCCGGGGTCACGCTGGAGCGGCCGATGCGGCCGGAGATCGGCGCATCCAGCCGGGCGAACGCCAGGTTGATGCGCGCGGTCTCCACGCTGGCCCTGCCTGCCGCCACATCCGCCTTTGCCTGGCCCAGCGCAGCGTCGGTGTCGTCGCCTTCCTGCTGGCTGATCGCCTTGATCCGGGCCAGCTCCTTGTAGCGCTCGGCCTTGAGCTGCGCCGTGCGCAGGGTTGCCTCGGCCTTGGCCAGCGTGGCCTGGGCACTGGCATAGCTGGCGCGGTACTGGGCCGGGTCGATCTGGTACAGGGTCTGGCCGGCCTTGACGTCGCCGCCTTCGGTGAACTGGCGCGACTGCACAAGACCGCCCACCTGCGGGCGAATTTCGGCAATCAGGTACGGAACGGTGCGCCCCGGCAATTCGGTGGTCAGCGTCACCGGCTGCTGCTTGACGGTCAGCACGCCCATTTCCGGGGTGCCCTCCTGCGGCGGCGGGCCGCCCGGCGGGCTGCCGCAGGCGCTGAGCAGGGCGGTGGCGGAAACGGCAACAGCAAGCAACGACAGGCGAAACGAAGCATGGGCACGCACGGGCGGGTCTCCAACGGGAGTGATGATGGTTAAATCTAAACGGTACGGTTCGGTATCCTAATAAGCTCATCCGTAGCCGTCAAGCATTTCTGCCCAGTCGGTATACTTATGGATTACGTAGGAGAACCTGATGCGGGTCAGAACCGAAGAAAAGCGCGAGGCCATCATTCAGGCCGCCAGCGAGGTGTTCCTCGAGATGGGCTTCGAAGGCGCGTCGATGTCGCAGATCGCCGCCCGGGTCGGCGGCTCCAAGCGCACGCTGTACGGCTATTTCTCGTCCAAGGAAGAGTTGTTCGTGGCCTTTGCCAAAGACATGTCCGACCGCTACATCGACCCATTGCTGGACGCGTTGTCACAAAGCAGCGGCCCCGTTGCGGAAACCCTGCAGCGCTTTGGCGAGGACATCCTCAGCTTCCTGTGCGCCCCCAGCTCGATCACGATCTGGCAGACCATCATCGGCGTGTCGGGACGGTCGGACGTGGGGGCGCTGTTCTTCAATGCAGGCCCCGAAGAAGGCGTGCAACGCATGGCCGACTTCCTGCAGACGCAGATGGATCGCGGCGTGATCCGCTGCGCCGACGTCCTGATCGCGTCAAAGCAGTTCGCCGCGCTGCTGGAAGCGGAAACCCTGATGCCCTGCCTGTTCGGCGCGCTCAAGGACCCCTCGCCCGAGTATTTGCGCAAGGCGACGCGACGCGCGGTGGATCTATTCCTGGCCGGCTATGGGTGCAAGACCGCCGCCGCGGCGTGATGTGCGGTGGCGTCGTTCGGTAACTTGCAGAGCGCATCCATCGGCAGCGGAGTGCGCGCGTGTGTGTCTATTGCCGCCGGGTCGATAAATCGCCTGTTTCCCAGGCGATCGTCACTCCGCCACCGCGCACTTGGCGCACAGGCCGTGCACTTCCAGCGTCTGCGCCTGCGGTTGGAACCCAAGCGCCTTGGCGCGGGCTTCCAGTTGCGACACCACATCGCGGTCTTCCAGTTCCACTGCACTATGGCAGCGGTCGCAGATCAGGAACGGCACCGAATGCTGGGCGCTGTTGGGGTGGTGGCAGGCGACGAAGGCGTTGACCGATTCGAGCTTGTGCACGAAGCCATTGGCCATCAGAAAATCCAGTGCGCGGTACACCGTGGGCGGCGCATCGGCGCCGACGCCCTTGCCTTCGCGCACCCAGTCCAGCAGCTCGTAGGCCTTGACCGGCTTGCCGGCATCGGCGATCAGCCGCAGCACGTTGGCGCGGATGGGCGTCAGCCGCAGGCCGCGCTCGCTGCAGGCACGCTCCACCGCGCGCACGAAGCCGTTGGCGTCGTCGACGTGGTGGTGCGGTGCAGTGCAGGCGTGTTCGTTGGTTTTCATCACAGGCTCCGGCGGTCAGCCCGCTCCGATCTTGATGAGTGCCGCATCGATGCGTTTCAAGGCACCCTCGCGACCGGCCAGGTACACCGTCTGCGAGATGTCCGGGCTGACCTGGGTGCCGGTGATGGCCACGCGCAGCGGTTGGGCGACCTTGCCCATGCCCAGTTCCAGCGCTGCGGCCGCGTCGTGCAGCGCCGCCGACACGCTCTCCACGCTCCACTCGCTCAGCGCAGCGAGCATCTCGCGCGCCTTGCCCAGCGGCGCTTCCGCACCCAATTTCAGGTGCTTGATCACCGCCGCTTCGTCGTAGGTTTCCAGCGGCTGGTACCAGACTACGGCCTTTTCGGCCATTTCTTTCAGGGTCTGCACGCGCTCGCGCAGCGCCACCACCACATCGGCAGCGGCCGGGCCGGCGGCGATGTCCACCCCCAGCTTGGCAAGCTGGTATTCCAGCTGCGGGGCGATGCTGGCCGGGTCGTCGGTCTTCAGATAGTGCTGGTTGACCCAGCCGAGCTTGGCCATGTCCAGGCGTGCGGCCTTGGAATTGACGTCCTTGACGTCGAACAGGTCCAGCAATTCCTGCGGCGTGAACAGCTCCTGGTCGCCATGCGACCAGCCCAGGCGCGCCAGGTAATTGATCAACGCATGCGGCAGATAGCCGGCGTCCTTGTACTGCATGACGTCGGCCGCGCCGGTGCGCTTGGACAGCTTGGCACCCTGCTCGTCCAGGATCATCGGCATGTGCGCGAACTTGGGCACCGGGGCACCCAGCGCTTCATAGATATTGATCTGGCGCGGGGTGTTGTTGATGTGGTCGTCGCCGCGGATCACCTCGGTGATGCCCATGTCCCAGTCGTCCACCACCACCGCGAAGTTGTAGGTGGGAAAGCCGTCCGGGCGGAAGATCACCATGTCGTCGAGCTCGCTGTTGGCGATCTCGATGCGGCCCTTGATCAGGTCCTCGAACACCACGCTGCCGCCGACCGGATTCTTGAAACGGATGACCCGGTTAGGGTCGTCGCGGTACGGCAGGTTCTGCTCGCGGGCGGCGCCGTTGTAGCGCGGTTTTTCCTGCCTGGCCATCGCCGTTTCGCGCATGGCGTCGAGCTCTTCGCGGGTTTCATAGGCGTAATAGGCCTTGCCTTGGGCCAGCAGCTGCTCGGCGACCTCCTGATAGCGGGCCACGCGTTGGGTCTGGTAGATCGGGCCTTCGTCGTAGTGCAGGCCCAGCCACTCCATCGCTTCCAGGATGGCGTCGATGGCCGCCTGGGTGCTGCGCTCGCGGTCGGTGTCTTCGATGCGCAGCACGAATTGCCCGCCGCGGTGGCGTGCCTCCAGCCAGCAATACAGGGCGGTGCGGGCGCCGCCGATGTGCAGGTAACCGGTGGGGCTGGGGGCAAAACGGGTGCGGCAGGTCATGGAGCGCTCGGCGAAACGGGACTGCGCCGATTTTACCTTGCGCAGCGTGGCCCTGCCCGGCCCACTGCTCAGCGGTTGCGCAACAGGTCGCCGTACACCACGCAATCGCCGCCGCTGCGCGCCGCGCCCGGGGCGTCGTACAGCACCAGCCAGGTAGGAATTTGGCCGGCCAGCTGCTTGGGCAGGTTGCAGATGGCCTCGGCGCGGTCGCTGTCCTTGCCGTGCGGCAGCACCGCCGATTCCAGAAAGTCGTGCTGAAAGCGCACCGGCGCGCGGTTGGCGGCCAGCACGCTGCGCGCATCCGGCCACTTGAACAGCCGGATCTCGCCGTTCAGCACCATGGTCGGCCCGGCCAACAGGTACAGATCGTCGCCGGAGTAATGCAGGTCGCGCACCCCCAGCCCGCCCAGCTGCAGGAAATGCTTGCGCAGCAGCGTGCCGTCTTCGTCCAGCGGCGCCAGGCGCAGATGGTCGCCATGCGCTTCCACCTGGATTTCCAGCAGCGCCGACCAGCCACGCAGCACCGGCCCGCGCAGGCCCAGCAGCAAGCGTTGACCATCGACCACGATGCCTTCGATATCGAAACCGTTGTCCTTGCCGGGAATCTTCAGAAACGGGCCGAAATGTGGGTCGTCGGCCAGCAGTTCGGTGAGCTGGTTGTTCTTTGCATCGCCCTTGAGGCGCAGCGCACGGCGGCCGTCGGCGGCTTCGCGCACCAGCTGCGGGCTGCCGTCTTGCGCGTATTCGATGGGCAGGCAGGCCAGCAGGCGGCGGTTGGCGTCGAGCTTCAGCTTGGTCAGGCGTTTGGCGTTTTCGGCGTCGTCGCGGCCGCGCTTGGCGTTCTTGCGTTTGCTGCCGTGCGAGCCGATCACCCACAGAAATCCGTCCGACAGCCCCATGCCTTCCAGGTCTGCCTCTTCGCCATTTTCGCCCGGCAGATCCAGCAGCTCGGCCAGCGCAAAGCTCTGCCCTTCGCCGAAGCGCAGCGTCTCGCGCTGCACCGGGTCGAGCTTGCGCAGCCGGTCCACCGCGCAGGCTTCGTCGCCGGCCACCCACAGCCAGTCGTCGGTGAACGCAGCACCGGACAGATTGCTGTGCACCAGCGCACCGGGCGCAAATTCGAGCCGGACGCTATGCGGAATGAGGGTTTTCTTGGCCATGGGAACCTGGTGGGTGGCGTTGCAAAGGGTGAGAGTGGCGAAGACAGCGTAGCGCGGTGCCCCGTTGAAGGACGGCGCGGACACGTTGCAGCGTACGCGTAGCAGGTGCGATCGCAAGCATCGACTGCGTCCGCGACGCTGAGCATGAACCTCTGAGGGCCGCGCCTTATCAGGCGAACGTGGCCAGCGTGGCGCGCGCGATGCGTGCACCCAACTGCCCATGCCAATCGCGGTCGTTGGCGACTTGCGCGTGTGCGCGGCTGGCTTCGAATGCGTCGAAGTCCAGCTCCGCAACCGCCCACAGCGCATCGCCGTGCGTTTGCGCCAGTACGCCATCGGCGGGAAAGCCGACATCCATCGGGGCAAACACCGCCGCCTCGCCGGTGTTGATGTCCAACGCAGGGCTCCAGGGCGCTTCGCCGGCGGTCACCGATTGCGCCACAAACACGCGGTTTTCCAGCGCACGCGCCAGGCAGCCGATGCGCACGCGCATGGCACCGGCGGCAGTATCGGTGCAACTGGGCACGATCAGCAGCCGCGCACCGGCCTCGTACTGCGCGCGCACCGGCAGCGGGAACTCGCTGTCGTAGCAGATTGCAATGGCTGCGCGGATGCCGTCCAGGTCGAACACCTTGAGCGCATCGCCCGGCTCGATCAGCCCGGTGGCTTTTTCGAAACCGGTGAGCTGCAGTTTGTCTTGCCAGCCATGCAGGCCCTCGGGGGTGAACCAGTCGCTGCGATTGCGGTAGCGGCCATGCCCCGGATCCAGCAGAAAGCTGCCGGCGATCAGGTGCACCTGATGCTGGCGCGCCAGGCCGGCAAACAGTTCCAGCCACGGCGCGCGCAGCGCCTGGATGGCCGCAAACGATTCGGGCAAGCCGGCGGAAACATGCGTGCCGAAGGTCGCGCCCAGCTCCAGCGACAGGTATTCGGGCAGCACCACCACCCGCGCACCGGCCGCGGCAGCCTCGCCGACCAGGGCCGACTGGTGCGTGGCAAACGCGGCGAAATCGGCGGGTTTGCCGATCGGGTATTTGGCGACGGCGATTTTCATCTGGTGGCCTTATTGCTGTGGATCGATAGAGAACGAAGGTGGATCAGTCACTGCGACAACGCACGTGTCCACACACTCAAGCTGTGGTCGATCTGCCCGTGGTGCAACTCCGCCCATTCCAGCTGCACGCGCATGCCCGGTTGCGGCGCGTAGCCGCGTTTGCGCCAGAACGCATCGTTGGCGCGGTACTCGGCTGGCTTGCGCGGGTCGTCGGGCGCACGTTCCACCGAACAGAACGCCGTCAGTGCGAAGCGCCCCAGCCTGCGCGCATGCGCTTCGCGCCGGTCGAAAAATGCATGCCCGATCCCCTGACCACGATACGCAGGCAGCAGCACCGATTCGCCGAAATAAAACACGCTGGCCGGGTCGATGCCGGCAGCGCGGAACGGTGCGTGGAACGCGGCGCCATCGTCGAGCAGCGGCAAGCCGGTGGATGCGCCGATCACCGCGTCGCCATCGCGTGCCAGCACGAACACGCTCTCTGGCGAGGCCGCATAGGCCGCCAGATAATCGCGTTCGTAGCCGGCATCGCCTTCGTACAGATACGGCCAGGCGCGGAACACCGCAATGCGCAGCTGCGCCACCGCATCCAGGTGCGGCAGCACCTGCGTGCCGCACACCGTTTCGACAATCAGGGATGAGCCAGTCATGCCGGGCATGGTAAGCCAGCCCGGCGTGCCTGCAGTGCCCCGCTCACCGCAGCCAGCGGCCATGGGGCGCAGCGCCGGGCTCGGGTTGCTGCCATAACAACCACACCACCGCTTCTTCGGTGGCCAGCAGCACCCCGAGCAGCGCATCGGTGCTGCGCGCCCAGTAACTGCCGTTGCTCAGCCTTTGCCACGGCCCGTAGCTGCGGGTACGCGCCTTGCTGGCCGGGGTGTGCTGCTGCGGTGCGGCCTGCAAAAAGGCGTGGCCGCCGACGCGCAAGGCCTGCGCGGTATCTGCGTGCATCTGCAGGCCCACTACGCCGCGGCGTCCATCTCGGTGCAACGGCAAGGCCGACAGCGCCGAGCGTTCCCAGGGCTGCGGCAGCGCTGCCGGAAGCAGCGCCACCGTGTCGATGCCGGCCGGCAGCAAGCGCTGGGCGCGCCGGTGCAACTGTGCATGCGCCATCATGCCGGCCTCAGCGCAGGCTGTTGCCAAGCTCGTACCAATCGAGCTTGCGGGTCACCCACATGATGCTGGCCAGGATGCCGAACAACAGCAACGAGCCCATCAGCAACGCGTTGTCTTCGGAGATCAACAAGCTGTAGAGCACCGCATACAAGGCGGTGAGCAGCACCGAAAAGCCAGCCGCACGTACCCAGCTGCGCAGCACCCCGGACAGATAGAAGAACTGCAGCCCGATACACGCTGCCGCCGAGATCAGATAGGCCTGCCAAAATGCGATGTGCTCGGACAGGCTGAGCAGCAGCAGGAAGAAGATCGCCAACGCCAGGCCCACCAGCAGGTACTGCAACGGGTGGATCGGCAGGCGCTTGATCAACTCGAACAACACGAACGCCACAAAGGTCAGCACCACAAACAGGATGCCGTACTTGCTGGCGCGGTCGGCCTGGGTATACACATCCACCGGGTCGACCAGGCGCACTTCCAGCGTATCCAGCGATGCTTGACTAGATTGCAACTGCGTCTGCGCACCGGTAGCCAGCGACGACAGCGACCAGCTGGCATCGAAGCCCTTCGGGCCGATGCTCGGCGCATTCGGCAGGAAGCGGCCGCCGAAGGAGGGGTGTTGCCAGCTGGAGCGCAACGCAATCTCGTTGTTGTCGGCGATCGGTGCGATGGCCAGCCGGCGCGTGCCGTCCAGCACGAACTGCATGTTCACCACGTTGCCGTCCTGCAGCCGGCCGGCGACCGGGTCGGCCAGCGGGCTCAGTTGGGCGTGGATGCCTGCCGAGCGATCGGCCAAGGCGCCTGCGCCGCTTTCCAGCGCCAGGGTGCGCCCATCGACCTGCAAGCGCGGCGTGCCGACCAACCCGCGCACGTCGGAAATACCGATGGCCAAGTGCGGCTGGCCATACACGCGGGTCGGAGCGGCCGCGTAGTCGAAGGGGTCGTATTCGGCATGCAGGGTGGCTTTCCAGGAATACACCTGCACCCGGTACAGGCCCACCTCGCGCACCGAGGGCACCATTTCGCCGATGAGTTTCAGGCTACGCGGTGTTTGCAGCAGCGCACCTTCGCGCTTGCGCCAGACCTTGCGCTGGTTGCCCTGCTCGTCCGGCTCGGTGACCTGCACATCTTCGGTGTACGGCAGCACCCGCACCGGCGCGATGAACTGCTGTTCGCCCGCCTTGCTCTGCGCCACCCGCTCCACCGCCTCATCGCGGTAGCGGGCGCGGTCCTGCACGGCGCCACGGATCAGCAACAACGGGATCAGCAGCAGCAGGATCAGCCCGCCGATGGTGGCGAACCGCCATAACAGTTTCAGGGATTTCATCGGCCATCCTCAGATTGGGAGGTGGCCAGGGTGCGATGCGCCGGTGTCGGGGGTTTGAGGCGAATTTGAAGCCAATGTGAAGTGGGAGCTCAGCCGGCGAATCCCCGTGCCTTGCTGCAACTGGAGGGCTAACAAAGCCTGGCGAGCGCTCGCCTGTCAGTGAGTGCAGTGGTTTTGTCGGCCAAATCTTTGTGGATGCAGTCGCACGTCCAGATCAAACGCTGAGTGGGTCGAACGCGCGATGCCTCACCAGATAGTTGCCGGCTGTTTTATCGAAAGCCATGCGCACCGACCATCGTGACTGGTCCTTGCCCGCCCACCGTCGCGGGACCTTACGCGGCATGGATGCCGCGTAAGAGCTACAAGGACGTACTTGCAGCGTGTCCCGCGATGGTGGGCGGACAAGGGCCCTGCAGCCAGGCCGCAGATCAGCCAGCCGGCAGCCGCAACGTCGCCACGGCACCGCCACCGTCGCGGTTGTCCAGCGTCGCTTCGCCGCCGTGCAGGCGTGCAACTTCGCGCACGAACGGCAAGCCGAGCCCGGAACTGCGCTGCCCGGTCTGCGGACGGGCCAGCGAGTAGAAACGTTCGAACACCCGCTCCAGCGCGTAATCCGGCACTCCGCTGCCGCGGTCTTGCACCGACACCTGCAATTTTTCAGCGTGCAATTGCGTGCAAAGGTGCATGGTGCTGCCTTCGGGCGAAAACGCGATGGCGTTTTCAAGCAGATTGATCAGCGCCTGGCGCAGCAGAAACCCGTCGCCGAGCACGTAGTGCTCGCGCGCTGCATCAGATGTGACATCAGATGCGACATCGATCTCCACCCGCACCCCGGCCGCTGTCGCGCGTGGCAGCACGGCATCCACTGCTGCCTGCAGCAAGCCAGCCACCGCGATGCGCTCACGTTTTTGCAACCAGCCGTGCTGCTCCACCTCGGCCAACGCCAGCAGCTTGTCGATGGTTTCGGTGAGCCGCTGCTCCTGCGCACGGATGCTGGCAACGAAGTGCTGGCGATCGGCCTCCGGCAGTGGCTCGGTCAACAGCTCCGACGCACCGCGAATCGCCGCCAGCGGGCTCTTCATCTCGTGCGTCAGCGACTGCACGTACTGCTCCACGTAGGCCTTGCCTTCCAACTTGCGGCGCATGGATTCCAGCGCCTGGCCCAGATCGCCGATTTCATCGCCGCGCGGCTTGGGCGGCGGCACCGGAATGCCGGCGCTCACCGCCTGCGCATAGCGATTGAGCCGGCCGATGCCGCGCATCAGCCACCAGGTCATCGCGATGCCGATCAACGCAGAAATGCCGATCAACCAGGCGCCGCGCTGCAGGATGTTGCGCTGGCTGGCTTCGATAAACGGGTCGATGCTGCGGTTGGGCTGCGCCAGGGTCAGCACGCCGATCAGTTGCTTGGGGTCGTCCGGCGCGTAGATCGGGGCGGCCACATGCATCACCGTTGCGGTGGGGTCGCCGTCGATTTCCGGGCTGGAACGCGCGCCGTATTCGCCGCGCAAGGTGCGATAGACATCGTTCCAGCGCGAATTGTCGCGGCCCACGTCGCGGCCCAGCGAATCGAACACCACCACCCCGCGCGCATCGGTGACGGTGACGCGGTAATCCACGTTGTTCTTGCGGAAGCGCCACACCCACGCCTTGGGGTCGCGCTGCTGCGCCCTTGCCACGTTGCGCGCGAAGCTGCCATCGGCAAGCGTGCCGGCAGCCAGTTCACTGCTGGCGATTTCCGCCAGCACGTTGGCCGCATCCACCAAGGTGGACTCCATCGCCTGGCGCACGCCGGGCTTGACCTCGTTGACGAACACGCGCATCACGAAGAACGCGGCCAGGCCCACGATCAGGAAGAAGCCCAGAAACAGCTTGAGGCCGAGCCGCATGTCAGCGCGCAGCCTCGCTCAGGTCGCCACGTGCGTACCCGCCCATACCTACAGTTCCAACGCGTAGCCAAGGCCACGGTGGGTGCGGATCGGGTCGGCCGGCACGCCGGCCAGGCGCAGCTTGCTGCGTAGCGTCTTGATGTGGGTGTCGACGGTACGGTCGGCGCTGTCGGCGCTGGCATCCCAGCCGCGGTCCATCAGCTGCGCGCGGCTCAGGATCGCACCGGGACGCTGCAGCAGTGCCGACAGCAGCGCGTATTCGTAACGGGTCAGCGGCAGCAAGGCATCGCCGTAGCGGATGCGGCTGCCCTCGCGGTCGATCGCAAAGGCCCCGTGCGGCTGCCAGCCCGGCTCGGCCGCCGCAGCCACGGTGCGCCGGCGCAGGCGTGCGCGCACGCGCGCCACCAGTTCGCGTGGCGAGAACGGCTTGGCCATGTAATCGTCGGCGCCCAGCTCCAGACCGAGCACGCGGTCGATCTCGTCGTTGCGCGCGGTCAGAAAGATCACCGGCACCTCGCTGAAACTGCGCAGCATGCGGCACACATCGAAGCCGTTGATGTCCGGCAGGCCCACGTCGAGCACCACCACATCGGCCGGGTCGGCGCGCAGCCGCGCCAGCGCATCGCGGCCTAACAGGCAATGTTCGGGCGCATAACCCTCGCTGCGCAGCGCATACAGCACGGTATCGGCAATGGCGGCTTCGTCTTCGACGACGAGCACGCGGGCAGGAGATTCGGACATGCCGCGCAGCATAGCTGCATGCCGGCGCAGCCTGTAGCGCCATCGCGGCATTGCAGATGCACTGCGCGGCAAGCGATGGCCGCTGCAGGCAAGGCACCCAGCGGCAACGCCATGCCACGCCGCCATGTGCGTCAGCATCCGGCGCGCCGGCTGCCCAGGCCGCATCCAGACCTGCAGACCTGCGCAAACCAGCGCGCCCGCTTACACTGCCGCGATGAACTATCGCCACGCCTTCCATGCCGGCAACCATGCCGACGTGCTCAAGCACATCGCCCTGCTTGCCCTGATCGACACCCTCAAGCGCAAGGACACCCCGTTCTTCGTGCTCGACACCCACGCCGGGCGTGGGCGCTATCAGCTCGGTGGCGAAGAAAGCCGCAAGACCAACGAAGCCGATGCCGGGGTGATGCGGCTGATGGCCGAGGCGACCTTGCCCGACGTGGTCGAGCGCTACCTGCGCGCGGTGCAGGCCGACAACCAGGCCGTCGCTCGCCCGGCCACGCCCGGCCAGAAGCCCACACGCCCCACCGCCGGCATCCAGCTCAATTACTACCCCGGCTCGCCGTTGCTGGCCGCGCAGGCGCTGCGCGAGCAGGACCGTATGGCGTTCTGCGAATTGCAGCCGGACGAAGCCGAGGCGCTCAAGGGCCTGTTCGCCAAGGACAACCGCGTGCGCGTGCATGCCGGCGATGGCTATGCAGCCATCCGTGCGTTTCTGCCGCCACGTGCCGGCGAAACCAAGATCGGCCGGGGGCTGGTGCTGATCGACCCGCCCTACGAATCGCAAGACGCCGAATACCAGCAGATCATCCACAGCGTGCGCGAAGTCCTGGCGCGCTGGCCGCAGGCGATCTGCATGGTGTGGTACCCGATCAAGCTGCGCCGCAGCCTGCAGCCGTTCATGCGCAAGGCCGCCACGTTGCCGGCCAAGTCGGTGCTGGTTGCCGAGCTGCAGGTACGCCCGGACGACTCGCCGCTGCGCCTGACCGGCAGCGGGCTGTTGATCGTCAATGCGCCCTGGCAGTTCGACAAGGTGCTGGCGCCGGCGCTGCCGGTGCTGAAGAAGCATCTCGGCGAGCCCGGCGCCTCGACCCGGCTGGAATGGCTGCGCCAGGACGCGTGATGCGGCGCCGCGCACTTCTCTGGCTGCCGGGAACAGCAAGGCGGTAAGGCGCTGCAGGATGGCCGACGCGCTGCAGTCGCTCATCGGCGCACCGTGCCAAGTGCTGCCACCGCGTGGCACCGATGCAGCGCAACCAGTGGCCTGCGTCTTCGCTGCTCCAGGGCTAACGTCAACCTGGCCGGACGCGCACCTGCGGCGCAGCCACGCTGCCGGCAGCCGGAGCCAACCGCCAAGCTCACGACCGGCTCACGGCTCAGCTCGTTACAGTTGTGTGGGAAGCACTGCCACCTCCTGTCGGCCCCCGACGCTGCACCGGATTCATTCACGGTTGCGCGCCGGGCTGGTGCCAGAATCTTCCGATCTTCAAGGAACACCGGTCATGGCCATTCGCAATCGCATGCCTCCGTGGCATGAAAACTTCAGCCTGCCCAATGGCCGCACCCTTCTGCTCCGCCCGATCCGTCCCGAAGACGGCCCGCCGCTGCAAGGGGCATTCAGCCTGTTGGGTCCAGAGGAAATCCGCGCGCGCTTCGTGCGCTCCTCCGCCGAAATCACCCCGGAGATGGTGCAACGCCTGACCCATCCCAACCCCAAGAGCGAGATCGTGCTGGTTGCCGCCGAACAGCTGCCACCCGGCGAAGCGCTGGTCGGCGCGGTCGCCCGCGCCGCGTTGGTGCCGGGCACCCGCCAGGCCGAATACACCATCCTGGTCAGCAGCTTCGTCGCCGGCCAGGGCCTGGGCCGGCAATTGATGCGCAAGCTGGTGAAGTGGGCGCGCCGCAAATATCTCGACTGCCTGTTCGGCGACGTGCTGCAGAGCAACGTGCCGATGCTGCAACTGGCCGAGTCGCTGGGCTTCAAGCCGCAGGCGCACCCCGATTCGCCGGAGCTGGTGCGGATGGTGCTGGAGCTGGATGCCTGAGGGGCTGGGATTCGGGATTGGGGATTGGGGATTCGTCGAAGCGGCTCGGCTGCTCGTTTGCTGCAGGGCCCTTGCCCGCCCACCATCGCGGGACACGCCGTGAATCCGTCCCTGGAGGCTCTGGCGCGGCGTCCATGCCGCTCAAGGTCCCGCGACGGTGGGCGGGCAAGGACCAGTCAAGTTGGTCGGTGCTCAGAGTTTTCAGAACAGCGATCAGCAGATCGGCGACGCGGTGTCTTCGCTCTTCAGTAAAACCACCGACCAACTGTCTGGCGCGGTGTCCTCGCCGGTTGCGGGACCGTTGGCGGCATGGATGCCGCCACCGAGCCCCCATGGACGGGTTAACGGCGTGTCCCGCAAGCGGTGAGGGCACCGCGTACTCGACCAGCGCGGCTTTGGACTTTCCAGGCCCCACAGAGAGCCGCCAACAACACAGATGCATGACCTCGCAACCGCTCGCGAGGCCTGTACCCCCGACGCGCCCTCGTACACACACCGTCCAAACCACCTTTCGCGCCAGATGGACCGGCCGTGGCGGGGGCTCTGATAAAATTGTGGGCTGATGCCGTCGCCTACCTTCCCCTCTCCGCCGCTGCCCAAGTCCGGCCAGCTCCGCGCCTACTGGCGCGCCCCGTCCTCTCCGACTGCGCTGGCGTGGTCGATTGCGCGGGCAGCCGAGGCGCATGCCGGCCCGCTGCTGGTGATCGCCCGCGATAACCAGAGCGCGCACCAGATCGAAGCCGACCTGCATGCCTTGCTCGGCGAGCACTCCGCGCTGCCGGTGGTGCCGTTTCCCGATTGGGAAACCCTGCCCTACGACCAGTTCAGCCCGCACCCGGAAATCATCAGCCAGCGTCTGGCCGCCCTGCACCGCCTGCCCGGCCTGACCCGCGGCGTGGTGATCGTGCCGGTACAGACCTTGCTGCAGCAGCTGGCCCCGCTGAGCTACATCGTCGGTGGCAGTTTCGACCTCGCCGTCGGCCAACGGCTGGACATGGATGCGGAAAAACGCCGCCTGGAAAGCGCCGGTTACCGCAATGTGCCGCAGGTGATGGACCCCGGCGATTTTGCGGTGCGCGGCGGCCTGCTCGACGTGTTTCCGATGGGCGCAGACACGCCGTTGCGCGTTGAATTGCTGGATGAGGATATCGACTCGATCCGCGTGTTCGACCCGGAATCGCAGCGCTCGCTGGACAAGGTGCACGCGGTCAAGATGCTGCCCGGCCGCGAAGTGCCGATGGACGACGCCAGCGTTGAACGCGTGCTGGCCTGCCTGCGCGAACGCTTCGATGTGGATACCCGCCGCAGCGCCCTGTATCAGGATCTCAAATCCGGGCTTGCGCCCTCGGGCATCGAGTATTACCTGCCGATGTTCTTCGCCAAGACCGCAACGCTGTTCGATTACCTGGACAAACGCGTGCTGCCGGTGATTGCGACCGGCGTATCCAATGCCGCCGATGCGTTCTGGACCCAGACGCTGAATCGCTACGAGCAGCGCCGCCACGATGTGGAACGCCCGCTGCTGCCGCCGGACGAGTTGTATCAATCCCCGGACACGCTGCGCGAACGGCTCAACAAGCTGGCGCGCATCGAAGTGTGGGCCAGCGATCACGCGCGCATCGATGACGCCACCCCGCTCGGCGAGCAGCCGTTGCCGCCGCTGCCGGTGGCCGCGAAGGACGCCCCGGCGGGCCAGGCACTGGCCTCGTTCCTGAGCCATTACCCTGGGCGCGTGCTGGTGGCCGCCGATTCGGCCGGCCGCCGCGAAGCCTTGATGGAAGTGCTGGCCGCCGCGCAGTTGAAGCCGGAGGTAGTGGCCGACGTGCCGGCGTTCCTGGCCGGCACGCTGCGTTTCGGCATTACCGTGGCGCCGTTGGAAGATGGCTTTGCACTGGATCAACCGCAGATTGCGCTGTTGACCGAGCGCCAGCTGTTCCCGGAGCGGGCCAATCAGCCGCGCCGCACACGCCGGGTCGGGCGCGAGCCGGAAGCGATCATCCGCGATCTGGGCGAGCTGTCCGAAGGTGCGCCGATCGTGCACGAAGACCACGGTGTGGGCCGCTACCGCGGCCTGATCGTGCTCGATGCCGGTGGCATGCCCGGCGAGTTCCTGGAGATCGAATACGCCAAGGGCGACCGGCTGTATGTGCCGGTGGCGCAGCTGCACCTGATCAGCCGCTACTCCGGCGCTTCGGCCGAGACCGCGCCGCTGCATTCGCTGGGCGGCGAACAATGGACCAAGGCCAAGCGCAAGGCGGCCGAGAAGGTACGCGATGTGGCCGCCGAACTGCTGGAAATCCAGGCGCGACGCCGTGCGCGTGCGGGCCTGGCATTGCAGGTGGACCGCGCGATGTACGAACCGTTTGCGGCCGGCTTTCCTTTCGAAGAAACCGCCGACCAGCTTGCCGCCATCGATGCCACGTTGCGCGACCTGGGTAGCAGCCAGCCGATGGACCGCGTGGTCTGCGGCGATGTCGGCTTCGGCAAGACCGAGGTCGCGGTGCGCGCTGCGTTTGCTGCCGCCAGTGCCGGCAAACAGGTGGCCGTGCTGGTGCCCACCACGCTGCTGGCCGAACAGCATTACCGCAATTTCCGCGACCGTTTCGCCGATTACCCGATGAAGGTGGAAGTGCTCTCGCGCTTCAAGAGCACCAAGGAAATCAAGGCCGAACTGGAGAAGGTGGCCAGCGGCGATATCGACGTCATCATCGGCACGCATCGGCTGTTGCAGCCGGACGTGAAGTTCAAGGATCTCGGCCTGGTCGTGGTCGACGAAGAACAGCGCTTCGGCGTGCGGCAAAAAGAAGCGCTCAAAGCGATGCGCGCGAATGTGCATCTGCTCACGCTCACCGCAACCCCCATCCCGCGCACGCTCAATATGGCCATGGCCGGGCTGCGCGACCTGTCGATCATCGCCACCCCGCCGCCGAACCGGCTGGCGGTGCAGACCTTCATCACTGCCTGGGACAACACGCTGCTGCGCGAAGCATTCCAGCGCGAGTTGAGCCGTGGTGGGCAGCTGTACTTCCTGCACAACGATGTGGAAAGCATCGTACGCATGCAGCGCGATCTGTCGGAGCTGGTCCCGGAAGCGCGCATCGGCATCGCGCATGGGCAGATGCCCGAGCGCGAGCTGGAACGGGTGATGCTGGATTTCCAGAAGCAGCGCTTCAACGTGCTGTTGTCGACCACGATCATCGAATCGGGTATCGACATTCCCAACGCCAATACCATCATCATCAACCGCGCCGACCGCTTCGGCCTGGCCCAGTTGCATCAGCTGCGTGGCCGCGTCGGCCGCTCGCATCACCGCGCCTATGCGTACCTGGTGGTGCCGGACCGCCGTTCGATGACCTCCGATGCAGAAAAGCGCCTGGAAGCGATTGCGTCCATGGACGAGCTGGGCGCCGGCTTCACCCTGGCCACGCACGATCTGGAAATTCGCGGCGCCGGCGAATTGCTGGGCGAAGACCAGAGCGGGCAGATGGCCGAGGTCGGTTTCAGCCTCTACACCGAACTGCTGGAACGCGCGGTGCGCAGCATCCGCCAGGGCAATTTGCCCGATCTGGATGCCGGCGAAGAAGTGCGCGGCGCCGATGTCGAATTGCATGTGGCGGCGCTGATTCCGGAGGATTATCTGCCGGACGTGCATACGCGCCTGACGCTGTACAAGCGCATTTCCAGTGCACGCGATCCCGATGCGCTACGCGAATTGCAGGTGGAAATGATCGACCGCTTCGGCCTGCTGCCGGATCCGGTCAAGCACCTGTTCGCCATTGCCGAGCTCAAGCTGCAGGCCAACGCCTTGGGTGTGCGCAAGCTGGATCTGGGCGAAAACGGCGGCCGGCTGGTGTTCGAGGCCAAGCCGGCGATCGACCCGATGACCATCATCCAGATGATCCAGAAACAGCCGAAGATCTACACCATGGATGGCCCGGACAAACTGCGCATCAAGCTGCCGATGCCCGAAGGCGCCGACCGGTTCAACGCGGCGCGTGGATTGTTGGCGGCGTTGGCACCGGGGTAAGAACACGACGCACGCCTGCCAATATCGGGAGCGCATGCCCCGCACGCCGGCATTACTGGCCGGCTTTTATTGCGGAGTAGAGGTGCGAAGCACGATCACCCGATACTGACCTCTATCGCCATAGCGCGCGCCCTTCTTCTCGACCTCCGCGCATAGCCTGTCTTTGCCGCAGGGAACCAGATTGGCGCGGATCACACGATCCAGATAGGCGACTTCTGCCCGGCGCTGCGCGGCTTCGGCCAGGATCGGTTTGGCTGCGATGACCGCGTAAGACGCACCACCCACGGCCATGATGGCCCCAACGACCATGGCGAAGAGGCCGATCCACATGCGGCGTTGGGCAGTGGTTTCCAGGCTGCGCTGTGCCTGCGCGTAGCGTTGGGTGGCCTGCTGAAGCGTCTGTCCCGCAGCGGCCATCTGTTTGTTGAACCGCGCGGCTGCCGGTTCAAGTGTCTGCTCCAACGCCTGATGGCTCAATTGCGTCAGCCGCGGGAGCGCGTTCTCCAGCACCCGGTTGATGCGCTGATCGGCGTTAGTGACTGCGCTCTGTAATAGCTGCAGCTGTTGCCGGACCAGATCTTCCAGGCGTTGCTCTGCTTGCTGTTGCGTGGCAATCAAGGTTGCCATGACATCGATCGCTTCCCGCAATGTCTGATTGGATGCCTTCAACGCGGCGTCGGCATCGACCACTACAGCTCTGCCCTGCATCTCCATCGTGGTGTTCCTCTCAAAAAATCGATGCGCTGTACGAGCGGCCGGTCACCCACCGCCACCGCCTCCACCACCTGCACCACCACCTCCTCCGCCATCGCCACCACCGCCATCACCCTGCGGTCCGCCCTGCATCATGGGTCCGTGGGCGAACTGCGGCAGCGTCATCACCATTACCGGGCCACGGCTGGTTTGCACTTCTGCTGGCATGTCCATTGCCAGCGCCTGATGTGCGGTTACCTGTTCCTGTGCTTCCTGCATGGCCTTGGCTTCCAGGTGTTCACGGCCGCGCTGGATCAAGGCATGGGTGCTGGCGCTGTTGGCGATCCGCTTCAAGGCTTCATCGATCGCCAGGTCGTTCTTGGAGTCGATGGCATAGATCAGATCGTTGACGTCCGAATTCTTGCTGATAGCCCTACGCCTGGGTTGCAGTCCATCGCTCTGCTCGCTGCCTGTCTGCGCAATAGCGGTATCTGCATCTGTTCGGGAGACGGCGCCTTGGGAACTGGAAGCGATTTTCCTCAGCGCGGAGGGGCCATCCGGGTCGTATCCGTCACGCAATTCCAGCGCCGTATACGGTTGTTGACCGCGTGCGATGCGCGCTTGCCGCGCTTGTGAGATGCGGTTTTCTGTCTCAAGATCCTGTTCGAGCTGGACGCGCAACGCACGCAATTTTTGTAGCGTTGCCTGCCACGATTCCGGGCTTCCAGGTGCTGGGGCAGCGGGTGCGTCCTGCTCCACAGTCTGGGCGACCGAGGGCACCTGGATTGCCGGAGCTACGCTTTCAGGCGAGTCGGCAGAGCGATCGGCACGGTCTTCTTTCAGTGATTGCCCAACAGTCTGCGTGAGGCGGTTGTGCGATGACATTGCCGCCGAATTATCAAGAGCTTCCATCGCTTGCCACTGCGACGTCGGCGTGTGTTGCGCGTTGTTGTGCTCAGCTGCCATCGGTGTGGCGAGCGATCGCGGCGTTGGTGCGCTGGTCATCTGAGCCAGATGCGCGTGTGCGGGGTCATTGGATTGTTGCGCAGGCACATCGTGCCCAGCAACCGACGCTGGCGCCGTCGGCAGCTGTTGCTCGCGCACAATTGCATCATGTTGCGGATATGCCGATGGTTCATGCGCGATCGCAGCGGTTTGCGCGTCGCGTTGTTCCGTGTCGCGGGTGCGCTGTTCTCGCGTCTGTTGGCCGAGTGTATGGGGCTGCGCCATCTCGGCTGCCTGCGATTGCCCATGCGATACCTGCTGCTGCGCCTTCGTCTGCGCGTGGGTGTGCGTTTCGTGCGCTTGCACGTTCTGCACTTCAAGTGCCGGCTCGGGCTGCTGCGCGTCTTGGGTCTGGTGCTGTACCTGCTGAGCAATTTGATGTGCGCGTGGCTCCTGCTCGGGCGTTACAGCGTCCTTGGCATGCAGCGGCTGTTGCTCAGGACTGCGAGCGTCCTGAACCTGCTGCTCCTGGGCGTGCTTTTGCACTTGCTGGGCCTGAGCTATTTCCTGTTCCCGCTGCTGGTTGTCCTGGGCCTGACGCTCCTGCACCTCCCGCTCTTGGTGTTCGCGCTGCTGCGCCTGGTTTTGCCGATCCAGCACCGCGTGTGCCTGCAGCGCTTGTTCGCTCTGCGAGCGGCCTTCACGCTCGGGCTGTGCCTGCTGGATGTGTTCGCGCACCTGCGCGGCGTGTTGCGCTTGCGCAAGACGCTCTTGTTGTTCGCGTTCCTGCCGCGCCTGCGCCACGCGTGCCGCCTGCGATCGCGCCTGCAGATCCAGCACCAATTGCGGGCCGGACGATGCGTTGGCGCTCGATGCATCGCCGTTGGCCGAGCCATCCGATGCGTGCCCCGTGGCGGTGAAGTGAAGTGCCGGCTGGTCCGGCGAGGCCGGCTGCGTCTGTTGCGCCCGCACCTGCTGCAACGCCTGACGGATGTCCTCACTGCTGGTGACTGCGGCAAGACGGTCCACCCCATCGGCATCGCGTTGAAAATGCGCGATCGGGCTATCGGCACCAAACGCACCGGTGGGGCCGCGTTGAAGTTTCATCGAGCCATCGCCGGCAAGGCCATGTGCCGCGCGCGTGCGCTGGGTCGCCAGATCGATCGCCTCGCGCCACTCCGGCTTCAGTTCGGTGCCAGTGATGCGGTAGCGATACAGCGTTTCCTCGCGCTGCAGGTCCTGGGCAGACGGCGGGGTTTGCGCAAGCGCCGCAACGGCCTGGGCATGTTCGGCCAGCGCCGGTTGCAGGAGCGCGCGGGTGGTGTCCAGCTCCAGCGCCACATTGCCTGACGCAGCGCCACTCGCGCCGGTCCAGCGGCCGTCGGCATCGCGGCGATACTGCTGCCCGTCGGAGGCGGTGAGGGCGTCTGGATTGGGCAGCGCTTGGCGGAGCGTGTCCGACAATGGCAAACCGGCCGCCGCCCAGCCGCTGCGCTGATACGCCAGCTCATAGCGTGCGGCAATCGCGCCGGGGCTGTTGGCGATGTTGCCGGCGATCACTTGCTGCGCTTGTGCGTCCAGTTCCGCTGCGCGCGGTGGCGGTGCGATATCGGTACGGTAGACAGCGCTGTCGGCGTCTGCGACCACACCGCTTTGCACCGTGCGCCGCCATTGCCCATCGCTGGGATCGCGCGCCCAATCGGCCGCGCTCAGGCTGGGCGGATCGCCGGCGCTTGCCGGCAGGCGATACGGATTTTGCGGTGCGGGCGCATCTTTGAGCGCCAGCGCGGCAGCGGCGTTGGTGGCCTGGTAGTTGAGTTCGCGGGCTTTGGCGTAACTGGCGACAATCTGCGTGGTGGTGGGGTTGTCGATGCCATCGTTGCTGGTGTCGGCTTGGCCTTCGCGCGTCCATGCAGTGCCGTTGAACGACCACTGCGTGCCGGCGCGGTCGGTCTGGTTGTAGATGGCGCGGTTGTCGAGCAGGTCGGCGGCCTTCTCGCCGGCCTTGCTCATCACATAGGCATCGGCGGCGATCAGCGCCATCGGGCCAGCGCCAGATGCACCCAGGGCATACGCAGCAGCCGTTCCGCCGGCCCAGCCACCGACGTTGCGGCCGGCGAAATGCGCAAGCTCCGATTGCGCGGCCAGTGGGTTGCTTTGCGAGAGCAACGTGGCGATCTTCTCGCCTGACGCTTGCGCCTCGTACAGCGTGGCGGCCACGCCCAGCGCGCCAGCGGCGCGCACGCCAGAGCTGGCGAGCATCGGTGGTGGGTAGGGACGGATTTCCAGCGTTGCGGCATCAACAGACTGCGACAGCCGAGCGATGAAGGCATCGCCATTGGTGGAGATGGCCGTGTCGATCAGCGCCGTCCGCTGAAACGGCCGTGCGCTCTGAAGCATGTGCGCCAACTCGCTACGCAGCGCTTCGGGCGCTTGTACGGGGATAGTGGCAACCTCGCCTGGGGGCACGTAATACCCGTAATCGGCGGTGAGCTGGCGCAACTGCCCATCGGGTGTCGCACGGTCTACTTTCGGCCACCCGCGGAACAGCAGATTGCCCTCTTCCGAGCGGTGAAGCACGTTGATGCGCGGATCGGTCGGCTCCTGCAGGCGATAGAACAGCGGCTCGCTGATCAATCCATTGTGGTAATCGGTCATCAGGTTGAGCGTGCGGATACTCATCCCATCGCGCAGATAGCCGCCGCCCATATTGGAGTGATAGGCGGCAAGCGAAACATGCCCGAAACGGCCATCGTCGGAGATGCCAAGCGGGATGCTGTGCTCGGCCTTGAACAAGCCACGCCGTTCTTCGCTGGCACTGAACTGCACACCGCCCACCACTGACGGCGGCAAGCGCCGGTCGAACAGCTCCATGTAGCCGGTGGCGACCGGGTCGTACAGGCCCACTGTCATCGGCGTCAGACCGGGAGGCTGGTGATAGCGGTTGTAGGTTTCGATCAAGTTGCCGTTTGTATCTGAAACCAGGGTCAAACTTTCCTCATCTGGAATGCCGCGTGCGTCTATCATGCGGGCAAGTAGCGGAACCTGGCTGGCACCGCGACTAAACCCTTCAAGATGAAAGGCAATCTTGGCTTCGGGATCCGCCTGGAAGATATTCTGCGACTGTGCCTTCAGGCGCTCATACATTTCCTCGGCCCGAAACAGGCTGGTGCGGCCGGTAGCGCCATCGAGCGTTTTTGCGAGCAGACTGTCCTGAGTACCGGGGCCTTCGATGTATTCGACGTAGAGTCGTTTCTCACCAGCCTTTTCCAGATCCTCCAGTTGTTGGCGGAACTTGGCAACATTGGTGGCATGCAGCGGGTCTTTGTAAAAATCATTGCCTGTGCCATCCATCAGACCGACGATCAGATACGAGTGCGGGTCGGCACGATCCAATAGTTGCGGCACCTTGAGCCGAGCGAGATCTTCCGCTGCTTGTTCGTAGGTACGCAGTTGTTCTGGTGTCGCGGTATAGTGCGAGACATCATCGAGCGGCAGGCCATCTTCGCCGAGCTGCAGAACGATCTTCTTGTCCATTCGAGCGCTCCCTCAGTAGGTCTTGGTCCAGGCCAGGATCAAGTCGTTCCGGCTCATCTTCAAACTGGGATCATCTGGAGACTTCAAACGATTGGTGAGCACCCATGACTTCAGATACACATTGATCGTGCGGTCATTCACTTCCAAAAGAATTAGCGCAACTTTCCTTTTGTGTACTGCCCAATACTCAAAAACTTCTTCTTTCGGAACGTTATGCAAGATCAGATGGCCGGGGAAAATCTTCTCCAAATCGACTTCGACATAGCGCTCTACGCCGTCCATGGCCGTCCAGCGGATATCGACTGTCGATGGAAAGCCGCGCGTCTCGAATTCTTCGGTGCTGCCGAAGCCTCCAGTCCAATGATCTTTCCAATCGGGCGCGCAAGGCTCACCCGAAGGCTTATTCAAGTCGCTGGCCGAATGCTGCTGTCGATCGAATGTGATGCTACACCGTAAAGTGTGATAACAGCGTGCCCCAAACGAATAACTATCGAACCGCAGCGGCCACGGCTCGTGCGGCATCTTTTTCTCGAACGGATTCTTGATGTTGAACATCTTAGGATCGCCACTCTCGGATGGGGGTGCTTGTTGTATCGGGAGATACAGGTCAGAACTGCAATATAGCCTGAGAAATCCGCTTAATGTTTAACCGCATTGGTGGCAGGTAGCGGGCACTTATGAGCATCTTTACCTGCGCCACCAGGTCGAAGATCAGATACGAATGCGGGTCGGCCCGGTCGAACAACTGCGGCAACTTGAAGCGATATAGGTCCTGCGCCGCCTGGTCGTACGTTTGCAGGTGCTCCGGTGTGGCTGCGTAATGCGACACATCGTCCAGCGGCAGGCCATCTTCGCCCAGTTGCAGCACAGCCTTCTTGTCCATGGCGCATGTTCCGTCAGTAGGTCTTTGTCCAGGCCAGGATCAATTCGTTACGGCTGATTTTTATGTGCGGATCGTGTTCGGGGTCCGCAAGGTGCTTGGTCAGGACATCGGCCCGCATATAGACATTGATGGTGCGGTCGTTGACTTCCAGCAAGATGTAGACGTGATACCGCCCGTTTCCGGAATAGCCGTGGACCATGAAAAATTCATCGATATCTTCTCTGGCAACGTTGTGCAGAATCAGATGGCCGGGAAAAATCTTCTCGAAATCGACTTCGACATAGCGCTCCACCCCATCCATCGCCGTCCAGCGGATATCGACTGTCGAAGGAAAGCCGCGCGTCTCGAATTCTTCGGTGCTGCCGAAGCCTCCAGTCCAATGATCTTTCCAATCGGGCGCGTAAGGCTCACCCGAAGGCTTATTCAAGTCGCTGGCCGAATGCTGCTGCCGAGCAAAGGTGATGCTGCATCGCAGGGTGTGATAACAGCGAGCATCGAACGAATAACTATCGAACCGCAGCGGCCACGGCTCGCCAGGCTTTTTCCTTGCCAGATGCAGATTAGGAATGTTGAACATGTGGAGGGACTCCATGTCGAAGGGCGCGGTAGTGAGTCATGTGGTTATCAGCTAAAACACACGCAGCGAAATATAGCAAAGCAGGCTCGTCCTGCATCCAACAAACGCACCGCTGGGTCGCCAGATCGATCGCCTCGCGCCACTCCGGCTTCAGTTCGGTGCCAGTGATGCGGTAGCGATACAGCGTTTCCTCGCGCTGCAGGTCCTGGGCAGACGGCGGGGTTTGCGCAAGCGCCGCAACGGCCTGGGCATGTTCGGCCAGCGCCGGTTGCAGGAGCGCGCGGGTGGTGTCCAGCTCCAGCGCCACATTGCCTGACGCAGCGCCACTCGCGCCGGTCCAGCGGCCGTCGGCATCGCGGCGATACTGCTGCCCGTCGGAGGCGGTGAGGGCGTCTGGATTGGGCAGCGCTTGGCGGAGCGTGTCCGACAATGGCAAACCGGCTGCCGCCCAGCCGCTGCGCTGATACGCCAGCTCATAGCGTGCGGCAATCGCGCCGGGGCTGTTGGCGATGTTGCCGGCGATCACTTGCTGCGCTTGTGCGTCCAGTTCCGCTGCGCGCGGTGGCGGTGCGATATCGGTACGGTAGACAGCGCTGTCGGCGTCTGCGACCACACCGCTTTGCACCGTGCGCCGCCATTGCCCATCGCTGGGATCGCGCGCCCAATCGGCCGCGCTCAGGCTGGGCGGATCGCCGGCGCTTGCCGGCAGGCGATACGGATTTTGCGGTGCGGGCGCATCTTTGAGCGCCAGCGCGGCAGCGGCGTTGGTGGCCTGGTAGTTGAGTTCGCGGGCTTTGGCGTAACTGGCGACAATCTGCGTGGTGGTGGGTTGTCGATGCCATCGTTGCTGGTGTCGGCTTGGCCTTCGCGCGTCCATGCAGTGCCGTTGAACGACCACTGCGTGCCGGCGCGGTCGGTCTGGTTGTAGATGGCGCGGTTGTCGAGCAGGTCGGCGGCCTTCTCGCCGGCCTTGCTCATCACGTAGGCATCGGCGGCGATCAGCGCCATCGGGCCAGCGCCAGATGCACCCAGGGCATACGCAGCAGCCGTTCCGCCGGCCCAGCCACCGACGTTGCGGCCGGCGAAATGCGCAAGCTCCGATTGCGCGGCCAGTGGGTTGCTTTGCGAGAGCAACGTGGCGATCTTCTCGCCTGACGCTTGCGCCTCGTACAGCGTGGCGGCCACGCCCAGCGCGCCAGCGGCGCGCACGCCAGAGCTGGCGAGCATCGGTGGTGGGTAGGGACGGATTTCCAGCGTTGCGGCATCAACAGACTGCGACAGCCGAGCGATGAAGGCATCGCCATTGGTGGAGATGGCCGTGTCGATCAGCGCCGTCCGCTGAAACGGCCGTGCGCTCTGAAGCATGTGCGCCAACTCGCTACGCAGCGCTTCGGGCGCTTGTACGGGGATAGTGGCAACCTCGCCTGGGGGCACGTAATGCCCGTAATCGGCGGTGAGCTGGCGCAACTGCCCATCGGGTGTCGCACGGTCTACTTTCGGCCACCCGCGGAACAGCAGATTGCCCTCTTCCGAGCGGTGAAGCACGTTGATGCGCGGATCGGTCGGCTCCTGCAGGCGATAGAACAGCGGCTCGCTGATCAATCCATTGTGGTAATCGGTCATCAGGTTGAGCGTGCGGATACTCATCCCATCGCGCAGATAGCCGCCGCCCATATTGGAGTGATAGGCGGCAAGCGAAACATGCCCGAAACGGCCATCGTCGGAGATGCCAAGCGGGATGCTGTGCTCGGCCTTGAACAAGCCACGCCGTTCTTCGCTGGCACTGAACTGCACACCGCCCACCACCGACGGCGGCAAGCGCCGGTCGAACAGCTCCATGTAGCCGGTGGCGACAGGGTCGTACAGGCCCACTGTCATCGGCGTCAGACCGGGAGGCTGGTGATAGCGGTTGTAGAGTGGCTGGCCGTTTTCGTCAATGCTGCGGATGCCGCCGTCAAGATCGGGAATGCCGCGCGCATCGATCATGCGGGCCAGCAGCGGAACCTGACTGGCACCGCGGCTGAAACCTTCCAGATGGAAGGCAATTTTTGCTTCTGGGTCGGCTTTGAATATTTTCCGGGACTGATCAATCAGTTTTCGATGCATCGTTTCAGCCCGGAACAGGCTGGTGCGTCCAGTAGCACCATCGAGCGCTTTCGCTATCGGACTGTCTTGGGTGCCGGGGCCTTCGATGTATTCGACGTAAAGCCGTTCTTCACCGGCCTCTTTCAGACTCCTGAGCTGAGCTCTGAATTTCGCAACGTTGGTGGCGTGCATCGGATCTTTGTCGGCGTCATTGCCGGTGCCATCCATCAAGCCAACGATCAGATACGAATGCGGGTCGGTACGATCCAGCAGCTGCGGCACTTTAAGCCGAGAGAGGTCTTCAGCTGCTTGTTCGTACGTACGCAGCTGCTCTGGTGTCGCGGCATAATGCGACACGTCATCGAGCGGCAGGCCATCCTCGCCCAGCTGGAGAACGATCTTCTTGTCCATTTCCAGCGCTCTCTCAGTAAGTCTTGGTCCAGGCAAGGATCAATTCGTCACGACTGATCTTCTTGAGCGGATCATGTTCTGGATCGACCAAATTTTTGGTCAGGATGTCGGTCCGCATATAGACATTGATCGTGCGGTCGTTGACCTCCAGAAGAATATGCGCGTTGCGCCAGCCGTCCCCAAAGTAGCCGTAGACCATCCAGAACTCATCTACATCTTCCTGGGGGACGCTGTGCAGGATCAGATGGCCGGGAAACACCTTTTCCAAATCGACTTCTACGTAGCGCTCCACCCCATCCATCGCCGTCCAGCGGATATCGACTGTCGAAGGAAAGCCGCGCGTCTCGAATTCTTCGGTGCTGCCGAAGCCTCCAGTCCAGTTATCCTTCCAGTTCGGCTTGTAAGGCTCTCCGGAAGGCTCAGCCACATGGAGAGAATGCTGCTGCCGAGCAAAGGTGATGCTGCATCGCAAGGTGTGATAACAGCGAGCATCGAACGAATAACTATCGAACCGCAGCGGCCACGGCTCGCCAGGCTTTTTTCTCGCCAGATGCAGATTAGGAATGTTGAACATGTGGAGGGACTCCATGTCGAAGGGCGCGGGAGCGATGCAGGTATGTATCAGCTACAGCACACCCGTCGAAATATAGCAAAGCAGGCTCTTCCTGCGTACAAGAAATGCACCACGTCACCAACTCGATCGCCTCGCGCCACTGCGGCTGCAACTCCGTTCCGAAAAGACGGTAGCGATACAAAGTCTGCTCGCACTGCACTTCCTGTGGCGATGGCGGCGATTGCTGGATGGAGGCAACGCGTGAGCATGCTAGGCCAAGGCCGGTTGCAGGATCGCGCGGGTGGCGATGTTGCACAGCAAGCCGCTCAGTCCTTACGGGCCAAGCTCACCACCAGACTGTTCGCAGTGATTCGGAAGCTGCCCAAGATCTACATGATCGGTCGCCGGACAAGCTGCGCATCAAGCTGCCGCTGCCGGAAGGTGTGGATCGTTTCAATACGGCACGCGGGTTGTTGACGATGCTGGCACCGAGATAACAACCACACCTCACCGGTTGCGTTTGCTCTTTGCAACGACCTCGACCATGCACCTCGCAAGGATGCGTCGATCGCATTGCGGTCACTGGGCAAATTGAATCGAATGCGATGCGGAATTTTCGCTAAACCCATCACGTCATTCACTCCAGGCGCGCCACGTAAGCTGCTTGCCTCATGCGCCTTATCTGCAGCGACGCTGCAGATCGCCCTGCCGCAGGCATTAAAGATTTCGGCCGAAATGCGGCTATCTGTCCTGCAGGACTGTCCGGGACATTCGCCTCCTGAGCCTGCTTGCGACAAAGCTGAGCAGTTAATGCCCAAGCGGTGACGTGCTTCGCAAATCCGTCATCGCGCTGAATTTTGCCTAAATATTTCGATTGGGCGCCGATATCTGCTTAGACCGGCATGTCCGCGTGCGCAGAGTTGCCCACGCAAGCCCACGCCGCAGCGACCTTTCCCCGCGTCATGGCACGCATCCGTGCGTCATCGCATCGCTTGAGGCATCAATGAACACCCCACTGTCCGATCTACCCGCACCGCTGACACTCGCCCTGGAGGGCGAGATGACCATTCGTCGCGCGGCCGAGCTCAAGCCGTTGCTGCAACCGGCCTTGCTGCATCCGGGTGGTTTGCATCTGGATCTGGGCGCGGTCAACGAGATCGATACCACCGGCCTGCAATTGTTGCTGGCCACCAAGCAGGCGATCCAGGCCGATGGCCGACCGTTTTCGCTGACCGATTCCAGCCGTGCGGTGGTCGATGTGATCGAACTGCTCGGCCTGCTCGAAGCCCTGTACCCGCATGCGGTTGCCGGCATCGGCGAACGCATCCACTAACGGACTGGTGACGCGCGCATGGACATGAACCAACTGATGCAGACGTTCCTGGCCGAGAGCCGGGACCTGCTTGAAGACATGGAACGCCACCTGCTCGAAGCCGAGCGTGGCGAGTCGTCGCCGGATGCGGTCAATGCCATCTTCCGCGCCGCGCACACCATCAAGGGTTCCGGCGGCCTGTTCGACCTGCCGCAGTTGGTCGGCTTCACCCATGTGGTGGAAAGCGTGCTGGACCTGGTGCGCGACGAAGCGCTCACGCTCAGTTCGGAACTGATCGGGCTGCTGCTGGTGTGCTGCGACCATATCCACGCGCTGGTGGAAACCGCCGCAGACCCGAGCCACGCCGACCCGGCCGCACTGGCTGCCGAAGCAGAGCCACTGCTGGCGCAACTGCAGACCTATCTGCAAGGCAGCGCCTGCGGCGTGACCGCAACCGCCATCCAGCACAGCACGCCGGAAAAACAGAGCGGTTACTGGCGCATCACGCTCAAACTATTCGCCGACGCGCTGCGTTTCGGCAACTCGCCGCTCAAGCTGATCCGCAATTTGCGCAGCCTGGGCTCGGTCGAAGCGATCAGCACCGATCACAGCCAGCTGCCGAGCTTTGAAGAGCTCGATCCGGAAGCCAATTACTTGGGTTTCCAGATCCTGTTGCGCAGCGATACCGACCGCGCCGCGATCGAAGAAGTGTTCGAATTCGTGCGCGAAGATTGCGATCTGGAGGTCGTGGCAGTGCCCGCACCGACCGACATTGCCGCCATTCCCGAAAGCGCGCCTACAGCTGTTGCAACGGCACCGATTGCCAGCGTGCTGGCCGCAGTTCCCGCACCCGCACGCCCCGCAGCGGATGCAGGCGCACGCAACAGCGATGCGCGCTCCATTCGCGTGGATGCCGACAAACTCGATCGCATGATCGATCTGGTCGGCGAACTCATCATTGCCGTGTCCAGCACCAACGCCAATGCGCAACGCACCGGCGATGCGCAATTGCTGGAATCGGCCTCGATCCTGGCCGGCCTGGTCGAAGACGTGCGCGAAAGCGCATTGCAGCTGCGCATGGTCAAGATCGGCGGCACCTTCAGCCGCTTCCAGCGCGTGGTGCACGATGTGGCGCGCGAACTGGGCAAGGACATCGCGCTGGTCGTTGCCGGCGAAGACACCGAACTGGACAAGTCGGTGGTGGAAAAAATCGGCGACCCGCTCACCCATCTGGTGCGCAACGCAATGGACCACGGCATCGAGCCGGCCGATGTGCGCGTGGCGCGCGGCAAGCCCGCACGCGGCACCGTCGGGCTCAATGCGTATCACGACTCAGGCAGTATCGTCATCCAGATCACCGATGACGGCGGCGGCTTGAACCGCGACCGCATCCTGGCCAAGGCACTCGAACGCGGGCTGATCGAACCCGGCCGCCAGCCCACCGATCGCGAGGTGTTCGCGATGATCTTCGAACCGGGCTTTTCCACCGCAGAAAAGGTCACCAACCTCTCCGGCCGCGGCGTGGGCATGGACGTGGTCAAGCGCAACATCACCGCATTGCGCGGCACGGTCGACATCGACAGCACGGCCGGCGTGGGCACCACCATTTCGGTGCGCTTACCGTTGACCCTGGCCATCATCAACGGCTTCCAGGTCGGTGTCGGTAAATCGGTGTTCGTGGTGCCGCTGGACGTGGTGGAAGAGTGCGTGGAGTTCACGCCCGACTACACCAGCGACTACATCGACCTGCGCGGCAGCGTGCTGCCATATGTGCGTCTGCGAGAGTTGTTCGCACTCGGCGGCAAGACGCCCGCGCGCGAAAGCATCGTGGTGATCCGCCAGGGCGCGCAGCGTTTCGGCCTGGTCGTGGATACCTTGCTGGGCGAATGGCAGACGGTGATCAAGCCACTGTCCAAGGTCTTCGCGCAGGTCAAAGGCATCAGTGGCTCGAGCATTCTGGGCAGCGGCGATGTCGCGCTGATTCTGGATGTGCCCAGCCTGATTCAGCAGTTGCACCCCAACCAGGACGCGTTGGCGGCCTGAGCGCTCGCAGCATCGCTATCGCACGAACCGCGTCGTTTGTCGTTACCTGACCCCAGGAAGCCACCGCCATGTCACACCGTCTCCCGTTCGCCACACAGTTGTGGTTCACCGCCGCGCTAGCCGTCGCCCTGCCCGTTGTGGTGGTCGTCGCCGGCTCTACATTGACGCTGTCGCACGCGGCCTTGCTGGGCGCCAGCATCGCCGCCGCATTGGTCAGCGGCGCCTTGCTGGTCTGGGCAATATGGATCGCCAGCGACTCGCTGGTGCTGGCCAGCACCACGCTGGAGGCGTTCTCGCGCGGCAACTTCGATATCGCCCTGCCGCAGACACGCGACGAGCGGGCCGGCGACGTGCTGCGCGGCCTGCGCAAGGTGCAGAGCGGCATCCGCCACGTCAACGAAGAGATCAACCGCGTCTCGCGCGAACACGATGCCGGGCAGATCGAGGCGCGCATCGACGTGGCGCGCTTCGACGGCGATTTCCGCACCCTGGGCGATGGCATCAACCGCATGGTCGCCAGCCATATCGCAGTGAACAAGCAGGCCATGACGTGCGTGGCCGAGTTCGGCCGCGGCAACTTCGCCGCCGAGCTGGAGCGCCTGCCGGGCCAGAAAGCCTTCATCAACGACGTGGTCGACCAGATCCGCGGCAACCTCACCGGCCTGGTCGCCGAGGTCAGCCGCATGTCGGCCGAGCACGACGCAGGCGATATCGATGTGGTCATCGACACGCAACGTTTCACCGGCGATTTCCGCCGCATGGCCGAAGGCATCAACGCAATGGTGGCCAGCCATATCGCGGTCAAGAAGCAGGCCATCACCTGCGTGGGCGAATTCGGCCGCGGCAACTTCACCGCGCAGCTGCCGTTGCTGCCGGGCAAGAAGCGCTTCATCAACGACACCATCGAACAGGTGCGCGGCAACCTCACCGGCTTGATCGCCGAGATCAACCACATGTCGGCCGAACACGAGGCCGGCGATATCGACGTGGTGATCGACAGCGCGCGCTTCGATGGCGACTTCCGCAGCATGGCGTTGGGCATCAACCAGATGGTGGGCGCGCATATCGCGGTGAAGAAACTGGCGATGGGCGTGGTGGCCGAATTCGGCCGCGGCAACTTCGATGCGCCGCTGGCGCAGCTGCCCGGCAAGAAGGCCTTCATCAATGACACCGTGGAGCGTGCGCGCGGCAATCTGCGCAGCATTTCCGAAGTGATCCAGGTGATGGGCGCGATGGCCGAAGGCGACCTCACCCACACCGTGGAAGGCCGCTACGAAGGCGCGTTCGCCGACATGCAGCGCTACGTCAACACCACCATGAGCCGGCTGACCGAGATCGTCGATGAGGTCAACCGCAACGCCGAAAATCTGGCCAGTGCGTCGGAAGAAGTCAGCGCCACCGCGCAGGCGCTTGCGCAGGCCGCCAGCGAACAGGCCGCCGGCGTGGAAGAAACCAGCGCCTCGCTGGAGCAGATGACCGCCTCCATCGCCCAGAACACCGAAAACGCGCGCGTCACCGACAGCATGGCCGCCAAGGCCGCCAGCGAAGCGGCCGACGGTGGCGACACCGTGCGCGCCACGGTGGTGGCGATGAAGGACATCGCCAAGAAGATCGGCATCATCGACGACATCGCCTACCAGACCAATCTGCTTGCGCTCAACGCCGCCATCGAAGCGGCGCGTGCCGGCGAACATGGCAAGGGCTTTGCGGTGGTGGCTGCCGAAGTGCGCAAGCTGGCCGAGCGTAGCCAGATTGCCGCGCAGGAAATCGGCGAAGTGGCCGAATCCAGCGTGGAACTGGCCGAAAGCGCCGGCCGCGTGCTTGGCGAGATGGTGCCTTCGATCCGCCGCACCTCCGACCTGGTGCAGGAAATCGCCGCTGCCTCCGAAGAACAGACCGCCGGCGTCAGCCAGATCAATACTGCGGTCGGCCAGTTGAACCAGACCACCCAATCGGCCGCGGCCAATGCCGAAGAGCTGGCGGCCACGTCCGAAGAAATGAGCGCACAGGCCGAACAGCTGCAGCAGTTGATGGGCTTCTTCCGGCTGGGCAATGGCGGGCGCGGCACCACCTCGGGCAGCAGCAGGCCGGGGCCGCGCCGGATTGCAACGCACGCGCCCGCCGCTGTGAGCAGCGCGCCGCCGCGACGCACCAACGTGCGCCAGATCAGCGCGGTGGCCGCCACTGCCGATGCGATCGACGAATCGCAATTCGCCAGCTTCTGAGGAGCCGACGATGCACGCGCACACTGCAACCGGCCCCAACGCGCTGCCGTCGCCGGCACCGCAGCAATACCTCACGTTTTTGCTGGGCGGCGAGATGTTCGGCCTGGGCATTCTGGGCATCAAGGAAATCATCGAATACCGCGCGCCCACCGACGTGCCGATGATGCCGCCGGCGCTGCGCGGGGTGATCAACCTGCGCGGCGCGGTGGTACCGGTGGTGGACCTGCAGCAGCGCTTCGGCCGCACCCCCAGCGCGATCACCAAGCGCAGCTGCATCGTGATCGTGGAAATCGCGCACGGCGAGGTGCATCAGGTGCTCGGGCTGTTGGTGGATGCGGTCAGCGAGGTGCTGGACATCGCGCCGGCCGACATCCTCGACACACCCAGCTTCGGCGCCGGCATCGCGCGCGACTTCATCCATGCCATGGGCAAGATCGGCGAGCGTTTCGTGATCCTGCTCGATGCCGATTCCGTGCTGGGCAACGACGCACTCGCCCAGCTCCCGGCCGCCGAACTGGCGGCGTGACCTCACGCATGCACCCAAGGACTCCCATGCGCCCTGCCCTTCTCTCCTGCAACTGTGCGTTGGCCGGCCCGGTCCTGGTCGTGGACGACAGCGTGGTCCAGCGCGAACACGCCATGGCGTTGTGTCGCCAGCTCGGCGCCAGCGTGGTCGACGGTGCAGTCGACGGGCACGCGGCACTGGAATGGCTGACGGGCGCCGACGCGCCATCGCTGTTGCTGGTGGATCTGGAAATGCCCGGCATGGACGGCGTGCAGTTGCTCGACGCCCTGGCCCGCGGCAAATACAGCGTGCCGGTGGTGGTGGTGTCGCAACGCGGCGGCGCCCTGATCGATGCGGTGATGCAACTCAGCCGCAGTGCCGGCGTGCGCGTGCTCGGCGGTATCGAAAAACCGATGAACCTGCAGGACCTGGCCACCGTGCTGGATTGCGAACCGGAGCCGGCCGCCGACGCTGCCGTGTTCGCGCCGGTGGCGATTTCGCCGCTGATGTCCAGCGGCGGCGCGGCCGCCTCGCGACTGGATCGTGCGATGCGCCGCGGCGAGATCCGCGTGGCCTACCAGCCCAAGCTCGATCTGCAGGATGGCCGCCTGCGCGGCGTGGAAGCGCTCGCGCGCTGGCGCCGCCCGCAGGGCGACATGATCGGCCCGGACCGCTTCATCCCGCTGGCCGAGCGCGAAGGCCTGATCCATGCGTTGACCCAGCAGGTGATCGACAAGGCCATTGCGCAATTGGTGGACTGGCGCGCCGAAGGCTTCGAGCTGAGCCTGGCATTGAACCTGTCGCCCCGCTTGCTGGGCGAAGAGAATTTTCTCGAGCAGCTGTGCGGCAAGCTGAGCGACAACGGCCTGAGCCCGGCGGACCTGGTGCTGGAACTCACCGAAAGCGCCATCGTGGAGCCGGCCAATGCCTTGAGCATGCTGGCGCGTTTGCGCTTGCATGGGTTCGGCCTGTCCATCGATGACTACGGCACCGGCTTTTCGTCGCTGCAGCGTCTGGCCAGCATCCCGTTCACCGAACTCAAGCTGGACCGCAGCTTCGTGCATGCCGCGCATCGCAGCCGCAGCCAGCGCACCGTGCTCGAATCCACGCTGGAGCTGGCGCATCGGCTGGAACTCACCGCCGTGGCCGAAGGGGTGGAAACGCCCGAGGATTGGCGGCTATTGCGCGAACTCGGCTGCGATCTGGCACAAGGCTATCTGATGGGCTCGCCGATGCCCGGGCCGATGCTGTCGGAGTGGTGGCGCGAACATGCCGTACGCATTGCGCGCCTGAGCGATAACAGCGTCCCCAGCGACGCGGACGTGGCCTGAGCCGATGAGTACCGCCACCGCCATCACCGAACAGGAGTTCGGCCGCTTCCAGCGTTTCATCTTCGACGCGGCCGGCATCAGCATTTCTTCCGGCAAGAAGGCCATGCTGTGCGGCCGCCTGGGCAAGCGCCTGCGCGAGCATCAGTTCAGCACATACACGCAGTACCTGCAGCTGCTGGAAAGCCGCCAGGACCGCAGCGAGATCCAGACCGCGATCGACCTGCTCACCACCAACGAAACCTACTTCTTCCGCGAGCCCAAGCATTTCGAGCTGTTGCGCAAGCTGGCCGGCGAACACCGTGGCGGGCTGCCGTTCCGCTGCTGGAGCGCCGCCAGTTCCAGCGGAGAAGAGGCCTACAGCATGGCCATGGTGCTGGACGACACCTTGCAGGGCCGCCCGTTCGAGGTGGTCGGCAGCGACATCAGCACCCGTGTGCTGGCCAAGGCACGCACTGGCCATTACGCGCTGCAACGCATCGACGGCATCCCGCAGGCGTATCTCAAACGCTACTGCCTGCGTGGCCAGGGCGAGTACGACGGCACCTTGCTGGTGGAGCGGCGCCTGCGCGAGCGCGTGCAGTTCGTGCATGCCAACCTCAATACCGCGTTGCCGGCCTTGGGCAGTTTCGATGCGATTTTTCTGCGTAACGTGATGATCTACTTCAACGGCCAGACCAAGCGCGAAGTGATCCTGCGCGTGCTGTCCAATCTCAAATCGGGCGGGCATTTCTGCATCGGCCATTCGGAAAGCCTGAGCGAACTCGACATCGATCTGGTCCAGGTGGCACCCTCGATTTTCCGCAAGGCATGACCCAAGGATTCACCGTGTCGACAGCGCTCAATCGCCCCACCACCCCCCCTATTGCCCGTAGCAACGCCATCAAGGTCCTGGTGGTCGACGATTCGGCGGTGGTGCGTCAGGTGCTGCTGGGCGTACTCAACGACGCGCCCGGCATCGAGGTCATCGCCACTGCCGCCGACCCGCTGCTGGCCATCGAAAAGATGCGCCAGCAATGGCCTGACGTGATCGTTCTGGACGTGGAAATGCCGCGCATGGACGGCATCACCTTCCTGCGCAAGATCATGAGCGAGCGCCCCACCCCGGTGGTGATCTGCTCCACGCTCACCGAAAAAGGCGCACGCGTCACCATGGATGCACTGGCCGCCGGCGCAGTGGCAGTGGTGACCAAGCCACGGCTGGGGCTCAAGCAATTTCTCACCGACTCTGCCGACGAACTGGTCAATACGGTGCGCAGCGCGGCGCGCGCCAACGTCAAGCGACTGGCCGCACGCGTCACTGCGGCGCCGCTGGAGGCCGAGGTCAAACACACTGCCGATGTGATCCTGCCGGCGCAGAGCGGGCGCGCCCTGGCGCAGACCACCGAACGCATCGTGGCCATCGGCACCTCCACCGGCGGCACCCAGGCACTGGAAGAAGTGCTTACCGCCTTGCCGCGCGTATGCCCCGGCATCGTGATCGTGCAGCACATGCCGGAGAAGTTCACCGCCGCCTTCGCTGCGCGTCTCAATGGTTTGTGCCAGATCGCCGTCAAGGAAGCCGCCAACAACGACCGGGTGATGCCGGGACGCGCATTGATCGCGCCCGGCGGCAAGCACCTGCTGCTGCGCCGTAGCGGCGCGCAGTATTTCGTCGAAGTGATGGAAGGCCCGCCAGTGAATCGGCACCGCCCGTCGGTGGATGTGCTGTTCCGCTCCGCCGCGCGTGCGGCCGGCAGCAACGCACTGGGCATCATCATGACCGGCATGGGCGATGACGGCGCCGCCGGCCTGCTGGAAATGCGCCAGGCTGGCGCACGCACGGTGGCGCAGGACGAACACACCAGCATCGTGTTCGGCATGCCCAAGGAAGCGATCAAGCGCGGCGGTGCAGACCGCATCCTGCCGCTGGGTGCGATGGCACGCGAGATCGTGACGCAGCTGCAATAACCAACGGACGTCCGCGTCACGCGCGAACGGATCTGACCGGGCCACCGCACTCCCTTCTCCCGCCTGCGGGAGAAGGTGCCCGAAGGGCGGATGAGGGCAACCGCTGAGCAACCAGCTACAGCTGCGACTCCAGCGGCAACCAGCCCATCACCGTCGCGGTGCCACGCCGCCACACGCTCGCTGCCGGCTCGCGCGACCACACCTCGGGCGGTTGCGCCGCATCGTCGTGCCACCGCAGTGCGCCCTGGTCCAGGGTGACGCGATAACTCACCGGCGCACTGACCTTGCGGTTGTACAGCCGCTCGAGTTCTGCGGTCACCGCACGGTCGTTGAACAGCAGGCCCATTTCGGTATTGAGGTTCATCGAGCGCGGGTCGAGGTTGAACGAGCCGATAAAACCGCTGCTGTCGTCGACCACGAATGCCTTGGTATGCAGACTGGCGCCACTCGAACCGAACAGGCTGCCCTCCGGTTTGCCCATCGGCTTGAGTTCGTGCAGCCGCACGCCCTGTTGCAAGAGCGGCACGCGATAGTCGGCGTAACCGCTATGTACGGCCACCACGTCGTTGGCCGCCAGCGAGTTGGTCAGAATGCTCACCCGCACATCGCGACGGCGCAGGTCGCCGATCCAGCGCATGCCGTCGGCACCCGGTACGAAATACGGCGAAATCACTTTCAGTTCGCGCTGCGCATGCACCATTTCGCCAATCAGCACCGGCGTCATCCAGTCGGCTTGCGGCGGTGCGCCTTCTGCTTTTTCCGGCGGGTCGGAGACGATGCGCGCCTGCGATACCCAATGCACCGGGCGGTCGCCCTGCATCAGTTCGCGCACGCTCGGCGAACGCCGCAGGCGTTCCACATACGGATTCGCACGCGCCGATGCCATGCCAGCATCCAGGCTGCCGCGCAGCGCATCCAACGCCTGCGGCCTGGCGGTGACCAGGGCGGCCAGCGGCAAGGCGTTGGGGCTGTTCCAGTAGGCGTCGAATACCTGCTCGGCCTGGCCCACGGCCGGCCCCATCAGCGCTGCGTCCATGTCCATGAAATTGGTGTCGCGCGCCGCATCGAAGTATTCGTCGCCCACGTTGCGCCCACCCACCACCGCGATGCGGCCATCGGCAATCCAGGCCTTGTTGTGCATGCGGCGGTTGATGCTGAACATGCGCAGCACCATCTCCACACCGCGCATCAAGGTCCCTTCGCGGGCGCGGGTCGGGTTGAACAGGCGGATGTCGATCAGCGGGTGGCTGTCCAGCGCGGCCAGCACCGAATCGCTGCCGTGGATATTCATGTCGTCCAACAGCAAGCGCACGCGCACGCCGCGATCGGCCGCGCGCAGCAACTCGTTGTGCAGCAGGTTGCCGGTGAAATCGGCATGCCAGATGTAGTACTGCAGATCCAGGCTGCGCCCGGCAGCACGCGCGGTGAGTGCACGCACCGCAAACGCATCGATGTTGTCCGGCAGGATCACCATGCCGGTCTGGTCGGTGTGCGCCTGTTGCAGTGGCGCAACCACCTTGTCGATGGGGGTCGCCATCCCGGTGGCAGGCAGTGCATGGCTGACCGGGCCGCGTTGGCGGTCGGCAAAGCGCCCGTAGCCGTACAGCGACAGCGTGCTGGCCAGCACCAGCAGCACCAGCGCAATGCCGCCCCATTTGAAAACCTTACGCTTCGTCACTACCGGCTCCGCACTTCACAGCGCGGCAGTGTAGAGGGCGTGCACGCACACTGGTGTGCAGGCGCTGCTACAAGCAGGCCCGACAATACAGGTGAAAACCAGGCAGTTGTGTTGCAAGCGACCGACCAGACGACTGCATGCCTCACCGCGCAACCACGGTAATTTGCGGCGTTTTCAGCTGTGCTGCGCAAGCGTTGCCAGAGCAACCGCTCGCGCGCGCCATGCCAGGCTTACCAGATGGTCACGCGCTCCTTGTCGCCGCGCACCATCGCATCGCCGGGCTTGCACTGAAACGCCTGCGCAAACGCCGGCATGTTCGACGGCGCACCGTTGGCGCGGAAATTCGCCGGGGCATGCGGATCGGTATTCAGGCGCACGCGCAATTCGCCATCGGTAAAATTGCGACGCCACACGGTGGCCCAGTTCATGAAGAAGCGCTGGTCCTGCGAATAGCCGTCGATCTCCTTGTTGGCAGCGGGCTGCTCCTGCAATGCCATCTGCAAGGCGTCGTAGGCCACGGTCAGGCCGCCCAGGTCGCCGATATTTTCGCCCAGGGTGAGCTTGCCTTTGACATGCACACCCTCGATCGCTTCATAGCCGTCGAACTGCGCCACCAGCTGGTCGGTGCGCTCGGTGAACAGCTTGCGGTCCGCATCGGTCCACCAGGTATCGAAGTTGCCCTTGGCATCGAACTGGCTGCCGGAATCGTCGTAGCCATGCATCATTTCGTGCCCGATCACCGCGCCGATACCGCCGTAATTGAGCGCCGGGTCGGCCTTGGGGTCGAAGAACGGCGGCTGCAGGATCGCCGCCGGAAACACGATCTCGTTGCGCGTCGCGTTGTAGTACGCATTCACCGTCTGCGGCGTCATGTGCCACTCGCGCTTGTCGACCGGCTTGCCGATCTTGTCCAGCATGTAGCGATAATTGAACGCCTGCGCGGCCTGCATGTTGGCAAGGAATCCATCGCCACGCGTTTCCAGGCCAGACCAATCGCGCCACTGGTCCGGGTAGCCGATCTTGGGAGTGAAGCTGGCCCACTTTTCCAGGGCGCGCTGCTTGGTTTCAGCGCTCATCCATTCCAACTTTTCCAGCCGCGCCTTGAGCGCCGCCGACAGGTTCTGCACCAGCTGCTGCATCTGCTCTTTCGATTCGGCGGGAAATGCGGATTGCACGTACAGCTGGCCCAGCGCCTCGCCCATCGCCTCGTTGACGGCGTTCAAGGTGCGCTTCCAGCGCGGCAGCATGTCTTTCTGGCCACGCAGCGTCTTGGCGTAAAAGTCGAAGTTGGCCTGCTCGAAGGGCTTGGCCAGATACGGCGCCGCCTCGTCCACGCTATGGAAGCGCAGATACGCCTTCCAGGTATCGACCGGCGTGTCGGCCAGCATCGCATCGAGCTCGGCGAAATAACCCGGCTGGCTCAGCGAGAACGTGCCGGCCGGGACCTTGAGCGCGCTGAAAAATGCCTGCCAGTCGAAGTGCGGCGTCACCGCGTTGGCACCGGCCACATCGACCGGGTTGTAGCGTTTGGCAGGGTCGCGCAATTCGATGCGCGACAGCGACGCGGCCGCCAGCCGCGTTTCGAACGCCATCACCGCCTTGGCCTGGGTGGCCGCCTGCGCCGCAGCAATCCCGGACAGTTCCAGCACACGCGCAATGTAGGCCACGTACTGTTCGCGGATCCTGGCCTGCGCCGGATCGGTGTAATAGCCCTTTTCGGGCAAACCCAAACCGCCCTGCCCTGCGTAGGCGATCATCTGCTCGGAATTTTTATAGTCGGCATTGGCGCCGAACGAAAACACAAAGCCCTGGCCTTGCGCATAGCTGTTGCGCAACCACGCGGCGATGGCCGGCGCATCGGTCAGCGCATCGATCGCTTTCAACTGCGGCTGCAGCGGGGTGATGCCGGCGGTGTCGATCGCCGCTTCGTCCGAACCGGTGCGCCACAGGTCGGCGATCTTGGCATCCACCGAGCCGGCCGACAGATTGCCGCGTGCCAGTTGCTCCACCAAGGCGTGCTGGATGGTCAGCGAACGCTCGGCCAGCACTTCGAAACTGCCCCAGCTGGTGCGATCGGACGGCACCGGGTTGGCCTTGAGCCACTTGGCGTTGACGAAGCCGTTGAGGTCCTGGCATGCATTGATGGCAGGATCCAGATCGCCGCTGCCGAACGCCACGATCGGCGCATCGAGCTTGGACACATCGACCTTGGTCGGCGCAGCCTGCGGGGCGGTGGGCGCCCCCTTGGCAGTGTCGTCGGAGGCGCCGCATGCAGACAACGCGACCACGATGGCCACCGCAAGCGATAGCGGGGCGAACTTGCTCAACTTCATTGAATTCTCCAAGGCATGACCGCGCATGCGCGGTCGAAAAAAGTCGGCAGCCCGTCGGGAGCCGCCAGCGAAGAGCAGCGCATCAAGCGGCGCTCGCTCCTTCGTCAGTCGCTCTGCAACCGGCCACACCAGATCACTGCAGCGGCACCGCAACGCTCTAGCGTCCGTTGCCGCGCTTTATCGAAACGTCATTGCAACGACAGGCCGCTGGCGCGTCTGCCACGGACGCTGCGACCGTCTCACCCAATACCTGCATCCCGGGCACAACGCGCGCCATCGCATGCAGTCACCGGCGCGCGTAGAACGGCGCCATCACCACGTACACCGGATACGCCACCACCATCAGCACCAGGGCGACCTCATGCCCGGACGCCGCATCGGCCCACGCTTCCATCTGCCGTACCGGTCCGAACAGACCCATCGCCAGCAACACCACACCGAGCATGCAGATCAGCAAGGCCAGTGCCAGCCCGGGGCCGGAGATGCTGGCGCCGGTCAACACCGCAACTGCACCGCTTCCACCGGCCAACAACATCCCAACGGTCACCAGATACGCGCGACAGTAAGTGGCAGTCATCTGCTGGGTTCTACGTTTGCCGGACATCATGTCTCGCCTGCACCAACGCGGCGCGTGCGCGATTCACGCCCACACACCGCTTCCATTCACCACGGCGCGCAGCCTCTTGGGGCGGCGTGCCACACAAGACGAGCGCTGCGCGCAACGCACGCCGCGCTTCAACCGCCAGCGGCGCTTACTTCGCCTTGCCCTGGTTGGCCACTGCTTCGGCCGCGCGCTTGGCCGCTTCCGGGTCGCCCAGGTAACGGAAGTTACGTACCTGCAGGTTGTCGTCCAGTTCGAACAGCAGCGGGATGCCGGTGGGAATGTTGAGCTCCAGGATCTGCTCGTTGGAGACCTCGTTGAGGTACTTGTACAGCGCACGCAGCGAGTTGCCGTGCGCGGTCACCAGCACGGTCTGCCCGGCCTTCAACTGCGGGGCAATCGCGTCGTGCCAATACGGCAGCACACGCACCAGCGTGGTTGCCAACGATTCGGTTCCCGGCAACGCATTGCGGTCGAGCGTGGCGTAGCGACGGTCGTGACACGGATGGCCCGGGTCGTTGACGTCCATCGCCGGCGGCGGGATGTCGTACGAGCGGCGCCAGATCTTGACCTGCTCCTCGCCATGCCTGGCTGCGGTTTCGGCCTTGTCCAGGCCTTGCAGGCCGCCGTAGTGGCGCTCGTTCAGACGCCAGCTCTTGGACACCGGCAACCAATCCTGGTCGAGTTCCTTCAACGCGCCCTGCAACGTGTGGATGGCGCGCTTGAGTACCGATGTGTGGGCAACATCGAACTGCAGCCCTTCGTCCTTCATCAGCTTGCCGGCCGCCGCAGCTTCCTGGCGGCCCTGCTCGGTGAGTTCCACATCCACCCAGCCGGTGAAACGGTTGTCCAGGTTCCATTGGCTCTGGCCATGGCGCAGCAGTACGAGTTTGCGGGTCACTACGGTTCTCCGATTGGGGGCCGATCAGCCTGCGATTGTAGCGGCAGCCAGCGCATCGCTGGCGTGCACGATCTGCCCACGTGCGGGGCGCGATGCTGCGGCCATGTCCAGCATCGCTCCGGTATTCGCCGATTGGGACGGCAGCGCCGCACAGGCGCGACAGTTGCAGCAGCAACTGGCACACCGCGTGGTATTGCAAGACCAAGTCGCCGCAGCGCCGCAACTGCTGGCCGGTTTCGATGTGGGCTTCGAAGACGATGGCCAGACCACACGTGCCGCCGCCGTGCTGCTGGATGCAGCGACCTTGCTCGCGTTGGAAGCGCATGTGGCGCGCGTGCCCACCTCGATGCCATACGTACCGGGCCTGCTCAGTTTCCGCGAATTGCCGGCGTTGCTGCAGGCATTGGCGTTGCTGTCGCGCGCACCGGATCTGGTCTTCATCGACGGCCAGGGCATCGCGCATCCACGCAAGCTCGGCATCGCGGCGCACTTCGGCGTGGTGACAGGCCTGCCGTGCATCGGCATCGCCAAGCAACGCCTGGCCGGCAGCTTCGCCGAGCCCGGCCCCGAACGCGGCGACCACACTCCCATCCTGCTGGGTGGCATGCAGATCGGCTGGGCATTGCGCAGCAAACCGCGCTGCAATCCGTTGATCGTCTCGCCCGGGCATCGCATGTCGATGCAGGGCGCACTCGACTGGACCCTGCGCACCTTGCGCGCGTACCGCCTGCCCGAACCCACGCGCCTGGCCGACCGGCTCGCCTCGCGCCGTGGCGCGGTCGATGTCCCCACCCAAACAAATTTGCTGTAGCCAGCCAGATGCGCCACCACGGCGCGTTCGTTCGCACGCCGCGCACAGAACATTGCGTCGCCGCCAGACACGCGCACGCAGCGCCTGGCGCATGCCAAGCTCTGGCTCCGCGTCCGTCACGAGCCGCCGCCATGACCATCTTGATCGCCCCGCGCGTGCATGACATCGGCGGACTGCAAGTACGTCGCGCGGTGCCCACTCTGCAGGCGCGCAGTGTGGGCCCGTTCGTGTTCGTCGACCATATGGGCCCGGCCGTGCTGGAGCCGGAGCACGGCATCGACGTGCGCCCGCACCCGCACATCGGCCTGGCGACTGTGACGTTTCTGTGGGCAGGCGAGATCGGCCACCGCGACACGCTGGGCTCGGATCAGGTAATTCGCCCCGGCGACGTCAACTGGATGACCGCCGGCCGCGGCATCGCCCATTCCGAGCGCACGCCCGGCCCGGCGCGAGCGCGCGAACATGCGTTGCACGGCATGCAGACCTGGATTGCCTTGCCACGTTCGGCCGAGGAAACCGCGCCGGCGTTTCACCACCACGCTGCGGCGAGCCTGCCGCAGCGGCACCGCGACGGCGTCTGGCTGCGCGTGATCGCCGGCCGCGCCTATGGCGAGGAATCGCCGGTGCAGGTGTTCAGCGGCACGCTCAATGTGGCGCTGGATCTGGCGCCCGATGCCGAGCTGGATCTGGACACCGGCCACGCCGAGCGCGCCCTGTACATCCTGGAAGGCGAAGCGCAGCTGGATGGCGCCGATGTGCCGGCACGCCACCTGATCGTGCCCTCGCCCGGCGCCCGCGGCCGCCTGCGCGCCAAGACCCCGCTCAAGGCGATGCTGCTCGGCGGCGAGCCGCTGGATGGGCCACGCCATCTGTGGTGGAACTTCGTTTCCAGCTCCAAGGAACGCATCGAGCAGGCCAAGGACGACTGGCAGGCCGGCCGCTTCGGCAGCATCCCCGGCGACGACAAGGAGTTCATTCCGCTGCCTGAAACCCCGGCGCCGAAGCCGGTTGATTACCCTTGAAACCGTGCGCGCCGCATGCGTGCGGGCAAGCCCGGTCACCAGGTCTCGTAACGGAAGTGCCACGCCGCACATGCCATGCCACTGTCGCTTGCGACATCGCTTGAGCTGATTCGCAAGACTGTGGTAGTGATGGACGTGTAGACGGAGCGCGTTGCGTGGACGGCAGGTTTTGAGCGGGGAGCTTGAGGCACTGCTGCGGCACCAGATCGGCGCGCCCGCATCGTCATCCAATGCCGGGGAATCGTGTATGAAGTCTGCCTTCTGCCTTGTCGGCCTGAGCTTGCTGCTGGCCGCTGCCACCGCCCATGCCCAGACCTCGCCGGTCTGCCCGCCACTGCCGCCGGCGTCCAACCTGCAGTGGAACGAGCTTGCAGGTGCCGATTACCTGGTCTGCAAGGCAGTGACCGCCGATGGACGGCAAGTCGTCGGGGTGATGCTCACCACCCGCGACCCGGCCATGACGCTGGCACGCGACCGCCGTGCCGAAAAGGGCCAGATCCAGCAGGAAGATTTCTACTGGTACAAGCTCGATCTGGGCGGCCGCGACATGCCGGGCATGGAATCGCGCCGCGTCACCGTGGTCGAACTGGGCAAAAAACGCTACGCGCAGCTGTGGATCGACGGCGCCAGCACCGAAGAGCTCGCCTCGATGCAATCGATGGTGCAGAACATGGATCTGCAGCCCGCCAGCCTGGCGCTGCAGCGCTGACGCAGCACATGGTGCAGCACTGCTGGCTGTCGATATAGCGCCCCTGCAGCGCGCCGGGTGGCCCGGTACGCTGCAGATCGCATCTGGCAGCACGGTTGCGGCCGGCCGTGCCGCTGCGGATCACCGTCACCTGCTCGCATGTCTGCGCCAGCGTCATGCAGACGTCAGCGCCAGCGAAGATGCTTTTTCTCTAACGTTGAGCCCGGGCATCGCGACTGGGCTCTAGCAGCCAGCGTAGCGATCGCTCGTTCCGATTCCGATCGCATCATCCGTCCACTCGGCGACAACGGCAGCGTTTGTCAGCCTCCCGGAATCGCCGTGCCGCCGGTGCCGCTTGCGGCCTGCAACTGGCTCTCGATGCGCACCTCGCCCGTCAGCAGGCGATGGATCGGGCAGTTGTCGGCCACCTCCATCAAGCGTGTGCGCTGTGCGTCATCCAGCGCACCGTCGAGCACGATTTCGCGGGTGATCGCCGTGCCGGCGGCACCGCGCTGGGTGTAGTGCAGATGCACGTGCACCGCCGTCAGCGGCCACTGGCTTGCGCGCGGCCACCATCGACACCGTGATGGCCGTGCACGCACCCAGCGCACCCAACACCTGCGCTTCGGGGTCCGGCCCGGCGTCGGCGCCGCCGTTGGCCGGCTGCGTGTCGCCGCTCCAGGTGTGCTGCCCATCGTGGATGCTGACGGTGTACGGCACCGCGCCGGTGCTGACGCTGACAGGCCGGTCACTCATTGCGCGCTCCCACTGTCGTGCAGCCGCGCCGGTTCAAAACCGGCCTTCCTGGAAATCGACGAACGCCTGCATCAATTCCTGCTTGGTGTTCATCACGAACGGGCCATGCCGCATCACCGGCTCGTTGAGCGGGCGGCCTGCGACCAGGATCAGTTGCGCACCATCGGCACCGGCGCGCACATGCAGGCGCTCGCCGCCACCGAGGACCGCCAGTTCCTGCGCCGGCAACGCGCGCGCTGCATCGCCCTCGCCCACTGTCAGTGCGCCTTCGAAGGCATACGCAAACGCGTTGTGACCGCCGGGCAGCAGGTAATCCCACTCCACGTTCGGCTCCAAGGCGATATCCAGATACACCGGGCTGGTCGCGGGCTGCACGATCGGGCCGACGACATCGCCCACCGCCCCGGCAATCACCTTGACCGTGACACCGGGCGCCGGATGCGCCACCGGAATGTGGTCCGGCGCGTATTCCTGGTACTTGGGGTCGCTCATCTTGTCGCGCGTCGGCAGGTTCACCCAGAGCTGAAACCCGCGCATGCGCCCGGATTCCTGCTCGGGCATTTCCGAGTGGATCAGGCCGCGTCCCGCCGTCATCCACTGCACGCTGCCCGGGGTCAGCAGGCCTTCGTTGCCGTGGTTGTCCTTGTGCCGCATGCGCCCGTCGAGCATGTAGGTCACCGTCTCGAAGCCGCGATGCGGGTGGCTGGGAAAACCGCCGATATAGTCTTCGGCCTTTTCGGTACCGAACTCGTCCAGCATCAGAAACGGGTCCAGCTCCGGCAGCTGCTGGGTGCCGATCACGCGGGTGAGCTTGACGCCTGCGCCGTCGGAGGTCGGCAGGCCGCGGATGGTGCGCAGCACATGCGCCGCTGTGGTGGTCGTGGTGCTCATTGCTTGTCCCTGTGCGCTGTGGCCTAGCGCCAATGATGGGTGCAGGTACCGCGCTGCCCAACCGCGACCATTGCAACCGATCGTTCCAAACGCCGGCCTTCGGCTGGCGACTAGCGACTAGCGCATCTGTCGCGCCACGACCCTACGACCAAAGTTTTACCCCGCTGCGGAGCGCTGCCATTGACCGCAGCCCGGCACGGGGTGACCCTTGAGTGAATCGTTCCTGAGGGGCATGCATGAAAGGGTTCTCGAAGCTGGCCTGGGGCGCGCTCGCGCTGCTGGCCGCGTTCTGTCTGGGTACCGTGGCGCTAAGGCGCGGCGAACAGATCAACGCGTTGTGGATCGTGGTGGCCGCCGTCTCGATCTATCTGATCGCCTACCGGTTCTACAGCCTGTTCATCGCCGACAAGGTGATGCAGCTGGACATCACCCGCGCCACCCCGGCGGTCGCCAATAACGACGGCCTGGATTACGTGCCCACCAACAAGCACGTGCTGTTCGGGCATCACTTCGCCGCCATTGCCGGCGCCGGGCCATTGGTGGGCCCGGTGCTTGCCGCGCAGATGGGCTACCTGCCCGGGCTGCTGTGGCTGGTGGTGGGCGTGGTGTTTGCCGGTGCGGTGCAGGACTTCGTGGTGCTGTTCCTGTCCAGCCGCCGCAACGGCCGCTCGCTGGGCGATCTGGTACGCGAAGAGATGGGCCAGGTGCCCGGCACCATCGCCTTGTTTGGCGCCTTCCTGATCATGATCATCATCCTGGCGGTGCTGGCGATGGTGGTGGTCAAGGCACTGGCCGAAAGCCCGTGGGGCATGTTCACCGTCATCGCCACGATGCCCATCGCGCTGATGATGGGCGTGTACATGCGCTACATCCGCGTCGGCAAGATCGGCGAGATCTCGGTGGTCGGGTTGATCCTGCTGCTGGGCGCGATCTGGCTGGGCGGCAAGGTCGCCGCCGACCCGACGTGGGGCCCGGCCTTCACCTTCACTGCCAAGCAGATCACCTGGATGCTGATCGGCTACGGCTTCGTGGCCTCGGTGTTGCCGGTGTGGCTGCTGCTGGCACCGCGCGATTACCTGTCCACCTTCCTCAAGATCGGCACGATCCTGGCGCTGGCCATCGGCATTCTTGTGGTGATGCCGGACCTCAAGATGCCGGCGCTGACCCAGTTCGCCTCCACCGGCGACGGCCCGGTGTGGAAGGGCGGCATCTTCCCGTTCCTGTTCATCACGATTGCATGCGGCGCAGTGTCCGGCTTCCATGCCCTGATCGCCTCCGGCACCACGCCCAAGCTGCTCGCCAATGAAGGCCACATGCGCTACATCGGCTACGGCGGCATGTTGATGGAATCGTTCGTGGCCATCATGGCGCTGGTGGCCGCCTCGATCATCGAGCCGGGTATCTACTTCGCCATGAACAGCCCTGCCTCGCTGGTCGGCACCGACACCGTGGCGGTCGCGGCCAAGGTGTCCGAATGGGGCTTTGCCATTACCCCCGAAGTGTTGGAAGCCACCGCGCGCGATATCGGCGAGCACAGCATCCTGGCGCGCGCCGGCGGTGCACCCACGCTGGCCGTGGGTATCGCGCAGATCCTGCATCAGCTGCTGCCCGGCGAAGACACCATGGCGTTCTGGTACCACTTCGCCATCCTGTTCGAAGCCTTGTTCATCCTCACCGCGGTGGATGCCGGTACCCGCGCCGGCCGCTTCATGCTGCAGGACCTGCTGGGCAACTTCATCCCGGCGCTGAAGAAGACCGAATCGTGGACCGCCAACATCATCGCCACCGCCGGGTGCGTGGCACTGTGGGGCTATCTGCTCTACACCGGGGTGATCGATCCGTTCGGCGGCATCCAGACCTTGTGGCCGTTGTTCGGCATCTCCAACCAGATGCTGGCAGGCATCGCGCTGATGCTGGGCACGGTGGTGCTGTTCAAGATGAAGCGCGACCGCTACGCCTGGGTCACCATCGTGCCGGCGCTGTGGCTGTTGCTGTGCACGACCTACGCGGGGCTGATCAAGATCTTCGACAGCAACCCGGCGCAGGGCTTCCTGGCGCAGGCGCACAAGTTCCAGGACGCCATCGCCAGCAACACCATCACCGCACCGGCAAAAACGGTGCCGCAGATGCAGCAGATCGTCACCAACGCTTACGTCAACACCGGGCTGACGGTGCTATTTCTGTTCGTGGTGGGTTCGATCCTGATCTATTCGATCAAGACGATCGTGGTGGCACGCCGTAACCCGCAGCGTAGCGACCGCGAAACTCCGTACGTGGCGTTGCAGCCGCACCAGATGGCAGACCTGTAATGGGCACGCAACTTGTCCTGGCCAGTCAATATCAGGTGCATCGCCGCATCTGGCGACGCCTGATCCAGACCGCGCGGTTGTGCTGCGGCATCCCCGATTACGACAACTACGTGCGCCACATGCTGGAAAAACATCCGGACAAGCCGGTGATGGACTACCCCACCTTCTTCCGCGAACGCCAGGACGCGCGGTATGGCGGCAAGAGTGGGTTTCGTTGTTGTTGATTTGGTGATCGGTTGATCGGTTGATCGGTTGATCGAGAAGTTGAAAACGCAACAGGGCGCGATGCGAATCGCGCCCTGTTGTTTTGATGTAGATGCGACAGCGCTTATTTTCGGCGCGATCAGGCAATACGGCAGGTCGATTGCAGAGCGGCTGATCTGGAGCTTGGGTGCAGGGCCCTTGCCCGCCCACTATCGCAGGACACGCCGTGAATCCGTCCCTGGAGGCTCTGGCGCGGCATCCATGCCGCTCAAGGTCCCGCGACGGTGAGCGGGCAAGGACCAGTCACGATGGTCGGTGCGTTTTCAACAAGCAACCAGCAAGCTAGCAACTCGGCGTCACGCTCTTCAACAAACCACCAGCCGACCGCTTGGTGCAGTGATTTCTTTCTTCAATAACGCTACCGGTGAACTATCTGGTGCGGTGTCCTTACCGATTGCGGGACCGTTGGCGGCATGGATGCCGCCACCGAGCCCCCATAGTGAAGTGACCCCCGGAAGTTGGACACCCCGTCCAACTCCGAGGATTTCATGAATCGATATGATGCACGCTTCAAACTTCAGGTCGCCAAGGAGGCCTGCAAGACCTCAATCTCGCTCAAGGCGGTGGCCCGCAGTTATGGTCTGGATTTCTCTACGGTCAGGCGTTGGGCAGCGACCTACCGGCTACATG
>NZ_LYMI01000012.1 GCF_001660815.1 Xanthomonas nasturtii
GTGCGTATGTGGACTCGACGTTCTCCATCGCTCCAAAGCACAACACACCGCGCGCGGCGCACCAAAGCGGCGTTGCCGTGACGCTTGCGCATCACCGCCTCCAATTCAGCACGCTGTTGGATCGTCAACTTCGTTCTTTGCATGACACACTACCTGGGGATCATGCATCCGATTTCAATGATTCAGTGGACTAGGACTCGACACCCAGTCACAAGGGGCCGACCCAAGAGTTGGGACGGGTCATCTTCAGCAAAATCGTCAGGCACGTCGCAACTGCGTACGCGTTGATCGCCGCCCTCAGCCAGGCATGCGCACTGCGCGCTCGCGCAACCACTTGGTGGCTACCCATTTTTCACCGGCCAAAACAGGTGCGCCGGCGTGCAGGCTACGCGTCATCGGATGCGGGCGGTCGTAGTCCACGGTGCGCGAGCGCGCCAGGCGCGGTTGTGCCAGGGCAATCAATGCATCGCATTCGGCATCGGAAAGAAAACCGCCCAGCACCACCACGCGCGGTAGCAACAGGCTGACCAGTACACGCACCTCGCGGTCGCCCAAGGTCAGCAGCGAGGCATCGTCGCTCTGTTGCAACGCAGGCACGCGCACCGGCACCGGCAAGCCGTTTGCCTGCGCATGCTGCTGGATGTGTGCACGCACCAGCGTCTCGACCGCATCGATGGCGTCCTGCTCGCTCCAGCCTCGATCCAGCAGCGGCTGTAGCGCCTGCTCGGGTGGGTAGCCGGCGACGGCCTGCGCCACGATCCAGTCGGCCAGCGCGGTGGGGATATCGGTATGTGTCATCGCTCTACAGTGCATGCCGGCGTGTGGCCGTTGTATGTCAACTGTGTCGCGGTAAGACAAGTGAAACAGACGCTCGCTATAAAAGTGACGGGGATCTTGAACGTGCTCGCCACTGCAGTGCGCGGAACGCCACCAATTCTTGACGACTCCTCTTCATACCGGACCCTTTGACCTGGAGATCAGCCGCATGGCCGTTCGCAACAGCAGCAAGACACTTCTCATGACGTTTGGTACCGCACTGGCGCTGTCGGCCTGTGGTGGCGGTGCCGACCGTGTCGCATCGCCGGGCGAAGGGGCGTTTCCGCCGGCACCTGCACCCGCGCCGACGCCGGCACCCACGCCTGCACCGACCCCGGCACCCGCACCGACCGGCCCGGCCGCCGATTGCCCGACCGGTTTTTCCAATGTCGGCACCATTGCCAACAACACGCTGCGCGCCTGCCAGTTGCCGGAAACCATCACCGGCAATCTGGTGGTGCCGGCACGCGCGGGCACCGCGTATTCGATCAGCGGCCGCGTCAATGTGGGCACCGACCGCGGCGGCAATGCCACCGCTCCGGCGGCCGGCAGCACGCAGGGCATCCTGACCATCGAGCCGGGCGTGACCCTGTTCGGTTCGGCCGGTAGCGACTACATCGTGGTCAACCGCGGCTCGCAACTCTTTGCCGAAGGCAGCGCGACCGCGCCGATCGTGTTCACCGCGCGCCAGGCACTGGATGGCACGGTCAGCGCCAACACCATCGGCCTGTGGGGCGGCATCGTGGTGCTGGGGCGCGCGGCGATCAACAACTGCCCGGGCACCACCGTGTCCGGCACGCCGGAATGCCAGGCGCAGGTGGAAGGCACCAACGCGTTCTATGGCGGCAACAACGCCACCGACAACAGCGGTTCGATGCGCTACCTGCGCGTGATGTATTCGGGCTTCGAAATTTCGCCCAACAACGAGTTGCAGGGCATCACCCTGGCCGGTGTGGGCAGTGGCACGCGTCTGGACTACGTGCAGATCCATAACAGCTCCGACGACGGGATCGAATGGTTCGGCGGCACGGTCAACGGCAACCACCTGGTCATCACCGGCGCCGACGACGATTCGCTGGATACCGACGCCGGCTGGAGCGGTGCACTGCAGTTCGGCATCGTGGTGCAGCGCGCCGGAGGCGGCGACCGCATGAACGAATGGAGCAGCCTGCGTCGCCAGCCGTATTCGCGCCCGAAGGTGGCCAACTTCACCTACGTGGGCAATGCGCGTGCCGGTGCGGCGATCATGCTCAACCAGGGCACCCAGGCGGCGTTCTACAACTCGGTGGTCACGCGCCCTGCCGGTGGCACCGGTGATGGTCTGGTGTGCTTCAACCTGGCCGATGCCGACACGCTCGGGACCTTCCACTCGGTGTTTTTCGCCTGCCCGACCGCATTCGGCAGCGACGCGCGTGCGGCCACCCAGTTCGCGGCCGGCACCAACAACGTCGCCAACGGCGTGTCCACGTTGCAGAACACCTTCGTCAATGGCGCCAACGAAACGGCCGTGCCGGCGTTCCAGGGCTTGAACGGGGTGAGCAGCTTTTTCCAGCAGGTGAACTACATCGGTGGCGTGCGTGATGCCAACGATACCTGGTGGCAGGGCTGGACCTGCGGCCTGACCGCCGATCGTCCCTGCTGAAGGCACGGCATCGCAAGGCAACCGATCGTCGCCTTGCGATGCGTCCAGCGTCATCTTTCTGTTGCCAGGGCTCCCACGATGCGAACCTCTGCTGTTGCCCGTCTTTCGCGGACGGGCTTGTCTCTTTCCATTTCCACCTTGCTGATGTCCGGCGCCGCCATGGCGCAGTCGACCGGCAGCGATGCGGCCGGCGGCAGCAGTAGTTCCAGCGCTGCCGCCAACAGTGCACCCAAGCAACTCGACCAGGTCGTGGTGCGCGGCGACTACATTCCCGAACCGATGCTGCAGACCTCGGAAGTGGCCTCGTTCGTGACGCGCGAAGACATGGAGCGCACCGGCGACAGCAGCGCGGCGGTGGCGCTGACGCGTGTCACCGGGCTGAGCCTGTCGCGTGGCAAGTATGTGTATGTGCGCGGCCTGGGCGAGCGTTATTCCTCGGCCTTGTTCAACGGCTCGCCGCTGCCCAGCCCCGAGCCGATGCAGCGCGTGGTGCCGCTGGATCTGTTTCCCAGCGACGTGCTGCAAAGCGTGACCGTGCAAAAGACCTATTCGGCCGATTATCCGGGCGAATTCGGCGGTGGCGTGATCGATCTGCAATCGATGGCGATCCCCGACAAGCCGTTCCTGTCGTTGACCGTGGGTGGCGGCGCCAATAGTGTCAGCACCGGCGAAAAGGGCCTGACCTATTACGGTTCCGGCGATGACGAGCGGGGCTTTGATGATGGCACCCGCAAGCAGCCTGCGGCCTTGCGCGATGCGATCAAGACCGGCCGCCGGGTCGATCTGGGTAGCTTCTCGCGCGAGGACATCCGCCGGATCGGGCGCAGTTTGAACAATGCCAACCTGTATGTGCTGCAGGAAAAGGACAGCATCGACCCGGACGTCAACGTGGGTGGCAGTGCCGGCTACAGCATGGAAGTGGGCGAAGCCAGGCTGGGCATCATTGCCGTGGCCAGCTACGACAACGAGTGGCGCACGCGCACCGGCAAACAGCAGGACGGCATCTTTGTCGGCGACAGCGTGGAGTTCAATTCCAATTACGATTTCGCCACCACCCGCAACAACGTGCGCAGCAACGGCATGTTGGGGCTGGGGTGGGAATACGGTCGCCACACCATCGGCTGGACCACGTTGTACGTGCACGACACCTTGAAAGTGGCGCGCAGCCGTGCCGGCCGCGACGAACTGGCCGGCTTCGATGTGCGCGACGACAACACCGAGTGGTACGCGCGCCAGTTGATCAACAACCAGCTGCGCGGCACGCACGCCTTCGGCGAATACGACGATTTGAAGATCGAATGGCGCGCGGCAGTGGCCAACGCCAGCCGCGATGTGCCGTATGAGACCGGCATTCGCTACGAGCTGCTGGATGGTTACTGGGCGCACGACGCCTCGCGTGTGCAGAACTACACGCGCTTCAGCAAGGTCGACGACACCGTCGCCAGTGGTGGCGTGGATGTCACCTGGCGCTTGCCGATGGAGCACGAGCTCACTGTCAAGGGCGGCCTGGCCTATCTGGACAACGACCGTAGCGCGTGGAGCCGCGAATTCCGCTTCCTGGCGCTGGATGGCCCGCTGCCGTTCTTGAACCAGTACCAGCGCGTGGATTATCTGATTTCCGACTACAACCTCAGCAACGATCTGCTGCGTCTGCGCGAAACCACCGGCAGTTTCGGTGCGGCGGCGTATGACGCCACCTTGAAGGTCAAGGCAGCGTATCTGCAGGCCGAAGGCGAGATCGTGCCGACGCTGCGGGCCACCGTGGGGGTGCGTTACGAAGATGCCACCCAGGCGGTGCATCCGTACGACATCTTCAGCGGCACGCGTCAGGACGGCGTGGCACCGTTGGAGAACAGCTATGCGCTGCCGTCGGCCACGGTGACCTGGAATTTTGCCGAGAACCAGCAGCTGCGCTTTGGCGCGTCCAAGACCATTGCCCGCCCGCAGTTCCGCGAAATGGCGCCGCAGCAATATCTGGACCCGGATATCGACCGCCAGTTCTTCGGCAACCCGTTCCTGATCGACAGCGAGCTGGTCAATCTGGATGCGCGCTACGAATGGTTCTTCGAGCCGGGCCAGTACGTCACCGTCGGCGCGTTCTACAAGAACATCGACAAACCGATCGAAGCCATCGTCAACGACGCGCCCGGTGGCGGCATCGTGCAGAGCTTCATCAATGCGCCCAAGGCCACGCTGTACGGTGTGGAGCTGGAGGCCAAGAAGTATCAGGACCTGCCGATCGCTGCCGATTGGTGGGGCGACAAGCGCGTGTTCGTCTCCGGCAATTACACGCGTACCACCTCGGAGGTAAGCGCCAGCGCCGGCGACACGGTGCAGCCGTTCGGCTTCAGCGCACCGGTGCAGGCCAACCTGTTCATTCGCGATGGCTCTGCGTTGCAAGGCCAGTCGGATGACATTGCCAACCTGCAGATTGGCGTGGAAAGCGAGAGCACGCACAGCCAGGCCACCTTGATTGCCAATTACGTGGGCGAGCGGGTGTCGGCACGTGGTCGTCCGGGGCAGCCGGATTACATCGACAAGCCCGGCACTTCGCTGGATCTGGTGATCAAGAAGGGCCTGGTGTGGTCGGGCGATACGGTGTCGGTGAACGTTGCCGCACGCAATCTGCTCAAGACCAAATACCAGGAGTATCAAAAGCTGGGCAGCAACCGGGTGGACCTGTACACCTACCAGCCCGGCATCAGCTATGACATCAGTGTGACAGCGCGCTTCTGATCCAGCGCATCGTCGGCAGTAGCGCAAACGCCCGCTGTGCATCGCATGGCGGGCGTTTGCGTTTTCTCGCGTGGCGCCGTGTGTCGGCCTGTGTCATCAATTTCTTCGAACTGACACATTGCCGCCGCATTCTGTCATCCAATCGAAATCCGCGACGGATGTCCGCTTTGCAGCGCGCCTGGCCCTCATTGAATTCCTTGTTGCTGGCGCCGGGCGTTCGCACTGCGGTGGCGTGCTGCACGATCGCACTGCTGGCGCTGCAGGGCGTGCGCTTGCTGTGGCTGGTACTCACGCCGATCGGGCCGCTGGGCACGGCGCAAACTGGTTCGCCCGGCACTGCCGACGTGTCTGCGCTGAGCCGCGATGTGTTCTATCGCAACGTGTCCGCTGCCACTAGCGAGGGCCTCGTGTTGCACGGCGTGCGCGCTGGTGGCACGCAGGCGGCCGCCTATCTCAGTGGCAGCGATGGCCGGCAAGGCGCATACCGCGTCGACGACACGCTGGCGCCCGGTGTGGTGGTGCAGGCGATCGCAGCCGACCATGTGGTGCTGCGTGACGGCGGCGGTGTACGTCGAATCGCATTGACTGAATCTGCTGCTACGGCGGCACCGCTAGCGCCTGCATCGACGAGCGCCACCGCGCCGGCCGCTGCTGCCGCGGCAGTGCACTCGAATGTCGCAACGGCAGCAGGCGCGACCGCAGCCGCAGCGGTCGATCCGCAGCAGTTGCTCGCCAGTGCCGGCCTGCGCGCAAGCGCCGACGGTGGCGGCCTCACCGTCATGCCGCGCGGCGATGGTGCATTGCTGCGTCAGGCCGGCCTGGCGCCGGGCGATGTGCTGACCCAGATCAACGGCCGCACGCTCGATGCAGAGCATCTGCGCGAGCTGCAGGACGAATTGCGCGATGGCCAGAGCGCCACGCTGACCTACCGCCGCGACGGCCAGACCCACACCATGACCTTGAAGCGCCCGCAATGACTGCTGTTCGCCCGCTCTGGCTGCTCTCGGCCACGTTGTTGCTCGCACTGCCTGCGCTGCCGACGACGGCACTGCATGCTGCCGATGCGCCGGCAGTACGCCTGCAGGACGTGGACCTGCGCGCCTTCATCCAGGACGTCTCGCGCGCCACCGGCATCACCTTCATCGTGGATGCGCGCGTGCAGGGCTCGGTCAACGTGGCGCGTGCGCAGGCGATGTCGGAAGAAGACCTGCTTGGCATGCTGCTGGCGGTGCTGCGCGCCAATGGCTTGATTGCGGTGTCCAGCGGGCCGGCGACCTACCGCATCATTCCCGACGACACCGCCGCGCAACAGCCCGGCAGTGCGGCCAATGGCAATCTGGGATTTGCCACGCAGGTGTTCACCCTGCAGCGCGTGGATGCGCGCAGCGCGGCAGAAATCCTCAAGCCGCTGATCGGGCGCGGCGGAGTGATCATGGCGATGCCGCAAGGCAATAGCCTGTTGATTGCCGACTACGCCGATAACCTGCGCCGCATCCGTACCCTGGTGGCGCAGATCGATACCGACCGCGCGGCCATCGATACGGTGACGCTGCGCAACAGCTCGGCGCAGGAACTGGCGCGCACCTTGACCATGCTGTTCGGGCAAGGCAGCGAGCGCAGCAATGTGCTGTCGGTGTTGCCGGTGGACAGCAGCAACTCGTTGATCGTGCGTGGCGACCCCGCACTGGTGCAGCGGGTGGTGCGCACCGCAGTAGACCTGGACGGGCGCGCCGAACGCCGCGGCGATGTCAGTGTGGTGCGGCTGCAACACGCCAGTGCCGAGCAATTGCTGCCGGTGTTGCAACAGCTGGTCGGGCAGACCCCGGGCAATGAGGCGCAGGCCGGGCAGGACACGCGCTCCACCGCGGTGGATGTCGCCAATGCAGCCGGCGCCGCACAGACCCAGGTGATCACGCCGGCAGCAGGCAAGCGCCCGGTGATCGTGCGCTACCCCGGCTCCAATGCCTTGATCATCAATGCCGACCCGGAGACCCAGCGCGCCTTGATGGATGTGATCCGGCAGCTGGACGTGCACCGCGAGCAGGTGCTGGTGGAAGCGATCGTGGTGGAGATCTCCGACACCGCTGCCAAGCGCCTGGGCGTGCAGCTGCTGCTGGCCGGCCGCAACGGCACCGTGCCGTTGATCGCCACGCAGTACAGCGGCGCATCGCCGGGCATGGTGCCGCTGGCCGCTGCGGCGGCGGGCACGCGCAGCGGCAATACCGACGACGATTCGGTGCTGGAACAGGCGCGCAATGTGGCCGCGCAATCGCTGCTGGGCCTGAGCGGCGGTTTGATCGGGCTGGCCGGGCAAAGCAACGATGCGGTGTTCGGCGTGATCATCGATGCGGTCAAGAGCGACACCGGCTCCAACCTGTTGTCCACGCCCTCGATCATGACCCTCGACAACGAACAGGCACGCATCCTGGTCGGCCAGGAAGTGCCGATCACCACCGGCGAAGTGCTGGGTGCGGCCAACGACAACCCGTTCCGCACCATCCAGCGCCAGGACGTGGGCGTGGAACTGGAAGTGCGCCCGCAGATCAACACCGCTGGTGGCATCACCCTGGCGATCAAGCAGGAAGTCTCGGCCATTGCCGGGCCGGTCAGCGCGCAATCCTCGGAGCTGGTGTTCAACAAGCGCCAGATCGAAACGCGTGTGGTGGTGGAAAACGGCGCCATCGTCGCGCTCGGCGGCCTGCTCGACCAGAACGACCGCCAGACCGTCGAAAAGGTGCCGCTGCTCGGCGATGTGCCCGGGCTGGGTGCGTTGTTCCGGCACAGGTCGCGCAACCGCGACAAGACCAACCTGATGGTGTTCATTCGCCCCACCATCATCCGCGATGCGGCCGATGCGCAACGCATGACTGCGCCGCGCTACAGCTATCTGCGCGACCGCCAGCTGGCCGATGGCGACCCGGAAGCGGCGTTCGATGCGTTGGTGCGCGACTACTTGCGTGCACAGCCGCCGCAGTTGCCGGCCGGCCCTGCGCCGCTTGCACCGACGCCGACGCAAACACCGGCAACCACGCCTGCGCCCAACGCGCGCCCCGCGCAGCGTTGATGCCATGAGCACCGCACGCGCCAGCATTTCCTATGCATTCGCCAAGCGTCACGGCGTGGTGTTGCTTGGCAGCGACACTGCCGCGCAGATCGGCCTGCGCGAAGGTGGCGATGTGCAGGCCTTGATCGAACTGCGGCGTGCGCTGGGCATGCCGCTGCAGGTGCGTACGCTGGCGCCGTCGGTTTTCGACCGGCACGTGTCGGAGATCTATGCCGATGCCGGGCTGGAGCAGGGGGTGCAGGTCGAGGCGCTGGACCTGCACGGCAGCCTGGATTCGTTGATCGACGACATCCCCACTGCCGATCTGCTCGACAGCCAGGACGATGCGCCGATCATCCGCCTGATCAACGGCATCATCGCCGAGGCCGCGCGCCTGGGCGCGTCCGACGTGCATCTGGAATCCTACGAATCGCGCTTGCGGGTGCGCTTGCGCGTGGATGGGGTGATGCGCGAAGCGGCCACCTTGCCCGGGCGCATCGCGCCGTTGCTGGTGTCCCGGGTCAAGGTGATGGCGCGGCTGGATATCGCCGAAAAACGCATCCCGCAGGATGGCCGCGTGTCGCTGGTGATGGGCGCAAAGGCGCTGGACGTGCGCGTCTCCACGCTGCCCACGCGCGGCAGCGAGCGGGTGGTGCTGCGTATTCTGGACAAGGAACAGGGCACGCTGTCGCTGGCACAACTGGCCATGCCGCCGGCGGTGATGCACACGGTGCAGCGCGCCTTGCAGGTGCCCAACGGCATCGTGCTGGTCACCGGGCCCACCGGTTCGGGCAAGACCACCACGCTGTATGCAGCGCTGAGCCTGCTCAACGATGGCTCGCGCAACATCCTCACCGTCGAAGACCCGGTGGAATACGCCATCGATGGCGTCGGCCAGACCCAGGTCAACGCACGTGTCGGCATGACCTTCGCCGCCGGCCTGCGCGCCATCCTGCGGCAGGACCCGGACGTGGTGATGATCGGCGAGATCCGCGACACCGAGACCGCACAGATCGCGGTCCAGGCCAGCCTCACCGGCCATCTGGTGCTCTCCACCGTGCACACCAACGACGCGGTGGGGGCGGTCACGCGCCTGCGCGACATGGGCATCGAACCGTTTCTGCTGGCATCGAGCCTGCGGCTGATCCTGGCGCAGCGGCTGGTGCGGCGCTTGTGCCCGCAGTGCCGCTGCGAGCGCACGATCGATGCGGGCACGCACCAACTGCTGGATGCGCCTGCCGACGCGTTGATCTACACAGCCGTGGGCTGCAGCGTCTGCCACCACAGCGGCTACGCCGGGCGCGTGGGCATCTACGAAGCCATTGCGGTGGACGATGCGATGCGCCGCCTGATCGGCGACAACGCCGACGAAGATGCGCTGGCGGCGGTGGCCTTCGCGCGCGCGCCGCGGCTGGGCGATGCCGCACGTGCCGCCGTGTTGCAAGGCTTGACCACGCTGGAAGAAGCGCTGCGTGTCACCCGCCAGCAGGACGACGCGCATGCCGCAGTTTGATTACACCGTGCTCGATCTGCAGGGGCGCAACCGGCACGGCGTGATCAGCGCCAACAGCGTGCACAGTGCGCGTGCGCAGCTGGAACAGCGGCAATGGGTGCCGGTGCGCGTGGAAGCGGCCGCAGCGACAGCCGGTACGGCCGTGCGCGCAGCGCGCTTCAGCGGCAAGGATCTGGTCCTGTTCACCCGCCAGCTCTCCACCCTCGTGGAAACCGCGCCACTGGAAGAAGCCCTGCGCACCATCGGCACCCAGTCCGAACGCCGCGGCGTGCGCCAGGTCACCAGCCAGACGCATGCGTTGGTGCTCGAAGGGTTTCGCCTGTCCGATGCAATGGCACGCCAGGGCAAGGCGTTTCCCGCGTTGTATCGCGCGATGGTGGCCGCCGGCGAAAGCGCGGGCGCGTTGCCGCAGGTGCTGGAACGCCTTGCCGATTTGCTCGAACGCCAGGCGCAGGTGCGCAGCAAGTTGCAGTCTGCACTGGTCTATCCCGCCGCACTTGCATTGACGGCCGGTGCGGTGGTGATCGTGCTGATGACCTTCGTGGTGCCCAAGGTGGTGGACCAGTTCGATTCGATGGGCCGCACCTTGCCCTGGCTGACGCGTGCGGTGATCGGCGTGTCGCAGTTTCTGTTGCATGCAGGCATCCCGTTACTCATTGCGCTGGCGGTTGCGGCGGTGGCCGCGTTGCACATGCTCAAACGCCCGGCGCTGCGCCTGGCGGCAGACCGCGCGCTCTTGCGTGCGCCCCTGCTGGGCCGGCTGATCCGCGATCTGCACGCCGCACGCATGGCGCGCACGTTGGCGATCATGGTCAACAGCGGCCTGCCGCTGATGGAGGGCCTGATGATTGCCGCGCGCACCGTGGACAACCGCGCGTTGCGGCTGGCCACAGACAACATGGTCACCGCGATCCGCGAAGGCGGCAGCCTGGCCGCGGCGATGAAGCGCGCGGGGGTGTTTCCGCCGACGCTGCTGTACATGGCTTCCAGCGGCGAAAACAGCGGGCGTCTGGCGCCGATGCTGGAGCGCGCTGCCGATTATCTGGAACGCGAATTCGCCTCGTTCACCACCGCCGCGATGAGCCTGCTGGAGCCGGCCATCATCGTGCTGCTGGGCGGGGTGGTGGCGGTCATCGTGCTGTCGATCCTGTTGCCCATCCTGCAATTCAACACCCTCGCGCTTGGTTGAGCGCGGCTGCTTCTTACGGAGATCTTCATGCAGTCCATTCAATACCGTGTACGCATCGACGCATTCACCTCGCCCAAGCGTGCGCGCGGCTTCACCCTGGTCGAGCTGATGGTGGTCATCGTCATCATCGGCCTGCTCGCCACCGTGGTGATGATCAACGTGATGCCCAGCCAGGACCGCGCGATGGTCGAAAAGGCGCGTGCCGACGTGGCGGTGCTGGAACAGGCGCTGGAAACCTACCGCCTGGATAACCTCAGCTATCCGAGCACCGAACAAGGCCTGCAGGCCTTGCTCAACCCGCCGAGCGGATTGACGCGGCCGGAGCGTTATCGGCAGGGTGGCTATATCCGCCGGCTGCCGGAAGACCCGTGGGGCCACGCCTATCAATACCGGCGTCCGGGCCGCAATGGCGGCTTCGACGTGTACTCGTTTGGCGCCGATGGCGCAGAGGGCGGCGATGCCGACAACGCCGATATCGGCAACTGGCGCTGAGTGCCGACAGTGCCTGCCACTGCACAGCGAGCAACCCGGTGCATGCGAATGTACGCGGCGCCAACGCACGCGCGCGGCTTCACCCTGCTCGAAGTGCTCGCGGTACTGGTGATCACCGCGCTTGCCAGCACGCTGGTGGTGATGACCTTGCCCGATACGCAGCGCGATCTGCGCGATCACGCCGATACGCTGGCCAGTGCGCTGATGCACGCGCGCGACGAGGCGATCATGAGTTTGCGCATGGTGGAGGTCAGTATCGATGCCGGCGGCTACGCGTTCCGTCGCCAGGCGCAGCAGCGCTGGATCGCCTTGGATGAAACGCCGTTCGCGGCCATGCGCTGGCCGCAAGGCATCCAGGCGCAGTTGCCCGCCGGCAGCGAGCGACTGAGCGTGCGTTTCGATCCCACCGGTGCGGCCACGCCGCAACGCATCGCATTGGGGGATGGTCGGCAGCAGATGCAGGTGATGGTGGATGCCGCCGGTGTGGTGCAGGTCGATGCGCCCTCGCGCTGACCCACGCGCAGCGGGCGGATTCTCGCTGATCGAGCTGATGGTCGCGCTGGCGATCTTCGGCATGGCGGTGGTCGGTCTGTTGAATCTGTCCGGCGAGAGCACCCGCACGGCGGCGGTGCTGGAAGAGCGGGCACTGGCTGCGGTGGTGGCTGAAAATCAGGCGATCGAGGCCATGCTGGCGCCCGCTGCTGCCGTACGCGCACCGGCGAACGGGCAGGCAGTGCTCGGCGATCGCCGCTGGGAATGGCAACGCCAGGCGATGCCGGCCGGCGCCGCAGGCCTGTTGCGGATCGAGGTGCGCGTGCGCGCCGCAGGCCAGGCGCAGGAGGTTGCCAGCCTGAGTGTGCTGCGGAGTGCCGAATGATCCGCAGGCAACGCACGCGCGGCTTCAGCTTGATCGAACTGCTGGTGGCTCTGGCGGTATTCGCGCTGGTGGCCGCAGTGGCGGTGGTGGTGATGCGGCAGAGCATCGCTCAGCGCGATGCCGTGCGCGCGCGCCTCCAACAGATCCGCGATTTCCAACTGACGCATGGCCTGCTGCGCAGCGACCTGCAACAGGCTGCGGTGCGCCGCACCCGCAACAGCGAGGGCAGTGCCGCCCGCAGCGCATTTGCCGCAAGCGCACCGGGCACGCAGGGGCCGTTGTTCGGCTTCGTGCGGCGTGGCTGGAGCAACCCGGACCAGGCGCCGCGTGCGTCGCTGCAATACGTGGAATACCGCGTGGTGGATGGGCGGCTGGAGCGCAGCGCACGCCCCGCGCTCGACGGCGCAACCGCCGGCACGCCGCAGGTGCTGTTGCGCGGTGTGCGCTCGGCAGTGGTGGCGTTCCATTACCGTGCGCAATGGAGCGATGGCTGGAGCGGCGGGCTGGAAGCAGTGCCGGATGCGGTCGCGCTGGAGTTGGAACTGGACCACTGGGGACGGGTGCGCCAGCTGTTCCTGCTGCCGGAGGGGCGCACATGAGCGCGCTGTGTGTTCCTGCCAGGCAACGGGGCGTGGCCTTGCTCACGGTCTTGCTGCTGGTTGCAGTGATGACCTTGCTGATGGTCGCCGTGCTGGACGATCTGCGCTTCGGGCTGCGCCTTAGCGGCAATGGCGCGGCGATGACGCAGGCGCAGTGGTACGCACTGGGGAGCGAGGCCGTCGCGCGGCAACGGTTGCAGGCCTTGGCAAAGCGCGATCCGCTGCGCACCACCCTGGACGGCGGCTGGAACGACCAGCCGATCCGCTTTCCGTTGGACGACGGTGCCGTGAGCGTGCGCCTGCGCGACCGCGGCGGCTGCTTCAATCTCAACAGCGTGGTTGTCGGTGCGCCCGAGCAATGGCAGCGCAGCGCTGAAGGTGCACGTCAATATCGCGCCTTGCTCGAAGTGCTGGGCATCGCCCCGCAACAGGCGCAGGCGCTGACCGATGCGCTGGTGGACTGGATCGACAGCGACGCGCAGCCCGGTGCGCACGGTGCCGAAGACGACCGCTACCTGCAGGCTGCCGTGCCGCTGCGTACCGGTGCGACCTTGCTGGCAGGCGTCAGCGAACTGCGCACCATCGTCGGCTATACGCCACAGCTGATCGCGCAACTGCGGCCGTATGTCTGCGCATTGCCGGAGGCGCGCTTGTCGCCGATCAACGTCAACACGCTGCGCCTGGAAGACGCGCCGGTGCTGGTCGCCCTGACCGGCGGTGCATTGGCGTTGCCGGCCGCGCGACGCGTCATCGCCGCACGGCCGGCCGGAGGATGGCGCGACGTCAGGACGTTCCTGAGCCAGCCGGCGTTGCTGCAGGCCGAGCCTTCCAATGCAGTGTTGGAGCAGATCGAACTCCGCACCCATTATTTTTCGCTCTACAGCCAGGTGGACCATGCCGGCGCGCAGGTCCTGCTGGAAGCGTTGCTGCAACAGGAAGCGGCCGGCCGTGTGCGGCTGGTGGCGCGCCAATGGAGTTCCGACGAATGAGTAGTTGCTTGCTGTTGCTGCCAGCCGATGCCGCGGCCGAACCCATTGCCGTGCGCGTGGATGCGCAGGGGCACACCGTGGCGCAGCACACGCCCAGCGCACTGCACGAACGCTCCGCGCGCACGCTGCTGGTGGTACCGGGCAGCGCGGTGCATCTGCGCTGGATGACGCTGCCGGGCCGCAGCGTTGCGCAATCGGTGGCGGCCGCGCGGCTGCAACTTGCCGCGCATCTGGCCACCGATGCGCAGGCCTTGCATGTGGCGATCGCTGAACAGGCCGAGCTCGATGGCGCACGCCTGGTTGCGGCCGTGGACGCTGCGCTGATGCACCAGTGGTTGCAGCGCGCCGCGAGTGTGGGTGTGGTGCCCGATGCGGTGGTGCCGGATTGTCTGTTGCTGGACAACGCCGATGCCGAACAGGCACCCACCGTGGTGGAATGGGATGGGTGCTGGCTGCTGCGCGGGCCGCGCCTGGCTTGCAGCCTGGAGCCGCCGCTTGCGCAGCTGCTGCTCGCCGCACAACCGCATGCGGAAACGCTGCCGCCGGAAGCAGATCCGCAGCGCGCCATTGCCCAGTTCGCGCGCCATGCCGCCACAGCGCCGCTCAATTTGCGCCAACACGCTTTCGCAGCGCAGCCGCAAAAACGTTCTGGCTTCAGTTCGCGCACATTGGCAGCGCTGCTTGGAGTGTTGGTGATCTCGCCGCTGCTGTTGCTGCTGGCGCAGACGCTGCGTTACGAGATTGGCGCGCAGCCGTTGCAACGGCGCGCAATGGCAATGCCGGGCACGCGGGTAAGTGCAAGCGCACCACAGCCTCGGCACCCCACACCCTCAGCGACCGCATTCGCTACCGAGCTTGCGACGTTATTTTCCGCCATCGATGCCATCCCCGGTGCAGAACTGGACGCGCTGACGTACCACCCTGCCGGCCCATTGCGCGTCACCTTGCTGCATGGCGATGCAGCGCAGGTGCAGCAGTTGTCGGCGCGGCTGAGCGCTGCAGGCTGGCAGCTGCGGCCCGGCACACGTCAACCCCAGCACGATAAAGTGCGTACCCCGATGGAACTGGAGCCACCGCGATGAGCAGCCTGCCGCAGCGCACGCACGATTGGTGGCAGGCACGCGCGCCACGCGAGCGCATCATGTTGTCGGTGATGCTCATCGCGGTGGCCGCGTTCGTCGCCTGGTACTTGGTGGTGGTGCCGATGCGGCACTGGCGCACCGCCGCGCAGGCCCGCTACGACGTCGCAGCAGAACAGCTGCTGCACGCACGCGCGTTGCAGCGCGATAGCGTGACTGCAGCGGTGCCGCGCGCGCGCGTTCTGCGCAGCGCGCACGAGGCCGGTATCCTCATCGTCACTCCGTCGCCCGGCGCCCCGGGAACGCTCGAACTGCAGATCGATGCAGTGACCAGCACCGTGCTGTTTTCCTGGCTGGAGCAACTCCGCCAACGTGACAACCTGGCACCGAGCGCGCTCGATATCACCCGCCGCGACGGCCAGTTGCAGGTGCGTTGCACGTTTGCGGGCATCGCGCCATGACACGGCTGCGTTGGCTGTTACTCACCGCCTTGCTGGGTGCGTTCGGGGTGATCGCAACGTTCCCATTGCGATTGGCGATGCCGGTCGAGACGTTGCCAGTTGCAGTGCTCGAAGCACAGGGCTCGCTTTGGAACGGCACCCTGCGTGGGGTGACCTGGAACACGCAGGAACTGGGCGATGTTGGCGTGCGTCTGCGCGCGTGGCCGCTGCTGCGCGGCGAGCGCCAGATGCAGCTGACCGCGACCACCGCACAGCTGGTGGTCCTGCAGGGCGCGCGCCACGGCATGGAGCAGGCCAACGGGCGCATGCTGTTGCGTAAGCCGGGCGGGCTCACGTCGATGGATCTGTCGATCGACCTGCGCGATGTCCGCGCCATCTTCGACAGCACGCGCTGCACACAGGCCGGCGGCGACGTCGCAGTACAGGTGCTCCCCACTCCTGCGGGCGAAGCAGCAGGGCTGTTGCCGCTACGCCTGCGCGGTAGCCCCCAGTGCGTGGACGCTGCGGTGGTGCTGGCGCTCACGCCCGATGGCGGCCTGCCCGAGGGCGTCGACCTCAGCGCCGAGCTGCGCCTGCAGCGCGATGGTCACTGGCAATGGCGCACGCAGGTCGAACCGGGCAAGGACAGCGCCCTGCAGCTTGGCTTGCAACTGCTCGGCTTCACGCAGACGCCGGAGCGCTCGCTGGTGCGGGTCGATCAGGGGCGCCTGTAACCGGTTCGGTGGCGCGGCGGCGACCATTGGCGGTGGCTCACTACAGCCGGTAGTCGCAGCGAAGGCGCCTTGACGCCATTCAGTCCAACTGCAGTGCCAGCCAGACAGCACTTAGCGTGTTCCATTCCGTTTATAAATTGGTCTGATCGGTCGGTGCGCGTGTGTCTGTCGCCCATCTGAAACCGGTCCATCACCTGCCTGCCTGCAAGCGCTGCCAAACCCGCGCCGGTCCTGGCTTAGTTCGGCACTCTGATGAGTGCCATGCGATATCCGCCGCTGCCCGTCTCAGCTTTCAGGCAGAGATTTCCTGCCATTCAAGACCACGGGGCTGGTGCCACGCCGCCGATTGGTACTATATTGGACCTATCGAATTCCGGCAGGTAGATACAACCGATGGTCAAGGTCAGGGCGGACGCCGACAAGCGATTGGACGACCTGCACCTGGACGCGTCCGCGCCGACCCCGCTGTATCTGCAATTGGCCGGCAAGCTCACCGACGCCATCCGTGGCGGCCAGTGGAAGGCCGGCGAGGCGCTGCCGGCCGAGCGCCAGCTGTGCGAGCGCCTGCAGATCTCGCGGGTGACCCTGCGCCAGGCGGTGGATGTGCTGGTCGAACAAGGCCTGGTCTCGCGCCGGCAGGGCGCCGGCACCTTCGTCACCACCCAGATCCAGCATCAACTCAGTGGCCTCACCAGCTTCAGCGAGACGCTGCGCATCAAGGGCTACGAGCCCGGCACGCGCTGGCTGGAGCGGCGGTTGCGCCCGGCACACGGTGAAGAAATCCTGCGGCTGGGGTTGTCGCCGGATGCGGCGGTGGCTTCGCTCACGCGCCTGCGCAGCGCCGACGACCGCGTCATGGCTTACGAGAACGCGGTGCTGCCGCAACGCATCGTCGCCGACCCACAGCAGATCGGCGATTCGCTGTACAGCTACCTGGATGCGCAGGGCACGCCGGTGGTGCGCGCGCTGCAGTATTTCCGCGCGATCAACCTGCCGGCGCGGCTGGCCGAACACCTGCGCATGAAAACCGGCGAGGCGATTCTGCACGTGGTGCGCGTGGGCTATGCCCGCGATGGCAGCGCGATCGAATTGACCGACACCTACTGCCACAACGATTTCTACGATTTCGTCGCCGAACTGCGCCGCTGACGCCGCCGGCATTCCTCACGACAACCTCAGAGCCCGCCGATCCATGACTACCGCCAGGCCCGCAAGTCCCGTTGTCTCGATCGCCATCGTCGGCGTGCTGTTTTTCATCATCGGCTTTTTCACCTGGATCAACGGGCCGCTGATCACCTTCGTGCGGCTGGCGTTCGACCTCAACGAGGTCAACGCGTTTCTGGTGCTGATGGTGTTCTACCTGTCGTACTTCTTTCTGGCGTTGCCGTCGTCATGGATTCTCAAACGCACCGGCATGAAGAAGGGCCTGGCGCTGAGCCTGGTGGTGATGGCGGTAGGTGCAGCCGGATTCGGCCAATTCGCCACGCAGCGCTGGTATCCGGGCGCATTGGGCGGGCTGTTCGTGATCGGTAGCGGCCTGGCCTTGCTGCAGACGGCGATCAACCCCTACATCAGCATTCTCGGGCCGATCGAAAGCGCCGCGCGCCGCATCGCGCTGATGGGCATCTGCAACAAGATCGCCGGCATCCTGGCGCCGATCCTGATCGGCTCGCTGGTATTGCACGGGATCGGCGATCTGTCCGCGCAGGTGGCCAGTGCCACGCCGGCCGCCAAGGAACAGTTGCTCACCGCGTTTGCGGCCAAGATCCACGCGCCGTATCTGGTGATGTCCGGGGTGTTGCTGGTGCTGGCCATCGGCGTGCTGTTTTCGCCGTTGCCCGAGCTCAAGGCCTCCGAAGCCAATGCCACGCCCGGCAGCGCGGCCGGCGCGCAGAAATCCAGCATCTTCCAGTTCCCGCATCTGTGGCTGGGCGTGTTGTGCCTGTTCGTCTACGTGGGTGTGGAAGTGATGGCCGGCGATGCCATCGGTACCTACGGCCACGGCTTCGATCTGCCGCTGGACAGCACCAAGCTGTTCACCTCCTACACGCTGGGCGCGATGTTGCTCGGCTACATCGCCGGCCTGGTGCTGATTCCCAACGTCATTTCGCAGGCGCGTTACCTGAGCATGTCGGCGGTGCTGGGCGTGCTGTTCTCGCTCGGCGCCTTGCTCACCCACGGTTACGTGTCGGTGGGCTTCGTGGCTGCGCTTGGGTTTGCCAACGCCATGATGTGGCCGGCGATCTTTCCGCTGGCCATTCGCGGGCTGGGCCGCTTTACCGAAATCGGCTCGGCACTGCTGGTGATGGGCATTGCCGGCGGCGCGATCATTCCGCAGCTGTTCGCCATTCTCAAACAGCACTACGACTTCCAGGTCGTGTTCGCTGCGTTGATGGTGCCGTGCTATCTGTACATCCTGTTCTATTCGCTGCGCGGTCACCGCGTGGGCCTGCCGGCCCAGGCCAAGTGAGCGACGCGGCATGATGCGTCCCGACGAACAAGGCACACCCATGCGCAGGCCCACCATCAAAGACGTCGCCGAGCGCGCCAAGGTCTCGTTGAAGACCGTGTCGCGGGTGATCAACAACGAGCCCTCGGTGATGCAGGCCACGCGCGCGCGCGTGCTGCGCGCCATCGCCGATCTCGACTACGAGCCCGATCCGTCTGCGCGCAACCTGCGCAGCGGCACGCCGTTCGTGATCGGCCTGGTCTACGACAACCCCAACCCGTACCACATCATCGGCATCCAGAACGGCGTGCTGGCCGCCTGCCGCGAAACCGGCTTCGGCCTGCAGATTCATCCCTGCGATTCCACTTCGCCGCTGCTGGCCGAAGAACTGGCCGAATGGGTGCAGCGTTCGCGTCTGGCCGGCGTGGTGTTGACCGCGCCGATGTCCGAACGCCCGGAACTGCTGGCCGGTCTGGCCGCGCGCGGCATCAAGAGCGTGCGCATCATCGCCTCCACCAAAGATCCCGGCGATGGCCCGTGCGTCTACATCGACGACCGCGATGCCGCGTATGAAATCACCGAGCACCTGATCCAGCTCGGCCATCAGCGCATCGGCTTTCTGTGGGGCGGCTCGCAGCACCGTTCCAGTGGCGAGCGCTATGCCGGCTACGAAGCGGCGTTGAAAGATTACGGCATCGGCCTGGACAAACACCTGGTGATTCCCGGCGACTACACCTTCGACGATGGCTTCCGTGGCGCGCGTCGGTTGTTGTCGTTGCGCGAACCGCCCACGGCCATCTTCGGCAGCAACGACGAAATCGCCGCCGGCGTGCTGGCGGCGGCCAAATCCACCGGCATGAACGTGCCGTATCAGCTATCGATCGCCGGCTTCGAGGACAGCCCGTTCTCGCGCCAGTCGTGGCCGGCATTGACCACCGCCAAGCAGGCCACCGAAGACATCGCACGGCATGCCGCACGCTTGCTGATCAGCCAGTTGCGCAGCGATGCCTACGACGACCAGCCCGCGCAATTGCAGAACCGCGGCTTCGTACCGCAACTGGTGGTGCGCGGCTCCACCGCGCCGGCGCCTGCGTCCACCGGCAAACCCCTTCCCCCCGAATCCGCCTGAGCCACGATGAGCCTTCCCACCGAAACCGACACCTTGATGTTCCGCGAGGCGGCGCAGACTGCCGACGTGGTTGCTGCACAGTTCGCCCGCAATGCCGACACCATCGCCGCGCTTGCGCAGTCGCTGCGCGACAATCCGCCACCGTTCGTGGTGACCTGCGCGCGCGGCAGTTCCGATCACGCCGCCACCTACGCCAAATATCTGTTCGAAACCCAGCTCGGCATCGTCACTGCGTCTGCGTCGCCGTCGGTGGGCTCGGTGTATGCAGCGCCGCTGCAACTGCGTGGCGCGCTGTACATCGTGATTTCGCAATCGGGCAAGAGCCCGGACCTGCTGCGCAATGCCGAAGCGGCCAAGGCCGCCGGCGCGCGCGTGATCGCCCTGGTCAACGTGGAAGATTCGCCGCTGGCGCAGCTGGCCGATGTGGTGATTCCGCTCGGCGCAGGCCCGGAAAACAGCGTGGCTGCCACCAAGAGCTACCTCGCCTCGCTGGCAGCGGTGCTGCAGCTGGGTGCCGTGTGGAAGAACGACCCGGCACTGCTCGCGGCAGTGGAGGCATTGCCGCAGCAACTGCGCAATGCCTGGCAGGCCGACTGGTCGGCACTGACCACCGGTTTGACGCCCGCGCATAACCTGTTCGTGCTGGGCCGCGGCCTGGGCCTGGGCGCGGCGCAGGAAGCGGCCTTGAAGTTCAAGGAAACCTGCGGCCTGCATGCCGAAGCCTACAGCTCGGCCGAGGTCAAGCATGGCCCGATGGCATTGGTGGGCCCGGGCTTCCCGGTCTTGGTGTTTGCCCAGCCGGACGAAACCGGTGCCGGCACGCGCGCACTCGCCGCCGAATTCCGCGCGCGTGGCGCGCAGGTGTGGCTGGCCGCGCCCGATGGCGACCTGCCGCTTGCCGATGCCGCGCATCCTGCCTGCGCACCGCTGCTCACCGTGCAGAGCTTCTATCGCGCGATCAATGCCTTGGCGCTGCAGCGCGGCCACAATCCCGATTTGCCGCCGCATCTGAACAAGGTCACGGAAACCGTCTGATCATGCACGCTTTCACGACTCAGGCACTGTGCAACGCACGCGTGCTCACCGACAACGGATTGCAGGATGGCCTGGTCGTGGTGCTGGCTGGCACGCAGATCCAGGCGATTGTGCCGGCAGATGATGCGCGCGTTGCGCAGGCGCATACGCGCGTGGATCTGGGCGGCGCCACCTTGTTGCCGGGCTTCATCGACATCCAGGTCAACGGCGGCGGCGGGGTGTTGTTCAACAACGCGCGCGACCCGCAGGCACTGGCCACCATCGCCGCGGCGCATCGCCGCTTCGGCACCACCGGCATGCTGCCCACGCTGATCAGCGACACTGCCGAGGTGATGGCCGAAGCGATCGATGCAACGCGTGCTGCAATCGCGCAAGGCGTGCCCGGTGTGCTCGGCATCCATCTGGAAGGCCCGTACCTGAGCCCGGCCCGCAAGGGCACGCACGACGCGCACAAGTTCCGCGTGCCGGACGCGCACGAGATTGCGGTCGACACCTCGTTGGATAACGGCGTCACCCTGATCACGCTCGCGCCCGAGCGCGTGCCGCTGGACGATATCCGTGCCTTCGTTGCCGGCGGCGCGATCGTGTTCGCCGGGCATACTGCGGCGACTTACGAGCAGGCGCGCGCTGGCATTGCCGCAGGCGTCAGCGGTTTTACGCATGTGTACAACGCGATGTCGCAACTGGCCGGGCGCGAGCCCAACGCCGTCGGCGCGGCGCTGGAAGACCCCACTGTGTGGTGCGGCGTCATCGTCGATGGCGTGCACGTGCATCCGGCCAGCCTGCGCGTGGCCCTGGCGGCCAAGCCACGCGGCAAGCTGCTGCTGGTCACCGATGCCATGCCGATGGTCGGCAGCGACAGCCCCAGCTTCGATCTGTATGGCGAGACCATCACCGCCGTGGACGGCGTGGTGCGCAATGCCGATGGCGCACTGGCCGGCTCCGCACTGGACATGGCCACCGCCGTGCGCAACAGCGTGCAGTGGCTGGGCGTGGATCTGGCCGAAGCCGCACGCATGGCCTCCACCTATCCCGCGCAATGCATCGGCCTGGGCGACCGCCTGGGACGCATCGCGCCCGGCTATCAAGCCGACCTGGTGTTGGTGGATGCAGATGTGCAGGTGTTGAGCACCTGGGTGGCCGGGCAGCGGGAGTAAGCGTTACGCTTGCGCCGCGCGACCACGCGCGGCGTTCATGGCGTGTCGCATCGTTGCAACCTTCGCCTACGTCGCGCAGTGCGGCGTCTCTTCATCGTCGTTACGCGTTGCCGACGTTTCATGCAAACCACACTCTGCGCGCGCAAACACTCTGCACCGCACCATCGTGCGCGCAGCGGTGTGGCAGTAGGCAGCAAGGCGCAGCGGTCTGCACGCGCGCCGAAAGCAGTGAGACGACGGTCACGCGGTCATCCAGATATCTGCACAAAACACGCTGTTCAGCGCATAAAAAACTGCGTTCGTGCGGATGAGTTGACAGCGCCGCTCACGAAAGGCACCTTCGTTGATAACGTTGTCAGCGAAGAGACGCTGCTCCACGTTCGAGAAAAACATTGCCGGCCGCGCATCTCGCGGCTTGGCGTTACCCGCATGCCGTCATGGAATGCGGGTGGTCGCTCGTATCCGGTACAGGGGGCGGATTGCGGGCATGACACGCGCGTCGCGCGTCGTTGCGCAACCACACGGTTGCCATCCGACATCAGTTACGAGGTCCATGCAATGCTGTTTCCCCATCTGTTCGCTTCATCCCGTTGTGTGCAAGTGCATGCGTCCATCGCTGCGCTATGCCGCTCTCCATTGAGTGCCGCCGTCAGGTGCTTGCTTGTCGGTGGCGCCACCGTTGCCTGCGTTGCAGCGCTTCCCGCATTCGCGCAGGAACAGCCTGCACCTGCGCAGCAACAAACCCCCGCACAAACCAATCCATCGGTTTCCACGCTGGATGAAATCAAGGTGGTGGGCTACCAGGCCAGCCTGGGCAAGGCGCTCAACGTCAAGCGCAATGCCGATGCGATCGTCGATGCGATCAGCGCCGAAGACATCGGCAAATTTCCCGATACCAACGTGGCCGAATCGTTGTCGCGGCTGTCCGGCATCACCGTGGACAGGCAGTTCGGCGAAGGCGAAAAAGTCAGCATCCTGGGCACCGATCCGGCGCTCAATCGCGTGCTGCTCAATGGCCAGACCATTGCATCGACCAGTTGGGGCGGCGACCCCAACGACCCGGACAGCCGCTCGTTCAACTACAGCACGCTGGCGCCGGAGGTGGTCGGCCTGATGGAGGTCTACAAGACCCCGGAAGCGCGGATCGATGAAGGCTCCATCGGTGGCACCGTGATCGTGCACACGCGCAAGCCGCTGGATCTGGATCGCAATACGCTCACCGGCACCGTGAGCTACGGCTACAACGATCGTTCCGACGAAGGCAAGCCGAATGCGTCGGCGTTGTACAGCTGGAAGAACCAGGACGAAACCCTGGGCGTGCTCACCTCGGTGATGCATTCGCAGCGCGTGTTGCGCCGCGACGGCGTGGAAATCTTCGGCTACGACGACGTCGCAGGCGCCGGGTTTCCGCCGGGGGTGGTCGGTAACAACACTGGCGTGTTTCCCACCTCGATCAATACCGCGCTGTTCCAGCAGACGCGCAAGCGAGACGGCGTCAGCGCTGCGCTGCAATGGAAGCCGGACAGTGATTTCGAGCTCAATCTGACCGGCCTGTACGTCAAGGAAAGTTTCGACAACTACAACCAGAGCCGTTACGGCTATTGGGGCTCCAATCCCGGCGACGCGCAGGCGTTAGGCTTCGAAAACGGCGTTGCCACCTCGGGCACCTTCGGCGATCAATCCACCACGTTCCTGGACGGTTACCTGCGTAACAGCGACGTCACCACCGGCAGCATCCATCTGCGCGCCGACTGGCACGGCGATGGCTGGAATGCGTCCAGCCAGGTGGGCTACACCAGCTCCCAAGGCGGTGCCGAGCGCATTTACGGCATCCAGTTCCGCAACCTGGCCGGCTACAGCTACGACATCGACGGGCGCCGCACCGCGATGGACTACAGCACCGACCCCACCAATGCCGCAGCGATGCAACTCAACAACGCCTCGGCCAGCCACAGCCCGCAGTACGACAAAGAGCGCTATCTGCAGCTGGATTTCGACCATGCGGTGGAGTGGGGACCGTTCACGCAGATCCTGACCGGCATCAAGCTCACCAATCACGCCACTGGGCAATCGGCGTACAGCCGTACCTGGACCCCGAACGATGGCAGCACCCTCGCGGCGTTTTCGCCTGGCACCACGCCGTCCGGGTATCTGGACGGCCTATCGACCAGTGCCGACATGCAGCGCTGGTCGACCATCAACAGCGGTGCGATCAGTCGATACATCGGCGGATTGGAGGGCGATGACGGGCTGCCGATCAGTTATGCCGGCAACTACAGCATCGAAGAGCAGAACCGTGCGTGGTTCCTGCAAGGCAACTTCTCCGGCGAGCGCTATCGCGGCAACATCGGTGTGCGCTATGTGCATACGCGCGATTCCACCGATGGTTTCAGCTACGCGCCAGGCGGCGGCTATACGCCGGTCAATTTCCTCAGCAGCTACGGCAAATGGCTACCGGCGTTCAATATTGCGTATGACCTGCGCGACGATCTGATGCTGCGCTTTGCCGCCTCCAAGGTGATCGCGCGGCCGCGTTATACCAACATGACCCCGTATGTGGCCACCGACGACACCACGCTGACCGCCTCCACCGGCAATCCAGGCTTGAGCCCGTACGAATCGACCAACCTCGGCGCATCGCTGGAGTGGTATTTCTCCGACAGCAGCCTGCTCAGTGGCGAATTTTTCTCGCGCGATATCTCCAACTACATCCTGACCACCGTGCAGGACCGCGTGTTCTTCAACAACGCCACCGGCGGGTCCAGCACGTATCAGACATCGGTGCCAACCAATGCCGGCGACGCCAAAGTGCAAGGCGTGGCGCTCAATCTGCAGCACAACTTCGGCAACGGCTTCGGCGTGGTGGCCAACTACACCTACTCCGATTCCAACACCGACGGCGACTACAGCCTGCCGTACAACTCGCGCAATGCCTACAACATCAGCCCGTACTACGAGCAAGGCAAGTGGAGCGCGCGGGTGAATCTGGGCTGGCGTTCGGAATACTTCACCCAGATCGGGCGGCTCAACGGTCAGCAGATGACCGATGCGTTCACCCAGGTGGATGCATCGTTCGGTTATCAGGCCACCGAGCGCCTGCGCGTGGCGCTGGAGGCCACGAACCTGCTGGACGAAACCTACTTCAGCTACATCGGCAACAAGAACCAGCCGTACTACATTTATAAAAACGGCCGCTCCTTCATGTTGAGCCTGAATTTCAAGCTGTAAAGCGCATGGTTCGGGGGAAGCGCACGCACGGCGCGTGGAGGGCGTTGGCCGTCACGCCACTGCGAGGCTGGGTGTGCCTCTTTCGAACCCTGCGGTTTTCGAGTTGCGCAACGACGAGGTGCGCTTGGTGATGCCGATGTACCAGGGAATACCGCCGGCCGCATAGGCGCGAGAAGGCATGCACGATGAAGCGCGTCGAAGACTACTGCGCATCCGCTACCGGATCGTGGCCTGTGCTCGGCATCGGCGTGTGCCACGCCTGCACTCCGGTTTCGCTGCCATCTGCATCCAGCTGACGGCCGCTCGCAACGCTTTTTGCCGCTCTACTTGCTGCCTCGGCGATCCGCCACGGGTATGGACGCCAGCGGCCCAGCAGGCAACCAGCGCTCACTCCTCGCGCTTTAAACTGCGCGCGGCGGCAATGGCCGCAATGCGCGCCTTTGCCAATGCTTCACCGATCTGCGGGCCTTGCAGGCCATTGGCTGCCAGGTCGCGCGCGTTGATTGCCAGGGCAGCGGCGTGCAGTCGCTTGAGTTCTTCGCCTTGTGGGTACGCGTCATCTTCGCTACCCAGGCGGCCACGCTTGTCGGCTTCGCATACCAATGCCAGCTGCGCGATGCGCTCGGGGCGGCGGAAGCCATCGCAGCGCACCAGTAGCTCGTGCACGGTGCGGTCGCGCAGTTCGGCCAGGCGATGCACGTTCAAGTGTTCGCGGCAGGCGGTGACGGCAAGCTGGCGGTAATCCTGCGGCACCTTGAGGCGTTCGCACAGCGTCTGCAGCGGAGCGACGCCGCGTTGTTCGTGCATGACGTGGCGCGGCCATTCCTCCGGCGGTGTGAATGCCTTGCCCAGATCGTGAGTAAGTGCAGCAAAGCCGACCAACGCATCGCCTGGCGCCAGCTGCGCGGTCATGTCGCTGACCATTTCCTGGTGGATGCCGGTATCCACTTCCGGATGGAACTCGGCGCGCTGCGGCACGCCATACAGCGCATCGAGCTCGGGCAGGATGACGCGTAGCGCATCGGTCGCGTGCAAGGTGCGCAGGAATGCCGATGGCTGCGCGCAGGTCAATGCGCGACGCAGCTCCTGCCACACGCGCTCGGGCACCAGGCTGTCCAGCTCACCGCTGGCTGCCATTTCCCGCATCAGTGACGCAGTCTCCGGCGCGATGGCAAAGCCCAGCGGCGCCAGCCGCGCCATGAAGCGCGCAGCACGCAACACGCGCACGGGATCTTCGACAAATGCCGGGCCAACATGCCGCAGGACGCGCGCCTCCAGGTCGCGTGCGCCGTTGTACGGGTCGAACAGCTCGCCCGTGTCCTCGTCGCGCGCGATCGCATTGATGGTGAAATCGCGGCGCAGCAGATCTTCTTCCAGCGTCACCGACGGATCGGCATCCACCACGAAGCCGCGATAGCCGCGGCCGGACTTGCGCTCGGTGCGCGCCAGTGCGTATTCCTCGCCGCTGCGCGGATGCAAAAACACCGGGAAATCCTTGCCAACCGGTTTGAAGCCCTGCGCTTCCATCTGCGCCTGATCGGCACCCACCACCACCCAGTCGCGGTCGCCAGCCGGCTGGCCAAGCAATGCATCGCGGACTGCGCCGCCAACGAGATAGATCTTCATGCGCACATGATGCCCGATGCGGTGTACGCGTCGAAACACTACGCGGCCGTTGCTGTCGGACGTTTGGCCGGGCTTTGCGGTGGCCAAGTCATTGCGTCAGCAAATCTTGATCGCTTAGAGAGGGTTGGACGGAATCGATGGATCAGTTGTAGCACTCTAGAGCTGCAGGTCTTCGCAGTTGCTGCAGGGCCCTTGCCCGCCCACCATCGCGGCACACGCTGCAAGTACCTCCATGTAGCTCCTTGGCGGCATCCATGCCGCCAAGGGTCCCGCGACGGTGCGCGGGCAAGGACCAGGCGAGATGGTCGGTGGGCAAGTTTTCAACACAGCAACCAGCGACCACAAAACCGTGCGAAGCAGTGTCCTCGTCCTTCAATAAAGCCACCAGAACAGTGTCTGGCGAGCGCGCCGCGCGCACCACCGAATCAGCAAGTGATGCAGGTCGATTAACTCGACTCAATCCTGCGCCGCGTTGTTCGCCGCCTGGCCCGGCGTGCACACCGGCTTGAGGCGCTTGTCCACCAGCTTGCCCATCAGTCGGTCGCTCAGCGGCAGCATGTCGCCGTTGAGGCGCCAGTCGTAGATCACGCTGAAGGCCAGCACGCGCGCAACGTATTCGCGGGTTTCCTTGTAGCTGATGGTCTCGATCCAGAAGTCCGGCTCAAAGCCCGGGCGCTGCGATTGCCAGCGCCCGGTCGGGCCGGGCCCCGCGTTGTAGGCGGCGATGGTGAGGTAGGGCAGTCCATAAGTGTTGAGCAACTGACGCAGATACGCCGTGCCGATGGCGATGTTGGTATCCGGCTCGTACAGGCTGGTGGCGCCCGCATAGCCGGGCAGGGCAATGCCCTTGGCGACGGCAGCGCCGGTGCCGGGCAACACCTGCATCAGTCCCATTGCGTTGGCCGGCGAACGCGCGCGCGGATTGAAGATGCTTTCGGCACGGATTTCCGCGGCCACCCAGGCCGGGTCGATCGCATTCCTGGCGGCTTCGCGGCGAATGCTGTCGTCGTGATGCAACGGGAAGCGCAGCGCGTACAGGCGTTGTTCGTCCGGCTGCTTGCCAAGCGCGAACACCGCGCGGTCGAACCAACCGTTGTCGCTTGCCACTTCCACTGCCAGGCGGCGTTGGGTGTCGTCGAAACGGGTGGCGGCATCGTTCCATTCGGCCACTGCCCAGCCGGGGCGGTCGATCTGGAACAAGGCGATGGCGCGGATCAAGGCCGGGTCGCGTGCGACGGCCGCCTTGGCCTGCGGGCTGTCCTTGGGCTCCCACGGACACAGCCGGTACGGCTGCTGCAGGCGGTCGGCGGCCAGGAAGCCGTGGAAGGTCGGCGATTGCGCGGCTGTGCGATACAGCGGCTGTGCGGCCGCGGCAGCGCCGGTCTTTTCGGCGAGGCGCGCTTCGAAATACTGCCAGCGCGAATCGCTGCGCTGGGCTGCCGGCATCTTGCGAATGGCAGCCAATGCCGCCGGCCAGTCGCCACGCGACATCGCCTCGCGCGCGCGCCATTCGTGCAGGCGTTCGTCGTAGGACGCATCCGGCACGGCGTTGAGCCGGCGCGCCGAATCCGGCAGATACGAGGCCACCGTCCACAGCGCGATCTGGTACAGCACCTGCCCGCGTTGCGCTTCGCTGAAGCCGAGCGCGCCGGCAAGCTGCGGTAGCTGCTGCTCGGCGGCGTCCGGGTCGCTCTTGGCCAGTTTGGCCAACCCGTCGACTGCAATGCGGCGGCTGCGCTCGGTCCTGGGCCAAGCCAGTGCACGTGGGTGGACCTTGTCGAGAAAGGCAGCGTAATCGGTGGCCAGCGCCAGATCGGCCGCCGGCAGGCCACGCGCGGCGGTGCGCATCACCGCAGGCAGCTGCGCATCGGCAGCGGCTTCCACGCGCTCCCACCGCAAGGCCGGCGTCAGCTCGCCGCGCGATTCCAGCCCGGCAACCACCGTATCGCAGGCATCGGGTAGCCCCTTGCCGGTGCGCCACAGCGTCAGCGCATCGCGGCTCCACTGCGCGTCCGCCTTACCGGTGCCCAGGCGCGCGCTCAGCTGTGCGCAGCGCAGGCCCACATTGTCGGTGGACTTCCAGTTGGCCAGCAGCGTGTTCCAGTCCTGCCGGCGTGCCACCGCCGGCAACCAGGTGCTGCGGAAGCTTTCGGCCACCGGCTGGCCCGCATAGCGCTGCAAAAATGCTTGTGCCTGCGCATTGGAGACGTTGTCGATATTGCGCTTGAGCGTGGCAAATTCCAGCCAGCCGTAGAGCGGGTGGCGGCTCAATGCGCCGAGCTGACCGGCATCGGCCTGGCCGCGCTCTGCGGCTGCGATGGCATCGCGCACGGCGGTCAATTGCGGGTCGAGGGTTTGCGCATGCAGCGCGGTGCTGCCAAGGCACAGCAGGCCGATGAAAACAGTGGCAAGGCGGGGGGCATAAGTCATGCCGCGATGATACCGAAGCACGCCTGAGCGCCTGAGTGAATACGCAGCGTGGCGCTGACCACGCGGCGGCACGCACCTGCCAGCGCAGGAGCGCCACGCCCGCATCCGCGCTTGCACGCCTGCAGCATTCACCGCTGCAGGCCGCAGCGTACTGCTGCATTGCCAGTTGCAGCGCGTTAATGTTTCGTTTAAAAGTTGGGACGGACCGCAGGGCACGGGGGCGTGCGGACACTTACCTATCCTTCTGGAGAGAGAAAGGATGAAGCGTCTGATTGGCCCCACGCGGTCATGCCTGGCCGTGCAGTTGTCGTTGTGTCTGATTCCCACGCTCGCCTGGGCGCAGCAGCCCGAGGCCGCTCCGAGCACGCGCACGCTCGACAGCGTGCAGGTCACCGGTACGCGCATCAAGACCGCCGAATTGCAGGGCCAGGTGCCGATCCAGACGCTTAACCGCGCCGACATCGAACGCACCGGGCTGACCTCCATCGGCGAAGTGCTGCAGGAACTCACTGCATCGGGTTCGGCACTCAATGCCAAGTTCAATTCGTCCGGCAACTTCGGTTTCCCGCCCGATGGCGGCGGCGTGGGGGCGGGCTCGGCGCAGGTGGATCTGCGCCATCTCGGTTCCAAGCGCGTGCTGGTATTGGTGGATGGCATCCGTTGGGTCAATGAATCCTCGGCGTCCGGCGTGGGTTCCTCGACCGATCTCAACACCATTCCGCTGGCGATCGTCGAGCGCATCGAAGTGCTCGAAGACGGCGCTTCATCGCTGTACGGTTCGGATGCGATCGCCGGTGTGGTCAACATCATCACCCGTCGCAGCTTCGACGGTGCGCAGGTCACGCTCAACTACGGGCAGTACGGCAAGGGCGATGGCGCCAACCAGGGCATGGACCTGGCCTGGGGCACCAGTGGCGAGAATTTCAGCCTGTTTCTCGGTGCCAGCTACGTCAAACAGGATCCGATCTATGCGCGCGACCGTGCGCAGGCGCGCTTCCCGATTCCGGGCACCGGGCTGACCTTCGCCAGCTCGGCAACGCCGGATGGCCGCTTTCAATTCGTCGACCCCAACACCGGCGTGCGCCAGAACCTCACGCCCAACGCCGGCGTGGGTACACCGCAATACGATGGCAGCGGCGGATGTACGCGTAGCGACGACTATCACTGCTTCGGCACCGCAGACCGCTATAACTTCGCCGAGCAGAATCTGTTGCTGACGCCATCCGAGCGCAAGGGCGTGTTCGCGCAATTTCGCTACTACTTCAATGACGACGTGCAGTGGTACGTCAAGGCGTTGGGCAACCGGCGCGAATCGACCAACCAGGCCGCACCGGAGCCGATCTTTCTCGGCCCCGACGCCGGCACCGGCAACCCGTTGGCCGACAACATCGTCATTTCGGCGCTCAATCCGTTCAACCCGTTCGGCTTCGAGTTGAATTCGGCGACCAACCTGATCCAGATCGGCCGCCGCCCCGTGGAAGGCGGGGCGCGTCGCTTCGAGCAGCAGGTGGACACGCAATACTTCGGCACCGGCCTGGTCGGCACCTTCGAAGGTGCAGGGCGGACGTGGTTCTGGGACGTCAACGGCATGTACAGCAAGAACAAGGCCGAACAGACCAACTACGGCAGCTACAACCTGTTCAACATCAATCTGGGGCTGGGCGACCCGGCGGCATGCGCGGCGGTGGCAGGTTGCGTGCCGCTGGATATCTTCAGCGGCGCCGGCAGCATCACGCCGGAGATGTTGCGCTGGATCCAGCCGGTGGTGCGCGACCGTAGCCAGAACGAATTGAGCCTGTTCACCGCCAACCTGAGCAGCGAGCTGTTCCAGCTGCCCGGCGGTGCGGTGTCGTTCGCCACCGGCTACGAATACCGCAAGTACGAAGGCTCGTATCAACCCGATCCGCTCACCGTGGCCGGGCGCTACAACGGCGTGCCGTCGTTGCCTACCTCGGGCAGTTACGACGTCAACGAGGCCTATCTCGAACTCAATATTCCGATCTTCGCCAACTCGGCCCTGGGCGACAAACTCGATCTGAATATCGCCGGGCGTTATTCGGATTATTCCACCTTCGGTGGCGAGTTCACGCCGAAGTACGGCCTGCGTTGGCAGGTCACCGATGAGTTCGTGTTGCGCACCAGCTATGCGGAAGGCTTCCGTGCGCCGACCATCGGCGAGTTGTTCGGTTCGGCGGCGCGTGCGGACCTGCAGTTGTCGGACCCATGCTCGATCGGCCTGGGCGGCACCGCACCGCGTGGTAGCGCGGCCAACTGTGCAGCGCTCGGCGTGCCTGGCGGTTATCAGCAGGCCAACCAGCAGATCTCGGTCACCACGGGCGGCAACGAGCAGCTGGACCCGGAACGTTCGCGGAGTTTCAGCGCGGGGTTCGTGTTCAGCCCGGGCTTTGCGAGCAACGCAAGCTGGTCCGATCGCCTCGATCTGGAGGTGACGTTCTACCGTCATCATGTGGACGGTGCGATCCAGGCGATCAATGCGCAGACGCAGCTGGATCTGTGCGTGGATACGCTGGATGCGTTGTACTGCAACGGGATCGGGCGGGCATCCACCGGCGGCATCAACGCCTTCAACAATCGGTTGACCAATCTGGGCTCGATCAAGACCGACGGGTGGGACGTGGATCTGTTCTGGACCTTGCCGGAAACCGCGTTCGGGCGTTTCAAGCTGTCGTGGCAGAACACCTTGGTGGGCCGGTACGAGGCGCTGGGCGCAGCAGGTCAGCGGCAGCCGCAGGGGCCGGGTATCGAGGTGGTCGACAGCGCGATTCCGGAGTGGACCAGCAACGCGGTACTGGACTGGTCGCTGGGCAACTGGACGGCATCGTGGACCGCGCGGCACATCTCCAGACTCACCGAGCAATGCGGTGACGCGGTGGAGTTTGCGGTGTGTTCTGATCCATCAGTGGGCACCAACCGGCTGGATGCGATCACCTACCACGATGCGCAAGTGGGTTATCGGGTCGATTGGCTCAAGGGACTGCAACTCACGGCCGGCTTGAACAACGTGTTCGACAAGGATCCGCCGATCTGCCTGTCGTGCTCCCTCAATGGCTACGACGCGTCCACCTACGACATCCCCGGTGGACGGTTCTGGTATGCGCGTGTGGATTTGAAGTTTTAGTCCGACAGCACAGGCGTAGCTGGCAGCTGCGGTGAATTGGCGCCGGTATTTGAGGTGTCACTTCACCGCAGGCCCTTGCCCGTCCACCATCGCGGGACACGCTGCAAGTACGTCCGTGTAGCTCCTTGGCGGCATCCATGCCGCCAAGGGTCCCGCGACGGTGAGCGGGAAAGGACCAGTGGAGATGGTCGGTTTGCAAGTTTGCAAGCAGGGCACGAAGGGTATTGTTGGAATGGCTGCGTGGCGTATCAGCTTCCCAATCAGGCCGAGCCCCCGTAGAGCCTTTAGGAAAACAACCGACTAACTTTCTGGTGCGGTGTCCTCACCGATTGCCGGACCGTTGGCGGCATGGATGCCGCCAACGAGCCCCCATGGCGGGTTAACGGCGTGTCCCGCGAGCGGCGAGGTCGACGTCTTTGTGTTTGCCGCAGGGCCCTTGCCCGCCCACCATCGCAGGACACGCCGTGAATCCGTCCCTGGAGGCTCTGGCGCGGCATCCATGCCGCTCAAGGTCCCGCGACGGTGGGCGGGCAAGGACCAGTGAAGCTGGTCGATGCGCAACGGTTTCAACAAGCGGCCAGCAAGCCGCGTTATGCGGTGTTCTCGTTCTTCAATAAAGGCACCAGCCAACTGTCTGGTGCGGTGCCCTCGCCGATTGCGGGACCGTTGGCGGCATGGATGCCGCCACCGAGCCCCCATGGACGGGTTAACGGCGTGTCCCGCGAGCGGTGAGGGCACTGCGCACTCGACACACTAGAAGCTGATCGATTTTCTCAGATCTTCGCGCGCTGCTCGCGCAAACCGGTCAACTGCGTGGTCCAGTCGTTCAAGCGCGCACGTTCCTGTTCGACCACGGCGGCGGGGGCGTTCTGCACGAACGTGGCGCTGCCGAGTTTGCCGTTGCACTTGCCGATCTCGCCTTCCACACGCTTGATTTCCTTGTCCAGGCGCGTGCGCTCTGCGTCCATGTCGACCAGGCCTTCCAGCGGTACCAGCAGGGTGAGCTCGCCAACGATGGCAGTGGCTGCCGGCGGTGTGTCCTGGCCGGCGTCCAGCCAGTCGATGCTTTCCAGCTTGAGCAGGAACGACAGCTGCGAAGCGAAGCGGGCAACGCGCGGGCGGTCGTCGGCCGTGCCGGCTTGCAGCAGCAGGCGCACCTGTTTGGATGGCGGCACGTTCAACTCGCTGCGCACGCGGCGCAGCGCCGACACCATCGACTTCAACCATTCGACATCGGCTTCGGCAGTGGCATAGCCGCTGGTGTCCACATCGTCGGCCTGCGGAAACGCCTGCAGCGAAATCGTCTGCTCGGTGATCCCCAGGCGCGGCGCGACCTGCTGCCACAGTTCTTCGGTGACGAACGGGGTGAGCGGGTGCAGCAGGCGCAGCAACGATTCCAACACATACAGCAGGGTGTGGCGGGTGCTGGCGGCCGCGTCGGCGTCCTGGTTGTTGAGCGCCGGCTTGGCCAACTCCACGAACCAGTCGCAGAACGCGTTCCAGGCGAATTCGTACAGCGACTGCGCCAGCAGGTCGAAGCGGTAGTTGGCGTAATGCGCATGCGTTTCTGCAGTGACCTTGTCCAGGCGCGCCAGGATCCACTTCTCCGCTTCGGTACGCGGCTGCGGCACGCCGTTGAAGCGTGCGCCCTCGGTGTTCATCAGCACAAAGCGCGTGGCATTCCACAGCTTGTTGCAGAAGTTCTTGTAGCCCTCGGCGCGGCCCAGGTCGAACTTGATGTCGCGGCCATGCGTGGCCAGCGCGGCGATGGTGAAGCGCAGCGCGTCGGCGCCGTGGGCGATGATGCCGTCCGGAAATTCCTTGCGCGTGGCTTTTTCGATCTTTTCGGCCATGCGCGGTTGCATCAAGCCATGCGTGCGCTTGGCAACCAACGCTTCAATGCTGATGCCGTCGATGATATCGAGCGGGTCGAGGACGTTGCCCTTGGATTTGGACATCTTCTGGCCTTGCGCATCGCGAATCAGGCCGGTGATATAGACATCGCGGAACGGCACCTGGCCGGTGAAGCTGTCGGTGGCCATGATCATGCGCGCCACCCAGAAGAAGATGATATCGAAACCGGTGACCAGCACGCTGGAGGGCAGATAGCGCTCAAAGCCGCGCTCGGCCATCGCGTTCGCCTCCGGCCAGCCCAGTGTGGAGAACGGCCACAGCTGCGAGGAGAACCAGGTTTCCAGCACGTCTTCTTCCCGCCGCAACGGGTAGTTTTCTGCGAGACCATTTTTCTCGCGGACTTCTTCAATGGACCGGCCAACGAAGATGCGATGCTCTAAATCGTCGTACCACGCCGGGATTCGGTGGCCCCACCACAGCTGGCGGCTGATGCACCAATCCTGAATGTTCTCCATCCAGTGGCGATAGGTGTTGATCCAGTTCGGCGGCACGAATTTGATCTGGCCGCTTTCGACCAGCTCCAGGCCGCGCTTGGCCAGCACGTCCATCTTCACGAACCATTGACTTGTGAGATAAGGCTCGATTACTTGACCGGTGCGGTCACCACGTGGCACTTGCAACTTGTGCGCTCTGGTTTCAACTAGCAGCCCTTGCTCTTCCAGTTCTGTTAGCACGAGCTTACGAGCTTCAAAACGATCCAACCCCTGAAATTTCAGTGGTATTTCATCGACGACTCCATCGGGTAAGAATTCTGCTCCGAGCGAAATCCGATTTTCTATCAACAAGCTGCCATCTTGTTGAACGGTATCGCCTTGGGGCTGCGCGCCATCTTGCCAGCGACTCCACTTGATGCGGGCATCCTTAGTAAATATGTTGATCATCGGCAGCGAGTGCCGCACGCCTACCTGATAATCGTTGAAATCATGCGCAGGCGTGACCTTGACCACGCCAGTGCCGAACGCGCGGTCCACGTAATCGTCGGTGATCACCGGCACTTGCCGGCCGGTGAGCGGCAGCACGATGCGTGCGCTGTGCAGGCTGGCATAGCGCGCATCGTCCGGGTGCACCATCACCGCGGTGTCGCCCAGCATGGTTTCCGGGCGCGTGGTGGCCACCACCAGATAATCGCGGGTTTCGCGCAAGGTCTCCACGCCATCGGCATCGTGCTCGACGTGTTCGTAGGTCACGCCATCGGCCAGCGGATAGCGGATCGACCACAAAAAGCCGTCTTCTTCGACGTTTTCCACTTCCAGATCGGAAATGGCGGTCTTCAGCACCGGATCCCAATTGACCAGGCGTTGGCCGCGATAGATCAGGCCCTGCTCGTACCAGCGCACGAACGCTTCATTCACTGCCGCCGAGGGCTGCGGGTCCATGGTGAAGGTGCTGCGCGACCAATCGCTGGAGGTCCCCAAACGGCGCATCTGGCGCTCGATGGTGTCGCCGGATTCGGCCTTCCATTCCCACACCTTGGCGATGAAGCCTTCGCGCCCGAGCGAGTCGCGCGTTTCACCGTTGCCTTCCAGCGCCAGATTGCGCGACACCACCATCTCGGTGGCGATGCCGGCGTGGTCGGTACCCACCTGCCACAGCGTGTCGTAGCCGCGCATGCGGTGATAGCGCACCAGCGCATCCATCAGCGTCTGCTGAAACGCATGGCCCATGTGCAGCGTGCCGGTGACATTGGGCGGCGGCAGCAACACGGTATACGGCTCGCCCTTGCCGGACGGCACGAAATAGCCAGCCGCCTCCCACTGCGCATACAGGCGCGATTCGAAGGAAGCGGGGTCGTAGCTGGAGGCGAGGGTGGTCATAGTGTGGCTGGGATTCGTTGATTCGGGATTCGGGATTGGTTGCGTCATGGGGCCGGCGAGAGTCACTGGCAATCCACTCGTCAATGTCGGTGTTGGTGCTGCGAAGCGAAGATCGGCTGGCTTGGATTGGCCGTTGGATGCAGCCCAGGGAGAGGCAAACATCTGCTGTTACGAATCCCCAATCCCAACTCCCCAATCCCAGCCCCTCTCACATGTCGTACTTGGTCAGTTCCAGGCCCAGGGCCTTGTACTGCTTCCAGCGTTCGCGCAGCGGTTCGCGGGCGGCGGGGTCGGCCGGTACCACTTCCAGCACGCGGTCGCAGGCGCCCAGGTAGGGGTCGTCGCGCAGGTTGATCACCAGCGGGCGCGAGGGCGCGGCGAATTCGGGGGCGGCAATCAGCACCGGCGCCAGTTCGTCTTCCTCATCGGTGCCGGCGATCTGGTGCGGTACATAGGCCTCGTCGTCGAACGCCCACAACAGGTCGTCCAGCGCCTCGGCCTGTGCGGCATCGCGCGCCAGGATCAGCGTGGACAGGTTGGCATCGTTGGCCTTGCGCGCCAGCTCGCAGACCAGCCGCAGCGGTTCGTTGAGGAAGCGCGGTTTGGCGATCAGGTAGAAGTCGGCACGGGGCATCAGGGCAGGGAATCGGGAGAGGGGAATCGGGAATGGTCACGGCATCGCCGCGACCTCGAAGGTCGCGGCGATGACTGAGAGGAGAAGGGTTTCACAATTCCCGATTCCCGATTCTCAATTCCCACCCGCGGCGCGGTCCAGCAACCACTGTGTCAGCAGGCCCACCGGGCGGCCGGTGGCCATGCCGCGCTTGCCTTCGTCGCTGGCCACGCCGGCGATGTCCAGATGCGCCCAACGCTGGTTTTCGGTGAAGCGCGACAGGAAGCAACCCGCCGTGATCGCACCGCCCCAGCGGCCGCCGATGTTGTAGACGTCGGCGAAGGTGGAATCCAGCAGGCCCTGATACTCGTCCCACAGCGGCAGGCGCCAGGCGCGGTCGAACACTTGCTCGCCGGCGCTGAGCAACTCGTTGGCCAGGTCGTCGTGCTTGCTCATCAGGCCAGCGGTCTGGTGGCCCAGGGCCACCATGCAGGCACCGGTCAGCGTGGCCACGTCCACCAGCGCTTCGGGGTTGAAGCGTTCGGCGTAGGTCAGCGCATCGCACAGGATCAGGCGGCCTTCGGCATCGGTATTGCCGACTTCGATGGTCTTGCCCGACATGCTGGTGATCACATCGGAGGGACGGTACGCGTTGCCGTCGATGGCGTTTTCCACCGCCGGTACCACCACCACCAGGTTGATCGGCAGCTCGGCCTTGACCGTGGCCACGAAGGTGCCGATGACGTTGGCGCCACCGCACATGTCGTACTTCATTTCCTCGATGCCGCCCTGCGTCTTGAGGTTGACGCCGCCGGTGTCGAAGGTAATGCCCTTGCCCACCAGTACGTAGGGACGCGCGTCGCCGCCGCCGTTCCACTTCAGCACGATCAGGCGTGGGCGGTTGGCCGAGCCGCGCGCCACCGACAGCAGCGAGCCCATGCCCAGCGCTTCCATCTGCGCCTCGTCCAGGATCTCGGCCTCGGCGCCCGGGAACTTGCCGGCAAATGCCGCGGCAGTGTCGGCCAGGTAGGCCGGAGTGCAGTAGTTTGGCGGCAGGTTGCCCAGCTCGCGCGCGAATTCCACGCCTTCGGCGGTGGCCACGGCTACGGCCAATGCGCGGGCGTCGTCGCCGGCGATGGCCAGGGTGGTCAGGCCGCTCTCGTCGACCTTCTTCTTGCCCAGGGTGGCGGTGTAGCGATAGGCCGCATGGTCGCCGACGATGACTGCCTGGCGGATGTTCCAGGCTGCGTCGCGGGCCTTGACGGGCAGTTCGGTCAGGGTGAGCAGGGCGGTGCCGACCGCGCCGGTCTTCAGCGCGCGGGTCGCATCGCCGATCGCCTTGAGGTAGGGCGCCACGCCGAACTTGCCGGTCTCGCCCAGCCCGACCACCAGCACGCGCGGGGCGGTCACGCCGGGCAGGTCGTGGACCAGGGTGGTGCTGCCGGTCTTGGCAACCACGTCGCCGCGTGCCACCAGGGCCGTCAGGCGACCCTGGCTGGCGCTGTCCAGCGCCTGCGCAGCGGGCGAAAGGGTGTTGTCGGCGAACACGCCAACCACGATGCAGTCGACGTGGGCGCTTGCCGGCGCGTCTTGGTTCAGGATGAATTGCAGGGCCATTGATCAGATTCCGTAGGCAAATCCGTACAATCGCGGGCTGTTTACGCCAACCGGACTAGGCTGGCGCCGCCGCGAACGAATCCGAGAGTTTAAAACAAGCCCACCCCATGCCGAAGCTCGATCGATACCTGCTCAGCGATTTCACCCAGAGCTTCCTGGCCACCTTGATCGTGCTGCTGGTCGTCAGCGTCGGCGGTGTGCTGGTGGATATCCTCGGCAATATCGCCGACGGCCGCATCCCCGCTCGCTTGCTGCTGTCGCAGGTGGGCCTGCAGTTCGTGGCCTACCTGCCCATCATCCTGCCGCTGGCGCTGATGCTGGGACTGTTGTTGGCACTGGCGCGGCTGTACCGCGATTCAGAAATGGCCGTCATCACCGCCATAGGCGTGGGCCCAAAGCGCATGTTGCGGCCGATGCTGATGCTGGTGGTGCCGGTGGTGGTCATCATCGGGCTGTGTTCGCTGTGGTTGGGGCCGTGGGCCAGCCGTACCGCCGAGACCATGCTGGAAGACGCAAACCGCAGCGTGCTGATGGCCGGCCTGGAGTCGGGCAAGTTCACCCCGCTGTCCGGCGGCGGCGTGGTCTACCTGACCACCATCTCGGCCGATGGCAAGAACCTGGGCAAGGTCTTCATGCAACGGCAGAAGGACGACCGCATCGATGTGGTCACTGCCGACCGTGGCGCAATGTTCTTCGAAGGCAAGACCGACCGTTACTTGCGCCTGGAGGACGGTTACCGCATCGAAGGGCCGGCTGCCGGCACCACCCTGGACTACCGCCTGATGAAGTTCGCCAGCAACGACGTGGTCTTGCCCGACCGCACCCGGACCCACGACGCCAACGACCCGGAGGTGATGTGGACCACCCAGCTGCTGTCCGATGAGCGCCCCGCTGCCCGCGCGCAGCTGCATGAGCGCCTGGCGCCGCCGCTGCTGGCGTTGGCCTTCGCCTTGCTGACCCTGCCGCTGTCGCGCAGCGCGCCGCGGCAACAGCGCTATGGCCGGATCATGCTGGCCTTCCTGGCCTATATGGTGGGCACCAATTTGATGATCGTCGGCACCCAGTGGATCGCCAACGGCAAGACCCCGGCAGCACTGGGCCTGTGGTGGCTGACGTTGCCGCTGTTGGCGGTGGCGATCTGGGCCTATGCCCGCGATGGCCGCGTGCGTCGACCGAGGGCGGGCGCATGAGGCTGATGCCGCGGGTCCATGATTGGTACGTCGGGCGCGTGGTGTTGTTCACCGTGCTGCTGACCTGGGCGGTGCTGCTGGGGCTGGATCTGGTCAACGCCTTCGCCAGCGAGGCCAAGAACATCGGCCAGGGCAGCTACAGCTTCGGTCACGCGGTGGCCTTTGTGGCCTACACCGTGCCGCGGCGCGCCTACACCTTGTTCCCCACCGCCGCGGTGATCGGCGCCCTGATGGGCCTGGGCCAGCTGGCGGCCACATCCGAGCTGACCGCGCTGCGTGCGCTGGGCGTGTCGCGCAAGCGCATGTCCGCCTCGGTGGTCGCCGCGATGGCGCTGTTGACCGCCAGCATGGTGATCAGTGGCGAAACGGTGGGCCCGTGGGCGCAAAACCAGGCCGATACGCTCAAGACCAGTGCCCGTTATAACAGCAACATGGCGATGGCCCGCTATTCGGGTCTGTGGGCACGTGAAGGCACTACCTTCCTCAATGCGCTTGGCGGCGAAGAAAAGCTGCTCGATGGCGGCGGCACCGCGCTGATCTTGCACGATGTGCGCTTGTACAGCATGGATGCCAACGGCAGGCTGCAGCAGCTCACTTATGCCTCCGTGGCCGAGCACCGCGACGGCCACTGGACCCTGCGTCAGGTGCGTCGCGATACCTTCCAGGAACGTTCGGTGCAGCGCGAAACCTTCCCCGAGCTGCCCTGGCAATCGCAGCTGAGCCCGTCGGCGCTTGCGTCCGGCTTGGCCAAGCCGCGTAACCTCTCCGCGCACGAGCTGGAGCAGAGCATCGAATACCGCCGCCGCAATGGACTGGATTCGCGCGACTACGAAGATCAGTACTGGAGCCGTTGGTTCTACCCGCTCAATGTGCTGGCGCTGTGCATGGCGGCAATCCCGTTCTCTTTCGGCTCGCTGCGCAGCGGCGGCCTGGGCAAGCGATTGTTCCTGGGCATTTTGTTCGCGCTGGGGTTCTGGTTGCTGCAGCTGTTCTTCGGCCGCATGGCCGGCGCGCTCAAGCTCGATTACCGCATCGCCTACGCGCTGCCGCCGATGGTGATGCTGGGCGTGTCGGCGTGGTTGTTCCGGCGGCGGAGTAGTTGAGCCGCGCAGCGCAGGCCTTGCCCGATGCCGACCAACGTGCGCTTGCGCAGGCGGTCAGCGAAGTACTGTAGTACCTGTGGGATCCGATCGGCGTTGCGGGCGTGCCGCAGGCGCGCGATGAGTACGCCAGCTATGTTCCCGAAATATGCACGCTGCTCTGGCAGGGTGCTGATCAGGCAACGGTCGCCACGACCCTGCGTGAGATTTCCGGGCAGCGCATGGGTCTTGATGAAACGGATGCTTTAGCCGAGCCGGCGGCCCGCCGTTTGATGGCGTGGCGCGAGGTCATCACCCGTTAGAAGTGGGGAAATCCGTCAGGCGTATTGGCTGGCCGGTTTCGGCAGCCGGACGCGCCGGCCTTCATTAGGTGAGCGGGTGTTCGACCTCTCACGTGCGGGCAGGTCCCCCGAGGCGGCTGCGTAGTACCCTTGCCAGCGCATGCCGCTGAGACGCTCACAGGAGCTCGCTGGCATCAGCAATCGGCATATCGCAAGACGGCCACTCAACCGCAGCACATTCCCCTAACCAGCATTAGCTGGGCGACGTGTTGGTTGTGGCTAATGCTTGGGAATGCGCTCCAGCCGGGTGCCACTCGCACGGTCATGCCAGGTCAGGCGCTCGCGATCCAGCCATGCCCACCAGAAGCCGGCGCCGCCCAGCGCCAGCGCCAGCGTGCCCACTGCGTAGCGGATCCAGGCTTGTTGCCAGGTGGGTTGTGGCCCTTGCAGTCGCAGCCGCCATGGGCGCATGCCCAGGGTCTGCCCACCGCGGCGCCAGCTCACCGTGGCGTAGACGCCTGCGGCGAGCCAGCAGCACACCCACAACAGCCATTGCCAGCCGCTGAAAGGAGCGATGTTCTCGCGCGCCGGGTGCCCGGCCAGCGTGAATCCCAGCGTGAACGCAGCGGAGATCAGCATCGACAGCGCCAGCACCGGCCAGAGGTCGTAGCACAGCGCCAGCAGCCGCCAGCCCACCAGGGCAGGGGGGCGCGCAACCCGAGGCAAAGGGATCGAAGTCATGGCGCGAGCATAACGGTCGCCAGGCATGGAGCAACGCCGCGCTGCGGTAGCTGTGCTCGTTTTGTTAGCCGCTCAAAACCCGCGCGGCGTTTTATGCTGTGGCGATGTCTGCCAGCAGCCCTGCCGAACGCCGCCAACTCACCCGCCAACTGCCGCCGGTGCAGGCCGCCGATGCTGCAGTGATCGAACGGTTCCTGGACCGGTTCTGGGCCGAGCAAGGCGTGGCGCGGCAAACCCTGGACAGCTATCGGCGCGATCTGGAAGGGCTGGCGCGCTGGCGCGACGGCGCTGGCGGCGGATTGCTGGGTATCGATCGCGCGGCGTTGTTCGACTATCTGCGCTGGCGTACCCAGGCCAATTACTCTCCGCGCAGCACGGCGCGGTTGTTGTCGACCTTGCGTGCGTTCTATGGGCTGTGCCTGCGCGATGGCGTGCGCAGCGACGACCCGACCGCATTGATCGACCCGCCGCAGCTGCCGCGCTCGCTGCCCAAGGCGTTGACCGAAAGCCAGATCGAGGCGCTGCTCGGCGCCCCTGACGTGGAGGCCCCAACCGGTCTGCGCGACCGCGCCATGCTGGAGCTGATGTACGCCGCGGGCCTGCGCGTGAGCGAGCTGGTCAACCTGCCGGCGGTGGGGGTGAATCTGCGCCAGGGCGTGCTGCGGGTCACCGGCAAGGGCAGCAAGGACCGCCTGGTACCGCTGGGCGAAGAATCCCAGCACTGGCTGGAGCGGTATCTGCACCAGGCGCGCCCGCTGCTGGCCGAGCACAAGCCGGTGGCGCCGGTGGAGGGGCAGGTGCCATTGTTCATCGACGCCGCCCGTCACCCGCTCAGCCGCCAGCACTTCTGGTCGCTGGTCAAGCGCTATGCGGTGGTGGCCGGCATCGACCCGGCAACGGTCAGTCCACATGGCCTGCGGCACAGCTTCGCGACCCATCTGCTCAACCACGGTGCAGACCTGCGCGCGCTGCAGATGCTGCTGGGCCACAGCTCGCTGTCCACCACCCAGATCTATACGTTGGTGGCGCGGCAACACCTGCAGAAACTGCACGCCGCGCACCATCCGCGCGGTTAGCCGGTTAGCCGGTTAGCCGGTTTGGCGGGGAAGGCCCGTCGCGTGAGCGCCTCCCTGCGACGGCTTCAAGGTGCATGGGGGCACGCGTGGGGGAGCGCACCTTTTCCCGGCAAGACCGCCGCGCAAGCGCCTCAGATCCCGCCAGGGACACGACCTACGGCGCCGCGCGCCGTCCGCATGTCCGACCCGTGAACGTTACGAACGCAGCATTGGGCAAACAAACAAACAGTGGCGGCCGGTGCCAGGCTTCATCCACCCTGTGCGAGAATCCGGCCACCCCAATTCCACTGGATGCGTAAATGTATCGTCTTGCTATCGCCGCGCTGCTGGGCGCGCTCAGCCTTACCGCCTGCGCACAATCGTCGCAGCCTGCGGCGGGCAACGCCGGCGCCAAGCCAACCGCCGCTGCCGCCCCCGCCGCAACTGGCAATGTGGATCAGCGCGTCGGCGCCGCCCTCAAGGCCCTGGACCCGGACTTCAAGCCCGATTACATCGGTGCTGCGCCGTTCCCTGGGTTCCGCGAGGTAGTGGTCGGTGGGCAGGTGCTGTACGTCAGCGACGACGGCCGTTACCTGATCCAGGCGCAGCCGTTCGACATCCAGAACAAGCAGTTCGCCGCCAGCCCGGGCCTGCTGGCCTACCGCCGCAAGCAGCTGGAAACCGTACCCAAGGCCGACCGCATCGTGTTCGCGCCGGCCAACCCCAAGTACACCGTGACCGTGTTCACCGACGTGGAATGCGGTTACTGCCGCAAGCTGCACAGCGAGATCGGCGAGCTCAACAAGCAGGGTATCGCGGTCGAATATCTGGCCTTCCCGCGCATGGGCCTGGGCAGCCAGGACCACAAGGAAATGATTGCCGTGTGGTGCGCTGCCGACCGCAAGCAGGCACTGACTGCGGCCAAGTCCGGCCAGCCGGTGAATTCCAAGGACTGCAAGAACCCGGTGTCGATGGAATACACCCTGGGCCAGCGCCTGGGCGTCAACGGCACCCCGGCGATCTTTGCGCCGGACGGCACCCAGCTCGGTGGCTACCTGCCGCCGGCGCAGCTGCGCGAAGCACTGGAAAAGCGTGCCGTGACCACAGCGGGCGGCAGCCGCTGAGGCGGGCTCAGCCCTGACCATCGCGGCGCGTCGCTGATGGCGTCGTTGTGGTGATGGTCCGTGCAATGACAAAGGCCGGGGTGCGTCCGCATCCCGGCCTTTGCCGTTTCCGAGGGGGCGCCATCTGACCACGTTCCCTGGTGCCGCCCGGCGCAACACGCCGGCATGCGCATGGGCCAGCGTCAAGGCCTGCCTGACGATTCCCCATTCCCCATCCGTACTGCCGCACCCCCGACCGACGCCGACCCATCGGCTCCGTTACAATCTGCAGCCCCGTTTCTGACACGGTTCCCCGGACATGATGGTCCTCGAGGGCGCTTCCGCCCTTTCGCCGTTCCGCCGCGCTCGGCTCGAAACCCGCCTGCAAACCCTCGTCCCCGCGCTGCGCATCACCGGCGCCTGGCACGTGTACTTCATCCGCGTCGAGGCCGGGCAAGCGCCCGATCAGGCCACCTTGCAGCGGATCCTGCAGGCCGACGCCGCCCCCGCGCCGCGCGATGCCGATGCCTCCTCGCGCTACGTGGTCCCGCGGCTGGGCACGCTGTCGCCGTGGTCCAGCAAGGCCACCGAACTGGTGCGCGGCGCCGGGCAGCCGATCCAGCGCGTTGAACGTGGCACCCGCATCGACCTGGCCGGCTGGCCGGAGGACGCGCCCGCGCAGGCTGCCGTGGCCAAGCTGCTGCACGACCCGATGACGCAGTCGCTGCTCGGCTCGGCCGCCGCTGCCGAGGCGCTGTTCAACGTGCCCGACCGCGGCCACTTGCAGCGCGTGCCGCTGGACGGGCTGGAGCAGGCCAATCGCGACCTGGGTCTGGCGCTGGCGCAGGACGAGATCGATTACCTGCGCGAACGCTTCGCCGCGCTGGGGCGCGACCCGGCCGATGTCGAATTGATGATGTTTGCGCAGGCCAATTCCGAGCATTGCCGGCACAAGATCTTCAATGCCAGCTGGACCATCGACGGCAAGCCGCAGGAACGCTCGCTGTTCCGCATGATCAAGCACACCCACCAGCAGACCCCGCAGCACACCTTGTCTGCCTACAGCGACAACGCGGCGGTGGTGGAAGGCGTGCCGGCCGCGCGCTATCGCCCGGACCCGGCCAGCGGCGAATACCGCAGCGAAGCGGTGCTGCCGTCGGCCTTCGCGATCAAGGTGGAGACGCACAACCACCCCACCGCGATCGCGCCGTTCCCCGGTGCGGCCACTGGCGCAGGCGGAGAAATCCGCGACGAAGGCGCCACCGGTCGCGGCGGCAAGCCCAAGGCCGGCCTGACCGGGTTTTCGGTCTCGCACCTGCGCATTCCCACCCTGCCGCAGCCGTGGGAAGCGCCGCGCGCGCTGAATCCGCGCATGGCGCCGGCGTTGGACATCATGCTCGATGGCCCGCTCGGCGGCGCAGCCTTCAACAACGAATTCGGCCGGCCCAATCTGCTTGGCTACTTCCGCAGCTTCGAGCTCGCCGAAGGCCCGGGCCTGACCCGCGCCTACGACAAGCCGATCATGCTGGCCGGTGGCTTGGGCGCGATCGATCGTAACCAGGTCGAAAAGCTGCGCCTGCAGCCGGGCGATGCGGTGATCGTGCTGGGCGGCCCGGCGATGCTGATCGGCCTGGGCGGCGGTGCGGCCAGTTCGGTGGCTGCCGGCGACAGTGCCGAAGCGCTGGATTTCGCCAGCGTGCAGCGCGAAAACCCGGAGATGGAGCGCCGCTGCCAGGAGGTCATCGACCGCTGCGTGGCGCTGGGCGTCGACAACCCGATCCGCTGGTTCCACGACGTGGGCGCGGGCGGCCTGTCCAACGCGATCCCCGAGTTGCTGCACGACTCCGGCGTGGGCGGCATCATCGACCTGGGTCGCGTGCTCACCGACGACCCCTCGCTGTCGCCGCTGGAACTGTGGTGCAACGAATCACAGGAACGCTACGTGCTCGGCGTGCCGCAGGCGCGCCTGGAAGAATTCGCCGCCATCTGCGCCCGCGAACGCTGCCCGTTCGCCGCGGTCGGCGTCGCCACGGCGGAGGAACGGCTGGTCGTGGGGTATGGGACGCTGGATGGCGGGACCGGGGACCCGGCACCGGGGACCCGGGGAGGGCAAACGCAAGAGCGCGATTCCGCTTCGTCCGCCGGCGGTGTGTCCGTCGCCGCCGATCCTGCTTTCCCGGGTCCCGGGTCCCCGGTCCCCGGTCCCACTCCCGACCTCCCAATCAACCTCCCCATGGACGTGCTCTTCGGCAAGGCACCGAAGATGCATCGCGATGCCGTGCATCTGCCCGCGCCGCAGTGGCCGGTGTTGCCGACCGCGTCGCTGGACCTGCAACAGGCCGGCTTGCGCGTGCTGGCGCATCCCACCGTGGCGTCCAAGAGTTTTCTGGTGACCATCGGCGACCGCAGCGTGGGCGGGTTGACTGCGCGCGAGCAGATGATCGGGCCGTGGCAGCTGCCACTGGCCGATTGCGCGATCACCCTGGCCGGTTTCGACACCTTCGAAGGCGAGGCGATGTCGATCGGCGAGCGCACGCCGCTGGCGCTGTTGAATGCGGCCGCGTCCGCCCGCATGGCGGTGGGCGAAGCGATCACCAACCTGTGCGCCGCCCCGGTGCAGCGGCTGGACAGCATCAAGCTCTCGGCCAACTGGATGGCCGCCGCCGGCCACAGCGGCGAAGACGCATTGCTGTACGACGCAGTGCGCGCGATCGGCATGGAGCTGTGCCCGGCACTGGAGCTGAGCGTGCCGGTAGGCAAGGACTCGCTGTCGATGCAGGCGCAGTGGGTCGAGGCCGGGATTCGGGATTCGGCATTCGGGATTGGCGAAACACCGGGTTCCTCCGTTGTTGCCAATCCGCAATCCCCAATGCCCAATTCCATCGCTCACAAGAGCGTGTCACCCGTCTCGCTCATCATCAGCGCCTTCGCGCCGGTGGGCGACGTGCGCACGCAGCTGACGCCGTTGCTGCGCAGCGATGAAGAGAGCGAGTTGTGGTTGATCGGGTTGGGCGGTGGCAAGCAGCGCCTGGGCGGGTCGGTACTGGCCCAGGTGTATGCCGATGATGCGGCGCTTCCTGCGTTCGGCGGCGAGGTGCCGGATCTGGACGACGCGCAGCGCCTGCGCAGTTTCTTCGAGTTGATCCGCGACGCGCGCGAAAGCGGGCTGTTGCTGGCGTATCACGATCGCAGCGATGGCGGTGCGTTTGCGGCGCTGTGCGAGATGGCCTTTGCCTCGCGGCAGGGCCTGGATATCACGCTGGATGCGTGGGGCGACGATGCGTTCCGCAGCCTGTTCAATGAAGAGCTGGGCGCGGTGGTGCAGATCGCCAGCGAAGATCGCGCCGCGTTCGCCGATCTGGTCGAGCGCCACGCGTTGACCGAATGCGCGCAGCGTATTGCGCGGCCCACCGGTGCGCCGCGCATCCGCGTGAGCGGGCAGGGCCGCGTGCTGGCCGAGTGGCGTTGGGAAGAGTTGTTCGATGCGTGGTGGTCGGTGACCCATGCCATGCAGAAGCTGCGCGACAACCCCGATAGCGCCGACGAAGAGCGCGCGCTGGCGCGTGATTTCAAGGCGCCGGGCCTGCGTCCGACGCTGGTGTTCGACCCCTCGGAAGATGTGGCGGCGCCATTCGTGGCCACCGGTTCACGGCCCAAGGTGGCGATCCTGCGCGAGCAGGGCGTCAACGGGCAGATCGAAATGGCCTACAACTTCGAGCGTGCCGGTTTCCGCGCCTACGACGTGCACATGAGCGACCTGATCGAAGGCCGCGTGGAGTTGAGCGAGTTTGTCGGTTTCGCAGCGTGCGGCGGTTTCAGCTACGGTGACGTGCTGGGTGCCGGCCGTGGCTGGGCGACCTCGATCCTGGAACGTTCGGCGCTGCGCGACGCGTTTGCCGCATTCTTCGCGCGCAGCGATACGTTCGCGCTGGGGGTGTGCAATGGCTGCCAGATGCTCAGCCAGCTCAAGGACATCATTCCCGGCGCCGAGCATTGGCCGCGCTTTTTGCGCAACCGCAGCGAGCAGTTCGAAGCACGCACGGCGTTGCTGGAAGTGGTGGAGTCGCCTTCGATCTTCCTGCGTGGCATGGCCGGTTCGCGGATTCCGGTGGCGGTGGCGCATGGCGAAGGCCGTGCAGAGTTCGACACCGGCGTGGACCAGGCCGCTGCACGCGTGGCACTGCGTTACATCGATGGCGACGGCGTGGTGGCATCGCAGTACCCGCTCAATCCGAACGGTTCGCCGGACGGTATTACCGGGCTGACCAATAGCGACGGCCGCGTCACCATCCTGATGCCGCATCCGGAGCGCACGCCGCGCAGCGCAAATCTGAGCTGGCATCCGGCCGACTGGGGTAACGACTCGCCGTGGTTGCGGATGTTCCGCAACGCGCGCGTGTGGTGCGGTTGAGTCGGTGACCCGTGGCCGCGTGCGCTGAGTGCGCGGCGACGACCTCCCTGACGGCCGTGTGCAGCGTGCACACGGCCGTTTTTGTTTGTGGTGGTCACGCTTCTGATGCCACCTCGTTGCAAGATGCCTGCGCGACGTTCTGGATGGATTGGGTTGCATCGTGCATCGTGCATCGCCATGCAGAGGTGCGGCGATGCTGACGCTGAAAGAGGCGTGTAACCGGTGTGTTCTGGCCGGCTGCTAGCGCGTCCTGGTCGGTCCATCCATGTGTCCCGGTCGTGCGCCGCAGCAACGCGGCCCGCGTGCTGCAGCTCGGCGATCGACAATGTGTCGCGCCTGGTCATGCCGCCCTGGTTGTGCAGTCGTAACTAGGTTCTGTTAAAAAAATAAGGGTTGCTTGTAGTAAATGTAAGAGTTTTTAGGTATTCGCATAAAAATATTTTTGCGTGCGTGCGTGCGTGCGTGCTGTGCTCTGCATTTAGTTGTTCGGGCGTTAAATATATTCATAAAGCGTTGCGTCTTCATCACATTCCGCACGTCTTATAAACACTTAATTTTGCTTATTTTCCGGGTAAATCCTGGTGAAGGGGGGGTGCTGCACTCTATAAGGCCTCACGGGGGGGGGCAATCAGGTGAGCGGCGGTCGGTTCTTACGCGCCAGACCATAATCGAGAGTAGGCGTTTAATGAAGAATATCGAAGATGCCGAGGTGCGGTCGCTCTCCGGTAAGGCGAATATTATCCGATTATCTCGAAAATGCAGGTGCAGTGCCGTCTGCAGGCGGGCAGTGGTCTGGCCGTTTCCATCTGCATGGTGCTGGTGGGCGGTGGCACCACAGCCACTGCAATGGCGCAGATGCGCACTTCGGCGACTCCGTGCAGCGTAGTCGATGGCCAGCGTCTATGTGCGCAGCACTGGCTGCCGCTGATGCGTCGATGGGCTTTGTTGCCCGTGCAGCGGCGTCGACATCCACGCCAATTGCATCAGTGCCGGCCGAAGACGATGCCGAGTTGCCTCCATTCGTCGACGGGCAAGATGCCATTGCCCTGGGGCGGCAAGTAATGCGCTTGTCGATGGCACCAGCGCGCTGGGAGCGGGCAGCCTGACATTGGAGCGCGATGCGAGCGCGGTGGTGATGCGTTGATGATCAGCACATCTGCGGCGGCGGTTGGCGGGGTTGCAGTGGTGTACGACTACGGCGCGTTCTGCTTTGTCGTCGGTAGCAGCGAGCAAGCCACCGAGGCCACCGGCGTTGCCTCCACTGCGATCGGTGGCGGGGCCAATGCGGTCGACGCGCGCATGACGGCGGTGACCTGGGTTGCACTCTGGATGCCCAGGTGCTGCAAAACGGCACGATCCAGCGTGGTGTGTCCAATGTGGCAGGGGATGCCGGCGTGTTCACTTTCCAGGCGTCCGCAGGCCAGGTACTGAGCTTTCTCAGCTTTGGTGGCATCGGACAGGCATCGCTGTACGTGGCACTCGGGCGCGTACAGCGCTGACGACAACGACGGCGCCTCCATGCGCAGCGGCACAGCCAGACAGTGCGCTTCACCGCGCCGCGCGCAGGCACCTACGTGCTCAAACTGGAGGGCGCCAGCTTCGATGGCGCAAGCCTGTTGGCGCGCCAATGAGTCGACGTCCGGCATCGGCGCCTGGAGTGATCGTCATTTCCTTGGCGCACCCGCGCCTGGCGCCAGCGCCGGCAGGCCAGCCAGGCAGCGGTTGCCGGTACCCGAGGCACTGACCCGCCATCTGACCCCTTTCTGCTGCGGTTTTGCGCAACCAAGCCCGCTGGCGTCTCGCCAGCGGGTTTTTTTTGTCCACAACGGACACGGCTATTCAGCTTTTAAATGTCTTGAGAGACATGATCTAGGTCGCTGTTTTCCAAAGGTTTATCAAAAATCTAATAAAAGCAAGCAGAAGTGTGATGGAAAGCGCACTTATCTTCGCTTTCTGTCAAAAACTTGACGCCTGAAATGACGGCTGTTAACACTTTGCTCAGTTCTATGGTTGGGTAGCGTTCACTTTTTGACTATCCAGGGAGCAGGTGAAAGCCGCTCCCGCCGCAAGGCCCATGGCGCGAACACCTGCGGGGAATCTCAGGCTGGAACGCCTTTCGCAGGCGGGTGTTCGCCAAAAACCAGTCCAACAACTCAGGAGTCGTGCGTCGATGAATCGGATTTATCGCAAGGTCTGGAACAAATCACTGGGCGTGTGGGCCGTGGCCTCGGAATTGGCCAGCGGTGACAGCCCCGGAGCCGTTGCATCAGCCTCGCTCATCGACCGCCGCCAGAGCCTCGCACTGGCCGCCGCCATCGCCCTGGCACTGGGTGGCGCCGGATTCGCCACGCCGCTTCCCGCCAATGCGCAATCGGTCGAAGTCGGCCGCGGCGCATCCGCCCCGGTCAGCAAGGCCACCGCAATCGGCGCCAACAGCCGCGCCAGCGCGACCGGCGCAGTGGCCACCGGCGCCGACAGCAGCGCCAGTGGCGTCAACAGCAGCGCGATCGGCCGCCAGACCAATGCCATCGGCGAGAACGCGGTGGCCATCGGCTACAACAGTTTCGTGCGCCAGGCCGGGGAAAACGGCGTGGCGCTGGGCGCCGATGCAGGTGTCACCGGAGCAAATTCGGTAGCGCTGGGCGCAGGCTCGCGCACCCACGAAGACGAGGTGGTGTCGGTGGGTAGCGGCAATGGCCGCGGTGGCCCGGCAACGCGCCGCATCACCAATGTCACTGCCGGCGTCAACGCCACCGATGCGGTCAACGTGGCGCAGCTGCGCGACGTGGCCGATGTGGCCGAAGACACTGCGTTGTTCTTCAAGGCGACACCAGGCGACGACAGCGTGGGCGCCTATGTCGAAGGCGAGCGCGCCCTGGCCGCAGGCGATGGCGCCAATGCAGTGGGCACCGCCACCACCGCGCTCGGCACCGGTGCCAATGCCGTGGCCGAGAACGCAACGGCGGTGGGGTTCAATGCACTGGCATCGGGCCAGAACAGCGCGGCTTTCGGCCATAACGCACAGGCCAATGGCCCGGGGAGCGTCGCCGTTGGCGGCGCGGCGGTGAACGAAGATGGCGAGCCGTTGATCACCAATGGCGGCGTGCCGGTCGATACCGGCGCCACCAGTGCCGGCGTCGGTGGAACCGCGGTCGGCGCCAGCGCCAATGCCGACGGGTTTGCGGCTTCCTCGTTCGGCGTCGGCGCGTATGCGGCCGGTGCGCAGTCCTCTGCGTTCGGCGCGGTGGCCAATGCGGCCGGCGATTACGCCACGGCCGTGGGCACGCAGACCAGTGCCAGCGGCACCAGCAGCACCGCTGTCGGTGGCCCGGTCGATCTGATTCCCGGTCTGGGCTTCTTCGTGCAGACCCAGGCCAGTGGCGAAGCGGCCACTGCGCTCGGCGCCGGTGCGATCGCATCCGGCACCTACACCACGGCCGTGGGCACGCTCAGCGAAGCCTCCGGCACCGAAGCCACCGCCGTGGGCTACTTCGCCTATGCGCCGGGCGAAGGCGCCACCGCGGTTGGCCCGGAATCCTGGGCCAGCGGCGAACTCAGCACCGCGCTCGGCTACTACAGCACCGCGCGCGGCGCCAACTCGGTTGCGTTGGGTGCCAACTCGGTCGCCACGCGCGCCAACACCGTATCGGTGGGCGCGGCCGGCGATGAGCGTCAGATCACCAACGTGGCCGCTGGTACCGAGGGCACCGATGCGGTGAATCTCGACCAGCTCAGCGCAGTGTCCGATGTCGCATCCACCACCGCACGCGCGTTTGTCGCCACCGGCGAGGGCGCCGCGATTGCAGAAGGCATCGACAGCGTCGCTGCCGGTTCCAACGCGTCGGCCTTCAGCGATTACAGCACCGCGCTGGGTTCGAGCAGCCTGGCATCTGCGCAGGGCGCAACTGCCGTTGGCAGTGGCGCCAATGCCACCACCGACAACGCCACGGCGGTGGGTTTCAACAGCGCCGCAATCGCCGAAAACACCACCGCGCTCGGTGGTAACAGCAGTGCAGCGGGCGACTCCAGTACGGCAGTGGGCGGCGCAAGCCAGGCCACCGCCAGCGGCGCGACTGCGCTCGGTTACGAAAGCATCGCCAACGGTGCGGACTCCACTGCGCTGGGCGCGGGCAGTGTGGCGTTCGGCGACACCAGCACCGCCGTGGGCGGCGCGAGCGTTGCATTCGGCGATGATAGTGCCGCCTTCGGTGCCAATGCCGCCGCTGGCGGTACTGCCTCCACCGCCGTCGGCGCAGGCAGCAGTGCGTTCGGCGAGCGCACTGTCGCGCTGGGCGGCGCCAGCAATGCATCGGGCGACGACAGCATCGCGCTCGGTGCAAGCAGCCAGGCCTCTGCGCTGGGCACCACGGCCGTCGGCAGCAATGCCAACGCCAGCATCGCCAATGCCACGGCGGTGGGCTTCAACAGCAGTGCCGGCGACGACTACGCCACTGCGCTCGGCAGCGACAGCAATGCCTCGGGATATTTCAGCACCGCCGTCGGCGGCAACAGCATTTCCAACGGGCGTGGTGCAACGGCAATCGGTTACGAAAGCATCGGCAACGGCAGCGCATCGACTGCGCTGGGCTTTGCCAGCGTGGCATGGGGTAACGGCGGCACCGCCATCGGCACCGAAAGCTTGGCCTACGGTGACGACAGCACGGCGCTTGGCGCGAATGCGTCCGCAGCCGACACCGGCTCGATTGCCGTTGGCACCTACGCAAACGCATATGGCCCGCGTGCGATTTCGCTCGGCGGCCAATCCAATGCAACCGGCGATGAGAGCATCGCGCTGGGTTGGGAAGCCACCGCCGTGGGCACGCAGAGCGTCAGCCTCGGTGGCGGGGCATTGGCATCTGCCGACAACAGCGTTGCGCTGGGTGCAGGCGCTGTCGCCGATCGCGCCAACACGGTGTCGGTGGGCACGGCCGGCAGCGAGCGCCAGATTGCCAATGTTGCGGCCGGCACCGAGGGCACCGATGCGGTGAATCTCGATCAGCTCAACGCCGTGGCTGGCGCTGCGGAAAATACCGCGCGCCTGTATGCAGGCACCGGTGACGGCACCGCTTTCGCACAGGGCGACGACGCGACCGCGGCCGGTTCCAATGCCACCGCAGACGGCGATTACAGCAGCGCGTTCGGTGCCGGCAGCCAGGCCACCGCAATCGGTGCGGTGGCCATCGGCAGCGGTGCCAGCGCCACGGCGCAGTACGCCAATGCGGCCGGTTACAACGCAGCGGCCAGCGGCTTTGGCAGCGTGTCCAATGGCGCCTTCAGCCAGGCCAGCGGCGACTACGCGGTGGCCTTGGGTGGCGAGAGTGAAGCGGCGGGTGCGCAAAGCACGGCGCTCGGTGCAGCGGCAGGCGCGTACGGCGATGGCTCGCTGGCAGTCGGCGCGCTGAGCGAAGCGCAGGGTAGCGAATCCATCGCGATGGGTTATTTCGCCAGCGCCAGCGGCGAGTCGGCCACCGCCGTAGGTGCGGAGAGCATTGCCAACGGCACCACCGCGGCGGCCTTCGGCTTCGGTGCTGAAGCCACGTCCAACTACTCCACTGCCTTGGGTGGCTATTCCACCGCGAGCGGTTTCAACAGTACTGCGCTGGGTAATTTCAGCACCGCCAGCGGCTCCAATACGGTGGCGGTGGGTGGCGATGCCACCGCCACTGGCGCGTACAGCGTTGCAGCCGGTCAGGGCAGCGTGGCCAGCGGCTACAACAGCGTGTCGGTCGGTGGCGCCTTGCTCGGCTTGTTGCCGACCGAAGCATCCGGCGATTACTCCACCGCCGTGGGTGGCGCGGCGTGGGCGCCGGGCCTCAACAGCACCGCGCTGGGCAATTTCTCCGAATCCACCGGCGAAGGCAGCGTGGCATTGGGCGCCGATTCGGTGGCCGATCGCGACTTCGCGGTGTCGGTGGGCAGTGCCGGCAACGAACGTCAGATCACCAATGTGGCAGCCGGCACGCAAGGTACCGATGCGGTGAATCTGGATCAGCTCACCGCGGTTGCCGAAGCCGGTGCAGCCACCAGCAAGTACTTCCAGGCCAGCGGCAGCGATGACAGCGATGCCGGCGCGTATGTGGAAGGCGATGACGCATTGGCCGCTGGTGAAGGCGCCGCTGCCACCGGTACAGGCACCACCGCGTTGGGTGCAGGGGCGAAGGCAGTGGTCGACAGCGCCACCGCAGTTGGTGTCGCCGCGTTGGCTGGCGGCATCGGCGCGGCAGCGGTGGGCAACAACGCTCAGGCACTGGGCGAAAACAGCAGCGCGGTCGGCAGCAACGCATTGGCCAGCGATATCGGTGCCACCGCGAACGGTGCCGGTGCGCAGGCGATTTCGACCTACACCACCGCACTCGGCAGCGAAGCGGTGGCCTCCGACAATCAGGCGACTGCTGCGGGTTTCCGCAGTACCGCCTCCAATATCGGTAGCGCCGCATTCGGTGGCTATAGCGAATCCAGCGGCCGCCTGTCTTCGGCACTGGGCTATGGCGCGGTTGCATCCAGCGACTACAGCACCGCCGTCGGTGCCGTGGCGCTGGCCTCCGGTGCCAGCGCGGTCGCCGTTGGCGAATTCAGCGAAGCCACCGGCGATGAGAGCGTGGCCGTCGGCGGCAGCACGTTCTTCGGGTTCATTCCGGCGCGTGCGTCCGGCACGGGGGCAGCCGCCCTCGGTGCCGGTGCCTGGGCTACCGCCGACTACACCACTGCCATCGGCTGGAATTCGTATGCCGACGGCGTCAATGCCACTGCGTTGGGCCAGAGCGCAGCCGCGCTTGCCGACAACACGCTGGCATTGGGTGGCGGCAGCCGCGCCGATGCGGTCGGTGCCAGTGTGGTCGGTGTGGATGCATCGGCCACCGGCATCAACAGCACCGGCGTCGGCCGTCAGGTCAACGTGATCGGCGAAAACGCGGTCTCGGTGGGCTACAACTCGTTCGTGCGCCAGAGCGCGGTCAACGGTGTAGCCCTGGGCGCCAACGCCGGTGCAACCGGTGCCGATTCGGTTGCGTTGGGCTCCGGTTCGCGTACCTATGAAGCCGACACGGTGTCGATCGGTAGCGGCAATGGCCGCGGCGGTCCGGCCACGCGCCGCATCGTCAATGTCAGCGACGGCCAGGCGGCTACCGATGCGGTCAACAAGGGCCAGCTGGATTCCCTGGCGGCCGATATGCAGACCACCAATGGCATGGTGCGCACCACCGGTGAAGGCGTGGCGTCGGCAACCGGCGATCGCAGCAGTGCGGTCGGCGCGGGCGCCACCGCCAGTGGCGCACGCAGCGTGGCAATTGCCTCCGGCAGCCGCGCCTCGGCCACCGGTGCCAGTGCGATGGGTGTGGACAGCAGCGCCAGCGGCGCGAACAGCACCGCGATGGGCCGGCAGACCAATTCCATCGGCGAAAACGGTGTTGCACTGGGCTACAACTCCTTCGTGCGCGAAAGCGGCAGCAATGCGGTGGCACTCGGTGCCAATGCCGGTGCCAGTGGCGCCGATTCGGTGGCCCTGGGCTCGGGCTCGCGCACCTATGACGCCAACACGGTGTCGGTGGGTAGCGGTAATGGGCGTGGCGGTCCGGCGACACGTCGCATTGTCAATGTGGGTGCCGGTGCGATTGCCAGTGCCAGCCTTGAGGCGATCAACGGCGGGCAGTTGTTCCAGTCGTTGAGCAATGCCGCCAGCTTCCTTGGTGGCGGTGCGGCGATCGGCGCGCAAGGCGTGTTCGTCGCGCCGACCTACGTGATCCAGGGCGCCAGCTACAACAACGTGGGCGCGGCATTGACCGCGCTGGACACCAAGGTCACCCAGCTGGATGCACGTGGCGGCACTGCGCTCGCCAGCACCACGTCGCTACGCACCGCCACGGTGCCGGCTGTCGCTGCACCTGCTACGAGCGATGCAGCAGGCAACGTCAGCACCGCTACGGTCACCACCGGCGTGCAAGGCACGCCGACCGCAGCCGTGGTCGGCAGCATCACGCCAGCGGCCACGTCCACCGCGGTCGGCACTGCAGCAGTGGCCAATCACGTCACCGGCACCGCAATCGGCGGCAGCGCGTATGCGCATGGCCCCAACGACACTGCCATCGGCAGCAATGCACGCGTCAATGCCGATGGCAGCACGGCGGTGGGTGCCAATACGCAGATCGCTGCGGTCGCCACCAATGCGGTGGCGATGGGCGAGGGCGCGCAGGTGACTGCAGCTTCCGGCACCGCTGTCGGCCAAGGCGCACGTGCCACGGCACAAGGTGCGGTCGCACTGGGTCAGGGTTCGGTTGCCGATCGTGCCAATACGGTGTCGGTGGGCAGCGTCGGCGGCGAGCGTCAGGTGGCCAACGTGGCTGCCGGTGTGCGCGCCACCGATGCGGTCAACAAGGGCCAGTTGGACAGCGGCGTTGCCGCAGCCAACAGCTACACCGACAGCCGCTACAGCGCGATGGCCGACAGCTTCGAAAGCTACCAGGGCGATATCGAAGACCGTCTGCGTCGGCAGAACCGTCGCCTGGATCGCCAGGGCGCGATGAGCTCGGCGATGTTGAACATGTCCGCCAGCGTGGCGGGTATCGCTTCGCAAAATCGCATCGGTGCCGGTGTCGGTTTCCAGAACGGCGAGTCGGCGTTGTCGGTGGGGTATCAGCGCGCCATCAGCCCACGCGCCACGTTGACCGTGGGCGGTGCGCTGAGCGGGGACGACAGCTCGATCGGCGTGGGTGCCGGTTTCGGCTGGTAAGCGTTGGCAAGACTGCGGTTTGCATCAAACGCGGCGGCGCCGGTGTGCGCCGCCGCGGCAAGGCAAGGCCTGAGGGGGCGGGCAAGGACCGTGGCTAGGCCAGGCAACGGATTCGCATGGAGTGATGGCCGTACCAGGAGCGATCGATCAATGCCGCAGGCCAGTCATGGCTGCGTGGCGTGCTCGACCCCGTTCCAAGCCTGATTCACGAAAAACACGAAGAGGATTTCACCGTGATCGACAAGACTTTCCGCCTCACCCCGCTGACCGGCGCCATCCTGATGATGGCTCTCGGTGCATCCGGCACCCTGGCTGCCGCACCGAAACTGCTGGTCAAGGAACCGACCCAGGCAGCTCCGGCCGGCGCTGCATTCAGTAGCCGCCTGATCGTGCGCTACAAGGACAACACTGCCGCTGCGACCGATCGCAGCAGCAAGCTCAATGCCGTGCAGGCCGCTGTCGGCCGCGTCGGCGCGAGCACCGGCGCACGCAGCAGCGCAGCCGCCGCCAAGGCGACGTATGTGCGCAAGCTCGGCATCGGCTCGGACCTGATCAAGCTGTCCAGCACACTGACCACCGCGCAGGTGGACAAGGTGGTGGTCGAGCTCAGGAACGACCCGTCCGTGGCCGACGTGCAGATCGACCGCATGCTGCGCCCGATCGACATCAGCAAGCGTGTTCCCGCCACCGATGTCAGCCCGCAGCTGGTTCCCAACGACCCGCTGTACGCCCAGTACCAGTGGCACCTGAGCAACCCCAACGGCGGCATCAATGCACCGGCAGCATGGGATCTGTCGCAGGGCGCCGGCGTGGTGGTGGCGGTATTGGATACCGGCATCCTGCCGGGCCATCCCGATTTCGCCGGCAACATCCTGCAGGGCTACGACTTCATCACCGATGCCGAAGTGTCGCGGCGCCCGACCGATGCGCGCGTGCCTGGCGCACTGGATTACGGCGACTGGGAAGAAGCCGACAACGTCTGCTACGACGGCTCGGTCGCCCAGGAAAGCTCCTGGCACGGCACCCATGTGGCGGGCACCGTGGCCGAGGCGACCGATAATGGGGTAGGCATGGCCGGTGTGGCGCCGAAGGCGACCATCCTGCCGGTGCGCGTGCTTGGCCGTTGCGGCGGTTACACCTCCGACATCGCCGATGCGATCGTGTGGGCCTCCGGCGGTGCGGTGGATGGCGTGCCGGCCAACACCAACCCGGCCGAAGTGATCAACATGAGCCTCGGCGGCGGCGAGCCGTGCGATTCGGCCACCCAGCTGGCGATCAACGGTGCGGTCTCGCGCGGCACCACCGTGGTGGTCGCGGCCGGCAATAGCGGCGAAGATGCAGCCAACCATTCGCCGGCCAGCTGCAACAACACGATTACGGTGGGCGCCACGCGCATCACTGGCGGCATCACCTACTACTCCAACTATGGCAGCAAGGTCGACTTGTCCGGCCCGGGCGGCGGCGGCAGCGTGGACGGCAATCCGGGCGGTTACATCTGGCAGGCCGGTTACACCGGTGCGACCACGCCGACCTCGGGCACCTATAGCTATATGGGTCTGGGCGGGACCTCGATGGCGTCGCCGCACGTGGCCGGCGTCGTGGCGCTGGTGCAGAGCGCGGCCATCGGTCTGGGCGATGGCCCGCTGACCCCGGCTGCGGTCGAAGCGCTGCTCACGCAGACCAGCCGTCGCTTCCCGGTGACCCCGCCGGCCAGCACGCCGATCGGCAGCGGCATCGTCGACGCCAAGGCTGCGCTGGAAGCGGTGCTGGTGGAGCCGTGCGACCCGGCCACTGAAAGCTGCGCACCGACTGCCATCGAACTGACCAACAAGGCACCGGTTGCCGGCTTGAGCGGCGCTGCCGGCAGCTCCACGCTGTACAGCTTCGACGCCAAGGCCGGCGCCGTGCTCAGCTTCATGACCTACGGCGGCACCGGCGATGTGTCGGTGTATGTCAGCTTTGAGGCCGAGCCCACCGCTACCTCCTACGATGCCAAGTCGACCCGTCCGGGCAACAGCGAAACCGTGCGTTTCACTGCACCCAAGGCAGGCACCTACTACATCAAACTGGTCGGTGCGAAGGATTACGCGAAACTGACGCTCGTTGCACGACAGTAAGTGATAAGAGCGGCTAGCAAAACGTAGCAAGCGGTTGTCAGGTGGGTGCGGACGGCGCGCACGAACCGGAGTGTACGCGTGGTGCATGCCGATTCCGAGCACCGACCGCGCCCGCATGGCGGCCGCACAGTAGTTTTGTTAGTTGCCCTAAATAGTGTGACCGCTGCCCCCGGCCAATCACCGGGGGCAGCGTTTTTCAGGGCGATTCAGATGGGTGCGGTTGATCGTCGCGGCAAACTGCTACAGTCGGCGCCGAACCAGTGGAGACGAGTGTGAACGCGGTTGCCGTCGATCCAATCGAGCATCGAAGTGCGGAGACGCGCATCGTCGAAGCGCTGCTTGAACGCCGTCGTCTGAAAGACACCGATCTGCTGCGCGCGCGCCAGTTGCAGGCCGAGTCCGGTATGGGCTTGCTTGCCCTGCTCGGCCGCCTGGGTCTGGTGTCCGAACGCGATCATGCAGAAACCTGCGCCGATGTGCTCGGCCTGCCGTTGGTGGATGCACGCCAGCTCGGCGACACCCCGCCGGAAATGCTGCCTGAAGTGCAGGGCTTGTCGTTGCGCTTTCTCAAACAATTTCATCTGTGCCCGGTCGGCGAACGCGATGGCCGGCTGGAGCTATGGATCGCAGACCCCTACGACGATTACGCCGTGGATGCAGTGCGCCTTGCCACCGGCTGCACGCTGCTGTTGCAGGTGGGTTTGCGTTCGGAAATCGACGATCTGATCGAGCGCTGGTACGGCCAGGGCCGCAGCGCGATGGGCACCATCGTGGAAACCGCCGATGGCGATGCCAACAGCAGCGACGACATCGAAGCGCTGCGCGATCTGGCCTCCGAAGCGCCGGTGATCCGGCTGGTGAATCTGGTGATCCAGCACGCGGTGGAACTGCGCGCCTCCGACATCCATATCGAACCGTTCGAAAACCGGCTCAAGGTGCGTTACCGCGTGGACGGCGTGCTGGTGGAAGGCGAAAGCCCGCCGGCCAAACTCACTGCCGCGGTGATCAGTCGCATCAAGATCATGGCCAAGCTCAACATCGCCGAACGCCGCCTGCCGCAGGACGGCCGCATCATGCTGCGCGTGCAGGGCAAGGAGCTGGATCTGCGCGTGAGCACCGTGCCCACCGCGCATGGCGAAAGCGTGGTGATGCGTCTGCTCGACCGCGAAACGGTGGTGTTCGACTTCTACAAGCTCGGCTTCACCGAAGACTTTTTGCCGCAGTTCCGCAAGGTGCTGGAGCAACCGCACGGCATCATGCTGGTCACCGGCCCCACCGGCTCGGGCAAGACCACCACGCTGTACACCGCGCTGAGCCAGCTCAATACCTCCGACGTGAAAATCATCACCGTCGAGGACCCGGTGGAATACCAGATCGAAGGCATCAACCAGATCCAGGCCAAACCGCAGATCGGGCTGGATTTCGCCAACGCGCTGCGCAGCATCGTGCGTCAGGACCCGGACATCATCATGATCGGCGAAATGCGCGATCTGGAAACCGCACGCATCGCGATCCAGTCCGCGCTCACCGGCCACCTGGTGCTGTCCACGTTGCACACCAACAACGCGGCCGGCGGCATCACCCGTCTGCTGGACATGGGCGTGGAAGATTACCTGCTCACTTCCACCATCAACGGCATCCTGGCGCAGCGTCTGGTACGCAAACTCGACCTGGCCAACGCCGAACGGTATGCCGCATCGCCGGAAGAAATCGCCAAGTTCGATCTGCGCCGCCTGCAGCCGGAGGGCGAGATCTTCCTGTATCGCCCGCGTCCTTCTGCCGGCGCACCCACCGGTTATCTCGGCCGGACCACCATCGTCGAATTCCTGGTGATGAACGACGAATTGCGGCGCGCGGTGATGCGCCGCGCCGGCATGGGCGAGATCGAACAACTCGCACGCCAGGCCGGCATGCGCACGATGTACGAGGATGGCCTGTCGAAGGCCCTGCGCGGCGAAACCACCATCGAAGAAGTTCTGCGCGTCACGGAGGATGCGTGATCGGCGACGTGATGGGACCCGGGACCCGGGACCGGGGACCCGGGAACAGCCAAGGCAGCAGCGTGGCTGCGTCTTTGCCACGCGCGGACCTGCGCGCTGCCAGATTCCAGTGCTGCGGCACGCCGTCTTTCACGGGTCAGGGCAGCAACGACGTCCCGGCTGCAGCGCCCATCCATGCCGACCGAAGCGCCGCAGTGTTCCCGTTGTGCAGTAAACCGATCTTCCCGGGTGCCCGGTCCCCGGTCCCCGGTCCCGGCCGTTCCTGATGCCCCTCTACCGTTACAAGGCGCTGGACGCCCACGGCGAAATGCTCGACGGCCAGATGGAAGCGGGCAGCGATGCCGAAGTGGCGCTGCGTCTGCAGGAGCAGGGCCATCTGCCGGTGGAAACGCGTCTGGCCACCGGCGAAAACGATTCGCCGTCGCTGCGCATGCTGTTGCGCAAGAAGCCGTTCGACAATGCCGCGCTGGTGCAGTTCACCCAGCAGCTGGCGACCTTGATCGGTGCCGGGCAGCCGCTGGATCGTGCGTTGTCGATCCTGATGGATCTGCCCGAAGACGAAAAAAGCCGGCGGGTGATCGGCGATGTGCGCGACACCGTGCGCGGCGGTGCGCCTTTGTCGTCCGCACTCGAGCGCCAGCATGGGCTGTTTTCCAAGCTCTACATCAACATGGTGCGCGCCGGCGAAGCCGGCGGCAGCATGCAGGACACGCTGCAACGGCTGGCCGATTATCTGGAGCGCAGCCGCGCGCTCCGGGGCAAGGTGATCAACGCGTTGATCTACCCGGCGATCCTGCTGGCGGTGGTGGGCTGCGCATTGCTGTTTTTGTTGGGCTACGTGGTGCCGCAGTTCGCGCAGATGTACGAAAGCCTGGATGTGGCGCTGCCGTGGTTCACGCAAGCGGTGTTGAGTGTGGGCCTGCTGGTACGCGACTGGTGGCTGGTGCTGATCGTGGTGCCCGGCGTGCTGGGGTTGTGGCTGGATCGCAAGCGTCGCAACGCTGCATTTCGTGCGTCGCTGGACGAGTGGCTGCTGCGCCAGAAAGTGGTCGGCAGCCTGATTGCGCGGCTGGAAACCGCACGCCTGACACGGACTTTGGGCACCTTGCTGCGCAATGGCGTGCCGCTGCTGGCGGCGATCGGCATTGCGCGTAACGTCATGTCCAACCTGGCGCTGGTGGAGGATGTCGCCAATGCCGCCGACGACGTCAAGAACGGGCATGGTCTTGCGATATCGCTGGCACGCGGCAAGCGCTTTCCGCGGTTGGCGCTGCAGATGATTCAGGTGGGCGAAGAATCCGGCGCACTGGACACGATGCTGCTCAAGACCGCCGACACCTTCGAGCTGGAAACCGCGCAGGCCATCGACCGCGCATTGGCCGCGCTGGTGCCGTTCATCACGCTGGTGCTGGCCTCGGTGGTGGGGCTTGTCATCATTTCGGTATTGGTACCGCTGTATGACCTCACCAATGCAATCGGCTGAGAGCGGCGATCGATGCGGCCGCGTTGCCGCCAGACGGACGCAGCCGGTACTCGGAATCGGCGTGCACCACTCGTACACTGCGGGGCCTGCGCGCGGTTTGCGCGGAGCTGCCAACCAGTCGCGACGCGGTGCCAGCCATGTTCCCGGCCGGGCAGCGTCTTCACAACAACGTTCCGGTGACCGCACGACACCCATGCGGGAACCATTGCAATGCCCGCCGTGTCATCTGTTGGCGGCAGCATCCTTCATCGACGTGCAAGGAAATCGTTCATGATCAAGCGTTCCATCACCCGCAGTCCGTCGCGCGCAGGCCAGGCCGGCATGAGCTTGCTGGAAATCATCATCGTCATCGTGCTGATCGGCGCGGTGCTCACGCTGGTCGGCAGTCGCGTGCTCGGTGGCGCCGATCGCGGCAAGGCCAATCTGGCCAAATCGCAGATCCAGACCCTGGCCGGAAAGATCGAGAATTTCCAGCTCGACACCGGCAAGTTGCCGAGCAAGCTCGATGACCTGGTCACCCAGCCCGGCGGCAGCAGCGGTTGGCTGGGCCCGTACGCCAAGCCGGTGGAACTCAACGACCCATGGGGCCACACCATCGAATACCGCGTGCCCGGCGATGGCCAGCCGTTCGATCTGATCAGCCTGGGCAAGGACGGCAAGCCCGGTGGCAGCAGCTACGACTCGGACATCAAGTACCAATAAGCCCTCGCCATGCGCGTTGCGTGTCAGCCGTTGCGTCATCCGCATGGAGTGGTCGGCCCTGGTCGGGCACGCACGCGTGGCACCTCGTTGCTGGAAATGCTGCTGGTCATCGCGTTGATCGCGATGGCCGGCGTGCTCGCCGCCGCGGCATTGAACGGCGGCATCGACGGCATGCGCCTGCGCACCGCCGGCAAGGCGATTGCCTCGCAACTGCGCTACACGCGCACCCAGGCGATTGCCACCGGCACGCCGCAGCGGTTCTTGATCGACCCGCAGCAGCGCCGCTGGGAAGCCCCCGGCGGCCACCACGGCGATCTGCCGCCGTCGCTGGAAGTGCGCTTCACCGGCGCGCGCCAGGTGCAATCGCGGCAGGATCAGGGCGCGATCCAGTTCTTCCCGGATGGCGCCTCCACCGGCGGGCGCATCGATCTACAGGTCAAGGACGCGCGGTGGCGCGTGGACGTGGGCTGGATCACCGGCGAGGTGCGTTCGGGCCCGTTGCGGACGCCGTCGCCATGAGACGTCAGCGCGGTTACACCCTGATCGAAGTGATCGTCGCCTTCGCGCTACTGGCGCTGGCATTGAGCCTGTTGCTGGGGTCGTTGTCCGGTGCCGCACGCCAGGTGCGTGCAGCCGATGAAAGCACGCGCGCCACCTTGCACGCGCAGTCGCTACTGGCCATGCAAGGGATGGACAAGCCGCTGGAGCCCGAGCAGCAACAAGGCAGCTTCGAAGACGGGCACTTCCGCTGGTCGATGGACGTGCGCCCGTACGACGAACCGCGGCGCAACCCGCAGGCGCCGCTGTCGCCCGGCGCACATCGCCTGCTGCAACTGACCCTGGTGGTGCGCTGGGGCGAGCAGCCCAACCAGGTGCTGCAATGGCGCACGTTGCGGCTGGTGGCCGCCGCCGCGCAGGGCAGCCCGCCATGAGCCGTTCGCGCAGCGCCGGATTCACCCTGATCGAAGTGCTGCTGGCGACCATGCTGCTGGTCGGCGGGCTGGCCTTGGCGTTTGCCACCTTGCGCTCGGCCAGCGCGGTGAGTCAGCGCGGCGAAGCGATCGCGCAACGCAGCGAGCGCGTGCGTGCGGTGGAAGAATTCCTGCGCCGGCGGCTGGCCGCGGCATTGCAGATCGCCATGGGTATCGACCCGCAGAGCCAGCAGCCCATCTTGTTCATCGGCGAACCGCAACGCATGCGCTTTGCCGCAGACGTGCCGGATTATCTGGGCCGCGGCGGGCCGTATCTGCACGATCTCTCGGTGGCCGGCGATGGCGAACAGCGCAATCTGCTGATCGCATTGACCATGCTGCAATCGGGCAAGTCGATCGAAGAAGGCAGCACCTTGCCGCCGGAAAAACTGGCCGAAGGCGTGCAGCAGGTAAGTTTTCGTTATCGCGGCATGGATCCGCAGAACGGCCGCCTGAGCGCATGGCTGCCGCGGTGGGAATGGCACGACCGCCTGCCGCTGCTGGTGCGCATCGACATCCGCAGCGGCGACGCCGCATGGCCGTCGCTGGTGGTGGCGCTGCCGCAATCCAGCAACCCCGGGGCAGGGCAATGAGCCGCGCGCGTGGTGCCGCGCTGGTGTTGGTGTTGTGGCTGATCGCCCTGCTCACTGCGATGATCGGTGCGTTCGCGCTCACCGCACGCGTAGAAGCATTGCAGGGCAGCATGCTGCGCAATGGCGCACAGGCGCAGGAATACGCCCGCGCTGGCCTGGAATACGCACTGTCGCGCTTGCAGAGCACCGATACCCAGACACGCTGGCGCGCAGACGGCCGACGCTATCGTTGGCAGATGGACGATGCCAGTGTGGAGATTCGCATCACCGACGAAAGCGGCAAAGTAGATCTGAACATGGCCGAGCCCACCTTGCTGGCCGGTCTGGTGCGCGCGGTAGGCGGCGAGCAGGCCAATGCCGCGCGCATCGCCGGTGCCATCGTCGATTGGCGCGATGGCGATTCGTTGAGCCAGCCGGGTGGCGGCGCGGAAGATCGCGACTACGCCGACGCCGGGCTGCCGTATGGCGCAAAAGACAGCCCGTTCGAAACGCTGGGCGAACTGCGCCTGGTGCTGGGCATGGATGGCGAGTTGTATCGCAAGCTGCTGCCCAACATCACCCTGTACAGCGGGCGTTCGCGGCCTGAAGCGCGCTTTGCGCCCGGCCCGGTGTTGACCGCGATGGGCCTGGATGCGCAGCAACTGCTGGCGCAGCGTGACGCGCCGCTGGGTTTGTCGGGCAGCGAGGCGACGGTCGGTGGCTCGGACACTTATAGTATCGAGAGCCGGGCGCGACTGAGTCAGGGACGCGAGGCTGTGTTGCGGGCGGTCGTGTCCATCAGCGCGTCTGCATTACCGGGGTCGGCCTATACCGTGTTGCGTTGGGAAGAGGGAGCAGCAGTGCAATGACCGCATGGCGGGATACCTTGGGTCGTATCGGCGTACGCGCCATGCCGGGAGCCGGAGGCGTCTGGCGTTGGTGGCAACAATCGCTGCTGGCCTGGCTGCCGCAACGGTGGCAATGGCAGTTGGGTCTGTCGCAGGCACGCCTGTTGTTGCAGCAGGACGGCGACACGCTGCAGTTGCTGCGCCAGCGCGACCACAGCAGCGACACTGTCGCCAGCCTGCCGTGGCCGGTGCAGCCGCAGGAAGTGAACGCCTTGCTGCCGACCGCGCTGGAAGGCCTGCCGCGGCATTGGTTGTTGCCGGCCGCACACGCGTTGCGCCGCCCGTTGCGCCTGCCTGCCGCAGCAGCGGCGCGCCTGCAGGATGTGGCGCGCTTCGAGATCGATCGGCAAACCCCGTTCACCGCCGACCAGGTGTATTTCGATGCGCGCGTGCTCGACGTGCGCGAAGACGGCCAGCTCGATGCCGAACTGGTGGTGGTGCCGCGGCGCATGATCGACGGCCCGGCCGGTGTGCCGGACGCCTGGAACAGTACGCTGTCGGGAATCGATGTTGCCGATGCGAACGGTCTGCCGCTGGGCGTGAACCTGCTGCCCCCAGCGCGACGCCTGCGCCGCAGCGACCCGATGCAGCGCTGGAACCTGATGCTCGCTGCCGCCGCACTGGTGTTGTTGGCCGTGGCCGGCTGGTTGCTGCTCGACAATCGCCGCCAGGCTGCCGACGATCTGCGCGCCAAGGTGCAGGCCAATGCTGCGCGCGCGCGCCAGGTTGCCGCCGAACGCCAGCAGTTGCTCGATCTGGTTGAAGGCGCCCGGTTTTTCCAGCAGCAACGCGCCACCCGCCCGACCTCGGTGGAAATCTGGGACGAGTTGAGCCGGCGTCTGCCCGGCGGCACCTATCTGGAAAAATTCTCGGTCGAAGGCGGGCAATTGCAGTTGATCGGCTTGAGCAACGAAGCCTCCTCGCTGGTGCGCCGTCTGGAAGGCTCGCCGCTGTGGCGCACGCCCTCGCTGACCGGCGTGCTGCAGAGCGATGCCGGTCGCAACGTCGACCGTTTCACCATCACCGCCGAGCTGGCCGGCCCCGATGCGAAGGAGGCGGCCAATGCCACGCAGCGTTAAGCGCGATCGCTGGATCGCTTTGGGGATACTGCTGCTGGTGATCGGCGTGGCGTATCTGGTGCTGGTGCACCCGTGGTTCACCCAACCGATGATCGCCGTGCAGGACGACCTGCAATCGCTGCGCGAGCGCGAGCTGCGCGTGCGCGTGCAATTGCAGCAGGCGCCGGAAGTCAGCAAGCGGCTGCGCCAGGCGCGTCAGACGCTGGAAAGCCGCCCGGGCTTCTTGCCGGAGACCTCGGCCGAACTCGCCTCCGCCGGGTTGGTGCAGCGGCTGGAACGCGCGGTGGTGGAAGCCAGCCCCGGCAACCGCAGCTGCGCCATCAGCAACCGCTCGCCGTTGCAGCCGGAGAGCAAGGACCGCTTCACCCGCGTGGCGGTGCAGGTGCGTTTGCGCTGCGGCACCCCGGAACTGGCCTCGGTGTTGTACAGCCTGGAAAACGGCACCCCGCGTCTGTTCGTGGACAACCTCAACGTGATGGCGCAGCGCTACCAGCTCTCGCCCAACGAAAGCGGCAACGGCCTGGATATCGCCTTCGAACTGGCCGGCTACCTGCGCCCGGGCGCCAGCGCCGCGCCGCTGAATACCGAGACCGCGCCCACTGCGCCAGCCGCCGCGGAGGCCAGCAATGCGCCTTGACATGATCGGCCTGCGCACCTGGTTGCTGGCTACCGTGGTCGGCTGGGCACTGCTGGTGTGCGTGCTGGCAGTTGCCGGCCTGGGCAAGCGTGTGGAGCTGCTGCCGGACGACCCCGCGCTGGTGCAGCGGTTGCCCACCTTGCCGGCACCGGCCCCGGAGCGGCTGGGCGCGTTCGTGAAATATTCGGAGATCGCCGCGCATCCGGCGTTCGCTGAAGACCGCCTGCCGCATCCGTTCTTCCTGTCCGGCAACGACGGCAGTGGCGCCGCTTCCACGGTGCGCCTGACCGGCGTGCTGCTGACCGAAAACTTCAAGATGGCCACGCTGACCCTGGACCCGCAGGATTCGGTGCGCGTGCAGCTGGGCGGCGACGCAGTGAAGGGCTGGCGCCTGCTCGCCCTGCAGCCGCGTAGCGCAACCATCGAAGGCCCCAGCGGCACTCAGACACTGGAATTGCACGTGTTCAACGGCCAGGGCGGGCAGCCGCCCACCGCCAATGCGGCCGCGCGTGGTGCCGCCGCGGAAACCCCGCCGTTGCCCTCTCCCGATGCTGCCGCGGTTGCACCGGCGCAGCCGCCGCCGCCAGCGCAACCCGCCCCGTCTGCGCAGCAGCCCGGCGGGCAGGCACCGCCCACGGCGCCGCCGCAGCGCAGCGATGGCGCGCAGGAAGCCCCACGCCCCTCCGACGATCAGATGCGTGCCATCCGCGAACGCATCGAAGCCCGACGCCGCCAGCTGCAACAGCAGCGCCAGAGCGGCTCTACCCCCGGTCAGACCCAATGAGTGAACGCATGACGCCGCGCCTGTTTCCCGTGTCCCTGCTGATTGGCCTGCTGGCCGGTTGCGCCACCACTCCGCCGCCGGACGTGCGCCGCAATGCGCGCCTGGACCCGCAAGTCGGCGCTGCCGGCGCCACCCAGACCCCCGCCGAACAACGTGCAGACGGCAACGTCAGCGCCAGTGCCAAACCGAGCCCGGTGATCCGCCGCGGCAGCGGCACCATGATCAACCAGAGCGCCGCCGCCGCGCCGTCGCCCACGCTGGGCATGGCCAGCAGCGGCAGCGCCACCTTCAATTTCGAAGGCGAGTCGGTGCAGGCGGTGGTCAAGGCGATCCTGGGCGACATGCTCGGCCAGAACTACGTCATCGCGCCGGGCGTGCAGGGCACCGTGACCCTGGCCACGCCCAACCCGGTCTCGCCGGCGCAGGCCCTGAACCTGCTGGAAATGGTGCTGGGCTGGAACAACGCGCGCATGGTGTTCAGCGGTGGCCGCTACAACATCGTGCCGGCCGATCAGGCGCTGGCCGGCACCGTCGCGCCCAGCACCGCATCGCCCTCGGCCGCGCGCGGGTTCGAAGTGCGCGTGGTGCCGTTGAAGTTCATCTCCGCCAGCGAAATGAAGAAGGTGCTGGAGCCGTATGCGCGGCCGAATGCCATCGTCGGCACCGACCCGTCGCGCAACGTCATCACCCTGGGCGGTACCCGTGCCGAGCTGGAGAACTACCTGCGTACCGTGCAGATCTTCGACGTGGACTGGTTGTCGGGCATGTCGGTGGGCGTGTTCCCGATCCAGTCCGGCAAGGCCGAAAAGGTCAGCGCCGATCTGGAAAAGGTGTTCGGCGAACAGAGCAAGACGCCCAGCGCCGGCATGTTCCGCTTCATGCCGCTGGAAAACGCCAACGCGGTGCTGGTGATCACCCCGCAACCGCGCTACCTGGACCAGATCCAGCAGTGGCTGGACCGCATCGACAGCGCCGGCGGCGGTGTGCGGTTGTTTTCGTACGAGTTGAAGTACATCAAGGCCAAGGACCTGGCCGATCGGTTGTCTGAGGTGTTCGGCGGCCGCAGTAGCGGCGGCGATTCCAATGCCTCGCTGGCGCCGGGCGCCGAGAGCAGCGTGCTCGGTGGCGCGCTCGGTAATCGTGACAGCAGCATGGGTGGCAGCTCCGGCATGACCGGTGGCAGCGTCGGCGAAAGCGGCGATGGCAGTTCGTCCGGCAGCAGCTTCGGTGGCAGCAGTGGGAGCGGCAGCAGTGGTGGCCTGGGCAACGGCAGCCTGCAGCTGTCCCCGCGCAGCAACGGCAATGGCGCGGTGACCCTGGAAGTGGAAGGCGACAAGGTCGGTGTGTCGGCGGTGGCCGAAACCAACACTTTGCTGGTGCGCTCCACACCGCAGTCGTGGGCCTCGATCCGCGACGTCATCGAAAAGCTCGATGTGATGCCGATGCAGGTGCATATCGAGGCGCAGGTGGCTGAGGTGAATTTGACTGGTGAGCTGCAGTACGGTGTGAATTGGTATTTCGAAAATGCAGTGAGCGTGCCAGTGGCATCCGGTGGGCCCGGCCTGCCACCTGCCGTAGGACGCGGCATCTGGGGCGACATTGCAGGAACCGTCACCAACGGTGGGGTGGGCTGGACATTTCTTGGCAAGAATGCAGCGGCAGTCATCAGTGCGTTGGATACCGTGACTAACGTACGTTTGCTGCAGACGCCTTCGGTGTTCGTGCGCAACAACGCCGAAGCCACGCTCAATGTGGGCTCGCGCATTCCGATCAATTCGACGTCGATCAATACCGGGCTGGGCAGCGACAGCAGCTTTTCGTCGGTGCAGTACATCGACACCGGCGTGATCTTGAAGGTACGTCCACGGGTCACCAAGGACGGCATGGTGTTCCTGGATATCGTGCAGGAGGTCAGCACGCCGGGTGCACGACCGCCGGCGTGTACTGCGGCGGCTACCACAACCGTCAACAGCGCCGCTTGTAACGTCGATATCAATACGCGCCGTGTCAAAACCGAAGCTGCAGTGCAGAGCGGCGACACCATGATGCTCGCAGGCTTGATCGACGACACGACGAGCGACGTCAGTGCAGGCGTCCCCTTCTTGAGCAAGCTGCCAGTTGTCGGCGCCCTGTTCGGTCAAAAGACCAGGAATACCGACCGCCGCGAAGTCATCGTGCTGATCACTCCGTCGATCGTCCGCAATCCGCAGGAGGCACGCAATCTCACCGACGAGTACGGCGAGAAGTTCCGGGCGATGGATCCGCTTGATGCAGCCAAGAAACTAAGGTGAGTGCAGCGCTGCCCGTCGTGCTGGTGCCGGTCGGCACCGACGACGAGGCGCTGGACGCGTGTTTAGGCGCGCTGGACGCCGCCACGCCCGCAGGCACGCGGGTGTGGCTGGCCGACGATGCCCAGGCCGGTCCGCGCGGGCGCGTGGTGATCGAACACTGGCTGGCGCGCACGCAGTTGCAGGCACACCACACCCGTCGCCAGCGCATGCTTGGCGAGGTGGCACATCTGGACGAAATGCTCAGCGCCTGCGGCGACGCCGATGTGGTGGTGCTGGGGGTGGATGCCTGCCCGTTGCCCGGGTGGTTGCGGCAACTCACCGCATGTTTTGCACGCGATGCGGCGATCGCCACGGCCACGCCGTGGAGCAATGTCGGCGAAGCCTGCAGCTGGCCGCGGCTGGGCGAACTCAATCCGATGCCGGATGCACCCGAACGGCTTGCGGCTGCCTGTGCCGCGATGCCGCCGCTGCACCCGGAACTGCCGTCGGCGATCGGGCATGCAGTGCTGTTGCGTGGCACTGCACGCCGCAAGGCCGGTGGCCTGGATGCCAGCAGTTACGGCTCGTGGTATGCCGCACTTGTGGATTTGAGCCTGCGCATGGGCGGGCTGGGATGGCGCAACGTGCTGTGTGATACCGCGTTTGTTGCCTCGCCGCACGAAGGCCGCCCGGCCGATGGCGACATGGACGCACTGGCCACCCGCTGGCCGGCATGGCATACGCGCCTGGCCAACTTCCTCATGCACGACCCGCTGCGCGCCCGGCGCGATCAGCTCACCCAACTGCTGGCCGACCTCCCGCCACCGGACCCGCAACGCGCGCTATTCGACGCGTAGAGAAGCTAACACAGCACCTGCGCTCGGCGCCAAGAGCGCGTGGCCGGCGCTCGGCGCCGCATGTGTCACCTGCGCGCCGTGTTCCGAGCGCACAACCGAATTCAGATCGATAGTTCACGATGTGCTGTCAGTGACGCCAAGCCCGCACTAAAGATGCAAAGAAAGCAGCGCGGTATGCTCTTCCCGATTCCCGATTCCCGATTCCCGATTCCCGATTCCCCGCGCTACAGCGCCGAGCGCGTCGGTGCCTCCGTGCGCACCACCACATCCAGCGCGTCGTGCCGCCAGGATTCGATATCCAGTTCCACCGCGCTGCCGTCTTCGGCAAAGCTGATCCGCTGCAGACGGAAACACGGGGTGCCGGGGGTGGATTGCAGCAGCATCGCCTGCGCCGCATCCAGGCCGGCCGGATGCATCGACAGCTGCGCGCGGCTCAGGAACAGGCCGAGCCGCTGGTTGAACACGCTCGACAGCGAGCCGGCCAGATCGTGTTCGAGCAGGCCAGGCGCCCAGGCCGCGAGCACCACATTGGTTTCCAGCAGCACGGCGCGGCGGTCGATCCAGCGCCGGCGTTGCAGCACAAACACGTCGTCGTACGGGCTATCCAGGCGCAATGCCGCAGCATAGGCGGCGCCTGCTGCCTGCCGGGTGGCGCTCAATAACTCGGTGCGCGGCTTGCGTCCTTGCGCCGCCACGTACTGCATGAAACCGGCAATGCTGGTGGGGTCGTAGCGCACGCGCGGTGCACTGACAAACCAGCCGCGGCGGTTTTCGCGGTAGATGCGGCCTTCGGCTTCAAGCTGCTGCAGCGCTTCGCGCAACGTGATGCGGGTGCAGGCGAACCGCTCGGCCAACGCGCGTTCCACCGGCAGGCGTTGATCCGGCCCCCATTCGCCGGCGGCAATCTGCGCAGAAATCACTTCGGTGATGGTGTGCTGGCGCGACACGCTCATGCGGCGAACCGCCGAGGAAGCGCGCAGGGCATGGGCAAGGCAATGAGTTGAAAGGCGTACATGCTGCGATGGTAAAGAAGAACGCGTGCGCAAACTGCGCTTGGCTCAGTGGGCGCCGGCCAGGTTCCGGTTCTGTTGGGTTTTCCAGCTGTGCCAGCCGTACACGGCAAGTGCCACGAAGCCGGCATAAAGCACGGCGGTGGGGTAGAGCCCCGTGCTGATGAAGACGCCGACATACACGCAGTCCAGCACGATCCACAACACCCAGTTGGCGATGCGCTTGCGTGCTGCCCAGACGCTGGCGACCAGGCTGAAGCTGGCCAGCGCCGCGTCCAGCCACGGCAGCGCCGCATCGGTGCGGTAATGCATGTAAGCACCGAGTGCGGCAGCGAACGCCGCGCCGATGCACAGCGACAGCCACAGTTCCGCAACCGGCATCGGCAGCGGGCGAATCCGCGTTTGGACAGCGCTTCCGCGTTGCCAGTGCCCCCATCCGTAGAGCTGGGTCAGCACGTAGACGCCTTGCAACAGCATGTCCGAGTACAGCTTCCACTGATAGAACAGCCATGCATACAACGCCACCGCCACGATGCCGACCGGCCAGCACCAACGGGTGCGCCGCGCGGTCAGCCATACGCCCAGCAGGTTGATCACGACGGCGATGGATTCGAGCAGCAGCATGGAAGGCCTGAAGGGAATGCAGAGTGGAAGCTGGATCGAGGTGCAATGCTGCAGACAGGTCAACGCGACGGTGCAAGCACCAGGTGAGCGTTTGTCATTTGGTGCCATCTACCCATGCGCTGCACTCACGACAGCAACAGCGCAACGAACGCACATCAGCTGCTGGCGAATCGAATGGCTGCATCAGCGCTTTTAAAAATCCACCTGCACGGTCAGGCGCGCCGTCCGCGGTGCGCCGGGGAACAGATAGGCATCGCCCTGGTATTCGCCGGAATCGCGCCAGTAGCGCTTGTCGAACACGTTGTCCACATTCAAGCGCCAGGTGGTGGCCAGCCCGCCCAGCGCAGTGGCATAGCGCGCGCCCAGATTGGCCACGGTGTAGGCCGGTACGCTGGCAGTGCCGATTCGGTCGGCGAACTTGCGCCCGCTGTATTGCACGCCAGCCAGCAGCGCCAGCCCATCGACACCGGGCACGCTGTAATCGGCCTGCACACTGGCGCGCAGCTTGGGCACGTTGATCGCCTGATGGCCTTCGTACTCGGCAATGTCGGTGCCTTCTGCGCGCGCGCGGATCGCCGCAACGCTGGCGAAGATGCGCAGTTGTTCGGTGGCTGCGCCGTCGGCCGACAGCTCCAGGCCGCGGTTGTGCAGGCGGCCTTGTTGCACGTAGAGCAGGCCGCCATCGGCCTGCGCTTGGGTGAACTGGTAGGCCTGGCGGATGTCGAACAGCGCCGCGCCCAGGCGCAGGCCCTGCAGATCGATCTTGGCGCCGGTTTCCAGCTGATAGGCGTTGGTGGGCGGCAGGATTTCATCGGCGTTATCGGCAAACCACGGCGCGGTGCCGCCGGCGGCCAGGCTCTTGGCGTAGCTGGCATACAGCGACACGTTCTGCTGCGGTTTGAACAACAGTGCCGCCTGCGGCAGCACCGCGTCCTTCCGGGTGCGCCGCTCCAGCATGCCGTCGCGATCGAACGCGCGTTCGTCCAGCCGCACGGCGCGCGCGCCCAGCGCCAGCTCCCACTGCTCACCCAGGCCGATACGGTCGGCCAGCACCAGCGCGCGCTGGCGGCTATCCAGGCGGCGTTGTTTGGGGTCCAGGGGGGCATCGGTTTGTGCGAACACGGCCGGGTCGCGGTCGATGCTGCCGCTGCCGACGAATTCGTTGACCGAGCCAAAGCGATCGATGGTGCGGCGTAGCCAGTCGCCACCGATGCTCAGATGGTGATCCAGTGCACCGGTGAGCACGTGGCCTTCCAGCGTGGCGCGCAGTTGATCATGCACGCGGGTGTCGTCGGGGCTGCGGTAGTCGTAGACGTCGTAATCGCCCTGCGCGCTGAAGAAGTTCGGCGTGGCGATGTCCGCGCAGCTTGCCGCGCCATAGCAGCCCCAGGCGAATGCGGAGAAATCGTTGATCACCGAGCGGCTGCGCGATGCCTCGGCGGTGGCGCGCCAGTCGTCGTTGAACTGGTAGGCGTAGCGCAGCTGGGCGTTGAGCGAATCCATTTCCACCGGCCGTGCCCACGGCTGGTAACCCAGCAGGCGACGCACGTCGATATCGCGCGGCACCTGCGTGCCGCCGAGCAATTGGTAGCCGGGTACCGAGCGCTGTTGCCGATGCTGGTATTCCACGTCCAGCTGCAGCAGCGCTTGCGGGCTGATCTTCCAGTCGCCGGCCAGCGAGAGGAAATTGCGGTAGCCATCGGCATGGTCGACATAACTATTGATGTCTTCGCGTGCGGCGTTGACGCGCACTCCCAGCGTGCGTTCGGCACCGAACCAGTCGCCCAGGTCGGCGGCAACATAGCGCGAGCCCTGCTCGTCGGTGCCCAGGGTCACGCTGCGCACGTGCTCGGGCCGCTTGGTGCGGTAGTCGATCAAGCCGGCCGGCTCGTTGACGCCCGACTGCAGTCCGGCCAGACCCTTGAGAAGTTGCACCTGCTGCTTGTTTTCCAGCGCGATCGTCTGTTCGCCCACCGCGCTCAGGCCGTTGATGCGATAGCTGTTTGCGGCATTGAGCGAATAGCCGCGCACCACGAAGTTTTCGTAATAACCGATCGGCGCATACGCATCGCCAGCGGAGGCGTCGGCGCGCAGCACCTCACTGAGCACGCGCGCCTGACGGTCCAGCAATTGCGCGCGCTCGATGACTGCGATCGAGGCCGGTGCGTCCAGCAGCCGGGTTGCGCCGAATCCGCTCAATGCGGTGTTGGTTTCGGCATGCTCGCCACGCACGTTGACCGCATCCAGTTCGACCGCATCGGCGTCGGGTTGCTGCTGCGCCAGTGCAGGAGCGCAGCACAGCGCCAATGCAAGCGCGAGCGGGCAGCGGGAGAGCAGGGGAGATGCAACGGACATGGGCAGGACTCAACAGAGAAGGGAAGGCGCTCATGGCAACCGGTGCGCACGCGCGTGCAGATGCTTGAGCAGGTGCTGGCCGTCGGCGCTGGTAAACCAGTCCGCATGGCCCAGCAAATAGCGGTGATAGGCGATGTCGGCATTCGCGGGCGAGCGCGTGATGCCGGCGAAGTATTCGATTTCGCTCAGCGCGAAGTCGGCATGCACGATGGGCAGCAGCGCGGCCAGGCAGCGCACTTGGTTGGCATCCAGCGGGCGATGCTGCGCGTAGCCATCCAGCAGCGCGTCGAGCTGGGCCAGCTCGGCCTGCGCGCGTGCGCCGGTGTCCAGTCGCAACCACGGGATGAGGTTGCGTTCGATGGCGGTGGCCAGATCGAACAGCGCGCTGCTGCAATCGCTCAAGCCGAAATCGAAGATGGCGCTGACGCGGGTATGCCCGTCGTCGGTGTCCCACAGCAGGTTGGACGCGTGCCAATCGCCATGGGTCCACAGCGGCGGTAGCGCGCCCGGTGCGGACAGCAGTGGCCATGCACGCGCATGCCAGGGCAGCAGATGGGTGGCGAAGTCGTGCTGCCAGGGGCGGTGCTGCAGCGCCGCTGCCAGGCGTGGCCGTGCCGGCAAGACCGCATGCAATGCCTGCACGGGGTCGGCCTGCGCAAACAGGCGCAGATTGGCGACCAGCACGCTGGTGGAGCGCGCGGGTGCATCGAAGCCCTGGGCGGCGGTGTGCAAGCGCGCCAGCGCGACGCCGGCGGCCTGTGCATGCGCAGCGTCGGTGAACGGTGTCCACGACAAGGCATCGCGGTAGATGTCGCGTCCGGCGCCGACGCGCTGCACCTCGTACACCCAATCGTCGTGTGCCAGCGCAGTGCGGCCCTGGGCGTCGTGCAGCACTTCCACCACCGGTGCGCCGGCCCAGCGCAGATGGGCCATGAAGCTGTGCTCCTCGCGCAACGCGGCGACGCTGCGCACGCTGCGGTGGTGGCGTTTGACGATGAGCGGGCCGCTGGCAGTGTCCACGCAGGCCGCCGCCGAGAACGGGCGCGCGCTATGCCAGCGCACCGCGGCAAGCTGGCCCAGTGCCGGAAACCCCTGCAATACGCGCTGGATTTCGTCGGTGCTCAGCACCGGCCAATCCGGCAGCGCCAGTTCCAGGCTCATGCCATGTACCTGATGCGGCACGCTCATGGCGGCGCGCCTTGCGTACGCCTGCGGCGTGCGGCACCGGTGGGTGGTATAGACCAGGCGGTCAGGAGTGAAGCGGCGGACCCGGCGCGCGCGCCGGCATCGACAAGGACGGCGCTGCCAGGCCGTCGTTGCATCGCATCCGCCATCAGGCAGCCGCGACGCAGGGAATGAAAAGGCAGCGCGAAACCAAAAGGTCGCTGGCCGTCATCTCAACAATCAGGTGTGGGAGTGCATCAAAGCGACTGGCAAAACGGGTGGCTGTCAGGTGGGTGCGGGCGGCGCGCTCTCAAAAAAAACGCGATGTACGCCTGGTACATGCACCGCGTGCTGCCCGCGCTCGCCTGTTGGCTGCGCAATCGTGTTGCTGGTCGCTCAAGTGTCGCAAACGGAGACCGCATGGCGGCTCCAAGCGCGCAGTATGCGCTTTGCGGCGATGGGTCGCCATGCCGGTGTGGCGCGGTCGCGCGAGCGCCGGCGAGGCCGGTGCAGCCGCGACAGCAGTTGGCGCGCAACCTGCAGCCCGCATCTGCAGCCCGCAGCCCGCACCCGCAGCCCGCAGCCCGCAGCCCGCAGCGTCGAAGTTGAGATGGCGCTGCGCCGTCCCGGCACCGGATAATGGCCGGATGACTCCCGTCCAGATCGCCGCCGTCGTCGTCACCTACCAGAGCAGCAGCACCATCGATGCGTGCCTGTCGCGATTGCGCGCGGCCGCGGGCATCAGCGAGATCCGGGTGGTCGACAACGCCTCCAGCGACGACACCCTGGAAGTGGTGCAGCGCCACGCGCTGGCCGACGCGCGGCTGCATTTCATCGCCAACCCGGACAACCCCGGTTTTGCCACCGCCTGCAACCAGGGCGCGCGCGACTCGCAGGCGCCCTGGCTGGTCTTCATCAACCCGGACCTGATGGTCGAGCGCGACACCTTGCTGCAGCTCTGCGACCGCGCGGCCGGGCATCCGGCGGTGCTGTTGGGAGTGGAACAGGTGGACGAACAAGGCCGCCCGGATGCTGCCGTGCGCCGTCGCGACCCGGACTTTGCCGCCATGCTGCGCGCCCCGCGTGCCGCCGCCCAGCTGGCGGTGCCGGCCGACCCGGCGTGCGCCTTGCAGACGGTGGATGCCATCTCCGGTGCGTTGATGCTGATGCAGCGCAGCCTGTTCGACCGGCTGGACGGCTGGGACAGCGGCTACCGGCTGCATGCCGAGGACCTGGATCTGTGCCGGCGTGCGCGCCAGGCCGGCGCGCTGGTGGCGGTGGCCAACGATCTGCAGGTGCTGCACGTGCGCGGGGTCTCCAGCCGTGCACGCCCGTTCTTTGTGGAATGGCATAAGCACCGCGGCTTGTGGCGCTATTTCCGCAAGTTCGAAGCCGGCCAACGCGGGCTGTTCACCCGTCTCGGCGTGTGGCTTGCCATCTGGACCCATGCCGCTGCGCAGGTGCCGCGTTTGTTGCAAAAGAAATGAGTTTGATCGCGTTAAATTTGTGATAAATCAGTGATGGGTCGCCGCAAAAACTGTGATACGTTGCGCCCCGAAGTGTGATCAATCATTAGCTTCCTGTCCCTCTCGGGTCCCCCATCAGGAATCGTGCAAATGTCCTTACAGAACGACCCGCAATTGCGGGTACGTCAGTCGTGCGCCGCCCCGCTGCAGTCCAGCCCGGTTGGCCCGACGTGTCGCCCCAATCCAGCTGCCCGTCGCGCGCCGTCGATCCTGGCCTCAGCGCTTGCACTGAGCTGCCTGCTTGCCGCCTCGCCGGGTACCGCCCTGGCCGGTGCCTGGACCCAGCCGCAGGGCGACACCTTGGTGATCGTCAAGGCCTTGCATAGCGATGGCCGTGGGTGGTTCGACGATAGTCACCACCGCACCACGTTTGGCGACGGCCAGCAGTTCGACGGCAACGGCCGCAGCCGTCAGGACCAGCTCAATGTGTATGTCGAGCATGGTTTGACCGACAAGCTCAGCTTCATCGGCAATTTCTATTTCACCGATGTCGGTTTCAGCAGCCACGATGTTGGTCGCGGCCGGCAGCAAACCAGTACGACCGGTTTTTCCGATCAAGAAATCGGCTTGCGCTACGCGCTTCCGAGCGCGCCGGACGATGTCTGGCGCAGTTCGGTGCAAGGGCTGGTCAGTATCCCGGCCTATGGCCGCAGCAAGACCTACCACCCGAACAATCCCCCGGCGAATTCCGATCCCGCGCTCGGCTTGGGCGATTACGGCCTGGAGCTGCGGTATAGCCGTGGCCGCGGCTACACGCTGGGCGGACGCAATGGGTACGTTGATTTGGGGGGCGCAGTGCGCCTGCGCGGCAGTGCGGCTTCCGATGAAGTGAGGGTGGATGCCTCCACCGGCTTGAGCCTGACCCCGAGCTGGTTGTTGCTCGGCGAACTCAACGTCATCCAGGGTCTGGGCAATGGCCGTAACAACTTCGACGTCCCAGGTTCGGCTGGGGGCGTGGGCTTTGTCGCCACCGGCACCAACTACGACCTGACCAAGCTGCAGCTGTCCACGTTGTATACCGCGCCGGGCGGCAGCCAATGGCAGCTGGGGTATCAGCAGCCGGTGATGGGCCGCAACACTGCTGCCGCAGGCGGGCCATTCGTGGCCGCCTGGTGGCGTTTCTAAGGGCGCGTCCACATGACGGTCACCTGCGAAATGGAGGCGCTGGGACGCGCGCCGGACATCGGCCGCGAGCGCGGTCTGCTGGGTCGTGCGCTGGTTTCGGCAGGCGTCATCACCGATGAACAGCTGCGCTTGGCGCTGGCCTTGCAGCAACGCTGGAACTCGCGTCTGGGCGATGTGATCCTGGCCCAGCGCGGTGTCCCGGCGCAGCGGTTCTACGCCATCGTTGCGGCGCACTTCGGGCTGCAATTCGTCGATCTTGTGCAGCAGTCGCCGGATCCGGCGCTGCTGACTCCCGGCGATCTGGACAGCTACGCGCAGCGCCTGGTGTTGCCGTGGCGGCGCGAGGACGGCGTGCTGGTGTTGGCCGTGGCCGACCCCGATCCAGCGTTGTTCGCCTGGGCGCGTGCGCATTACGGCGAAGACGTGCGCTTTGTCGGCACCGCCAAGTTCGACATCATCTGGAGCCTGCAGCGCTACGCCGACGAGCAGCTCACCGATAACGCACTGAACCTGCTCGCCTCGCACGCGCCGACCTATTCGGCACGCCAGGTGGTCACGCGCGGGCAGAAGCACGCGCTGTGGGCGATCGCTGCGGTGTTGCTGCTTGCGATGGTGGTGTTTCCGGTGCCGGCCTTGATCACCGTCAACGTGCTGGTGGCGCTGGGCTTTTTGGCGACCTTCGGTTTGAAGCTGTTGCTGGTGTGGTTCGGCTCGCGCCATCGCATCGACATCAAGGTCACCGAAGACGAAGTGGCCACGCTGCGCGACGACGACCTGCCGGTCTACACCGTGCTGGTGCCGATGTACAAGGAACCGGAAGTCCTGCCGATTCTGGCCAATGCGCTGCGCAAGCTGGACTACCCGATCAGCAAGCTCGACGTGAAGCTGGTGCTGGAAGCGGACGATTTCGAGACTATCGACGCGGCCAAGAAACTGGGCCTGGAAGCATTCTTCGAAATCATCCGGGTGCCGCCGTCGCAGCCCAAGACCAAGCCCAAGGCCTGCAACTACGCGCTGCATTTTGCGCGCGGCGAACTGCTCACCATCTACGACGCCGAAGACAAGCCCGAGCCGGACCAGCTCAAGCGCGTGGTGGCGGCGTTCCGCAAGGCCGAGAAGGATGTGGTGTGCATCCAGGCGCGGCTGAACTACTACAACGCCGACGAAAACTGGCTGACGCGGATGTTCACGCTGGAGTACACGCTCTGGTTCGACTTCTACCTGCCGGCGCTGGAATACCTGCGTATCCCGATTCCGCTGGGCGGCACCTCCAATCACTTCCGCCTGGACGTGTTGCGCCAGGTGCGTGCATGGGACCCGTACAACGTCACCGAAGACGCCGACCTGGGCGTGCGGCTGATCCAGAACGGCTACCGCGTCAACGTGGTGAACTCCACCACGTTCGAAGAAGCCAACGTCAGCATTCCCAACTGGATCCGGCAGCGTTCGCGCTGGCTCAAGGGCTACATGCAGACCTGGCTGGTGCACATGCGCGACCCGGTGCATCTGTATCGCAGCACCGGGTTCAAGGGGTTTTGGGGCTTTCAGTTCTTTATTGGCGGTAATTTTTTCATCGCGTTGGGCGTGCCGGTGATGTGGGCGTTGTGCCTGATCAGCATCGTGGGCGGCGCGCGCGTTTTCGATGCGATTTTCCCGCCGTGGCTGGCTGCAGTGTCCCTGGTCAACCTGCTGCTGGCCAATGCATTTTTCATCTACATCACGTTGGTGGCTGCGTTCAAACGCGACTACTTCAAGCTGGCGCCCTACGCGCTGACGGTGCCGTTCTATTGGGTGCTGCAGTCGGTCGCCGCCTACAAGGGTCTCTGGCAGCTGATCCACAATCCGTTCTATTGGGAGAAAACCACGCATGGCATCAGCAAGCATTCGGAAAACGAGCGCCGCGCCGCACTCGAAGAGTGACGCGGTAACGCCGCGTCGCGAGAGCGGGCTGCCGGCGTTCCTGGTGGCCGTGGTGGCATTGTCGCTGCTCAGCCAGCCGTTGCTGCTGCAGTCGGTCGGCACCGCAGCGCCGACGCTTGCGCCGGGTGCTGGCTTGCCGGCAACCGGCCTGCTGGCGTGGGCCGTCGATCTGACCCTGCACAGCTGGAATCTGCCGTTCCAGGTCTGGCCGTTCCTGGCGGTGGCGGCCAACGCGCTGTTCCTGTCGCTGCTGTGGCGCGACCTTGCCGGCGTGTTCGGGCGCGGCTGGGCCAGCGCTTTGACCCTGCTGGTGGGCTGCAATCCGCTGTTTCTGTTACCGATTGCAGCCGGCGGCAGTCAGGCAGTGGGGTTGCTGGCCTTCTACGGCCTGTGCCGCACCTTGCGCCGCTTGCAGGCGCCGGTAGAAGCCTTCACTTATCTGCGTATCGCCGGCTGGTTGTGCGTCCTGCTGTGCCTGGATCTGCAGACGCTGGCGTTGTCGACGATGGTGGCACCGTGGCTGCTGTTGGTGATGCCGCCGCAGATGCTGCGCAAGGCGCCGGGTTCGTTCTATCTGGTGTGCTATCTGCCGTTCGCGTTCCTGGTCGGCATGTGGGCCTACGTCAACCTGACCGTGTTCAATGCACCGTGGCCGACGCTGTCCAGCATCGCGCAGGTGTCCAGCCCGCTGCCGCTGCCGTTGGCCGCGCATGCCGAAGGCTGGTTGCCGGCGGTGCGCTGGGGCGTTGCGGCCGTGGTGTGCTTCCCGATCCTGGCGCTGGTGGCGCGTGCGCGCAGTGGAGCGTTGACGCGTGGCGTGGTGGCCAGTGCCGGCACCGTCATCTGTGCGGCGGCGTTGTCGTTCGCATTCGGCTGGGCCGGGTTCGACGCCTTGTTGCTGCTGTGGGTGCCGGCGGCGTTGTTGTTGCGCGCGCTGCACGCCGATCAACGCAGCCAGGCCGCTGGCTTGCTGCTGCTGGGCCTGTTCGGTGCGGTCTGGGCGCAGCCGCAGGGCTGGGGTAGCTGGATGCGTGCCGCACCTGCCGATGAGCAGGCGTTGCTGCAGGGCGAGGCCGTGGTCATGACGGCGCCGGTGTCGCTGCCGGTGAATGCAGCGCTCGCTCCTGCTGCGCAGGATGCAGGTGTGGCGCAGCCGGCAGTGACCGACGGCGTTGCCGTGACGCCGGCTGCAACAGTGGCTGCCATCAGTGCCGACCGGGCAAACCCTGTCACCGCCACGGTGGCGCAGCCGGACGATAACAACGCATCCTTGCGTGCAGCCGCGTGCGCCCAACACGCGGCGCTGCCGAATTCCGCGGTGTCTGCCGAGGTGTCTACCGCATGTTCAAGCGCCTTCTAAGCAGCGCAGCGTTGATCGGCGTGTGTCTGCTGGCAAACGGCTGCAATGCCGCCGCGCCCATCTGGATGGGTGCCAACGTCAAGGTCTCGGCCAACGCGCCGTGGGAAAGTGAGGCTGCAGCGCAGTCGTTGGACGCGCTGGCCGATACCGGCGCCAGCAAGGCGCTGCTGGTCGCGTTCGTGTGGCAGGCCAACCCGCAGTCCAACGACCCGGTGCTGGGGAGCGACAGCAACGTGGAAGCCATGCGCGCCGCGTTGCGGCAGAGCCTCCAGGCCGGCTTGCAGCCGACACTCAAGGTACATGTATGGATTCCGGGTCACTGGGCCGGCGATGCAGCGCCTACCGACCCGGCTGCCTGGTTTGCGGCGTATCAGAATGCGCTGCTGCCGCTGGCCAAGTTGGCGCAAGACGAACACGCCGAAGCGCTGGTGATCGGCACCGAATTGCGCAAGCTGCAGGACGCGCCGCAGTGGCCGGCCCTGGTGGCGGCCGTGCGCAAGGTCTACCACGGCAAGCTGCTGTACGTGGCCGATGGCATGGAGCATGCCGAGAGCTTCCGGTACTGGTCGTTGTTCGATGCGGTGGGCACCAGCCTGTATCCGCGCCTGTCCGAAGCCGCCGATGCACGCACCGCCGAAATGACCGCTGCCGCGCAACGCCTGCAGCAGTTGGGGCAGCGCGTGGGCAAGCCGGTGTGGGTGGCCGAGCTGGGGCTGCGTTCTGCGCGCGGCAGTCTGGCGGCGCCCTGGGAAAGCCCGGAGCAACGCACGGCCGCAGTCGATACGCAGCTGCAGCTGCAGGTGCTGCAGCAGTGGCGCAAGGTGCTGCAGGCGCACGGCGTGGAAGGCATCGCGCTGTGGTGCTGGTACACCGACCCCAAGGCCGGTGGCCCGGGCGACAGCGACTTCACCGTGCAGGGCAAGCCGGCTGAGCAGGTGCTGGCGCGCTGAGCGATGGCGCCTGGCAATCTCCAAGAGAATGCCAGGCGCAATTACCGAGGTGACTTGCCGGGGTGACGCGCACTGCCGCTGCGCTGCGCAGCGCATCGCCTCCCGGACGCATGGGCGGCTTGCACGCAGCGCGATCGCCGCTGCGGGCATAATCCGGCGGCATGATCATCCATTCGCTGCTCGACACCGACCTGTACAAATTCACCATGATGCAGGCGGTGCTGCACCAGCATCCTGCAGCGCAGGTGGATTACCGCTTCAAATGCCGCACGCCCGGCGTGGATCTGGCGCAATTCATCGACGAGATCTCACGCGAGATCGACGCGCTGTGCCGGCTGCGGCTGCGCGAAGATGAGGTGGATTACCTGCGCAGCCTGCGCTTCATCAAGCCGGACTTTGCCGACTTCCTGGCGCTGTTCCATCTGGATCGCAAGTATCTGCAGCTGTCGGCATCGACCACCCACCCGGGCGAGATCGAGCTGACCATCCGCGGCCCCTGGCTGCACACCATCCTGTTCGAAGTACCGCTGCTGGCGATCATCAACGAGGTGTGGTTTCGCAACACCTCCGAGCCGGATTTCGAGGAGGGCCGCAGCCGCCTGCGCGCCAAGGTGAGCAGCCTGCGCAGCATGCCGGCCGGCTGCAAGATCGCCGATTACGGCACCCGCCGGAGGTACTCGCGGCAGTGGCATGGCGAGTTGCTGCCGCTGCTGCGCGATGGCCTGGGCGCGCAGTTCGTGGGTACCAGCAATGTGTATTTCGCCAAGCGGTACGGGCTGACTCCGCTGGGGACGATGGCGCACGAATACCTGCAGGCGTTCCAGGCGCTGGGGCCGCGGTTGCGTGATTCGCAGGTGGCGGCGCTGGAATCGTGGGCGCGCGAGTACCGCGGCGATCTGGGCATTGCGTTGTCGGATGTGGTCGGGCTGGACGCGTTCCTGCGCGATTTCGATCTGTACTTCTGCAAGCTGTTCGATGGCATGCGCCACGATTCGGGCGACCCGTTCGAATGGGGCGAGCGCGTCATCGCGCATCTGGAAGCGCACCGTATCGACCCCCGCACCAAGGTGCTGGTGTTCAGTGACGGCCTCAATATCGACAAGGTGATGCGGCTGTACGCGCACTTCCACACGCGCTGCCGGCTGGCCTTCGGGGTGGGCACCAGCCTGACCAACGACCTGGGGCCGACGCCGCTGCAGATCGTCATCAAGATGGTCCGCTGCAATGGCCAGCCGGTGGCCAAGCTCAGCGATTCGCCCGGCAAGAGCATGTGCGACGACATCGGGTACCTGCGCTATCTGCGCGACGTGTTCGGGTTGCCGCCGCCGGCAGAAACGTAACCGCGCAGGGTGACCATGCGCGGCAGTTATCTGCAACGCGCGCTGGCGCAGGCACCGGAGTCGCCGGAAGTGCTCGCCGCCGCCGGCCGCGTGTGTCGCAGCGCTGGCAAGAACCGCAAGGCCGAGCAATATTTCCGCACATCGCTGGCTGCGCAGCAGCGTCAGGCCGCTCAACTCGATAACGGCCTGCCGTCGGCACGCGGCACGGCTGCGGTGGCATCGTCCGGGCGCCCGCTCAATCCGTTCTCCGGCATGACCGGCGCGATGCCGCGCTCGCCGGCGGTGCTGTCCGAACGCATGGACGGCGGCAATGCGTACGACGCCGCCGCAAGGGCGCCCACCGTGCAACTGGCGCCGGTCGCCACGCCGCCCACCGCTGCACGTTTCGCAACGGCTGCGCCGGTCAACGCCTATACCGGCACCAGCGGCGACGCGTTGCCGCAGCCGGTGAGCGCCAGCGCCGTGCCTTCCACCTTGCCTGCACCCAGCAGCCGCCTGCGCGCTTCCACGCGCAACGACGTGCCGCTGCTGTCAGCAAGCGATCCACAGCCGCGCGCCATCGCCACGCACGCACGCACTGCCTGCGCGCAGCAGCGGCAATAGCGTGCTCGACGAATTGCGCGCGGTGCAGTTGGAAAACAGCGACAACCTCGCCGGCGGCGCGCTGTATCGCGCCCGCGACGGCGAAGACGGCCTGGGCCGTTTGGACGACATCGAAATGCCGGTGCAGGCCGAGTTCGCGGTCGGCGAGGGCAAGCTCGGCGTCACCCTGACATCCACCGGGGTGGACGCCGGCACGCTCACTACCGAGTCCGTCACCGCCAGCCGCTTCGGCACCGGCCCGCAGGGCGCGATCGGCGATGCGCTGGCCGCCGATCGTGGCCCGATCGACACGCTGGTCAACACCCCGGTGTATCAGCTGCTTGCCACCGAAGGCGACAACGCCGCCACACGCGAACCGCTGCGCCGCTACACCTTGAACACCGGCTTGTTCAACGAGCTGCTGGTCGAAAACAACAACAGCAACGCCGCTGCGCTGGCCGCGCTGGCCAACGAACCGTTGCCGGCGTATCTGCTCAGCATCAACGTCTCCGCCACGCCGATTGCGCAGCTGCCACGCGACATCCTGGGCAACACCGCACTCAGCGAACAGCTGGGCGCCGGCGGTGCGGTCGCCTTGCGCGCGCTGGCCGGCAGCACGGCCGCTGCGCAGCAGACGCCCACCGGGCTGGCCGATACGCTCAACGCGATGGCCGCCAGCGGCAACGGCAGCTGCCGGCTCAGCCAGGACGACACCGGCGTGGGTGTTGGCGTGCGCTATCGCAATGGCGGTTTCAGCGCCGATGCGGGCAGCACGCCGATCGGGTTCCAGGAACAGAATGTCATCGGCGGCGTGGGCTATCGCGGCGAACTCGGCGACACCGTCAGTATGTGGACCTGGGGTTCCCGGTGCACTGGAGCGGGCGCACGGCCGGGCAGACGGTGAACTGGAAGGTCGACGCCAGCATCGGCGTGCAGCACTTCAGCACCGACGCCTCGCCGTATTTCCCCGCTGACCGACCCTGCAACAGGCCGCCTACGATGCCGCATCGCTGGCGGCGCTGCTCGGCCTGGTCAACCGCTACACCGACCCGGTGTACGCCGGCGAAAGCCGTACCGGCGTGTCCTACAACCTCAGTGGTGCGGCCGAATGGCAGGTGGCACCGCAGCTGTTTCTGGGCGGGCGGCTGACGTGCAACAACGCGCGCGACTCCAACCAGTTCAGCTGCAATCTCTATCTGCGTTTCGTGATGGACCGGTTGGGCGCGGCGCTGGGCCGTGCGCCGCAGGTGCTGACCTCGCCGTATGCGGCGGATCGTTGATGGCCTGGCAAGCCTGATGCGTCGTCGATCGGGTGTGCAGCAAGCAGGCGCAGCACGTGTGTGCAGCGAATGCATGCAGCGGAGCGTGACGCGACAGCTGGCTGCCGCGCGCATCGCGTTCGCGCCCTGATGTGCTTCCGGCTGTTGGTTCGAGTCGCTGCAACGGTGCGTGGAACGCTTGGCCTGCACCGAACGCCATGAGTGCGGATAAACGAACGGCGCCTCTCGGCGCCGTTCGCATTACTGCGTTTTACGCACCACGTGTGACGCTTACGGACGCACCTTGGTGGCGCAGACAAAGACCGCTGCCTGCTGCACGCGGCTGATCACACCCTGGCTCTGCAGCTCACGCACGTGCTCGTCCATGCAGGTCAGGTAACCCAGACGGTTGCCGCCATTCTGCGACTTGCACAGGCTGCTTTCGGCAGACACGTTCGCACCCGGAATCAGGCCGCCGGTCTCCACCGTTGGCACCAAGGTATTGCAGGTGCCCAACTTGGCCGGCCCGCTGTTCAAGGTCCAGCCGATGTCGGCAAACAGCGCCGGGGTCAGGTCGATGTTGACGTGCGCCTGCACCTGCGGTGTGTCGAACGGTTCCATCAACGCGTTCGGCTGCAGATCGGTATCGAAGTGCGAGAACGTCGAACCGCCGGCCACCACGCTGGGCGAGTACAGGCGCGTGCGGCCTGCGCTGTCGGTGCCCTGCAGCAGCGTGGGATCCTCGTACAGCGCCGCGACCACCGCAGTACTGCTCTTCAGGCGCGCGCCATCGGCCTGCGAGACCATGATGGCGGGGATGGTGATGTCGGTGATCGGCGGGGCGGCATTGCCCATCGTCTGCACACCCGCGGCGTTGTTGGCCACGATCACGCCTACGGCGCCGTTGAGTTGCGCATTCTTCGCCTTGATCGTAAACGCGCAGGTGCCGCGGTCGATCAACGCCACCTTGCCGGCCACATCGGCCGCATTGGCGAAGGGTGTTTCGCAGCCATCGCTGGCCGACGGTGCCGCCACGCCATCGTTGACCGTCACCACCGCACGCGCGGGGAAATTGGCTGCGGTGGCCAGTGGCCCGAAGCTGGCAAAGCCCACTTCGAACTTGCCCGCTGCGCTGGCCGGTGCGGTCACGCGCAACAGCGTGCGCTGGTCCAGGATCAACGCCGCCTCGCGGTTCACGCGGGTGCCGGCCCACACCGTGCGTCCGGGCGTGCGCATCGCTTCGGCACGCAGGGCGTCGGTCATGGCGGGGTCGTCGAAGCGCTTGTTCTGGACGTTGTCGTAGGCCTGCGAGGTGTAGACGTCGGTCAGGCCGCTGCCCGAACCGAGCACACCGGTGGTCTTGTTGAGGAAGCCCGCCGCGCCCAGCCCATGGCCGATCTCATGCATCACCACGTTGAGGAAGTTGATCTGGCCTTCGGGCGTCTTGCCGTCCAGACCCAGATACCAGCCCGAGCCGGCCAGGCAGTCGTCCTTGCCCAGGTCCCCATTGAACTGCGAAAACACGTCGGCCGGATCGGCCGGATCCGGCACCAGGTCCTGCCCGGCGATCGCATCGCCCAGCGCAGACGGGTACAGCGTGTTGGGCTTGGCGCCGGGGAAATTGTTGACGATCCAGTTCGGCCCGGCCTGGCCCAGCGTGCCGCTGGTGGCGGCGCAAGTCAGCCGCGCGAACGAGGCATACACCTTGATCTCGACGTTGCTCTGCAGCACCGCGCCCCACAGGTCCATCGCGTACTGATAAGCGATACGGCGTTGCTCACCGACCGAGCGCCCCGGGTTGCCGCCCAACGGCGCGGCAGCAGTCGGGTCGTTCAAGCCGACCACGCTGCCGGCATCGCCATTGATCAGCGTGACGTTGGCCGCCGACGCATGCAGCGGTGCCAGTGCGGCGGCCACGGCCAGGGACAACAGCAACAAGGGCTTATTCATGCGGCAGCGCTCCGTGCTCGGCGTGGGCGGGTTGGGGGGTGTCGGCGTCTTCGCTGTGTTCGATGACGATGCGTCCGTCGGCCTGGCGGGTCGCTGTCAGCGAACTCATCTGGGTCGCCGGCAACTTGCGCACCACGGTGCCATTGGGCAGGCGGCGCTCGGTGGCGCGTGCGGCCGCCTCGGTCTGCGGCACCGAGCTGCGCGCTGCGCCGCGACGGGCTGCGGAGGCGGCGGCCTGCTGATCCAGCGCCGCGCTCTCGGCGTCGGTCAGCGGGCGCAACTTGCCGGTGGTGGGGTCGATCCCGACCTTTGAACTGCTGGTGGCTGCCTCCTGCGCTGCGGCAATGGCCGGCAGGCACACAACACACAACACACCGGACAGCATCCATCCGGGCTTGCGAAAGCTCATCATCGTTGGGGTTTCCTTGGGTCCAACAGGGGAAAAAACGCCGTGCTGACACCGGCGCTCGGGAGAATCCTTCCGTTCCATTCTGTTCATGACTGAATCATGAATACGTGACGTGTGTCAATCTTTTGACACGTCAGCCGATAAATGCGAAGCGGTAGCCTGAAAAAGTCATCGACTGACTTGTGGTTTGAGATTTTCTTGGAATGACCCGTTGGGATGGCCCGGAATCAGTCAGATTTTTGGCGCACAGGCACAGGCACAGGCCCGCTCCTGGTCATGCCATGACAAGGTCCGTAGCTAGCCCCGCCGAGCAGCCCGCTGCTTCAGAAAGGCCGATGGTCCAGCAGGCGCCAACTGCACTCTCTTCTCCCGCCGGGAGAAGGTGCCGCGAAGGGGCGGATGAGGGTACGGGCGCCGTCTACAGGGGCATGTCCTACCGACTTGCTTTTCCTGGCGTCGCCCAGTTCCGCTCGCCAGAAGGGAACGCCGTATCTGGAGCTGGGACTCGACAATCCTGCGCTGGATGACGCCGCACTCCTCAGCGCGATGCTCGCGCACCCCATCCTGATCAATCGCCGGTTCGTGCGGACGCCGCTGGGTACGCGCCTGTGCCGGCCATCCGAGCAAGTGCGCGAGCTGTTGCCTCCGGCCACCCGCGCGTTCGTCAAGGAGGACGGCGAACCCGTGCTGGACGAGACCGGTCAGCGCATCGGTGCCTGAGCGCCGCAGCCATCGCTAAAGCGACTGCTTGAGCACAGGCCGGTGCGGCCGGTGCCAGGACGCGCTATGTCGCATTTTTGCACTCGGGTGAACGCCGCCCACATCTGCCTGGCAGCCGCTCGCTAGCAGGTGTTGGCCGTTCTAAGATCGCCGTATCGTTTTGAGGAGCACCGACATGATTCGTGAAATTATCCGCATGGGCGACAAGCGCTTGCTGCGTGTGGCGCCGCCGGTGACCAATCTGGGCAGCGCCGAGTTGCACACGCTGGTGACCGATATGTTCGAAACCATGGACGATGCGCGTGGTGTCGGCCTGGCAGCCCCGCAGATCGCGGTGGATCTGCAACTGATGGTGTTCGGTTTCGAAGCCAGCGAGCGCTATCCCGAAGCACCCGCAGTGCCGCGCACGGCGCTGGCCAACGCGCAGATCGAACCGCTGTCAGACGAGATGGAAAACGGCTGGGAAGGCTGCCTGTCGATTCCCGGCCTGCGCGCAGTCATCCCGCGCTATCGCTACATTCGCTACCGCGGCTTTGCCCCCGACGGCAGCCCGATCGAGCGCGACGCCGAAGGCTTTCATGCCCGCGTGGTGCAACACGAATACGACCATCTGGTCGGCCGCCTGTATCCCTCGCGCATCGAAAACTTCGACACCTTCGGCTTCGAAGACGTGCTGTCCTACGACCTGTAGCACTGCTCTCAACCGGCAAGCAGCGACGCGCTGTCTTCGCTCTTCAACAAAACCACCAGCCAACTATCTGGTGCGGTGTCCTTCCCGATTGCGGGACCGTTGGCGGCATGGATGCCGCCACCGAGCCTCCAGGGACGGATTCATGGCGTGTCCCGCGAGCGGTGAGGGCACCGCACGCTCAGCCACCTCAGCGTTGAGCAGTCAAAACAACGCAAGTAATCGGGGGTAAGCGTCTGAACGGAGGGATTCTGATAAGCGACTAAAGCAGGCCAGCCCCCAGGTCGCAGCAAACGTCGTAAAGATGGCAGGGCACGGGTCTCTGCACCCTGCCAACGCCACCTGATCCCAACGAACATCGGCTTTGATCCAGGAACAACAACTTCGCCGCTCACCCGCACTGGGTGATTTATGCGGAATTTACGCGGCGGCCACTGCGGGTCCATAGCGACTTTACGCGGCACGGGCGGAGACTGCGCAGGTTGGCGGAGCGGTTCCGCCGTGGACGATCCCGATGCATCCCTTGACCTGTCTGCTCCATCGGCGCTGCGCGCACGGTGCGGCAGCGCTTTGCCTGGTTGGCACGCACATGCTGCCAGCGCCATTGCACATCGCATCCATCGCGCCGCCTTGTGCGCGTCTTGGGGAGTAGCCGACATGCCTGCCTGGTTGTCCCTGTTGTGCGGCGTGGCCGTACTCGTTGCTGCTGCGTACCTGTTGTACGTGGTGCTGCGGCCCGAAGACTTCTGATGCGAGTGCGCTCCAATGACTGAAACGTTTCTTGTCTACGCGCTGGCGATCGTGCTGGCGTGGCCCCTGGGCCGCTATCTTGCCGCGGTGATGCGCGGTGCCCCGATGCGCGGCGATGCGCTATTTGGCTGGATCGAGCGGCCGTTGTATGCCTTGCTCGGAACGCGCCCGCAGCAGGGCATGTCGTGGCGCGGTTACAGCGTGGCTTTCCTGCTCAGCAATCTGGTCGTCGGCGTACTGACCTGGGTGGTGTTCATGACCCAGGCCTGGCTGCCGTTCAACCCGGACGGCATTGCGAACATGCGCTGGGACACTGCGCTGCACACCATGGTGTCGTTCGTCACCAACACCAATCAGCAGCATTATTCCGGTCAGGCGCAGCTGTCGTATCTGGCACAGATGACCGGCATCGTCGGTCTGCAGGTGGTGACACCGATGATGGGGTTGGCGTTGGCAGTGGCGACGCTGCGCGCCTTGTTCGGTGGGCGCGCCGCCGCACACGTATCCGATACCGCACTGGCATCGGACGCGACGGCGAGCGCCCGCGCAGAGACGGCCGGGCCGGACGATTCGGAGACGGCACTGCTGCGCAATGGAGGGCAACAGCCAGGTTCCAGCGCGGAGGCACTCCCCGAAGCAGACGTCGGCAATTACTGGGCAGATGTGATCCGCGCCAGCGTGCGCGTGTTGTTGCCGCTGTGCCTGCTGTGGACGGTGTTGCTCGGCTGGCAAGGCGTGCCATCCACATTGCAGGGCGCGGCAACGGCAGCGCCGTTGGATGGTAGTGCCGGCATGGCCAAGCAGACCATTCCGGTGGGCCCGGTGGCGGCAATGGTGGCGGTGAAACAGCTCGGCACCAACGGCGGTGGCTGGTATGGCCCCAACAGTTCGGTGGCGCTGGAAAACCCCACGCCGTTGAGCAATCTGCTCGAAACGCTCGCATTGGTATTGCTGCCGATGAGCGTGGTGTTCATGGTCGGCTATCTGGCCGGGCGCAAGCGCCTCACCGCGTTGGTATTCGGCACCATGCTGACGATGTCGGCCGCGTCCACCGCGTTGTTGCTGTGGTCTGAAGCACATTCGGCCAGTGCGGGCTCTCCAGCGCTGATGGAAGGCAAGGAAGTGCGCATCGGTGCGGATGCCTCGGCGTTGTGGGCGGCGTTGACCACGCAGACCTCCAACGGCTCGGTCAATGCGATGCACGATTCGTTGGCGCCGTTGAGCGGCCTGGTCACGTTGGTCGACATGCTGATCAACGCCATCTGGGGCGGCATCGGCTGCGGCTTGCAGCAGTTCGTGGTGTATCTGTTGCTGAGCGTGTTTCTGGCCGGGTTGATGACCGGACGCACGCCGGAATTGTTCGGCCGCAAGATCGAAGCGCGCGAAGTGCAGCTGCTGGCGCTATTGATCCTGCTGCAGCCGCTGGTGGTGCTGGGCTTCACCGCAGTGGCGCTGGCAGTGCCGGCATTTACTGCCAATTCCAATCCTGGTTTTCATGGCATCAGCCAGGTGTTCTACGAGTACACCTCGGCCTTTGCCAACAACGGGTCGGGCTTCGAAGGCCTGGGCGATGCCACGTACTGGTGGAATCTGAGCTGCTCGGCGGTGTTGGCGCTGGGTCGGTATCCGGCGTTGATCCTGCCGCTGATGGTGGCCGCGCGCATGGCAGTGAAGCGGCGTGCGCCGGAGTCGGCCGGCAGCCTGCAGGTCGAAACGCCCACCTTTGCGCTGACCCTGATGGCGATCGTGCTGGTGCTGACCGTGCTGCAGTTCATGCCGGCACTGGTGCTGGGTCCTATCGCTGAACACCTCGCCCTGGCGGCGTCCTGAGAGTTTTGAGCAATGTCTACGATCGATACGACTGAAAAACGCGAGCGCGGCGACGCAGCGTTGTTCGATGCCGCCGTGCTGGTTGCGGCGATGCGTGCCGCCTTCGGCAAGTTGGCGCCGCGGCATCTGCTGCGCAGCCCGGTGATGGCGGTGGTGATGGGTGGCACGGTGCTGGCGGCGGTGATCACCGCCAGCGGGCATGGCAATGCAGGCTTCGGTTGGACGGTGACGGCGATCCTGTTCGTCACGGTGTTGTTCGGCAATTTCGCCGAGGCCATTGCAGAGGCGCGTGGTCGCGGCCAGGCCGCCTCACTGCGGCGTGCGCGCAAGGACCTGGTGGCACGCCGGGTGGAAACCGCACTTGGCGGCCGCGAGACCTGCGTGCCAGCGGCGGAGTTGCGTCCGGGCGATTACGTGATGGTGTCCGAAGGCGAATTCGTGCCGGCCGATGGCGAGATCGTGCGTGGCGTTGCAACGATCAACGAAGCGGCGGTGACCGGTGAATCGGCACCGGTGCTGCGCGAGGCCGGCACCGACCGCAGCGGCGTGATCGGTGGCACGCGCGTGCTCTCCGACGAGATCGTGTTCAAGGTCACTGCCGAGCCGGGGCATAGTTTCCTGGATCGCATGATTGCGTTGGTGGAGGGCGCCAACCGGCAGAAGACGCCGAACGAAATCGCGCTGACCTTGTTGCTGGCCGCGATGACGCTGACCTTCCTGATCGTGGTGGCCTCGTTGCCGGCGATTGCGGGGTTTGTCGGCGTCACGCTGGATCCGTTGCTGCTGATCGCGCTGCTGGTGTGCCTGATCCCCACCACCATTGGCGGCTTGTTGCCGGCGATCGGCATTGCCGGCATGAACCGCGCGCTGTCGGCCAATGTGCTGGCCAAATCCGGCAAGGCGGTGGAAGTGGCCGGCGACGTGGACGTGTTGCTGCTCGACAAGACCGGCACCATCACCTACGGCGATCGGCAGGCCACTGCGTTTCATCCGCTGGCCGGCATCGACCGTGCGCAACTGCGCGATGCGGCGATGCTGGCCTCGCTGGCCGATCCGACGCCGGAAGGGAAATCCATCGTCAAGCTGGCGCGTCAACAAGGCGCGGTGGTGGTGGAGCCGGAGGCGCCATTGGATGCGGATCCCTCCACAACAGACCGCACATCCATGCGCGGGGTCCCTCATTACATCGCCTTCACTGCGCAGACGCGCATGTCCGGTGTGGATCTTGCCGGGCGCAGTATCCGCAAGGGCGCCGGCGATGCGATCGTGGCGTATGTGCAGGGCATGGGCGCGACGGTGTCGCCGGAATTGCAGGGGCGTATCGAAGAAGTCGCGCGTGGCGGTGCCACACCGCTGGTGGTGGCCGAAGGCCGGCATGTACTCGGTGTGGTCGAACTGAGCGATGTGGTCAAGCAAGGCATCAAGGAAAAGTTCGCGCAGCTGCGCGCGATGGGCATCAAGACGGTGATGATCACCGGCGACAACCCGCTCACCGCCGCCGCCATTGCCGCCGAAGCCGGTGTGGACGACTACATCGCCCAGGCACGCCCGGAAGACAAGCTCGCGCGCATCCGCGCCGAGCAGGCCGGTGGGCGGTTGGTGGCGATGGTTGGCGACGGCACCAACGATGCCCCGGCGCTTGCCCAGGCCGATGTGGGCCTGGCGATGAACTCCGGCACGCAGGCGGCCAAGGAGGCCGGCAACATGGTCGACCTGGATTCGGATCCGGCCAAGCTGCTGGCGGTGGTCGAAGTGGGCAAGCAGCAGCTGATCACGCGCGGCGCGTTGACCACGTTCTCGCTGGCCAACGACGTGTCCAAGTATTTCGCGATCCTGCCGGCGCTGTTTGCCGCAGCGATTCCATCGATGGCGGCGCTCAATGTCATGCAGTTATCCAACCCGCGGCATGCGGTGCTGGCGGCATTGATCTTCAATGCATTGATCATCCCGGCGTTGATTCCGCTGGCCTTGCGCGGCGTGCGCTTTCGTCCGTCCAGCGCCACCGCGCTGTTGCGCCGGAACATGCTGATCTACGGCGTGGGCGGCGTGCTGCTGCCGTTCGCTGCGATCAAGGTGATCGATCTGGCGCTGGTCGCTGCTTTCGGCGCCTGAGTTGCGTGTGATGCACCTTTCTACTTCCAGGAATCTGTCCATGTCTTCTTCCTTGCCGTTACGCGACGACGGCGCTCTGCGCGGTTCACTGATGCTCGCTGTGTTCATCCTGTTCGGGCTGGGCCTGGCCTACTCGCTGATCGCCACCGGCATCACCGGTGCGCTGTTTCCCGAGCAGGCGCACGGCTCGCTGCTGCGCGTCGATACGCGCGTGATCGGCTCGGCGCTGGTTGCCCAGCCGTTTGCCGATGCGCGCTATTTCCAGCCGCGTCCGTCGGCTGCCAAGTACGACCTCACTGCGGCGGCCGGCAGCAATCAGGCGCGTTCCAATCCTGATTTGCAGGCACGTATCGCTGCCACGCGTGCGCAAGTGGCCGCACGCGACGGCATCGCGCCGGAGACAGTGCCAGGCGAACTGCTGACCCAATCCGGCAGCGGTCTGGACCCGCACCTGAGCCCGGCCGGCGCGCAGGTGCAGATCCGCCGCGTGGCCGCCGCACGCGGCTGGCCCGAGCAGCGCGTTGCCGCACTGGTGCAGGCGGCGACCGAGGCGCCACAGTTCGGTTTGCTTGGGCTGCCGCGGGTGAATGTATTGGCCTTGAATCTGGCGTTGGATAAGGCCGGGACCGGGGACCCGGGACAGGGGACCCGGGAACAGCAACAGCAATAGCAGCAGTAATTCTGCGGCATTGCGCGGTAGGCTCTCCCGGGTCCCGGGTCCCGGGTCCCGATTTTCCCGTCCCTACTCCTAATCCCCACCCAGATGTCCGACGCCCGCACCCAGCAAGCCGACGCCTTGATCGGCGAATTACAGCGCGAACACGGCGGGCGCCTGACGGTGTTCCTGGGCGCAGCCCCCGGCGTTGGCAAGACCTACGCCATGTTGTCGCGGGCGCGCGAGCGCCTGCGCCAGGGCATGGACGTGGTGGCCGGCGTGATCGAAACGCACGGGCGCAGCGAAACCGCGGCGCTGCTGGAGGGCTTGCCGCTGCTGCCGCGCGCGCGGGTGAGCTACCGGGGCCGCCTGCTGGAAGAACTCGATCTGGATGCAGTGCTGGCGCGCAAGCCACGGTTGGTGTTGATCGACGAGCTGGCGCATCGCAACGTGCCGGGCAGCCGCCACGAGCGGCGCTGGCAGGACATCGTGGAATTGCTCGATGCCGGGATCGACGTCTACACCACGGTCAACATCCAGCACCTGGAAAGCCTCAACGACATCGTGCTGCGCATCACCGGCGTGCGCGTGTCCGAGACCGTGCCCGATGCGGTGTTCGACCGCCTGCGCGACATCGTGCTGGTGGACCTGCCGCCACGCGAACTGATCGAGCGCCTGCAACAAGGCAAGGTCTATCTGCCCGAGCAGGCCACGCAGGCGCTGCAGGCGTTTTTTTCGCCCTCCAACCTCACCGCATTGCGCGAGCTGGCGATGCAGACCGCCGCCGACCGTGTCGACAGCGATCTGCGCGACACCCAGGCCGCACGCGGCTTGCCCGGCACCGCGGCGTTGCGGCGCCGCGTGGTGGTGGCCATCGATGGGCGTGGCAGCTCGGAGTATCTGGTGCGGGTGGCGCGGCGCCTCTCAGAGCGACGCGATGCACCATGGACGGTGGTCACCGTGCAGACCCGCACCGTGACCGACGCGGCCTGGCAGCTGGAAATCGACCGCGCGTTCGCACTCACGCGCAGGCTCGGTGGCGACACCGCATTGCTGCACGGCGCCAACGTCGCCGATGCCCTGCTGGATTTCGCCGCGCAAAACGGCATCTCCACCCTGGTGCTGGGGCGCACCCGCGAACGCCCGCTGGCGCGCATGTTCAACCGCACCCTGACCCAGCAACTGCTGCAACGTGGCGCGCATTACGAACTGGTCATCGTCAGCTCTGCCGATGCGCGCGCACGTGCGCGGCAGCGCTGGCGCAACCCGCGCCAATGGCTGCAGCGGTATGACCTGGCGTTCGCCGCAATCGCTGCTGCGGGCGCGGTGGCGGTGGCGTGGTTGCTGCAACGCTGGACCGACATCGACGACCTGTCGATGGTGTTCATCGTGGCAGTGGTGCTGGTGGCGTCGCGCACGCGCATGGCGGCCGCCGTGATCGCCGCGCTGCTGAGTTTTGTCGCCTACAACTTCTTCTTCATCGAACCGCGCTTCACCTTGCACATCAGCGCGCGCCAGGGCGTGGTGACGGTGTGCCTGTTCCTGATCGCCGCGCTGGTCGCCGGCCGGCTGGCCTCGCGCCTGCGCAGCCAGGTGCTGGCCTTGCGCGCGGCCAATGCGCACGCCAACGCCTTGCAGGCGCTGGCCCGCCAGCTCAGCACCGCCGCCGATCTGGGCCAGGTGCTCGAAGCCGGCCGGCGCGCCCTGGCCACCGCCCTGGATGCCGAGGTCTGGCTGCGCCTGGAACAGCGCGAAAGCGAGGCACCCACCAGCTTCGGTGCGCTCGATCGCAGCGCGGCGGACTGGACCCAACGCCATGGCCAACCGGCCGGCCGCTTCACCGACACCCTGGCTGGCGCGCAGTGGTGGTGCCTGCCGGTGCGCCACGAGCGGGGCACCCTGGGCGTGGCCGCGCTGCGCTTTCGGCAGACCATGCAGCGGCCTGGCCTGGAACAACGCCGCCTGGCCGAAGCGATGGTGGAAGACATCGGGCAGGCCGCGTTGCGCACGCGTCTGGTTGCCGATCTGGAAGGCGCGCGCGTCAGCGGCGAAACCGAGCGCTTGCGCTCGGCCTTGCTGTCGTCGGTCTCGCACGATCTACGCTCGCCGCTGGCCTCGATGATCGGCTCGGCCAGCAGCCTGGCCAGCTACGGCGATGCGATGGATGGGCAGGATCGCCACAGCCTGCTCGACACCATCCAGCGCGAAGGCGAGCGGCTGGATCGCTATATCCAGAACCTGCTCGACATGACCCGGCTCGGCCACACCGGGCTCACCTTGAATCGCGACTGGATCGGTGTGGACGAGTTGATCGGCTCGGCCACCCGCCGCCTGCAGCGCTACCAGCCGGAGGTACGCCTGCAACTGGATCTGGCAGCCGAGCTGCCGGCGATCTGGGTCCACCCGGCGCTGGTCGAACAGGCCATCTTCAACGTGCTGGAGAATGCGGCGAAATTTTCGCCACCCGGTGCGGCAGTCACCGTGCACGCGCGCCTGCAGGCCGGCGCCTTGCAGATCGATATCGGCGACCAGGGCCCGGGCATTCCCGAAGACGAGCGTGCGCGCATCTTCGACATGTTCTACAGCGTGGAGCGCGGCGACCGCGGGCGCAACGGCACCGGGCTGGGCCTTGCCATCTGCCAGGGCATGATCGGCGCGCATGGCGGCAGCGTGGCGGCATTGGCCGGCGCACATGGTCACGGCACCACCATTCGCATTACGCTGCCGTTGCTCGTTCCCGCCGCGCCACCTCGCCCCGATGCCGACTGACCTCACTGCCATCCCGCCCGCCCGCGTGCTGATCGTCGACGACGAGCCGCAGATCCGCCGTTTTCTCGACATCAGCCTGCGTGCACAGGGCTACCGCGTGCTGCAGGCCGGCACCGCCGAAGAAGGCCTGGCCACGCTGGCCGGGCAGGGCGCCGAACTGGTGGTGCTGGACATCGGCCTGCCCGATCGCGACGGGCACGAGGTGCTGCGCGAAATCCGCCAGTGGTCCAACGTGCCGGTGATCATGCTCACCGTGCGCGCCGGCGAAACCGAAAAGGTCGCCGCGCTCGATGCCGGCGCCAACGATTACGTGACCAAACCGTTCGGTGTGCAGGAACTGATGGCGCGCATCCGCTCCTTGCTGCGCCAGGCCGGTGCCGGCAGCACGCTGGAAGAAAGCGTGTTCGACGATGGCCGCCTGCATATCCATCTGGGCCTGCGCGAAGTCACGTTGGCAGGCGAGCCCGTGCCGCTGAGTCGCAAGGAATACGCCTTGCTCGCACTGCTGCTCAAACATGCCGGCCGTGTGGTCACTCAACCGCAGCTGCTACGCGAAGTATGGGGACCCACCCACGAAGAAGACACCCATTACCTGCGCATTCTGGTCGGCAAACTGCGCCAGAAACTGCAAGACGATGCCGCCGACCCGCATTACATCGTGACCGAGCCCGGTGTGGGGTTGCGCTTTATCGGGGTGACGCGCTGAGCGCAGGTGCGCTGCCATCCGTGCAGCGCCACGCTGTTGCAAGAAGCATGGGGGCGTCTTTCCCGGTGCCTGTCACTGCGAGTGAGTGGATGCGAGCGGCGCGTCGATAGCGGCATCATCGCAGACGCCATGTGCATCGCGAGCGCACAGCTCCGCGCTTGCCCGTACGCACTGCAGTGTCGCAGGCGCGCAACCTCACTCCACCGGCGGCAGCACCTTGCCCGGATTCAAGATCCCATCCGGGTCCAGCGCGGCCTTGATCGCGCGCATCGCTGCCAGCGTGGGTGCGCTGAACGCCTGCGTCATGAAATCGCGCTTGGCCACGCCGATGCCGTGTTCGCCGGAGAGCGTGCCTTCCAGCGACAGCACCAGCGCGAACAGCCGTGGCAATGCCGCGTGCGCGCGCGCGTCTTCGTCGGCATCGGCCGGGTCGTACATGATGTTGACGTGCAGGTTGCCGTTGCCTGCGTGGCCGAAGGCGACGATGGGCAGCGCGAATTCCGCAGCAAGCGCTTCCACGCCGGCCACCAACGCGGGAATGCGCGACACCGGCACCACCACGTCTTCGTTGATCTTGCCGGGCTTGATCGTGCGTAGTGCGGGCGACAGCGCGCGGCGCGCAGCCCACAATTTGTCGCGCGCGCTGCCGTCGGCGGCGATGTCCAGACTCAGCACGCCCTCGCCATTGGCGGCATCGTGCAGTGCCTGCAAGGCGTAGGGCAGGGTGTCGTGATCGCCGTCGGCTTCGACCAGCAACATCGCGCCCGCTTCGGGCACGTCGCTGCCATTGCGGCGTAGCAGTGCAATGGCACTGGCATCCATGAATTCCAGCATGGTCGGCGTGGTCGGCTGCGCCATGATGCGCGACACCGCGGCCGCAGCGCTGGACGCATCGCGGTACAACGCGCGCACCCCGGCTTGCGCGACTGCACGCGGGGTCAGCTTCAAGGTCGCTTCGACGATGATCGCCAGGGTGCCTTCGCTGCCCACCAGCAGATGCGTGAGGTCGTAGCCGGTGGAATTCTTGGTGTATGCGCCGCCGCAGCGGATCACCTCGCCGGTGCCGGTCACCGCCACCAGGCCAAGCACGTTGTCGCGGGTGGCGCCGTACTTGACTGCACGCGGGCCGCCGGCGTTGGTGGATAGATTGCCGCCAACGCTACAGATCTCTGCACTGGACGGATCCGGTGGCCAGAACAAACCATGCGGCTGCAACGCCTGTTGCAGGTCGCCATTGAGCACGCCGGGCTGCACCACCGCGCAGCGGTCTTCCGGACGCAGCGCCATAATGCGATTCATGCGCGCCATCGACACCACCACGCCGCCGGAAAACGGCACTGCCGCGCCGGTGGTGCCGGTGCCGGCGCCGCGCGCCACGATCGGCACGCCGTGCGCGCGGCAGGCCTGTACGATCGCCACCACATCCTCGGTATCGCGCGGCAGGGCGACGGCGGCGGGCAATGCCCAGCGGCGCGAATCGTCTTCGCCATAGCGGCGGCGCGCATCGTCGCCGGTCAACCAGCCCTCGGCGCCGAGGCGCTTGGCCAGCAGCTCGGCCAGTGCAGCGGGAAGTACGTCGGTCATCGCATCTGATCCTGTGGTGTCGTGCGCTGGATGCATCTCCAGCCCAGCACGGCGACGGTGAGCGGCAGCCAGACCCAGCGCAGCTCGGAAAGCAGCGTGTCCAGGCCGCGCGCGTTGAAAAAGCCGCTGGCGAACGGCGACACGCGAATGGGCCGCCACGGTGCGAACCAGCGTGCCTGGTCCCACGGCCAGCCCAGTGCCACACCCAGGCCGCCGGAGGTCAGCGCATCCAGCAGCGGATGCGATGCGGCGCAGACGAACAAGAACACAGCCGCCTGCACGGCATCGGCACGCAACAGGCGATGCGCCGCGCCACCGAGCAACGCCATCGCTGCGGCGAACAACAGCGAGTGGCTGGCACCGCGATGGCCGAACGCGTCGGCATACGGGATGTGCAACGCAAAGGCCGCCACGTCGGCGTCGGGCAGCATCGCCGCCAGCACACCGGCAGCCAGCAGGCATGGCGACATGCGGCCGCGTTCACTGGCGCACCAGAGCGCCAGCGGCACCGCAGCGTGGGTCATGATAGTCGGCATCGAACGTCGGTAATGGCGTGGGTAGCGAGCGTCGGGCGTGGTCAGCAATCGTCGGCGCGGAACGCGTCGCGGATCCAGTGCAATACCGGCGGTTCGCCGCTGGCGTCGACCACATCGAAGCGGCACGGCAGCGCTGCCAGCGCGGGGTGATGGACAAGAAACAATTGCGCGGCCAACACCAGCTTGCGGCGCTTGCGCACATCCACCGATGCCGCGCCGCCGCCGAAGCGGTCGTCGCGCCGGTAGCGCACTTCCACAAACACCAGCGATTGCCCGTCGCGCATCACCAGATCGAGTTCGCCGCCGCGGTAGTTGGCGTTACGCACCACCAGCCGCAGACCGGCCTGCTCCAGCATGACGCGTGCGGCCGCTTCCACTGCCGCACCGCGCTGCTGACGCGCCGCCGGCATGGCCTCAGCGGCCGTCGGCGATCGGCACCGGGCGGCCACCGTTGAAGGTGGACCAGGCCGGAGTGCGCAGCACGTTGCCGAAGCCGTCCAGATGCAAGGTGCCGGTGGCGCCACGCAGGCCGCCATCGGTGCCGGTGGCAAGTTTTTCCAGGTATGCGCTGATCTTCCAGGCGTCGTAGCCGAACGCGAACAGGCGGGCGGCCGGGCCGCGTGCGCTGGGCAGTGTGCTGGCCACCTGGCTGGCCGCCGGCAGGCCGGACACGCCCAGCGCGGTCCAGGTTTCGCTCGGGTAGACGATGCCGTCCAGTGCCAGGTCGTCTTCGATCTTGCCGGTGCCGGCCACCAGCTGCGAGGTGCCCACGCGCGACTTGCCGGCAAATCCGCTCAATGCCAGCTGCGGGGCCAACGCCCGCGCGGTGTTTCCGCGCACAGCCAGGAACACCGCATCGGCGGTGCCGTAATTGCGCAGCTGCGCGCCGATGTCGCCCGGCGTATCGGCCACGCTGATGCTGCCGGCCACCGTGCCGCCGCGTTCGCTGAAGCGGTCGCGGAAGGCCTTGATGGTGCGCTTGCCGCTGTCGTCGCTGGTGCCGACGATCAGCACGTTGCGGCGCTCGCGCGAGAGCAGGTATTCGGCGGCCATGATGCCGTCGTCTTCCGGTGCCAGCGAGAAGCCCGCGCTGCCGGTGGGCGGTGCCTTGTTGTCGGTGGGGCGGTTGAGCGCCAGCACCGGCACCGCCAGTTGGCCGCGTGCGAACAGGGCGCTCACTTCATCGCGCCCCAGCGGGCCGACCACGTAGTCCACCCCGGCGCTCACCGCTTTGTCGTAAGCGGCATTGGCACCGGCCGCAGTGCCGGCGGTGTCGAAGAACTGCACTTCCGGGCGGCGGCGGGTCTCGGCGTAATAGCCGGCCAGCAGGCCGTCACGCACCGGTGCGGAGGCGGTGGCCAGGTTGCCGGTGAGCGGCAACAGCACGCCCAGCTTGACCGGCGGGCGGTAGCCATCGCGCTCGGCCGGCGGACGCTTGCTGGTGTCGAAGCCCCACTGCGCATCGCGCTCGAACGCGTGCGGCAACCCCAGCCCACGGCTGATCAGCGCGCGCCCGGCGAAGTTGTACAGCGGGTCGCCGGCCGGCAGTGCGGCGGTACGGCCCTTGAGCGTGGCATCGTCCAGCGCGGCCAGCAGACGCACGATGGCGCGCTGGTTCTCGCTGCGCGGCGTGCCGGTCAGGCTGGCATCGGCGCGCGCGCGATCGGCGGCGGCGGCGAACAGGTCGCCGGTGGTTTCCAGCGCGGCGGCGCGGGCCACCAGCCAGCGCGTCTGCAGCGGCTGGGTCAGCCCCTGCGGGCTGTCGCCCAGCGCCTCCAATGCCTGCGCGCCCTGCCTGTCGAGCACCGCCAACTCGCCGGTGAGCAGCCCGAAGCGGGCGCGGTCTTCGCCGCTGAGGTGGCGTGCATTGACCTGCGCCAGCAGCGTGCGTGCGCGTGCATCATCGCCGGCGTCGTGCCAACCGAACGCAGATGCGGCCAGCAAGCGGCTGCGCTGTGCACCACTGGCACTGGCGGCCTCGGCTTCCAGTTGCTGCGCCGCCTCGCGCGGCTTGCCCTGGTCCAGCAACGCCAGCGCCGCGCTTTGCGTGGGCGAGGCGGTCTGGGTGACGCTGCTGGTGGCGCAACCGGCCGCCAGCATCACCAGCAGCGACAGGGCGGAGATCCTTGCAACACGCTTGTTCATTTCAGATCCATTGGACAGGGGCCGCCAGGGCGGTCCGTTGAAAACCGCTACGATTCTACCCTTTGCCCCCGGAAGACCGCTGATGATGTCCCCTGGAACCCTGCACGTGGTCGCCACGCCGATCGGCAACCTGGCCGACCTGTCGCCGCGCGCGCAGGAGGTGTTGCGTGGCGTGGCCGCGATCTGCGCCGAAGACACCCGCCACACCCGCCAATTGCTCAGCCATTTCGGTATCGACCGCCCGCTGCTGGCCCTGCACGACCACAACGAAGAAGCCATGTCCGAACGTATCGTGGCGCGCCTGGGCGAAGGCGAATCGCTGGCCATCGTCAGCGATGCCGGCACCCCGCTGGTCAGCGACCCCGGTTTCAAGCTGGTGCGCGCCGCCCGTGCCGCCGGCATCAAGGTCAGCCCGGTGCCGGGCGCCTGCGCGGCGATCGCCGCGTTGAGCGTGGCCGGCCTGCCCAGCGACCGCTTCGGCTTCGAAGGATTTCTGCCGGCCAAGAGCGCCGCGCGCCGCGAGCGCCTGGCGCACTTGGCCGGCGAGACCCGCACCCTGGTGTTCTACGAGTCGTCCCACCGCATCGTCGACTCGCTGGCCGACCTGCGTTTCGCCTTCGGCGACGACCGCCCGGCGGTGATCGCCCGCGAGCTGACCAAGCTGTTTGAAACCGTGCTCGACGGCAGCCTGGCCGAACTGCAGGCCAGGGTCGAAGCCGACGACAACCAGCGCAAGGGCGAGTTCGTCGTGATGGTGCAAGGCGCCGCCGACGCTGCCGACGGCCAGCTCGCCGAAGGCCGCCGCGTCTACGCCAAACTCGCCGAACACCTGCCGCCGTCCACTGCCGCCAAGCTGGCCGCCGAACTCACCGGCGCGCCGCGCAAGGCGTTGTATGGCGGCTAGGGTTGCCGTCGCAGGCGCAGGTTTGCGTGCGGCCGGGATGTCTCGGTAAGGCCTCTTCGCGCCCAGGTGCGTTCCTGGCGGCGATGGCGGGGCTGGCAACGCAGCGCCGTCGTGCAAGGTGGCGATAGCGTATAGTGCGCCCCGGCGGAGTCGGCCAGACAGTCGCGTCACTCGCAAGAGTGCCGAGGAAAGTCCGGGCTCCATAGGGCAAGGTGCCAGGTAACGCCTGGGCGGCGCAAGCCGACGGAAAGTGCAACAGAAAGATACCGCCTACGTCCCTCGTCACCCCTCTGCCGCTACTGGAACGTGCCAGCGATGCATCGCATCGCCAAGTGCGCCCGGAGGCTGCAGAGGGGTGGCGAGGGGCCGGTAAGGGTGAAATGGTGCGGTAAGAGCGCACCGCGAGTCCGGTAACGGACCGGCACGGCAAACCCCACCTGGAGCAAGACCAAATAGGGATCCATTGGCGTGGCCCGCGCTGGATCCGGGTAGGTTGCTTGAGCGCTGCGGTGACGTAGCGCCTAGACGAATGACTGTCCACGACAGAACCCGGCTTACCGGCCGGCTCCGCCACCTTCGTTCGGGCGTTCGCCCTTCTCGAAGGCGCCCACGCTTCGTACCGCCGCAGGCGGTACAAAACGCGGGTCCCGCTCCGGGTATGCCATATCCCCCGCGGCTGTCGCCGCGCCCCCTTGACTCAAGGGGGCTTGCAGATAGGTGGTTGGCTGGGGCGCTGCGCACTAAGTGATCAACTCCCTTCCACCGCTTGCTGCGGTAGGTGCCCGAAGGGCGGATGGGGGCGAGCTTTTCGCTCTGGCGTCATGGCGGTAAATCGGGCGTCAAGCGCTGGGATGCTGGACCAGCCGATGCTTCAGCGTGCGCAACCTGCCGCGATCTGCGTCATGGGCGTCTCGCTCACGCTGCAGTTGCCAGCGCGCTACCTAACCAAACGAGCGGGTGAACAGCTCGTCCAGGGCGTCGACGATGCGTTGCCCTTCGTCCCTCAACGAACCCGCCGGGTGGGTGAGTACCGAGAGCGGTACCGAGGTCATTTCCAGTGGTTGCAGCACGACGCGCTGGCCGGCGACGACGAATTCGGGGGTGAAGCGGGAGGGGGTCGGGGAGTGCGCGGAGGCGATGACCAACGGTACGACGACGCGGCGGGGGGAGGCATCGAAGATTTTCGATTGGACGACCACAACATAAGGAATGTTCTTGTTGCGTCCGACGTTGGCGTAGATATCGAACTGGTCGGTCACAGGGTGGAGAACTCGTCGGCGAAGGCGCCGTGCGCGTCGGTGAAGGCCTTCCATTCGCTTGCGGCGCGTTGCAACTCCATCGCCCGGGCGCTGTGGCTGTCGCGCTCCTTCGTCACGTACTCGGCCAGCAGTTCCTCCACCTTTGCCGACAGGTTGCCGGTCATGGCGCGGGCCTGGGCGGCCAGGTCGGCATTGATGGTCAGGTTGAGGGGTTTTTTTGGTGCGGAGCTATCGTAATAACGGCTCATGACGGGCCTCCTGCGCTTATGCGCACGCTATGCGCATGATTCTGGGCTGTCAATGCGTGGCAGCGATGTCCAGCCGGGTCTCGCCCTGGAAATTCCCGTTCGGGCCGAAGCGGCGCTCGTGGATGAAGCCATGGCCGTGATGGTCCACCGCCACGATGGTGCTGGCGCGGGTGCCGTAGCTGGCGCCGCTGATAAATGCGGCCGAGAGCAGGCGCTCGGTGGGCAGGTCCACGCCGGTGTGGGGAAGGGCGTCGTCGGGGGCGATGGCCGGGTTGCCCAGCGCAGCCCAGAGCGGCTGCAGGTTTTCATCGCCGTCGGCGCACCAGTGGCGCAGCACCTCGGTCAGGGCGGCGGTTTTGGGCCACTGGGCGTCTAGCGGCCCGTTGGACATGCCGTGGATGCCTGCCGCCAGCTGCCGCGCCAGTGGCGGGTGATTGCTGAGGTGCTCGCAACGGTCGGCGTCGCATAGCAATAGGTTAAACGGTGGGAACGCGTGGGCGGCGCCGGAAAGTAGGTCGGCATACGCGGTAGCGCCCAGGCTGCCGGACAGATAGTCGGCAATCAGATGCCCGCGTGAGCGCCCCGAGGCAGTGGCGAGCGGGTCGCGCACATTGGTCACCACCGCAACGCGGCCGTCGCAGCCCAGGCCCACCCAACTGCCTCCGGAGCGCAAATCGCGGCCCGCCAGCACGTTGTCGGCCGGTGCCGCCCAGTGCGCCAGTGCTGCGGTGGGGCGTTCGTGGAATTCATCGCGGTTGCCGGCCAGCAGCAGGCGCCAGCGCGGGTGGGTTTTCCAGGCAAGGGCGACCAGGCACATGCCCGCGATTGTCGCCCGTTTGCGCAGTGGCCGGGTGTAGCTGGCGCAACGTGAAGTGAGACAGTAGTCGAGTTTACATGGCCTTCACACCCCTGAATTTTTGTTCAATCTCAAAATCTGAGACGAAACAGCAACTTGTGGATAACCTTTGAACAAGTCTCTAAAGAGTGCTGCAACTCATTGATGCGATTGGCGATTTGTAGCCTGCAAAGTTGTTGACAACCTTTGACGCGCTGCTAAGGTGGGCAACGGAGGGAAAACCAGGTGTTTTGTGGTTTTTCGTGGTTCAATGATCCCCCAGCGGGTATTCGAGGTTGTATTCGGTGTTTCAGGGCGAGACTGCCATCACGGTGGACGACAAGGGGCGTATGGCGGTGCCAACCGCGTACCGCGACCTGGTCACGCGCGTGAGCGGCAATCGCCTGGTGCTCACCTACAACCCGTTCGAAGCCGGATGCCTGTGGCTGTATGCGGAAAAGGAGTGGGAGCGGGTGCGTGACGATGTGATGTCCAAGCCCAATACCCAGCGCGTGGTCCGCACGCTGCAGCAGAAACTGGTGGGTTCTTCCGCGGTGCTGGAGCTGGACGCCAACGGGCGTCTGAGCATCCCGGCCAGCCACCGCAATGCGGTCGGCATCGAGAAGAAGGCCGTGCTGCTGGGCATGGGCGACAAATTCGAACTCTGGAGCGAGCAGGCACATCGCGCACTGATCCAGCAGACATTGTCTGACGGGGATCTGGGCGATGAATTGCTCGATCTCAGGTTGTGAGCCGGGGTGCCCGGATGCGCGGTGAAGCGCAGCCCGGTCACCCGGTGTCGCAGCCACCGGCGGCCCATGTGCCGGTGCTGTACAGGCCGGTTCTGGATGGCCTGCAGGTGACCGAAAACGGAACCTATCTCGACGGCACGTTTGGGCGTGGCGGACACGCACGTGGCGTGCTGGAACATCTTGGCCCGGGAGGTCGACTGCTGGTGATGGACAAGGACCCCGAAGCGATCGCGGTGGCCGAACAGGCGTTCGGTGGCGATGCGCGCGTGTCCATCCATCGCGGCAGTTTCGCCGGCCTTGGCCAGGTGGTCGCCGCTGCGACCGTCGACGGCATTCTGCTGGATCTGGGTGTGTCTTCGCCGCAGCTGGATGTGGCCGGGCGCGGTTTCAGTTTCGGCAAGGACGGCCCGCTGGACATGCGCATGGACCCGGACAGTGGCCAGAGTGCAGCCGACTGGCTGGCGCATGCCAGCGACCGCGAGATCGCCGATGTGCTGTGGACCTATGGCGAAGAACGCCAGAGCCGCCGCATCGCGCGCGCCATCGTGGCGCGCCGCGCCGAACAGCCGCTGCTGCGCACCGCGCAGCTGGCCGACCTGATCGCCTCGGTGATGCCGCGCGGCGACAGCAAGACCCATCCGGCCACGCGCAGCTTCCAGGCGATCCGCATCTACATCAACCGCGAGCTGGACGATCTGGAAGCTGGCCTGGACGCTGCCCTGGCCGCGCTCAAGCCCGGCGGCCGGCTGGCGGTGATCAGCTTCCACTCGCTGGAAGACCGCATCGTCAAACAATTCATGGCCCGCTACGCCAAGGCCCCGCCGAGCAACCGCCGCCTGCCCGAAGCGCAGCCGTTCGTGCCGACGCTGCAGTTGGTGAGCGGCGCGATCAAGGCCGACGTCGACGAGCTGACTGTCAATCCACGTGCGCGCAGTGCGGTGTTGCGGGTGGCTGAGAGGGTGGCGGGACCGGGGACCCGGGACCTGGGACCCGGAAAGAGCGACAGCGACAGCCAGGATCCGTCGGGCACCGGCCTTGGTTCTTCCCGGGTCCCGGGCCCCGGGTCCCTGGTCCCGAGCGCACTCCAAAGGAGCGCGCCATGAGCCGCCTGCTGCTTATCGTGCTGCTGGCCTGCAGCATCGCCTCGGCGATCGGTGTGGTGTACATGCGCCACATGCATCGCAAGCTGTTCGTGCAGTTGTCCAAGCTCGAACACACGCGCGATGAATTGAATATCGAATTCGGCCGGCTGCAGCTGGAGCAGGCCACCTGGGCGGAAAGCAACCGGGTCGATCAGGTCGCGCGTGCGCGCATCGGGATGAAGTTCCCGGAGACCAACGACATCGTGGTGGTGCGCCCATGACGCAGCGGCAGGACAGCCGTTTTGCACGGCGCAGCCGCCCGCAGGGTGGCGCACACATAAGTACGCCCATGACAAAACGGCAGGACAGCCGTTTTGCACGGCGTAGCCGCCCGCAGGGTGGCGCACACGGAGGTGCGCCATGAAAGCCGGCCGCAACCGCGCGCGCAGCAACTTCAACCTCCGTGGCCGCCTGACGCTGGTCGGCATCGCGCTGGGCCTGTGCTCGGTGACGCTGATCGGCCGCGCGGCGTTCGTGCAGCTGGTCAACCGCGATTTCTACCAGCGCCAGGGCGAGGCGCGCTACCTGCGCGAACTGCCGATCGCCACCTCGCGCGGCATGATCACCGACCGCAACGGCGAGCCGCTTGCCGTGTCCACGCCGGTGGAATCGATCTGGGTCAATCCGCAGGAACTGTTGCGCAACCCGGACCGCATCCCCGAGCTGGCCAAGGCGCTCGGCCAGCCGCTGGACGAGTTGAACGCCAAGCTGGCGCAGAAGGCCGGCAAGGAATTCATGTACCTGCAGCGCCGGATCAACCCGGACAAGGCGCATGCCATTGTCGATCTGAAGATTCCCGGCGTGTTCTCGCAGCGCGAGTTCCGGCGCTTCTATCCGCAAGGCGAGGCGATGGCCCACGTGCTGGGCTTCACCAATATCGACGACCGCGGCCAGGAAGGCCTGGAGCTGGCGTTCGACGAATGGCTGCGTGGCAAGCCCGGCTCCAAGAAAGTGGTGCGCGATGCGCGCGGCGCGATCGTGGAGAGCGTGGATCTGGTGCGTCCGGCGCAGCCGGGCAAGGACCTGACGCTGAGCATCGATCGCCGCATCCAGTTCCTGGCCTACAAGGAGCTGCGCAACGCGCTGGTCGAAAACAATGCGGCCGGCGGGTCGATGGTGGTGATGGACGTGGCCACCGGCGAAGTGCTGGCGATGGTCAACCTGCCCACCTACAACCCCAATTCGGTCACCGGCATCAATCCGTCGGCGCGCCGCAACCGCGCGGTCACCGATCTGGTCGAGCCGGGTTCGACGATGAAGCCGCTGACCGTGGCCACCGCATTGACGGCCGGCGTGGTGACCAAGGACACCATCATCGACACCAACCCCGGCTACATGGCCGTGGGCCGCTTCACCATCCGCGATGTGCCGCGCAACAACGGCGTGCTCAACGTCACCGGCGTGATCACCCGCAGCTCCAACATCGGTGCGGCCAAGATCGCGGCCAAGGTGCCGGATCAGACGTTCTATCAGTCGATCCGCAACTTCGGTTACGGCAGCGCGCCGCATAGCGGTTTTCCCGGCGAATCGTCGGGCGTGGTGCTGCAGCCGGCGCGCTGGAGCGGCCCGTCCAAGACCACGATGTCGTACGGCTATGGCCTGTCGGTGACGCCGCTGCAGATCGCGCAGGCCTACGCCACGCTGGGCAACGGCGGCAAGCTGACCCCGCCGACCTTCGTGCGCGGCCAGCACAACGAAACCCGCCAGGTGGTCACGCCGGAAGTGGCGCGCCAGGTCATCGACATGATGGAAACCGTGGTCACCCAGGGCGGCGCCAAGGGCGCGGCGATTCTGGGCTATCACGTGGCCGGCAAGACCGGTACCGCACGCAAGAACGGCGCCAACGGCTACGAGCGCGGGCATTACAACGCGCTGTTTGCCGGCCTGGTGCCGGCCACGCGCCCGCGCTTTGCCACGGTGATCGTGATCAACGATCCGCAGGGCAAGGTGTATTACGGCGGCCTGGTGTCGGCGCCGGTGTTCCATAAGGTGATGGAAGGCGCGCTGCGGTTGATGGACGTGCCGCCGGACGACATTCAGTCGTGGCTGGCCGCACAGGCCGCCGGCAAGACCGGTCAGCCGGTGGTCAAGCCGCAGCCGGCCGACCTGGATCCGGCACTGGTGCCGGACCCCGTGGACGAAGTGTCTGCCGGCATTCCGACCGCACTGGCACCTGCGCCGTCCGCCGCGCCGGCGCAGCCTGCACCGGTGCAGGAGAGCCGCCAGTGAGCCGCAGCATGGCGCTTTCGCAGCTATTGCCCGACGTGACGCTGACGCACGACGTGCAGGTGTCCGGCCTGGTGATGGACAGCCGTGCGGCACGCCCGGGCGATGCGTTCGTGGCGATTGCAGGCTTCGGTGCGCACGGTCTGGGCTTTGTCGAACAGGCACGCGCCAACGGTGCGGTGGCGGTGTTGTTCGAGCCGCCGGCGCCCGACGGTCTGCCGGTGCCGGCCGATGCGATTGCCGTGCCTGGGTTGCGTGCGCGTCTGGGCGGCATGGCCGATGCATTTCATGGCCGGCCGTCGCAGGCCATGCGCATGGTTGGCGTCACCGGCACCAACGGCAAGACTTCCACCGTGCAGCTGCTGGCGCAGGCGTTGACGTTGCTCGGCACGCCCACCGGCACGCTCGGCACCCTGGGTGTCGGCCTGTACGGCACGGCCGTGCCAACCGGATTCACCACGCCGCTGGTGCTGCCCACGCATGCGTTGCTGGCGCAGTTGCGCGATGATGGCGCGCAGGCGGTGGCCATGGAAGTCAGCTCCCACGCGCTCGATCAGGGCCGCGTGGACGCGGTGCATTTCGATGTGGCGGTCTTCACCAATCTCACCCGCGACCATCTCGATTACCACGGCGACATGGCGCAGTACGGCGCCGCCAAGGCCAGGCTGTTCACCCGCGCCGGGTTGAAAGCGGCGGTGGTGAATCTGGACGATGACTTCGGCCGCACGCTGCTGGCCTCGCTCGACCCCGCGCTGCGCGCGATCGGCGTGAGTTCGCGCGCGCAGGCGAACGCCAGCGTGCGCGCACAGGCATTGCAGCTGGACCATCACGGCATCAACTTCGCGCTGAACATCGCCGGCGAAGTGCATCCGGTGCATTCGCCGTTGCTGGGCCGCTTCAACGTGGACAACCTGCTGGCCGTGGCCGGCGTGTTGTGGGCGATGGACATTGCGCCTGCGCAGATTGCGATTGTGTTGGGCCAGTTGCAGCCGATCCATGGCCGCATGAATCGGCTCGGCGGTGCGCATGGCGCTCCGCTGGTGGTTGTCGATTACGCGCATACGCCCGACGCGCTGGAACAGGCATTGGCTAGCCTGCGTTCGCATGCGCAGGACCGCCTGATCTGCGTGTTCGGCTGCGGCGGCGAACGCGACACCGGCAAGCGCCCGCAGATGGCGGCAATTGCAGAACTCAACGCCGACGTGGCGATCGTCACCGACGACAACCCGCGTGGCGAAGATGGCGATGCGATCGTGGCCGACATCCTGCGCGGCTTCGCGCGCCCGGATGCGGCCATCGTGCAGCGCGATCGCGCCGCCGCGATCCATCAGGCCATCGGTATGGCCAGTGCGTCCGATATCGTGTTGATCGCCGGCAAGGGCCACGAGCCATACCAGGAAGTGGCCGGCGTGCGGCATGTCTTCGACGATGCCACCGTCGCTGCGCAGGCCCTGTTGCCGCGCACCGTGCTGGGGGTGCGCGCATGAAGCTCACTCCACTGTCGCTGATCGCCCATTGGGCCGGCGGCGAACTGCATGGCGAGGACGCCATGATCGATGCGGTCGGCAACGACACCCGCACGCTCGCCAACGGCAGCCTGTATGTGGCGCTGCGCGGCGAGCGTTTCGATGGACACGACTTTGCCGCAGACGCGGTGGCACAGGGCGCCAGCGGCTTGCTGGTGGAGCGCGTTCTGCCGGCGCTGAGCGTGCCGCAGGTGCTGGTGGACAACACCGAACTGGCCTTGGCGCGCATCGCCGCCGGCATGCAGCGCGACCGCGCCACCCGCGTGGTTGCGCTGACCGGTTCCAACGGCAAGACCAGCGTCAAGGCGCTGCTGTTGTCGATCCTGACCGAAGCCGGGCGCGTGGACGGCACCACCGTGTACGCCACGCCGGGCAACCGCAACAACGAAATCGGCCTGCCGCTGGCGGTGATCGCTGCGCCGGACGATGCGGATATTGCGATCTACGAAATGGGCGCCGGCAAGCCGGGCGATATCGCCTACCTCACCGATATCGCGCGTCCGCATGTCGCATTGGTCAACAATATCGCCCCCGCCCATCTGGAGCGCCTGGGCAGCCTGCTCGGCGTGGCGCAGACCAAGGGCGCGATCTATACCGCACTGCCGGCCGATGGCGTGGCAGTGATCAATGCCGACGATGCCTTCGGCGCCTGGTTCGAGCAGCAGCTGCATGCGCAAGCGGTGCAGGGGCGTCGCGTGTTGCGTTATGGCTTGCAGGCCAGTGCCGAGATCCGCGCACATCAGCTGCGGCTGCATGCCGATGGCGCCCGGTTCACCCTGGTGACCCCGCAGGGCCAGGCGCAGATTGCGCTGCCATTGCCGGGCCGCCACAACGTACTCAACGCATTGGCCGCCACCGGTCTGGCGTTGGGCGCCGGCATCGCATTGCCGATCATCGCCGCAGGCCTGGCGCAAGCGCATCCGGTGGCCGGCCGGCAGGTCGCGCATCGTTTGCCTGGCGGCGCGGTGCTGATCGACGACAGTTACAACGCCAACCCCGGCTCGCTGGATGCCGCCATCGATGCATTGGCCGCCGCGCCGGGCGATGGCTGGCTGGTGCTGGGCGACATGCGCGAACTCGGCCATGAGGGCGCTGCACTGCACGCCGCTGCCGGCCGGCGCGCGCGCGCTGCCAAGCTGCAGCGTCTATACGCATTGGGCGAGCTCAGCGCCGCCGCCGCGCAGGCGTTTGGCGAGGGCGGCCGGGTGTTTGCCACGCATGCGCAGCTGGTCGAGGCGTTGCGGGCGGATCTGGGTCAGGCCGGGAACGGGGACGGTGTAACCGGGACCGGGGACCGGGGACCGGGGACCGGGAGAAAGCAACAGCAAGTATTAGGAAATATGCAGGGAAATGGTTTGATTCACGATCAACAATCGCAGTCCGCGCCCGCTCTTGCGGGTCCCCGGTCCCCGGCCACCGGTTCCGGCGCCATCACGCTGCTGGTGAAGGGGTCGCGCGGCAGCGCCATGGATCGCATCGTCACCGCGTTGCTCGCACCGGCGGAGGATGCCTCCCATGCTGCTTGAGTTGGCCCGCTGGCTGCAGCAACTGGAGAGCCTGTTCGGGCTGTTCAACTATCTGACCTTTCGCGGCATCCTGGCGGCGTTGACCTCGTTGTTCCTGTCGTTGTGGATGGGCCCTGCGGTGATCCGCAAGCTGGCCCAGTTCAAGGGTGGCCAGCCGATTCGTCAGGACGGCCCGCAGACGCATTTCTCCAAGGCCGGCACGCCGACCATGGGCGGCTCGCTGATCCTGCTTACCGTCACCTTGTCGGTGCTGCTGTGGGGCGATCTGCGCAACCGTTACGTCTGGTTGGTGCTGGCGGTGATGCTCTGCTTCGGTGCGATCGGCTGGTACGACGACTGGATCAAGATCGTGCGCCGCGACCCCAATGGCCTGAAATCGCGCTGGAAATACCTGCTGCAGTCGATCTTCGGCCTGGCCGCCGGCCTGTTCCTTTACTACACCGCCGACGTGCCGGCCGCGATCACCTTCTACATTCCGATGTTCAAGTCGATCGCGCTGCCGTTGGCCGGCGTGAGCTTCGTGGTGATTGCCTACTTCTGGATCGTCGGCTTCTCCAACGCGGTGAACCTCACCGACGGCCTGGACGGCCTGGCGATCATGCCGACCGTGCTGGTGGCCTGCGCGCTGGGTGTCTTTGCCTATGCCTCGGGCAACGTGGTGTTTGCCGAATACCTGAAAATCCCGCTGATTCCAGGCGCTGGCGAGCTGATCATCATCTGCTCGGCGATCGCCGGTGCAGGGCTGGGCTTTCTGTGGTTCAACACCTATCCGGCCATGGTGTTCATGGGCGACATCGGCGCGCTGTCGCTGGGCGCGGTACTCGGCACCATCGCGGTGATCGTGCGCCAGGAAATGGTGCTGGTGATCATGGGCGGCGTGTTCGTGATCGAAACCCTGTCGGTGATAATCCAGGTGGCCAGCTTCAAGCTGACCGGCAAGCGCGTGTTCCGCATGGCGCCGATCCATCACCACTTCGAACTCAAGGGTTGGCCGGAGCCGCGCGTGATCGTGCGCTTCTGGATCATTTCGGTGGTGCTGGTGCTGATCGGCCTTGCCACGTTGAAGGTGCGCTGATGAACGACATGTCCCGCCAGGCCACACGACTGGACGCCATCGGCGGCCGCTACGACCCGTGGTTGCTCGGTGCGGCAGCCACGCTCGCCTCGCTGGGCGTGGTGATGGTGGCCTCCAGCTCGATCGAATTGTCGGATAACCCGTTCTATTACCTGACCCGTCACCTGCTGTTCCTGGGCATCGGCATCGGGCTGGCGTTCTGGGCGATGCGCACCGAACTCAAGACCATCGAGCAATACAACCAGGTGTTGCTGCTGGCCTGCTTCGGCCTGCTGATGGTGGTGTTCGTGCCGGGGCTGGGCAGCAGCGTCAACGGCGCCAAGCGCTGGATCAACCTGGGCGTGTCGAAATTCCAGACCGTCGAAGCGGTCAAGGTGCTCTACATCGTGTGGCTGTCCAGCTATCTGGTGCGCTTCCGCGACGAGGTCAACGCAACCTGGCCGGCGATGCTCAAGCCGCTGGGTGTGGCGATCGCGCTGGTTGCGCTGTTGCTGATGCAGCCGGACTTCGGCTCGTCCACGCTGCTGCTGGCGATCACTGCCGGCATGCTGGTGCTGGGCGGGGTGAACCTGCCGCGCATGTCGATGCCGATCGTGTTCGGCCTGCCGGTGTTCGCCTTTATCGCAATCCTGGAGCCGTACCGCCTGCGTCGTATCACCTCGTTCCTGGATCCGTGGGCCGATCAGCTCGGCTCCGGTTATCAGCTGTCGAATGCGTTGATGGCGGTCGGCCGCGGCCAGTGGACCGGTGCGGGGCTGGGTGCCTCGGTGCAGAAGCTCAACTATTTGCCTGAAGCGCATACCGACTTCATCTTTTCGGTGATCGCCGAAGAGCTGGGCTTTGTCGGCGTCTGCGGTGTGATCTCGCTGTATGCGCTGCTGGTCGGCCGTGCGTTCTGGCTGGGCATGCGCTGCGTGGAAATGAAGCGTCACTTCTCCGGCTACATCGCCTTTGGCATCGGCTTGTGGATCAGCCTGCAAAGCTTCGTGTCGGTGGGTGTGAACCTGGGCATCCTGCCGACCAAGGGCCTGACCCTGCCGCTGATTTCCTCCGGTGGTTCGTCGGTGTTGATGACCTGCGTGGCGATGGGCTTGCTGCTGCGCGTGTCCTACGAAATGGATCGCGCCGAGCGGTTGCGCAGCAAGTTGTCGCCGCAGGGTGCAGGCGCGCCAGCGGCTGAGCCGGCCGAGCCGGTTGCCGAATCGGTGCAGCCGGCGTATGCGCCAGCACGCAAGCCGCAGCGCGAGACCGCTGCAGCCGCGCCGATCGCCGCCGCGCCGGTTGCTGCCGCATCCGTGGCACCGGCATCGGCGATTTTGCGCGGCACCAGCCGCATGCAGCCGCGTGTGGAACCGACGTTCGGGAAGATCGCATGAGTGTCTATGCGAACTCTTCGCAGAAGTCCGCACAGCCGAATGCGGGAATTCAACCGGTGATGATTCTGGCTGGCGGCACCGGCGGGCACATTTTCCCGGGACTGGCCGTGGCCAAGGTATTGCGCGCGCGCGGCGTGCCGGTGACCTGGCTGGGCGCCGATGGCGCAATGGAAACCCGTCTGGTGCCGCAGCACGACATCCAGATCGACACGCTGGCCATCAGCGGCCTGCGCGGCAAAGGCCTGGTGAAGTTGCTGGGTGCACCGGTGCGCGTAATGCGCGCGGTGCGCGCCGCCGGCTTCGTGCTGCGCAAGCGTCAGCCGCGTGCGGTAATCAGCTTCGGCGGCTTTGCGGCGGGCCCGGGCGGTCTGGCTGCGCGCCTGCTTGGCGTGCCGTTGCTGGTGCACGAACAGAACCGCGCGCCGGGCATGACCAACAAGGTGTTGTCGCGTTTCGCGCGCCGCGTGCTGACCGGTTTTCCGGGGAGCTTCGTCGGCGAAGAGGCGGTGGGCAACCCGGTGCGTGCCGACATTGCTGCGCTGCCTGCGCCGGCTGCACGTCTGGTTGGCCGCGATGGTCCGGTGCGCCTGCTGGTACTTGGCGGCAGCCAGGGCGCACGGGCATTGAATCAGGCGGTGCCGGCGGCGCTGGCTGCACTCGGTCGCCCGGATGTCGAGATTCGCCATCAGTGCGGCGAAAAGCTGCGCGCCGAAGCCGAGGCCTCATATGCACAGGCCAGCGTCAATGCCAGTGTCGAACCCTTTATCGCCGACATGGCCGCAGCCTACGCCTGGGCCGATCTGGTCGTGTGCCGCGCCGGTGCCTCCACACTGGCCGAACTGTGCGCCGCCGGCATCGGCAGCGTGCTGGTGCCGTTTGCCGCTGCGGTGGACGACCATCAAACCCGCAATGCCGAATACCTGGTCGGTGCCGATGCCGCCGTGCTGCTCAAGCAGGACGACAGCCTGGCGGTGCGTTTGCAGCAGGTCTTGCAGACCCTGCTCAACGACCCACCCCGTCGCCTGTCGATGGCCAACGCCGCGCGCACCCTGGCCAAGCCGGATGCTGCCGAGCGGATTGCCGACATTGTGTTGCACGAAGCCGGGACCGGGGACCGGGGACCGGGGACCCGTGGCAAGCACGATCAACGGCATGGAAGTACCGAGACCCGCGATCCGCAATGCGGGGGGCGTGAAGAACAGAATCAACAGCAGACAGGTATGCACGCAGATAATCATCACGGGCAGGCGCAACGCGCTGCCGCCGCTTCGCTCTTCCCGGGTTCTGGGTCCCCGGTCCCCGGTCCCGCTACCTCCACAGGAGGTGCCGCGTGATCCGCCGTCTGCAGGACAGCGGCGATCTGGTGCGCGCATTTCCGCGCGTGCATTTCGTCGGCATCGGCGGCACCGGCATGAGCGGTATAGCCGAAGTGATGCTGACGCTGGGCTATGAAGTCTCCGGCTCCGATAACGCGGATAACGCGGCGACGCGGCGGCTGGCCAAGCTGGGGGCGCGCGTGATGCGCGGCCACTCGGCTGCCAACGTGCTCGGCACCGATTGTGTGGTGGTGTCCAGCGCCATCCGCGAAGACAACCCCGAGCTGATGGAAGCGCGTAGCCAGCGCATCCCGATCATGCCGCGTGCAGCGATGCTGGCCGAGTTGATGCGCTTCCGCCGCGGTATCGCTGTGGCCGGCACGCACGGCAAGACCACCACCACCAGCCTGGCGGCGGCCGTGCTGAGCGAAGGCGGGCTGGATCCCACCTTCGTCATCGGTGGCCAGCTGCTGGCGGCCGGCGCCAACGCAAAGCTCGGCGGCGGCCAATGGCTGGTCGCCGAAGCCGATGAGAGCGACGGCAGCTTCCTGCGCCTGAATCCGTTGATGGCGGTGATCACCAACATCGATTCGGATCACCTGGAAAACTACGGCAACGACTTTGCCCGCGTGCAGGCGGCGTTTGCCGAATTCCTGCAGCGCCTGCCGTTCTACGGCCTGGCGTTGCTATGCATCGACGACCCGGAAGTGGCGGCACTGGCCGGCAAGACGCCGCGCCATGTGATGAGCTACGGCATGAGCGAAAACGCCGACGTGCGCGCCGAAGATGTGGTGCAGGACGGCCCGCGCATGCGCTTCACGCTGCGCCTGCCCGAAGGCACCACCACGCCGGTGACGCTCGCACTGCCGGGTCGTCACAACGTGCTCAACGCCCTGGCCGCTGCCGCAATCGGCTGGCAGCTGGGCGTGGCACCGGAAACCATTGCGCGCGCGCTGGAGAACTTCGCCGGCATCGGCCGTCGCTTCAACGATCTGGGCGAAGTCACCACCAGCACCGGCGCACGTGTGCGCGTGGTCGACGATTACGGCCATCACCCGCGCGAGCTGGAAGCCGTGTTCGCTGCAGCGCGTGGCGGCTGGCCGGACAAGCGCCTGGTCGTCGCCTTCCAGCCGCACCGCTACAGCCGCACCCGTGATCAGTTCGACGCCTTCGCCGCCGTGCTCAGCACCGTCGACGCGCTGGTGTTGAGCGAGGTCTACCCGGCCGGCGAAGCGCCGATTCCCGGTGCCGACTCGCGCGCACTGGCACGCGCCATCCGTGCGCGTGGCCGCAGCGAGCCGGTGGTCGTCGGTCAGATTGCCGGCCTGGCTGAAGTGTTGCCCGACGTGCTGCAGGACGGCGACCTGCTGTTGATGATGGGCGCCGGCGATATCGGCTATGTGGCTCAGCACATCATCAACAATGGATTTGTTGAGGGTGAGGCATGAGCGCGCCCTCTATCGGGACCCGGGACCCGGGACCCGGGACTGGAGAACAGCAGGTCGGGCAGTCCGTCGTCTCTGCCGTTCCGGGTCCCCGGTCCCCGATCCCCGATCCCGGCATTCAACGCACCACCGATCCGGCAACCTTTGGCCGCGTTGCGGTGCTGCTCGGTGGCACCTCATCCGAGCGCGAAGTCTCGTTGAACTCCGGCAGCAACGTGCTCGAAGCGCTGCGCGCACGCGGTGTCGATGCACAGCCGGTCGATGGCATTCCGGCGTTGGCCAAGGGCTTGGTCGCAAAACAATTCGATCGCGTCTTCAACGTGCTGCACGGCCATAACGGCGGCGGCGAAGACGGCATCGTGCAGGGCCTGATGGAAGCGTTCGGCGTGCCGTACACCGGCTCGGACGTGCTCGGCTCGGCGTTGAGCATGGACAAGATCCGCACCAAGCAGGTGTGGCTGTCGCTGGGCCTGAGTACGCCGCGCTACGCGCGTCTGGCCGCCGGCGCCAGCGCCGACGACATCCATGCCGCTGCCAAGCAGATTGGCTTGCCGGTCATCGTCAAGCCGGCCAATGAAGGCTCCAGCGTCGGCGTCAGCCGCGTGTTCGACCAGGCACAGCTGGAAGAAGCGGTGACCCTGGCTGCCCGCTACGACGGTGCGCTGTTGATGGAGCAATTGATCGAAGGCGATGAACTGACCGTTGCCGTGCTCGGTGACACCGCATTGCCGTCGATCCGCATCGTGCCCAAGGGCCAGTGGTACGACTACAACGCCAAGTACGTGGCAGACGACACCCAATACCTATGCCCGGGTCTGGAAGGCGATGCCGAAGCGCAGATCCGCCAGCTCGCGCTGGACGCCTTCCGCGCTGCCGGCTGCCGCGGCTGGGGCCGCGTGGACGTGATGCGCGATGGCAGCAGCGGCCAGCTGTATCTGCTTGAAGTGAACACCGCTCCCGGCATGACCAGCCACTCGCTGGTGCCCAAGGCTGCACGCCAGCTCGGCATCGAGTTCGAAGAACTGGTCTGGCAAGTACTGGAGCAGACGCTGTGACGCAGGGACAGAGGACCGGGGACCAGGGGCCCGGGAACAACAAAAGCGGTTGCGCCTCAGCTCTGGCTTTTCCGGGTCCCCGTTCCCCGGTCCCCGGTCCCGCCGTGTGCGGAACGCGCGCGTGAACGCCACCCTGCGCATCCTGGCCTGGTTGCTGGCGCTGGCGTTGGTCGCGCTGCCGGTGGTGGCTGTGCTCAGTGGCTGGGTCGGTGCCGAGCGTTGGCCGCTGGCGAAGCTGCGCGTGTCCGGCGACTTCAAGCGGGTGCCGGCCGAAGAGTTGCGTGCGGTGGTGTTGCCGTATGCGCGTGAAGGGTTCTTTGCGGTGAAATTGCAGCAGGCGCAAGACGCCATCGCGCGTTTGCCGTGGGTGGAAAGTGCGCAGGTGCGCAAGCGTTGGCCGGACGTACTGGAAGTGCGCGTGACCGAGCACAAGCCGTTCGCACGCTGGGGCACCGACCGCATGCTGTCCGAGCAGGGCCGCCTGTTTCGCACCCCGCCGTTGTTGAAGGATTTCAAGTTGCCACAGCTCGGTGGGCCGGACAGCAAAACCCAGGATGTGGTGGCGCTCTACAACGAATCGCGCGCGCTGTTCGCACCGACCGGGCTGGACGTGGAGCGTCTTGAAATGGACGCGCGCGGCAGCTGGTCGTTGGGCTTGAGCAACGGCGTGCAGATCGTGATCGGCCGCGACGATGCCCGTGCACGTTTGCAGCGCTTCGCGCGCGTGCTGCCGCAGCTGGCCGACCCGCAACGCCCGATCGCGCGTGCCGACCTGCGCTATACCAACGGATTTACCGTGGAGCGGAAGGGATTGGAGAGTGGGGATTCGGGATTGGAAAAAGCGCAGCCCCGGCATCGCGCAGCACCTTCCGCACCTCCCGTCGCCCTGGCATTTCCGCGCTTTCCCAATCCCATATCCCGAATCTCGAATCCCGGCTTTAAGACATGAATCGCAAAGGCGACAAATCCCTCATCGTTGGACTGGACATCGGCACCTCCAAGGTCGTTGCCCTGGTCGGCGAGTATTCGCCCGGCAACCCGATCGAAGTGATTGGCATCGGTTCGCATGAATCGCGCGGTCTCAAGCGCGGCGTAGTGGTGGACATCGAATCCACCGTGCAGTCGATCCAGCGTGCGGTGGAAGAAGCCGAGCTGATGGCCGGCTGCGAAATTCGCTCGGTGTACGCATCGATTTCCGGCAACCACGTGCAGTGCAAGAACTCGCCCGGCATCGTGCCGATCCGCGATGGCGAAGTGACCTGGAGCGATCTGGAGCGCGTGCTCGATGCCGCCAAGGCCGTGGCCATTCCCGCCGACCAGCGCATCCTGCATGCGATTCCGCGCGAGTACGTGCTGGACGATTCGCAGGAAGGCATCCGCAACCCGGTCGGCATGACCGGCGTGCGCCTGGAGGTGCATGCCCACCTGGTGGTGTGCGCGCAGTCGGCCGCGGCCAACATCACCAAGTGCGTGCAGAAGTGCGGCCTGCAGGTCGACGATCTGGTGCTGTCCTCGCTGGCGTCCTCGGTGGCCGTGCTGACCGCCGACGAGCGCGAACTGGGCGTGGTGCTGGTGGATATCGGCGCCGGTACCACCGACCTTGCGGTGTATGTGCAGGGCGCCATCTGCCACACCGCCTCGCTGCCGATCGCCGGCGACCATGTCACCAACGACATTGCGCACATGCTGCGCACGCCGACCCCGGAAGCCGAGCAAATCAAGGTGCGCTATGCCTGCGCGCTGGCGCAGCTGGCCACCGCCGAAGAAAGCATCCAGGTGCCGTCGGTGGGCGACCGCCCGCCGCGTCGCATGCCGCGGCACGCGCTTGCACAGGCAGTGCAGGGCCGTTACGAGGAAATTTTCGAGATGGTGCAGGCCGAACTGCGCCGCTCCGGTTTCGAAGAAATGGTGCGTGCCGGCATGGTGCTCACCGGTGGCGCCTCGAAGATGGAAGGCGTGGTGGAACTGGCCGAAGAAATGCTGCAGATGCCGGTGCGTGTGGGCATCCCCCAGCACGTCACCGGCCTGGGCGAAGTGGTCGGCAACCCGGTACACGCCTCCGGCGTTGGCCTGTTGTTGATGGGCAGCCAGATCGAACACCCGCGCCGTCCGTCGATCCCGACCGGACGCGCGGGCAGCTTGTTCAAGAAATTGAAGAATTGGTATCGCGGCGAATTTTGATGGGCCGGGATTCGGGATTCGGGGATTCGAGATTGGAAAGAGCGAAAGAAAAGCAGGGCGGCAGCGAAGATAAGTAGAGAGCGGCGAGCAGGTAGGCGATAAAATTTTTGGCAGGCATTGCGTCGAGGATCAGGTGTGGTGAGTCGTTGAGCGCAATAGCGCATCGATGACCGCGCAACCGAGGCCCGACTTTCAAACAACAACACTCGCCGTGATGCGGAGTAGGGCAGGGACCAGCGCTTTTGTGAATCCCCAATCTCCACTCCCCAATCCCGGCTCAAGAGGACACTGACATGGCACATTTCGAACTGATTGAAAAAATGGCTCCCAACGCGGTCATCAAGGTCGTTGGCGTCGGCGGCGGTGGCGGCAATGCCGTCGCGCACATGGTCAACACCAATGTCGATGGCGTGGAATTCATCACTGCCAACACCGACTCGCAGGCGATCAAGAACTGCGGCGCCAAGCTGCAGCTGCAGCTCGGCACCAACGTCACCAAGGGCCTGGGCGCAGGCGCCAATCCGGAAGTCGGCCGTCAGGCCGCGCTGGAAGACCGCGAGCGCATCATGGACGCGCTGCAGGGTGCGGACATGGTGTTCATCACCGCCGGCATGGGCGGCGGTACCGGCACCGGTGCAGCACCGGTGGTGGCGCAGCTGGCCAAGGAAATGGGCATCCTGACCGTGGCGGTTGTCACCAAGCCGTTCCCGTTCGAAGGCCGTCGCCGCATGCAGGTGGCGCTGAAGGGCATCGAAGAGTTGAGCCAGCATTGCGACTCGCTGATCACCATCCCCAATGAAAAGCTGATCACCGTGCTGGGCCGCAACGCCACCATGATCCAGGCGTTCCGCGCCGCCAACGACGTGCTGCAGGGCGCCGTGCAGGGCATCGCCGATCTGATCGTGCGTCCGGGCCTGATCAACGTCGACTTCGCCGACGTGCGCACGGTGATGTCGGAAATGGGTCTGGCGATGATGGGCACCGGCTCGGCACGTGGCGATGACCGCGCGCAGGCCGCTGCCGAAGCTGCCATCCAGAACCCGCTGCTGGACGATGTGAACCTGGCCGGTGCCAACGGCATCCTGGTCAACATCACCGCCGGCCCGGACTTCACCATGTCCGAGTTCGACGAGATCGGCCGCACCATCGAAGCGTTCGCCTCGGAAGATGCGACCGTGGTGGTGGGCACCGTGCTCGACCCGGACATGCAGGACGAAGTGCGCGTCACCGTCGTGGCCACCGGCCTGAACCGTGCGGTTGCCCGTCAGACCCAGCGTCCGGACCAGCGCGCGCCGATCAAGTTGGTGCGCAACGCCACCACCGGCCAGCCGGAGTTCGGCGATTTCGATACCGGCGGCGATGCGGTGTCCAAGTCCGTCGGCGGCAGCATGGGCCTGGGCCTGCGTCGTCCGAGCAGCGATTCGGTCGGCAGCAGCGGCGGCAATGGCGGCGGCGCTTCGGCACCGGCGGCAGACCTGCCCAACGACTACCTGGATATCCCGGCGTTCCTGCGCCGCCAGGCCGACTGAGGAACGTCGGCTGCGTCGCCACGGTGACCCAGCCCGTCCCGTCCCGGCGTTCGCTTCGGGTTGCAGTGCCATGTCATTCCTGCCGGATCGGTGCCGATCCGGCAGCTTTTGGATGTCCTGACCGGGCGATGACAGTTTCCGTCACGCGCGACTTGTTAAAATTCGGATAATCTCAACAGATTAGACAGTCGGTTCAGCGTCTGTCTGCATTGTTCATCCAGACTTCGCATATGACCCAGCAACGCACTCTCAAGAACACCATTCGCGCCACCGGCGTCGGCCTGCATAGCGGCGACAAGGTGTATATGACGCTAAGACCGGCTCCGGTCGATCATGGCGTGGTGTTCCGGCGGGTGGACCTGGAACCTGTCGTCGAAGTCCCGGCGGACGCCGAACTGGTCACCGAGACCACGCTGTGCACCGGCCTGACCTGCAACGGCGCCAAGATCCAGACGGTCGAACATCTGATGTCCGCCTTGGCGGGCCTGGGTGTGGACAACGTCATCGTCGAACTGTCCTCGGCCGAATTGCCGATCATGGACGGCTCGTCCGGCCCTTTCGTGTTCCTGCTGCAGTCGGCAGGCATCGTCGAACAGAGCAAGCCCAAGCGCTTCATCCGCATCAAGCAGACGGTGGAGGTGCGCGAAGGCGACAAGGTGGCGCGCTTCGAGCCATATGAAGGCTACAAGCTCGGCTTCACCATCGAATTCAATCACCCGATGATCCCGGCCAAGCAATCGCGCCAGGAGATCGAGTTCTCCACCTCGGCTTACGTCAAGGAAATCTCGCGCGCCCGCACCTTCGGCTTCATGCGCGACCTTGAGTACATGCGTGAGCGCAATCTGGGCCTGGGCGGCTCGATGGACAACGCCATCGTGCTGGACGAGTTCCGCGTGCTCAACGAAGACGGCCTGCGCTATACCAACGAATTCGTGCGGCACAAGATCCTGGACGCCATCGGCGACCTGTATCTGGCCGGCGGCGCCATCCTGGGCGCCTACGAAGGCTTCAAATCCGGTCACGCGCTCAACAACAAGCTGGTGCGTGCGCTGTTGGCCGACCAGGCCGCCTGGGAATGGGTCAGCTTCCCGGAAGGCACCGAGCAGCCGCCTGTCACCTACGCCAGCCCTGTCTACGCCTGATGTCAGGGAATGCCGCAGTCGGCGTTCGAAGTGTGAACCCGGTCGAATTTACGGCCCGTTCTTAACATTTATTTAAGGCTTCCCTAACTCCTGCGGGCCGCATGCCCGCTAGGATGCGTCGGGTCGTGTGCGGTCTTCGCAAGTCTTTCACGCACTGGCGGCCGCTCCGGAGAGCGGTCAAGGACCTCACCGTTTGGTCGGTAGGACGTCCTGCAAGGAAGCCAATGCGTCGCGCAAGCCTTTGTGCGTCGCCTCGGACACGGGTCTGGAACGGTCGCGGTTCTGCTGCGTTGGGGAATGCAGCGGGGCAGTTGCGGTCTTGACGGTCACCGCGGTGGCCTTCAGTCCGATGGATCGGGCGGCATCCAGGATTTGGGTTTCGGCAAGCCGCACCTTGGCATGCCAGACCGGCGAATCCACCAGAAAAACGAGCTGTTCGCCTCGGACATTGGCCAGCCGGCAACGGGTGACCAGATGAGGTGGTAACAGGGGGCGCAACTGCCGGTCCAGCGCATCGAGCCACAAGGCGCGGCGCAAGGGGTCGCCAGCCTTTTCCCCCAACGCGGCCTCGATGGCCGGTTGTGGAGTGGAAGGGTTGCGTGCGTTGGACTTGGGCTTGGACATGACACTCATATGGCGTTGAACAAAGTTGTAATCAAATCTCGTGAAACCCGGGCACAGCGTGTGGCCCGACAGTTCCAGGGCTTTGCAGCGGATCGGCCGATGGTGGTGCTTGGCGCGGTACTGGGCCTGGGCATGCTGATCGGCGTCGGCGCAAGCACCGCGACCGGCATGGTGACCAATTCCGCGCTGCAGGCCAAGGTTGCGCAGCAGCAGGCCGAGCTTGCCCAGGCGCAGCGCGCCTCGCAGGCGCAGGTCAACGCACTGGCCGCGCGCATGGGCGAGCTGCAGGCCCAGGCCACCCGCCTCAACGCGTTGGGCGAGCGGCTGACCGAAATGGGCAAGTTGAAGGACGGCGAGTTCGACTTCGACGCGCCGGTGGGCGTGGGTGGCGGCGATGAGCCGGTCAGCGACATGCCGGTCAAAGACCTCAAGGAGACGCTAGGGCAAGTGGAACAGCAGTTCTCCGCCTCCGGCCAGCAACTGAACGTGCTGGCGTCGCTGCTGTTCGACCATCAGCTCGAGCAGAATTCGGTGCCCTCGCGGATGCCGATCCGCAACACCTACATCACCTCGGGCTTCGGCGGTCGCGCCGATCCGTTCGACGGTGGTTCGGCCTTCCACAAGGGTGTGGACTTCCATGCCAATGTGGGCGACCCGGTGATGTCGGTCGCCGATGGCGTGGTCAGCTACGCCGGTGTGCGTGGGGGCTACGGCAACGTGGTCGAAGTGGACCACGGCAACGGCTACGTCACCCGCTACGCGCACAACTCGCGCCTGGTGGTGAAGGTGGGCGATCTGGTGCGTGCCGGCCAGCAGGTGGCGCGTGCCGGCTCCAGCGGGCGGTCCACCGGTGCACACGTGCATTTCGAGGTGTGGGCAGACGGGCGCGTGGTCAATCCGCGTAAATTCCTGGGTGAAACCGCCACGCCGGTCGGGCGGCGAGGGCGCGGCTGACGAAGGCGCGGGCCGCGCTTGATTCGTGAAGGCCCGCCCCAAGCTACAATAAGGTGTTGCCATGACAGGGCGCAGTGCGCCCTGTTTCGTTTACGGCGGTCGGGTCTTGGGGACCGGCGTCGGTCAAACCGTTCCTTTTCAACCGGTTTCTTCAATGATCAACAGTCTGCTTACCCGTGTCTTTGGCAGTCGTAACGAACGCCAGCTGCGCCAGCTCACCCGCCTCGTCACCCAGATCAATGCGCTGGAGCCGACGATCGAGAAGCTCTCCGACGCCGAGCTGCAAGCCAAGACCCCGGAGTTCAAGCAGCGGCTTGCCGCCGGCGAGTCCCTGGACAAGATTCTTCCCGAAGCCTTTGCAGTGTGCCGCGAGGCCAGCCGCCGCGTGCTGGGCATGCGCCACTACGACGTGCAGCTGATCGGCGGCATGGTGCTGCATCTGGGCAAGATCGCCGAGATGCGCACCGGCGAAGGCAAGACCCTGGTGGCCACGCTGCCGGTGTACCTCAATGCGCTGCAGGGCGAGGGCGTGCACGTGGTCACGGTCAACGACTACCTGGCGCGCCGCGATGCTGCGCAGATGGGCAAGTTGTACAACTGGCTGGGCCTGAGCGTGGGTGTGGTGTATCCGGGCATGCCGCACAGCGACAAGCGCGAGGCCTACGGCAGCGACATCACCTACGGCACCAATAACGAATTCGGCTTCGACTACCTGCGCGACAACATGGCGCTGTCGCGGGCCGACCGCTATCAGCGCAACCTGCATTACGCGATCGTCGACGAAGTCGACTCGATCCTGATCGACGAAGCGCGCACCCCGCTGATCATTTCCGGCCCGGCCGACGAATCGCCGGAGCTGTACATCCGCGTCAACCGCATCGTGCCGCAGCTGACCAAACAGGAAAGCGAAGAGGGCGAAGGCGATTTCTGGATCGACGAAAAGGGCAAGCAGGTGCATCTGTCCGAGGCGGGCATGGGCCACGCCGAAGAACTGCTGCTGCAGGCCGGCATCCTGGAAAACGCCGAAGACGGCCTGTACGCCGCGCAGAACCTGAGCGTGGTGCATCACCTCAACGCCGCGCTGCGTGCGCATGCGATCTACCAGCGCGATGTGGATTACATCGTGCGCGATGGCGAAGTGGTGATCGTGGACGAATTCACCGGCCGCACCCTGTCCGGGCGTCGCTGGTCCGACGGCCTGCATCAGGCGGTCGAAGCGAAGGAAGGCGTGCCGGTGCAGCGCGAGAACCAGACGCTGGCCAGCATCACCTTCCAGAACCTGTTCCGCATGTACAAGAAGCTGTCCGGCATGACCGGTACAGCCGACACCGAAGCCTACGAATTCCAGAGCATCTACGGCCTGGAAGTGGTGGTGATCCCGACCAACCGCCCGACCGTGCGCAAGGACCACCCGGACCAGGTATTCCTCAACCGCAAGGGCAAGTTCAATGCGGTGCTGGCCGATATCGAAGATTGCGCCAAGCGCGGTCAGCCGGTGCTGGTGGGTACCACCTCGATCGAGACTTCGGAGATGCTCTCCGAGCACCTGCGCAAGGCGGGCGTGAAGCACGAAGTGCTCAACGCCAAGCAGCATGAGCGCGAAGCCACCATCGTGGCCAACGCCGGCCAGCCGGGCGCGGTGACCATCGCCACCAACATGGCCGGTCGCGGTACCGACATCGTGTTGGGCGGGTCGTTGGAGACCGAGCTGCACGGCATGGGCGAAGACGTCAGCGACGCACAGCGCGCCGCCGCCAAAGCCGAATGGCAGCAGCGGCACGACGCGGTCAAGGCGGCCGGCGGCCTGCACATCATCGGTACCGAACGGCACGAGTCGCGTCGTATCGACAACCAGCTGCGCGGTCGCGCCGGTCGTCAGGGCGACCCGGGTTCGTCGCGCTTTTATCTGTCGCTGGAAGACAATCTGATGCGCATCTTCGCCTCGGACTGGGTCCAGAAGGCGATGCGCATGATGGGCATGAAGGAAGACGACGTCATCGAAGATCGCCTGGTCAGCCGGCAGATCGAAAAGGCGCAGCGCAAGGTGGAAGCGCACAACTTCGACATCCGCAAGAATCTGCTGGATTTCGACGACGTCAACAACGATCAGCGCAAGGTGATCTACGCCCAGCGCGATGAGTTGCTGGATGCCGAATCGGTCAAGGACAACGTCGACGGCATTCGCGGCGATGTCATCTATGACCTGGTTGCGCGCTTCGTGCCGCCCAATTCGGTGGACGAACAGTGGGACCTGAAGGGCCTGGAGGCCACGCTGGAATCCGAGTTGGGCATGCCGCTGGCGTTGAGCGAAATGGCGCGCACGCAGGAAGAACTGGACGCCGAACAGATTGCCGCCAAGGTGCAGGCAGCGGTGGACGCGCACTTCGCCGAGAAGGAAGCGGCGGTGGGCAACGACACCATGCGCGCACTGGAAAAGCACGTGATGCTGACCGTGCTCGACCAGGGCTGGAAGGAACATCTGGCCAAGATGGATTACCTGCGCCAGGGCATCTATCTGCGCGGTTACGCCCAGAAGCAGCCCAAGCAGGAATACAAGAAGGAAGCCTTCGAGCTGTTCTCCGAGATGCTGGAAAACGTCAAGCGCGAGGTGATCAACCTGCTGGCGCGCGTGCGTATCCGCAGCGAAGAAGAAGTGGCGGAACTGGAGGAGCAGGAACGTCTGCAGGCACAGGCGCGCCTGATGGCCTCGCAGTTCCAGCACCAGGACGCCGGCGGCTACGGCGCCGACGAGGAAGTGGAGCAGATGCAGGGCGGCAACGCACCGGTCCCGGTCTCCCAGGTCACCCGCGACGAGCCCAAAGTCGGCCGTAACGATCCGTGCCCGTGCGGCAGCGGCAAGAAGTACAAGCATTGTCACGGTCAACTCAGCTGATGCTGAGTTGACCGTGGTGCAGCCCGCTTTGCGGGCTGCACACCCAGTGTCCGCGTAGCGGACGCTGGGTGCACGGTATTCCTCCGATCCCCGCGCCTTTGGCGCGCCCCCTTACCAAGGGGGCTCTACTGACGATTGGATTCGTGAGGCTTGTTGAGAAGCGGGAATTGTTTGGACAGCGGGATTGAATGTCGGAGGCTGCGTGCAAGGCCTGTCTCCCGATTCCGTTTGCGTTTGGCGAACTTCCTACCAAGAGCCTTGTTTGCAGAGTCGGTAGGCGTTTGTCTGGAAAGCATGGCTTAAGGGCGAGGAGGGCACGCTTGGCGGGCTCTACCCCGGTGAGCGTCAGCGCGGCGTATGCTCATTCCACGTCCTGCGTGGAGTGCGGTCATGTCGCTGTCCAGCCAGCAACTGAAAGTGTTCGTGCCTGCGCGCGACTACGCTTTGTCGCAGCGGTTCTATCGCGCACTGGGCTTCGTGCAGGAAGACGAGGTGGGCAACGTGACCTGCTTTCGGCATGGCACGCACTGCGCGTTCTTGTTGCAGGATTTCTATCTGCGCGAGCTGGCCGAGAATCTGATGCTGCACCTGTGGGTGGACGATGCGGATGGCTGGTGGCAGCACGTGCACGACACCGGCCTGGACGAGCAGTTCGGGGTGAGCTGCAGCGCGCCGGAAGATCGGCCATGGGGTGCGCGCGATTTCACCTTGCACGATCCCAGCGGGGTGCTGTGGCGCATCGGGCATCCCCTGTAGGCCGGGATTGGGGATTCGAGATTGGTCAAAGCGCAGCACGTGTGCTGCTGCCAATCCCGAATCCCCAATCCCCAATCCCCGCCTTCAAGCGATTGCACTGCACCGCTCACTCGCGGCACTCTTGCCGCCATGCCTGATTCTCTTCGATCCATTCACGTCGTTGCCGGCGTGATCACCGACCCCCGCGGCCGCATCCTGCTGACCCGCCGCACCGAAACCCGTGACATGCCTGGCCTGTGGGAATTTCCGGGCGGCAAGCGCGAGCCTGGCGAGACCTCCGAACAGGCGCTGGTGCGCGAGCTCAACGAAGAGCTCGGCATCGAGGCGCAGGTAGGCGAGTGGCTCATGGAGGTGCCGCAGCTGTATCCGGACAAGCGGCTGCGCCTGGAAGTGCGCCAGATCACTGCATGGAAAGGCAGCCCGCGCGGCCGCGAAGGTCAGGCGATGACCTGGGTGGCTGCAGACAAGTTGACCCGCTATTCGATGCCGCCGGCCGACGTGCCCGTGGTGGGCATGCTGCGTCAGCCCGACCGTTATGTGATCACTCCAGAACCCGATGACGATGCGCTGTGGCTGGAAGGTCTGGAGCGCGCATTGCAAAGCGGGCTGACGCGCATCCAGTTACGCGCACGGCAGGCCACGCCGGCGCGCTGGCGGGCCTTGCTGCAACAGGTGATGGGCTTGCGTGGTCGGGCACGCGCGCAGCTGTTGCTCAACCGCGACATCGCGCTGGCCGGGGAGCTCGGCATCGGCGTGCATCTGGGTTCGGAGCAACTTGCCGCCTTGCAGGAGCGTCCGTTGCCGGCCGAGCAGGTCGTCGCCGCGTCGTGCCATGGCTTGGAGGATCTCCGTCACGCGCAACGGCTCGCCTGCGATTTTGCGGTGCTGGGGCCGGTGCAGGCAACGGCGTCGCATCCAGGCGCGACGCCGTTGGGATGGGAGGGATTTGAACGCTTGCGCGAGCAGGTCGCGCTGCCGATCTACGCACTCGGCGGCATGCAGGTCGACGATATGCGCGAGGCGCGCGCGCATGGCGCGCAGGGCATCGCGGCGATCCGCGCGCTTTGGCCGCAGTGACCGCACCGACGCTGGTGGTATTACCCAATCCTGCGTTGATCTCATCCAGCAGAATGCCGCGCATACGGCGCTAGAACGTCACCCAAAAGCAGTTGTACTGCCGGCGCAAGCGCAACACGCTGCGCGCCGGCGTGCCGCTGGCAAGGGTCTGTTCCAGCCGCAGTCCCCAGGGGCGCGGGCGGCTGGGCGGGGTGGGAAGCGGCGCATCGATGGCGCTGCCGTCCAGCGATGGCGTGGCTGCGGTGGTGTCGGCCTCCCAGCCCGGCGTGTCGCTTTGCGGATACATCGGGGCGATGTCCAGTAACGGGCGTTGCACGATGGCTTCCAGGCGGCTCAGCACCTGATTTGCAGCGGCGTCGGATTGCCCGCTCCACAGGTAGAGGCTGGAGAGCCGATTGACGTCGCGGCTATCCACTGCCAGTTGCAGCAACGACACCAGTTCGCTCAGCCGCCGTGGGCAGCCGTAGCGATACAGGCCGGTGGTGCCCTGGGGGCGAATGGCGGGCGGCGCCCGGCTTGCCGCGCCGACGTCTTCGCAGCGCCGGTCGGTGAACATGGTCTGCCCGTCCGGCGAGACGCAACGATGGATTTCCTGCGCCTGCACCGGTACAGCGGGACAGATGCAGAGCAATAACAACAGGGGCAGAAGGCGAGACATCGGCGCAGCGTAGCCGGGCGCGTGTGAGCTTGCGAGAGACATGTGCATGCCGGTGCGGGTGCGCTGGCTGCCGGTCACGCAGTCAATTTTGGAAGCGCGCGGTCGAATCGAGATGGGCCCAGTGCCGCGCGAGGTGCTGCGCTGTGCGGCACGGCTGGCGGGCTGCTTGCCTACGCCCCAAGCGCCCACCGCACGCATGCGTGGATGAAGCCGCACTCAGCGGCCGAGCAGCTGCAACACCTGCGTGGTCGGTTTGGCCAGATTGAGCGTGTAGAAGTGCAATGCCGGCACGCCACCTTCGATCAGGCGCTGGCACAAGGACGCCACGACGTCTGCACCGAAGGCGCGCACCGCGTCGGCATCGTCGCCGTAGGACTGCATCTTCTTGCCGATCCAGCGCGGAATCTCCGCACCGCATTGCTCGGAAAACCGCCGCAGCTGCGAGAAGTTGGAGATCGGCATGATGCCGGGAATGATCGGGACGTCCACGCCCATGCGCTGCACCGCGTCGCGGAAATGAAAGTAGGCATCGGCGTTGTAGAAATACTGGGTGATCGCCGCATCCGCGCCGGCGTCGACCTTGGCCTTGAAATAGCGCAGGTCGCTGAGCGCGTCGGCCGCCTGCGGATGGGTTTCCGGATAGGCTCCGACCTCGATGCGGAACGCGTCGCCGTGCTCGGCGCGGATGAAGGCGATCAGGTCCGAGGCGTAACGCAGGTCGCCCGGATGGCCCATGCCCGAGGGCAGGTCGCCGCGCAGCGCGACGATGCGGGTGCAGCCGATTGCCCGATACAGCTTGAGCAGTTCACGGATCTCCTGCCGGCTGCCGCCAACGCAGGACAGATGCGGCGCCGCTTCGAAGCCATGCTTCTGCTTGAGGTGGCGCACCGTTTCGGAGGTGTAGCTGAGCGTGGAGCCGCCGGCGCCGAAGGTGCACGACACATACTCCGGCGCGTAGCCCTTCAACCTGGCGGCAGTGCGGTCCAGTTGCGCGCGCTGGTCATCGGTCTTGGGCGGGTAAAACTCGAAACTCAAATGCGTCATCGCGGCGGGTCCGGCAGATCGTGCGGGCATAATATCGCTTCATCGCGATGAATGCATATTTGGTTGCGGGTGTTCCGGCTGTGCAGGGTGTTGCGGCTCGGCAGGCCGCGAGCAGGTGCAGCGCAACGCTGCACACGCGGCCTCTGGCCTGGGCGTTGACGGGCGCATGCCTACACTGGGCGCACTTTCTACGGAGCGCCTTCATGAGCGATACCACGATGACCGCTATCGCCATCCGCGATGGCAAGGGCGACGCCGACGCGCTGTACGCCACCGAGCAGCCGCGCCCGCGTCCTGCACCGGGGCAGGTCCTGATCCGCGTGCATGCTGCCGGCATCAATCGGCCCGACCTGCTGCAACGTGCCGGGCACTACCCGCCGCCGCCTGGCGCTCCGCAGACCCTGGGGCTGGAAATCGCCGGCGAGATCGTCGAGCCGGCCGGTCGCTGGAAGGTCGGCGACCGCGTGTGCGCACTGTTGGGCGGCGGCGGTTACGCGCAGTACGCCGCAGTCGATGCGCGTCACGTGCTGCCGATTCCCGCCGGCATGGATCTGGTCCACGCCGCCGCGCTGCCGGAGACCATCTTCACCGCCTACGCCAATTTATTCGAACATGGCCAGCTGGCGGCAGGGCAGTGGCTGCTGTTGCACGGTGCCACCTCGGGCATCGGCGTTACCGCGATCCAGATGGCCAAGGCGGCGGGTGCGCACGTTCTGGCCACCGCACGCTCGGCCAGCAAGGCAGCACAGGCGCGCGAGCTGGGCGCCGATGTGGCGATCGACTCCACCAGCGAATCGTTTGTCGCCGTGGCCAAGGCGCATGGCGGTGTCGATGTCGCGCTCGACATGGTGGGCGCTTCGGTGTTTGCCGATACCCTGGAAGCGCTCAATCCACGCGGACGTCTCGTCTACATCGCCTCGCAGGCCGGGGCCACCATCGAGGTGCCGATCCCGTTGCTGATGCGCAAGCAGGCGGTGATTACTGGCTCGACGTTGCGCCCGCGCAATGCCGATGAAAAAGCCCGGCTGGCTGCGGAAGTGGAGCGCGTGGTGTGGCCGTGGATCGCACAGGGCAAGCTGCGCGTGCTGCTCGACAAGCGCTTCCCGCTGAGCGAAGCCGCAGCGGCACATCGCTATCTGGAGCAGGGCAGTCACCTGGGCAAGGTAGTGCTGGAGATGTGACCGCGTTTGGTCGGTGGCCTGGCGGTGCGAAAGCATGCCGGGCCGCTGATGCGGGTCGCTTGTTTGCGGGGTGGTGCGTTTTCTGTCGTTGCAACACGCGCACGCGTGAGTGCGTGTTTCCTCACGCGTGTGCCACGCCCCAGCAAAACGCGACAGCATTTGATTGCCAGTGCGCCGATGACGCGTAGGCGGCAGTGCCGGTTACTGCGGTGGCGTGTGATCGACCACGGCTTCAAGGTGGTGCCCGTCGGGGTCGATGACGAACGCGGCGTAACAGGCGTCGCCGTAGTCGGGCCGTAAGCCGGGCGCGCCATTGCAGCGGCCGCCGTGTTGCAGCGCGGCCCGGTGGAAGGCATCCACGGCAGAGGCATCGGTCGCGGCAAATGCCAGATGAAAGCCGGCGCCCGGCGCACACTGCGCGGCCTGGCGTTGCGTCAAGGCCAGGCAATCGTCACCAGCCAACAGGTATAGCAAAACAAGCAGGAGCGATGTCTCGCGGTGGGCTGCACCCTGACCGTACACTGCGCCGTCGCGTGCGCTTTCCGTTCGCGCCGCTGCAGCGTCGGCCATGCAGCGTGCGAGGGCAGCCGTTCGCGCCGATGTCACCTCCCATCAGCACGAAGGTTTCGATGAAGCATCCAGACGCATTGCGCATTGCCCTTGTCGGCATCGGCAAGATCGCCCGCGACCAGCACGTTCCCACCATCGCTGCGCGCGACGATGTGCAGTTGGTTGCCACCGTGAGCCGGCATGGCACGGTCGACGGTGTGCCGGCCTATCAGACACTGGAAGACGCGTTCGCCGCGCAGCCGGAGATCGAAGCGGTGGCATTGTGCACGCCACCGGTCGGGCGGCACGCGTTGGCGCAGACCGCGTTGGTGGCCGGCCGCCATGTGTTCCTGGAAAAGCCGCCGGCCGCCACGCTTGCCGAGATCCATGACCTGCAGGGCGTGGCCCAGCGTGCGCAGCGCAGCCTGTTCACCAGCTGGCATTCGCGCTGCGCCGCCGGCGTGGCACCCGCCCGGGCATGGCTGGCCGACAAGCAGATCGTGCGCACGCACATCACCTGGAAGGAAGACATCCGCCATTGGCATCCGGGCCAGGACTGGATTCTCGAGCCCGGCGGAATGGGCGTGTTCGACCCCGGCATCAATGCGCTGTCCATCGTCACCCATCTGCTGCCGCGCAGCTTCGCGCTGCGCGAGGCCGAGTTGCACACCCCGGACAACCGTCAGGCACCGCTGTATGCCAGGCTCGCCTTCGTCGATACCGCGGGCGTACCGGTGACGGCCGAATTCGATTTCCTGCAGACCGGCCACCAGCGCTGGGATATCGAAGTGGAGACCACCGCTGGCATGCTCATGCTCAGCGAAGGCGGCGCCAAGCTGAGCATCGATGGGCAGCCGCACGCGCTGCCTGCGTCCAGCGAATACGACGGACTGTACGCGCGCTTCGTGCAACTGGTGCGCGCCGGTGAATCGGAAGTGGATGTTGCACCGTTCGTGCATGTGGCAGATGCGTTCATGCTTGGCGCGCGCACGGTCACCGCACCTTTCGCCTGGTAGTTGGCGCACGCTGATTCGTCTGAGGCTGGACCCACCGGCCGTTTGCCGGTGGGTCTGCAAGCAGCTGTCGCTGATCCGTCAGCAGCTCCGGGCACTTACGGACTGCGCGCCCGGTGCCGTGTGGATCAGCGCGTTTCCAGTACGACTTGGTCTGGTTCGATCACGTTTGGGTCGGTCCCGGTGCGCGCCTCGGTAGGCCGGGTGGCCGCCACGCGCAGCGCCGGTGTGATCTGCGCGCGGAACTGCCTGACCACCCATGCTTCGTCCAGCAATGCAAACGCGAAAAAGCCTAGCAAGGTGCCGGCCACCAAGGTGGGCGCGTGCGTAAAGGTGCCGGGCAGCAATAGGCTCAGCCACAAGAAGATATTGGGCGAGGTCTGCAGAAGATGGATGTCCAGTGCCACTGGCGCGCTGATGGTCCGGCCGGTCACGCGCTGGTGCACGCGCAGGTAGAGCGCGCTGCCCACACGGCATGCCAGCAACAAGGCCAGCGGTAGCAGCAGCGCACTCCAGGCATGCCAGCCGCCGTGGCTCAGTGCATCCAGCAGCGAGGTGCCGCCGGCGCGCAGCGAGACCAGAAAGGCCATCGGCACCATGGTCAACGAGCCCACCCAGCCCCAATTGGTGGCCAGCTTGCCCGCCGCGATCGGTTGCGCGCGGCGCCAGCCCTGGGCCAGCAGAGACGGCAACGCCAGGGCGAGCACCAGCACCACAAAGAAGCGCTCCAGCGCGTGCACGTTGCCCAGCACCTCGTGGTGATCCAGGAACAACAGCAGCAACAGCACTGGCAGCAGGATCGACAGCACCAGCGTGTAGCGCGCCGCAAAGAAATAATCGCCACCGCGTGCCAGCGAAAAAGTCGGTACCGACAGCGCAGGCGGCACGATCAGCAGCAGGCCAATCACATGCACCCACGGGTTGTGAAACTGCGTCAGCAGAAACATCGCCAGCGCAGCGCGGGCCACGCTGAGCACGCTGAGTGCGATGTCCTCCGGCCCGCTGCTCAGGCGCAGTGCGCCAGGTTCGATGCGCACCGACAGAAAAAACGCGTTCGCCGCCAGCAACGCGACGATGGCGGTTGTGGTGAGCACATGCGGCAGGCCGATGCCCAGGCATGACAGCGCAAACCCGCCAATCGCTGCGATCAGCATCCATTGCAGCAGATGGATTTCGGTCTGTTCGCCCAGGTAATTCATGCGCGAAGAGCTGCGTGCGGTCATGCGTTTGAGTTCGTCCCACGACAATGGGCGCGAGTTGGGCAGGCGAAAGTCGATGTACTCGGCGGGCGGCAGGCCGGAGGCGATCAATGCAAACACTTCGACGATGTACTTGTGCGCCACCACCAGGACCTGTTTGCCTTGCCGATCCAGTGGTGCCAGCACGGTGTCGTAGTACCTCTTGCAGCGCGCATACATATCCATCCAGTGTTCGCCGTCCGGCGGCGCGCCGTCGGCATCGTGAAAGCAGGCGTCGTAGAGGCAATGGCCGATGGACTTCTTGATCAGCGTCTTGTTCTTGCCGGCGAAAATGCCGAAATCGCGCTCCACCAGCGCCGCGCTGGACAGCACACGCGGGTGCCCGGGTGCACCTTCCAGAATGATCGCGGCAGTGGCCTGCGCACGTTCGAGGGTGGAGACATGTACCTCGTCGAACTGCAGTGCACGTTGCCGCACGTAGCGCGCCGCCTGCTGCGCCTGGCGGCGCCCGAGCGATGTGAGCGGGGAGTTCTGCGCACCAGCGAAGTAATTCTGCTCGTTGGCGAGCGACTCGCCATGACGCACGAAATAGAGAGGCATCGCGTTGCTCCGGTTTGCGCAACTGTCACTGGAATCGAAGCGCCACCCGCGATAACGCGGAGCCAGTCACTTCGCCGCATCGGCGACTGCTGCCTGCACTGCGTGAGACCTCTGTGCAGACAGCACGCCGCCACGTAGGTGCAGCGGCAAAGCGGTTGCGTTGCAACGGCGGGGCGATGCGTCGGAATCAATTCATGTTGAGCTGAAACAAGTGGAAAAGCGCTTGTCTGCAGGTGATATGGGTGAGCACTGCATGCCAGCGAGCCTGCGTATTGCAGGCCGCGTGACCCTGAATGCAACCGATCAGCGCCGGCATCCAGATACAAAAAGCCCCCGCCGCGCGTCTGCGTCGGGGGCGATGGATCGCTCGCACGGTAATGGCGTGCGATCTCTCAAGGTGTGCTGCAGGTTACCTTGTTATGCCTGGATAATCGGGCGCTGCGGTGTCGCCCTGTGCCGATGTTTGCTCAACGCCGCCACATGCGCGCGCCACGCGCCGGCAGCGTAAAGGTGTAGGAGCCGCTGGAAATGCGCACCACATTCCCCGACCCCAGCGCATCGGTGTAATCGGCATTCCAGAACAACACGCTGTTGTTCATTCCCACCGTGGCGGTGACCGGGTTGCCGCACTTGTTGATGCCAACGATGCCCAGGCTGCCGCGACGGAACAGAATGTGGCAGGAGCTGGACGACAACACCTGCATGTCGGTGCCCTGTACGCCATTGTGGAAGCCGATCATGCGACGCAGGTCGTCGCGCAGGTACGCATTGACCCAACGGTTGTCGCCGCTTTCGTTGTTGTCGGTGTAGATCATCGGCATGCCGCCGTTACGGCCGATCAGGTACGCATACGCCAGCGTTTCATCCACCGGGTCGAGAATGGCATAACGGAAACCGGCGTTGTTGGGGATGTCGTGGGTGACCGCAAAGGTCACGGCACGATTGCCCGGCAATGCCTGGCCGGATGCTGCCGGGTCGGCCAGCTGCTGCATGCTGGCGCCAATGGCGAATGCGTTACGCACCGCATTGAACAGCGGGAAGTCGTAGGCAGCATGCGGTGTGGATTGCAGGTAAGGCGCCAGGAACTGGTCGTAGTCGCCATTACCCGTGCCGCCGCCGGTGATCACTTCGCCGAACACATACACGCCGGAGCGGATGCCGGCATCGAAGACGCGGTTGAGATGGTCGAAGGTCATGTGCTTGGCCGCGTCCACACGGAAGCCGGTGACGCCGATACCCTTGAGTGCCTGCAGATAGGCGCGCTGCTGTTGCACCACCCAGTCGTTGCCGACCAGATCCGGCAGGCCTGGGTCGCTGCCACCGCCGCAGATGCGGTAATTGCGCACCTGGAAGGCGTCGTTGTAGTTGCTGATGCATTGCGCCGCGCCAAAATCGCTGGCGCCCAGGAAGTTGGACTGCAGCGTGCCGAACAGCCGCAGTGAATCGTAACGGCCAGGATTTGCCGCGTATTGCGACAGCACCGCACTGCCTGGGTAGTTGAGGTCCGAGCGCGTGGCCGCTTCGTTGGCCATATGGTTGAACACGATGTCGGCATAGGTTTCCACGCCGTTGTTGGCCAGTGCCTGCACCATCTTCCGGAATGCAGCGGTGTCGCCGAGCGGGTTGTCGATGAGGCGGATGTCCTGCGGCTGATAACGCGCCCACCAGGCGCTGCCTTCGGAGCGGTACGCGGGGGCGATCAGCACCTTGCGATAGCCAGCATCGGCGATCTGCTTGGCACGCGCTTCGACGGTGGCATACGGCCAGTTGAAGGCGTGCAGGATGACATCGGCCTGGACGTTGGCAGTGGCCAGCAACAAGACCAGCGCCGTCAGCAAGAGACGGGCACTGCGCTGCATGAGCGAGGGTGGAGCGTGAGCAGGCGTGTTGCGCATCGGATGGTTCTCCAGTGGGTGGCGCAGGCCGCCGCGCAGTGCGCGATGCCTGCATCAAGGCCTCCGGCCCCTGTTCCGGAAAGCGCGCGCACGGCGTGCAGCGCGCGACGATGCTAAGCGCGCATCGCGGCGCAACATCGGTGTTGTGCATACGTATTCACTGCATCGAACAGGCAAATTGCGCGCGGTGTTCGGCGCCAACGGCGGGCTTGGTCGCAAAACGCAGCGCACGGCGCGTGCCAGGCCGAGTGGTGATGCCAGCGGTTCGGCCAGGCTGCGACGGGGCCATGGCGCCGGCCGCGTTAAACTAGCCGCCAGCCCACTGCCAAGCCTCCCGATGCGCAACCCATTGCAAGAACAGCTGCTCAAGGCCGGCCTGGTGAAAAAGGCCCAGGTGGACAAGATTGCGCGCGAGCAGGTCAAGCAGCGCCACGCCAAGGGCGCGGCGGTGTCGCCGGCGGATGCCGACAAGGTCGATGCGGCACGCCTGCAGGCCGAGCGTGCCGAGCGCGATCGTGCGCTGGCCGAAGAGCGCAACGTACAGGTGCGCCGGCAGGAGGTGCTGGCCCAGGTCCGGCAGATCGTGGAGACCAGCAAGGTCAAGCGCGAAGGCGAGATCGACTACCGCTTCAACGACGGCAGCGTCATTCGCAGCGTGCTGGTGAACCCCGTACTCCGTAGCCAGTTGGCCAGTGGCGCACTGGTGATCGTGCGCCACGGCGATGGCTTCGAGCTGATTCCGCGCGCCGCTGCCGACAAGGTTTACAGCCGCGATGCCGACACGGTTGTTCTCGATCACGGCCGCAACAGCGCGCCGGCAGCGGCCGATAGCGACGATGACTATTACAGCCAGTTCAAGGTGCCTGACGATCTGATCTGGTAGGGCGGCGAACAGATGCGGTGAGCAGGCGGTGCACGAATCTGCATGCGCCGGGGCGCGGGACCGCAACGTAGTGCTACCCCTCACGTCATCGTCCATGGTGACGTGACTGCTATGAGCTCGGCTCAAGCAACCATGCGTGCCAGCCCCGTCGCTGCGCAACAGTCCCGGTGCTGCTCAACGTAGTCGTGCGCCAGCCTGCGCGCTACCCTGGTGCTCTTGTCGCCACACGTACCGTCATGTCGATCGTTCTTACATCGTTCGCCCGCACCCGCCTGTTCCCGCGCGATGGCCGTCGCAATGCCATCCAGGACTGCACGCCCGAGCAGTTCGTCCAGCGGCTCAATGATGAGGCGCCGCTACGCGTGATCGAGGGCTATGCGCCGTTTTGCCAGTTGCACGTGCACCGCAACTGGACCACGACCCGCTGCCTCACCGTGCCTATCGACGCTGACAACCGCCATTTGCTGCGCTCCGGCTACGAGGCGCGCAGCACGCAGGAATTGGCTGTACTGGTGCGTTGGTTTGAAGGTGTCGAGCCGCCGGTGGCCGCGTATCTGCTGCCGATCCTCTACAGCCGCGATCAACTGGCCAAGGAGGGCGCGCTCATCGATGCGGACTGGGGCGTGGTCGGTTGCCTCTACACCGCAGAGCCGCAGGAAATTCCGATGGCACCGATCACGATGTTGCGCAACGCCCTGGGCGTGGAAGAAGGTGGCTCTGGCGTGCCGCTGGACCGCGACGCGTATCGGCGCAGCGTGGCGTTCTGGGAACGCAATGCGAACTGGCGGCCTTGATATTGGTTGTGCCGTCCGCGTTGCATGCGTCTACCAATCAGCGGAATAAGTGCGCCTGGATCCCAACGAATGCACTGCGGATGTCCGCAACACTGCCCAGCATCCGTTTGGCGTCGTTAACCCCGCCGTAGCGGATTCGTAAAACGTCGCCGATCCTGCTGCTGGCCAGTTCACCGGTACCGTTGCGCGCGTAGTTGCCCAGCACGTATTCCAGGAACGAACGCATCTCACGCTCGTACCCGCTCAGGCCGGTGGACATGGCTGACTGCACCCGCTGCGTCCGCGACAGGGGCGCCAGGGTGAAGCGAACGTAGGCCAGTACATCGAAGATGTCGCTGTGCGGTGCATCGATCAGGCGCCGCATGTCATCCAGTCGCTCGTTGTCGTACCCCAGGTCCGTGAGGCGCTGTATAAAGTCCTCGCGCCGGTCCGGGTCGCTCCAGATGGCGCGCAGGTGGTCTTCGTCCTTGAGCAGCGCATCGAGGTCACCGAAGAGCTGTTGCATGAATTCCTGCGCGGTGATCATCCTGCCGTCGTTGGACCAATACGTGGTCGCGGCGATGTAGTGGATGCTGCGCTCGCGGCCGTCGGAGAGTTTGACCACCACTCGCCTGGGCGGCGCGGGTTCGTTGATGCCGCCACCAAGCGCCCCGGGCTCGCTCTCTCGATGCAGTCGAGGTTTGCGCGGCTCGGCCGGATCGTCCGGCGGCAGCGGCTCGCCATCCCACGCGGCATCGTTGAAGTGCGCATAGGCCTTCACGAAGTCGTAGATAGTGAAGTAATCCTTGCCTTCGAACGTGCGCGTGCCGCGCCCGATGATCTGCTTGAACTCGATCATCGACTTGATCGGGCGTAGCAGCACGATGTTGCGGATGTTCAGCGCGTCCACGCCGGTGGACAGCTTCTGCGACGTGGTCAGGATGGTCGGGAGGGTCTTCTCGTTGTCCTGGAACTCACGCAGGTGGCGCTCGCCGAGCTCACCGTCGTCGGCGGTGACGCGCTCACAGTAGTGCGGGTTCGGGTTGTCCTTGATCTGATTGATGAAGTTGCGTACCTGCGCGGCGTGCTCCTGGGTGGCGCAGAACACCAGCGTCTTCTGGCGCTGGTCGATCTGGTCCATGAACTCCTGCACGCGGCTGCGCTCGCGCTGGTCGATCACCAGCCGGGTGTTGAAGTCGGCTTCCGTGTAGACGCGGCCGCGTTCCAGCTCGCCTTCTAGCACTACGTCACCCTCGGAGTAGGTGTACTCGTCCAGGGTCGAAGCCATCTGCCGCACCTTGAACGGCGTGAGAAAGCCGTCGCCGATGCCCTCCTTCAGCGCATACGTGTAGACCGGCTCGCCGAAGTAGGCGTAGGTATCGCCATTGACATCGCGCTTCGGCGTGGCGGTCAGGCCCAGCTGCACGGCCGGCTTGAAATACTCCAGGATCGCGCGCCAGCTGCTTTCGTCGCGCGCACCGCCGCGGTGGCACTCGTCGATGACGATGAAGTCGAAGAAGTCCGGCTCATAGCCCTCGAAGGTGAACTGCGCCGCCGCAGGCGCGTCTTCCGCATCGCCGCCACCGGTCATGAAGGTCTGGAAGATGGTGAAGAACACGCTGGCATTGCGCGGAATGCCGCCCTTCTTGCGGATTTCTTCCGGTCGGATCCGGCACAGCGCATCCGGTGGGAACGCATTGAAGGCGTTGAAGGCCTGGTCGGCCAGAATATTGCGGTCGGCCAGGAACAGGATCCGTGGGCGGCGCACCGGGTCACGGCTGAGGTTCCACTTGGCGTGGAACAGCTTCCACGCGATCTGGAACGCGACGGATGTCTTGCCGGTGCCGGTGGCCAGCGTCAGCAGGATGCGGTTGCGGTCTGTCGCGATGGCCTCCAGCACTGCGGTGATCGCGTTGTGCTGGTAATAGCGCGGCTGCCACTTGCCGCCGCCGGTCTCGAACGGCACCGCGCCGAAGCGCTCGCGCCAGTCGTTGCCGTGCGGAAAGCAGCGCAGCCAGAGTTGTTCCGGTGTCGGGAACGGCAGGGCGATCTCGCCTTCGGCGCCGCTGTCCATGTCGATGCCATACCAGCCGATCCCGTTGGTGGCATAGGCAAATCGCGCCTGCAGCCGCGTCGCATAGTCCTTGGCCTGGCCGACGCCTGCGGTGTGGCCCAGTCCGGCACGCTTGGCCTCGATCACCGCCAGTTTGCGGCCGCGGTAACTCAACACGTAGTCCGCCGACAGCGCCGTGCCGCGCTGGCCGCCGCCGAGAATGCGGCCAGGGCAGATCAGCTCGCGATGGACCTGCGCGCCATCCACCACGCCCCAGCCGGCCTCGCGCAGCACCGGGTCGATGCGGTTGGCGCGGGTGTCGGCCTCGGTTTCAGTCGTCGCGTGCATAGCCTGCCTCGCGTTGCGCGCGGATCGCCAGGACAAATACGGTGTCCAGCGCCGTTACATACTGGTAGAGGGCGATGTATCCGCGAGCGCCTTGGCCAATGACCAGTTCACGCAGATCGTTGTGCGTCAGGCGCCCGATCAGCGGATTGTTCGTGAGCACATCGGATGCACTGACGATCTCGCCAAGACGCTCTTGGATGTGCGCCGCCTCGTGCTGTTCCAGGTGGCCGATGATGCGCCGCAGGTCCTCGTTGACAGAGGGTAGGAACTCGACGCGCGCCATGCTATTCGGCGAACTTGCGGGGGACGGGAAGCGGAGTGTCCTTGCCCTGAATGCGTCCCATCAGATAGCGACGCATCTCGTCCCAGGGAATGCTCTCGCCGGTCTCAAGGAATTCGGCCCAACGGCGTTCTGCCTCTGCATGGAAGTCGGTGCGTCGCTCGGCCAATTCGGCCTTTTCGGCAATGGCTTCCAGGATGAAATTGTGCGACGTGGTGCCGGCCGCTTGCGCGGCCTTGGCGATGCGGGCCTTGAGCGCTTCCGGCAGGCGAATGGTGGTGGTGCTCATGCGGGGCTCCCGTTCAGGATGTCCAAATGTAGCACATGAGTGCCACAGGGGCGCAGCGTTTCAAGTGGTGCACGCATGAGCGGTTTTGATGATGCATATTGGCGATTCAAAGCCTGCTCGGTTAGACTTGCCGCAACACGACCCCCGCCTCTTGGTTCCTTTGGGAATCTACGCGGGGGTTCTTATTGCCTGTCGCTCGCGAGCCACCAGTCTTTCCACCCGATGGGCGCCCCCATATCCGCAGCGGATAATTGGCGTGTCGATGCCTGAGACGGAAAGGCGTCCAGATGCGCCGCCGTCCGCTCCGGCCACCTGCTTCCGGGGCATACCACCCGCACCAAATGGCAGACCATCGCCAACTGGATGAACGGCTTAGTCAGTAGATCCTGCCTATTCTCGAATGCAGCGCCCCAAGCCGGCCAGGCGGCTGATGGTGGAATGGGAGAACTCACCATATTCCGGTTCCACACGCGGCTATGGTGCGCCACCAGATTGCGCAGATAGCTCAAACAGCGCACCCAGCTTGCGAACACCTTCCAGTCGGCAATTCCATAGCGCTTGGCGATGGCCTGTTGGTCGGGCACTTTCATCATCGCCAGCAGTTGCGAGACTGCGCCGAAGTCCCACACCTCGATAGCGACCCAAATTGGCAGATCCGGGCCATGCTTTTCACGATAGTGTTTGACGAAATCCTCGCGTGAGCGCTGCACCAACCCCTGGTACTTCATCTGCCATGTGGCGAAGACAGTCTGGTTCGTCTGCGGCGCTCTTTTTTCGCGGAATGTGGGGTGGAAGTTGCTTTCATGTAAATGAGCGAAGGTGTCGGTTTTACCCAGTCGATATGCCACTTCCACCCGTAGTGACACTTCGATTCGCTCAAGCGCGTCCGCCAGTAGTACGCGCAGCCGACGATCGAACAGATACAGGTCGATGGCGTCGGTGAACGTTGTCCCCGGCATGAAGTCATCCGTGCGCACCGAACGGATCGCCCCCGATTGCGGGTCCTGCTCATGCCGGAAGATCCGGAACGGATACCAGTACGCACTGAGCCGGTAGTAGCCGACACGCTGTAGCCATGCCACTGCCCAGTCCCTGTCCGACACGGCCAAGCCGCGTTCTTCCAGCATCAAGAGCTGATCTTGGAACGATTTCCACGGGCGATCGTAGGTGCTGGCATCGGTCATGGCGAAGAAATCACGTCAGTTGGCCGGAGAAGGCGGCTTGGAGTAGGGATTGGCGGAGGGCAGCGATATCCGCGATCTGTGCTTTGTAAGAGGTGCGTAGCGCTGTGGCCGAATTGATCAGTGCTTCCGACCTCGCAATGACGTCACGCTGCAGGGCAATGTCAGGCACGACGAAGCGAAGATTCCGCAGATCCTTGATGTTGATCTGCATAAGTGCGGCTCCATAGGTCTTCTCAGCAATCTGACTTCGGATCGCGCCAAAGCAAAATTGGAAATACGCGAAATCACGCAAGACGCGAGTCGGCTCGAACCGGATGGGAACGATGCCGCGCGTGACGTTGGAACCAGTCAGTTCGTCTTCAGCAACCGAAATAGCGCCGGTGTTGCCCCTTACGCAGAGTAGAAGCTCTCCACCTTTCAACGTCGTTCGTGCGTAACCGCGTGCAGCGCGTAGGTCAATTCGTTTCAAGCCGGCAAGGCCCACCTCTCGCCGCGTCAAATCAACGGGACGCACGATTGGCAGCCCATTACTTACCTCGTCTCCCGGCTGGACGATTCCATAAGACAGACTGCAATCCGGATGCACTGCATCCTGCAGGGCAAGCGAGCTTGATTGGCTGGCGATCGCTTCGAACTCGTCGCCCAAGGTGCGTCGAAGAAGACCTTCAGCAGCTTGGAGACTCTCTTCGCAATTTGCGCGGGCGCGGTCGAGTGCGGCGAAGGCCTGATCCAGCACTGCGACGATGCGCTTCTGCTGTGTCATCGAAGGTATGCAGACATGAAATGCTTTCAATTCAGGATAGTAGATCGTCTGATGCACTGATCCGCTTGAGAAACGCGAGAGAGCCGACTCCTCGGCCACGAAGAGATAGCGCAGGAAGTCCGGGTCGATACTTCCGGAACACACCCAGTTGACAAAGTCCTGGCTGGTCGCCATTTCGCGACCCATCTTGACTACATAGCCGACCGAGGCGGTGCGAGATAGACAGACAGTTCCAGCTGGAAGCACTCGTGCGGAGGAATTCGAGATGCCTAATGCGTTTGTTTTTTCAAGGGTTTGCGAGACCGTTCCACCGTGAGCAGACTTCGCATCACGTATCCCAATCCACGGGATGTCTCCCCCCCAATACTCGGGCTTGTTTCGACTTGGCGTATGACCAGACTCCATCCTTGCTATACTTGCAAGGGGCAACCATTCCCAACCACTCGGCGGGTCGACGCCGGGGCGATTCACGGACAATGCAACGTTGCCCATGATCGTTCTTGTTGTGGCTTCTCTGCCGCCGGTGCGGGTCTGCGTTCGACTACTCACAGCATCGCCCTTACCGTCGCCAGCAGCTTCGCCGTATCCGCATCCCGCGCCAGCATGTCGTCGATGATCTGCTGCGGGGTACGCTGCGGTGCGGACTCCGGCGCGTGCGGGTTCTTGACCGACAGGTCGCAGGTGGCGACATCGACGTTGGCCACATCGACCGTCCAGCTCTTCTCGCTGCCTGCCTTGGTCTTCTGCAGTGCCACGAACTCGACAAGATCCGCATCATTCAGCGCATTGGTCTTGCCCATCGAACGGCCGGGATCGAGCTGGTAGTACCAAATATTGCGCGTGGGCGCGCCCTTGTCGAAGAACAGCACCACGGTTTTCACGCCCGCGCCCTGGAAGGTGCCGGACGGGCAGTCCAGCACCGTATGCAGGTTGCAGTTGTTTAGCAGTTCGCGGCGCAGTTCGATGCTGGCGTTATCGGTATTGCTGAGGAAGGTGTTCTTGATGACCACCGCGCCGCGTCCACCGGCTTTGAGCTTGCGGATGAAGTGCTGCAGAAACAGGTAAGCCGTCTCCGATGAGCGAATGGGGAAGTGTTGCTGCACTTCCTTACGCTCGCCGCCGCCGAAGGGTGGATTGGCCAGCACAATGTCGTGCCGGTCCTTCTGCTGGATATCCATGACGTTTTCCGACAGCGTGTTGGCGTGGCGGATATTGGGCGCATCAATGCCGTGCAGGATCATGTTCATGACGCCCAGCACGTAGGCCAGCGATTTCTTCTCCTGCCCATAGAAGGTTTTGCGCTGCAGCGTGTCACAGTCCTTGGCGGATAGATCATCGCGGCGCAGGTGCTCCCATGCCTCGCACAGGAAGCCCGCGCTGCCGCAGGCGCCGTCGTAGATGGTTTCGCCGATCTGCGGCTGTACCACCTGGATCATCGCGCGGATCAGCGGGCGCGGGGTGTAGTACTCGCCGCCATTGCGGCCGGCGTTGCCCACGCGCTTGATGCGGGTTTCGTACAGTTCGGACAGCTCGTGCTTGGCCTCTGAGCTGCCGAAGCTCAGCGTGTCGACGATCTGCAGCACGTCGCGCAGGGTATAGCCGGAGCGGAAGCGGTTGGAGACTTCCGAGAAGATCTCGCCGATCTTGTACTGCAGGCTGTCGGCCTGCACGGTGCTGTCCTTGAACGACTTGAGGTGCGGGACCAGCTTGCCGTTGACGAACTCGATCAGATCGCTGCCGGTGCGCGCGTTGGGGTCGGGTCTGCCGTCCCGCGTCATCGGCGCGGCCCAGTCCTGCCAGCGATAGGGCTTGGCCAGGATGGCGTCGTAGGCCTTGCCCTTGAGCAGGGCTTCATCAGCCCATTCGTGTTCCATGTCATCCAGGTACTTCAGGAACAGCAGCCACGAGGTCTGCTCGGCGTAGTCCAGCTCCGAGGCGAGGCCTTCGTCGTTGCGCATGGCCTTGTCGATGGCATTGAAGGCCTGGACGTAGGCGTTGTGGCTGCCCTGCTCCGTCTTCGCGCTGCCGCGTTTGGCGTGCGGCGTTGGCGATGCGGCGTTGCGCTGTCTGTCCGGCGCGGGACTGGCGCCAGCGATCGACACAGAACCACCGCGCCCACGGCCGGGCACGATACGGCCTTGCTCGATGAGGTGTGCCTTGACCCGCGTGTAGGTGCTGTCCGCCCAGCCCAGCGCGCTGCCCAGCTTGCCGTTGCCTGCAGAGCCACCCAGCGCTTCCAGGGTCTGCATGAATCGTTCGGCTTGTGTCTCCAGCGACATCGGGTAGGGGCTCCAGCGTTCGAATCGGGCGCGCATTGTCGCAGCTAGCGGGGCCTCCGGCATCGATGCGGAGCGACATTGGTCAGCGTTGGGTCGATGAACGACACTGGCGCCCCACTGCACCTTCTGCCTGAGCCGGCGTGAGCGGCGTTCCGATCCGCGTGGCGCGGTACCCTCTCAGCTCATGGGCAGCGCCGGTTACAGACCCATTCGAGGCGCCTGGTCCGCCGATCGCATGAAAAACGGGCGCCTCGCGGCGCCCGTTCTTATCTGCATGGCGATGTTTTACCAATGGGTCAGTAGCGGTAATGATCCGGCTTGTACGGGCCGGCCACATCCACGCCGAGATAATCGGCCTGGTCCTTGGTCAGGGTGGTCAGCTTCACGCCGATCTTTTCCAGGTGCAGGCGGGCCACTTCTTCATCCAGGTGCTTGGGCAGGATGTAGACCTTCTTCTCGTAGCTGTCGCGCTTTTCCCACAGGTCGATCTGGGCCAGGGTCTGGTTGGCGAACGAGTTGGACATCACGAAGCTCGGGTGGCCGGTGGCGCAGCCCAGGTTCACCAGGCGGCCGTCGGCCAGCAGGAAGATCGCGTTGCCGTTGGGGAACACGTACTTGTCCACCTGCGGCTTGATGTTGATCTTCTCCACGCCCTTGAGTGCATTCAGCGCATCGACCTGGATCTCGTTGTCGAAGTGGCCGATGTTGCAGACGATGGCCTGGTCCTTCATCGCCTGCAGGTGCTCGACGGTGATGATGTCCTTGTTGCCGGTGGTGGTGACATAGATGTCGCCGCGACCCAGGGTGGATTCGATGGTGTTGACCTCGTAGCCTTCCATCGACGCCTGCAGCGCGCAGATCGGGTCGATCTCGGTGACGATGACGCGGGCGCCATAGTTACGCAGCGAGGCGGCGCTGCCCTTGCCCACGTCACCGTAGCCGCAGACCACGGCGACCTTGCCGGCCAGCATCACGTCCATCGCGCGCTTGAGGCCATCGGCCAGCGACTCGCGGCAGCCATAGAGGTTGTCGAACTTGCTCTTGGTGACCGAGTCGTTGACGTTGATGGCCGGGATCAGCAGCTTGCCGGCTTCGGCGATCTGGTACAGGCGATGCACGCCGGTGGTGGTCTCTTCGGAGACGCCCTTCCAGTCCTTGACCACGCGGGCCCAGTAGCCCGGGCGCTCGACGGCCACGCGCTTGAGCAGCGCCTTGATCACGCTCTCTTCGTGCGAAGACGCCGGCTCGTCGACCCAGGTGCTGCCGTTTTCGAGCTCGTAGCCCTTGTGGATCAGCAGGGTGACGTCGCCGCCGTCGTCCACCACCAGCTCCGGGCCGGTGAGGGTGCCGTCGGGCAGGGTGAAGGTCAGCGCGTCCAGGGTGCAGTCCCAATACTCTTCCAGCGTCTCGCCCTTCCAGGCGAACACGGGCGTGCCGGTGGCGGCGATCGCCGCGGCGGCATGGTCCTGGGTGGAGAAGATGTTGCACGAGGCCCAGCGCACGTTGGCGCCGATGTCCTTGAGCGTTTCGATCAGCACCGCGGTCTGGATGGTCATATGCAGCGAGCCGGTGATGCGCACATCCTTCAGCGGCTTGGTCTGCGCATGCTTGCGGCGGATCGACATCAGGCCCGGCATTTCGTGCTCGGCGATGTCCAGCTCCTTGCGGCCCCAATCGGCCAGGGAGATGTCGGCAATCTTGTAATCGGCGTGCGGGGTAATCTTTGTGACAGCGTTCATGCAATGGCTCCGGTAGGCAAACGAATGTCTGCAATTCCGGGCGCCGTTGAACGGTAACTGCTGGTCGAGCCTGGCCGTAGTTGCCTGCACTTTTCGTGCAGTGAAGCGGATCAGTCCGCCCTACCGGTCGCAGCGCCCCTCGACAAGAGCGTCGATTATATCGGCAGCACCCCCCTCCGGCATGAATTGGCCGGTTTGAAGTGGCACGCCCCCCACCAACGGCAGGGGAGCGGCTGGCGGGCGGCTGGTATGGTCGCAGGTCAACCATCACCGGGGACGGGCAATGCAGGAGAAACAGCATGCGCAAGGTTGGCGGCAGCACACATGGGCGCTGGCAGGGGCGCTGGCATTGAGCGCGCCGGTGTTGGCGATGGCGGCCGGCCCGGCGGCCGGCGCAACAGTGACGCAGCCGGGCGCCGCGGCAGGCAGCGCGTATCGGCTGCCATCCAAGGCACTGCAGGCGGTGGTGGACGCACCGCGCGCGCCGTTGCTGCAGCTCTCGCCCAAGCGCGACCTGGCCGCGATGCTGCAGTTGCCGGCGTTGCCGGACATCGCCGAGGTGGCCCAGCCCGAACTCAAGCTGGCCGGCGTGCGCATCCATCCCAAAACCCACGCGGCCAGCCGCTTCTCCTTCGCCAGCAAGCTGTGGCTGCTGGCGGTGGCCGACGGAAGCGAGCGCCAGATTGCCGGGCTGCCGTCGCCGTTGTCGCTGGCCGATCTGAGTTGGTCGCCGGATCAGCGCTACCTGGCGTTCCGCCGCGAGGATGCCACCAGTGGCGCCAACGAACTGTGGCTGGTGGACGTGGCCGCCGGGCAGGCGCGGCGTCTGCTGGCTGGCTTGAACACCAGCGTCGACGATGCATTGCATTGGTTGCCCGATGGCAGCGGATTGCTGCTGCAGCAGGTGGCGGGGCAGGGCGCGCCGCCGGCCCGCGATGCGACACCGGCCGGCCCGGCGATCCAGCAGACCAGCGCCGCTGCCGGGGTGCGCTCGCTGCCGACCTATCAGGACCTGTTGCGCAACGAGGCCGATGCGCGCGTGTTCGAGTACTACGCCACCGGCCAACCGATCATCGTTACGCTAAGCGGGCAGGTCCGCCGGATCGCCGCGCCCGGCATCCATCTCAACCTGGCGGTGTCACCGGATGGCCGTTACATCCTGAGCGAACGCGCTGAGCGGCCGTTTTCGTATCTGGTGCCGGTGGACAATTTCGCCCGCCGCATCGAGGTGCTGGACCTGCAGGGCAAGCTGGTGCGCCAGATCGCGCAGCTGCCATTGGTCGAAGGCCTGCCGACCGGCAACGACGCCGTGCCCACCGGCGTGCGCGACATCGCCTGGCGGCACGATGCGCCGGCCACCTTGGTGTGGGCCGAAGCGCAGGACGGTGGTGACCCGGCACGCGAGAGCACCATCCGCGATGCGGTGCGGATGCAGGCCGCACCGTTCAACCGCGCACCGGTGACGCTGGCGCAGTTGGGCAGCCGGTTCGAGGGCATTCACTGGGGCCGCGGCGACCTGGCGATCGTGAGCGAGAGCTGGTGGAAGACTCGCCGCACCAAACAGTGGCACATCGCACCGGACCAACCGCAACGCGCGCCCGAACTGTTGTGGGATCGCTCCTCGCAGGACCGCTACAAGGACCCGGGCACGCCGGCGACGGTGGCCGATGGCAAGGGCCGCGCGTTGCTGCAGACCAGTGCCGATGGCAACAGCCTGTTCCTGCTCGGCAAGGGCGCCTCGCCCGAAGGCGACCGCCCGTTTGTGGACCGGTTCGATCTGCAAAGCAAGCGCGCCACACGGCTGTTTCATTCGCAGGCGCCCACCTATTCCGCGCCCCTGGCGCTGCTGGACGCGCAAGGCACGCAGTTGCTGCTCAGCCGCGAATCGCCTGAAGAACCGGCCAACTACTTCGTGCAGTCGCTGGGCGATGCAACGTCCGCACCGCGCGCGTTGACGCAGTTCGCGCACCCGTTGCCGCAGTTGCGCGGTGTGCAGAAGGAGCAGATCCGCTACAAGCGCGCCGATGGGGTGGACCTCACCGCCACACTGTTGCTGCCGCCCGGCTATGACCCCAAGCGCGACGGCCCGCGGCCGCTGCTGATTTGGGCCTACCCGGGCGAATTCAAAAGCGCCGACACCGCCAGCCAGGTCACCGACTCGCCGTACCGCTTCAACGCCATCAATTACTGGGGGCCGCAGGCATTTCTGGCGATCGGCTATGTGGTGCTCAACAACCCGACCATGCCGATCGTGGGCGAAGGCGATGCCGAACCCAACGACACTTACGTGCCGCAGCTGATCGCCGATGCGCAGGCGGCCGTGGATGAAGTGGTGCGGCGCGGCGTCACCGACCGGCAGCACATTGCCATCGGCGGGCATTCCTACGGCGCCTTCATGACCGCCAACCTGCTCGCGCATACGCGCCTGTTCAAGGCCGGCATCGCGCGCAGCGGCGCCTACAACCGCACGCTCACCCCGTTCGGTTTCCAGGCCGAAGAACGCAACTACTGGCAGGCGCAACCGGTCTACCAGGCGATGTCGCCGTTCAACTATGCCGACAAGATCAAGGACCCGCTGCTGCTGATCCATGGCCAGGACGACAACAACACCGGCACCTTCCCGATCCAGAGCGAACGCATGTTCGCCGCAATCAAGGGCCTGGGCGGCACCGCGCGGCTGGTGATGCTGCCCAACGAATCGCATGCCTACCGCGCGCGGCAATCGATCATGCAGATGCTGGCCGAAAGCGAGCAGTGGTTGCAGACCAATGTCGGCGAGCCGTTGCCGGAGAAGAGCGCCACACGCAAGCGTTGATCGATGGTGCGCTGGCACCGGTGCGCTGACACCCGTAGGAGCGCGCTTGCGCGCGATGCGACGTTACCGATGAAGCTTCGTCGCGCCCGGGTGCGCTCCTACAGCAGATGAGGATGTGGCTGATGCGCTGCCGGCAACGACTGCTGAGCCGCGTGGATGGTTGCGCGATCACCCGTAGGAGCGGGCTTGCCCGCGATGGGCGTTGCCGGGAAAGCCCATCGCGGGCAAGCCCGCTCCTACAGGTTGTCGATAGGCGCACACGATGGTTGGTGTTGAAACCGTCGTGCCGGTCGCGATCATCTAATCCTTTTGGGTTAGTCTTCGACGACTTTGCGCTTGAAGAGGGTGTGCGTTTCCGATGAACGAGTACCGCAGCAGTCTTGTGTTCGCTACCCCCGACCTTCCCTTGCGCGACGATGTGCGTCGGCTCGGTGCACTGGTGGGCGATCTACTCGCCGAGCAGGTGTCTGCGGAATTCCTCGATGAAATCGAACGCGTGCGCACCACCGCGATCTCGCGGCGCGAAAGCGATGCCCCGCCATCCACCTTGAGCGAACAACTCACCGGCCGCGAGCCGCGCGAGGCCGAAGCGCTGGTGCGCGCCTTCAGCACCTATTTCCAGGTGGTCAACATCGCCGAGCGCGTGCATCGCATCCGCCGCCGCCGCGATTACCAGCGCAGTGGCACCGACACCCCGCAGCCCGATGGCCTGCATGACGCCTTGCGCCGGCTCAAGGCGCAGGGCGTGACCCTGGACGAACTCAGCGGGTGGTTGCCGCGCATCGATGTGGAACCGGTGTTCACCGCGCACCCCACCGAAGCGGTGCGCCGCGCGTTGCTGGAAAAAGAACAGCTGATGGTCGCCAGCCTGGTCGACAACCTGGACGGCATGCGCACGCCCAACGAACGCGCCAGCGATGCCGCGCGCTTCCGCATGGCCTTGACCGCCTCGTGGCAGACCGCCGATTCCTCGCCGGTGCGCCCCACCGTGGACGACGAGCGCGAGCATGTGGGCTTCTATCTCACCCAGGTGCTCTACCGCGTCATCCCGGTGATGTACGAAACGCTCGAACACGCCATCGAAGAAACCTACGGCAGTGTGCCGCCATTGCCGCGCCTGCTGCGCTTCGGCACCTGGGTGGGCGGCGACATGGACGGCAACCCGAACGTGGATGCCACCACCATCGCCGGCACCCTGGATGCGCAGCGCCGCGCGGTGCTGGACCGCTACCAGAAGGAACTCTGGCAACTGGCCAGCCTGCTCAGTCAATCGACCACGCTGGTGCAGGTCAGCCCGGAACTCACCGCGCAGCTGGAACGCTACCGCGCGCTGCTTCCCGAAGACGCCGCGCGTTCGCGTCCGCGCCATGGCGACATGCCGTACCGCCTGTTCAACGACCTGATGCGCGCACGCCTGCAGGCCACGCTGGACGATGCCGCCGGCGCCTACACCAGCCCGTCCGAGCTGGAACACGACCTGCAATTGATCCTGGACAGCCTGCAGGCCAACAAGGGCCTGCACGCCGGTTGGTTCGCGGTGCGGCGTCTGCTGTGGCGCGTACGCAGTTTCGGGTTTCATCTGGCGCGCCTGGACGTGCGCCAGGAATCGAGCGTGCATGCGCGCGCAGTGGCCGACGCCCTGGGCCAGGCGGATTGGGACGAACAGGACGCCAGGCAGCGTGCTGGCTTGCTCGGCCCGTATGCCTCCGGCGAACAGGCGCTGCCGCGCGTGGCCGACGAGGGCAATGCGCGCCTGGATGCGGTGTTCGCCGCACTCGCCGATGCACGCACGCGCCACGGCGCCGATGCGCTGGGCAGCTACATCATTTCGATGGCGCATAACCGCGCCGACGTGCTCACCGTGCTCGCGTTGGCGCGCCGCGGCGGCCTGGTCGACGACGCGGGCGCGGTGCCGCTGGACATCGTGCCGCTGTTCGAAACCGTGGACGATCTGCGTGGCGGCACCGGCACCGTGCAGGACCTGCTGGCCGACCCGGTGTATCGCCAGCACCTGGCCGCGCGCGGCGATACGCAGATGGTGATGCTGGGGTATTCGGACAGCGGCAAGGACGGCGGCATTGCGGCCTCGCGCTGGGGCCTGCAACGCGCGCAGGTCGAATTGCTGGAAGCCGCCGCCGAGCTGGGCGTGCGGCTGACCTTCTTCCACGGCCGTGGTGGCTCGATCGCGCGCGGCGGCGGCAAGACCAGCCGCGCGCTGGATGCCGCACCCCGCGGCAGCGTCGATGGCCGCTTGCGCGTCACCGAGCAGGGCGAGGTGATCCATCGCAAGTACGGCATTCGTGCATTGGCGCTGCGCTCGCTGGAACAGATGACCGGCGCGGTGTTGCTGTCGAGCCTGCGCCCGCGTGCGCCCGAGCCGCGCGAGGAGCGCTGGCGCACGGTGATGGATCTGGTGGCCGGACGCAGCACCGTGGCCTATCGCGCCTTCGTCGGTGCGCCGGATTTCATGCAGTACTTCCGCCTGGCCACGCCGATCGATGTGATCGAGCGCATGACGCTGGGCTCGCGTCCGTCGCGGCGGTTGGGACAGGATGCGGCATTGTCCAACCTGCGCGCGATTCCGTGGGTGTTTGCGTGGAGCCAGGCGCGTGCGGTGATCCCGGGATGGTACGGCGTCGGCAGCGGGTTGCAGGCGGCGGTGGATGCCGGGCATGAAGACACCTTGCGCGAAATGGCGCAGGACTGGCCGTTCTTCCGCACCTTCCTGGACGACATCGCCATGGTGTTGTCCAAGGGCGATCTGAATATCGCCGAGCTGTTCTCGCGGCTGTCCGGTGATCTGCACGAGCGCTTCTTCCCGCAGATTCGCGACGAACTGGCCCTGACCAAGGGCTGGGTCAAGGCGCTGCTGCAACAGCAATCGCTGTTGCAGCACGACCCGCGGCTGGCGCTGTCGATCCGCCTGCGCAACCCCTACATCGACCCGATCAGCGTGCTGCAGGTGGACCTGCTGCAACGCTGGCGGGCCACCGATGGCGAAGACGAAGCATTGCTGCGCGCGCTGGTGGCCTGCGTCAATGGCGTCTCGCAAGGCGTGCAGAACACCGGCTGATTGAGCGGCCGTTGGATCAGCTGTTGGATCAGTAGTTCAAGTTGCTGGTTCAAGGCCAAGCCAACGGCCGCGCAGGCCATTGGTCGGAAAGAGCGCGGAATCGCCAAGCGGACTCTGGCATTACCGGACAAATCTGTCCGATAATGCCGGCATGACGACCTCACGCCCCGATGCCGCGCTGCGCCGCCGGCAGATTCTCGATGCCGCCGACGAAGTGTTCAGCGAATACGGCGTCAATGCTCCGCTGGAACTGGTGGTGGAGCGCGCCGGCCTCGGCCGCGCCACCTTGTACCGTAATTTCCCGGATCGGGAGGCGCTGATGACCGCGCTGATGGCACGCGGGCTGGACGGCCTGGAGCGGCTGGCCGCCGATCTGGCCGACCGCCCGGACGGCTTGGCCGTGCTGCTGCACGACGTGGCCGAGCACATCGCCCAGTCTGCGCCGTTGGTGGATTTCTGGCGCTCGATGGAACGCGCACACCCGGCAGTGGAAGCGGCCGACCGGCGCGTGGTCAGCATCTTTCTGCCGTTCGTCCATCGCGCCCGCGATGCCGGGCTGTGCCGGGCCGATGTCGATGACGAACAGCTGCTCTTGGTGATCGACATGCTGGGCAGCTGCCTGCGCGGTAACGACGAAACAGAGCGCAAGCGGCTCGCACATCGCTCGGCCGATCTGCTGATGCATGCGCTGGGCATGCAGGTACCGGAAGGCGGTACGCGATGACACCGGCCACGCGCGCCTGCATCGGTCGCTGGGCCCTGCGGGTTGTGTTGGTGCTGGCTGCGTTGTGGGGCGGCCTGACACTTTATTACGCACTCACCGGCAACGCCTTCGTGCGCGCCGGGTGGGTGGCGTCATGGTGCGCAATGGCGATGGCAGCGCTGTGGGGCTTGCGCCGCGGCCGTGAGAATTGGGCCTTGGTCGGCATCTTCAGTGCCGCGTTCGTGGTGCTGGCGTTGGCCTGGTGGATGATGCCGCCCAGCCAGGACCGCGAGTGGGCCGACGATGTCGCCCAGCGGTTGCGGCCACAGGTGCAAGGCAACATCGTCACCCTGCACAACGTGCGCAATTTCGACTGGCACAGCGAAACCGACTACGTGCCGCGCTGGGAAACCCGTCAGTACGATCTGGATCGCCTGGTCAGCGCCGATCTGGCCTTGTCGTACTGGATGGGCCCGGCGATTGCGCACACGCTGGTGTCGTTCGGCTTCGACGACGGCGCGCGCGTGGTGTTCTCGCTGGAAATCCGCAAGGAACGCGGCGAATCGTTTTCGGCCGTGGGCGGGTTTTTTCGCAGTTTCGAAGAAACCCTGGTGGCTGCCGACGAGCGCGACATCCTGCGCGTGCGCACCAATGCGCGCGGCGAAGACATGTATCTGTATCGGCTGGCGATTCCCAAGGCCGGCTTGCGCCGCATGTTCATGGGGTATGTGGAGCTGGCCAAGGAGCTCGATCGCAAGCCGGCGTTCTACAACACGCTCACCAGCAACTGCACCACCATTGTGTTCGCGCTGGTGCGGCAACTGCAGCCCACGCTGCCGCTGGATCACCGTTTGCTGCTGTCCGGCTATGTCGACGAATACGCCTACGACCATCACGGCCTGATGCCCGGTTACGACTTCGCCACCTTGAAGCAGCGCGGGCATTTCACCGCACGCGCGATCGCCGCCGACAAGGCAGCGGATTTTTCTGCGCGCATCCGTGCCGGCATGCCGCTGGCGCCTGCGCCAGGTGCAACAGCGACGCCACCGCGGTGATGCCGCGCATGCGGATGTGCCACACCGCTGCGGTCCTGGCGGGCGTGCTGGCGAGTTTCTATTTGAGCGGCTGCGCCATGGTGACGGTGCAATCGCGCAACAGCGGCGACTACATCGCCCAGACGCGTGGCGATGTGCTGAGCACCGGCGAGCTGAGTCAGTCCGGCAGCGAGACCTTGCAGGTTGCCGGCTTGCAGCCCAAAGCCTGCCGCGCCGACCCGCTACCGTGTCTGCAGCAACTCACCAGCGAGGCAGGCATCGGCGATGAGCGCCGCCTGGCCACGCAGGCAGAGCTGTGGACCGCGCATGCAATCGCGCTGAGCGGGCGCACCCCCACCACGATGAGCGATGCGGCGGTGGATGCCTGGCTGGAAGCGGCACGCCATGCCTACGCCTATCTGTTTTTTACCGCGCGCGCGCCCAGTGCGCGCGCGTTCGAGAATCGCCAGACCCAGGCGCGCGATTACTACAACTACGCCGTGCAACAGGTGGTGGAGCGCCTGTTCGCACGGTCGCAGCAAACCGGCCAAACCACGCCGACGCCCACCACGGTGGGACGTTGGCAGCTCGGCATCGATCTGTCCGCCTATCGGTTGCCGGGTGGCGGCTACACGCCGCGTGCGATCTTTGCCGCCTCGGCCTTGCGCTTCAACGGCGTGCGCAGCACCTATCGGCGCGATGGGTTTGGCGCCGAACTGGTGGCCGAAGTGGACCCGCACGTGGTTGGAGATCCGGCCGGGCTGGCGCTGCAGCAAGCCGCAGCGGTGGGTACCCGCCCTGATCGCCCGCTGCCCACTTTCAGCGAAATGCCGTACACACCGGCAACGGTGTTGCTGCGCTTCGAGGGCGACACGCTCGCCGAGGTGTTGCGCAGCAACCTGGTCACCATGCTGCCGTACGACCCCTATCGCCAGAACGAAGTGGTGCTGCACGGGCAGCGCGTGCCGTTGGCCGCCAACTTCACTGCCGCGTATGGATTGTGGCTGGCCAGATCCGGCTTTGCCGCGCAGTCGCTGCGCTCGATGCTGGGCAGCGCCCGCGGCATCGACCACCCGCATCTGTATCTGATGCAGCCTTACGACCCCAATCGCCGCGTGCTGCTGATGCTGCACGGGTTGGCCAGCAGCCCGGAGGCCTGGGTCAATGTGGCCAACGAAGTGATGGGCGATGAAACGCTGCGCCAGCGTTACCAGATCTGGCAGGTGTATTACCCGACCAACGCGCCGATGGCGGTCAATCGCGCCGAAATCCAGTCCCTGGTGGAGCGCAGCCTGCGTCACTTCGACCCGTCCGGCAGCGCCATCGCCTCGCACGACATGGTGTTGATCGGCCACAGCATGGGCGGCGTCATCGGGCGGCTGCTGGTGTCGTCTTCGGGCGAGCAGTTATGGAATTCGCTGTTGGAAAACTACCGTCTTGAGGGCGAGCGCGGCGCACGCGTCCGCGCGAAGCTGTCGCCGTTGCTGCATTTTTCGCCGATGCCGCAGATCGACCGCGCCATCTTCATTGCCGCACCGCATCGCGGCACGCCATTGGCCGAAGGTGGGCTGGGGCGGCTGGTCGGCAAACTGGTGCGTCTGCCCATCGCCTTGCTGGATCGCTTCGGCGATGTGATGCAGGACCTGGCCAGCAGCGAACGTGCCGATCACGGTGGCGAGTACCGCCGCAAGGGCCGCCTGCTGGTGCCCACCAGCATCGACAACCTGCGCGACACCGACCCGTTCGTGCGCGCCACGATGGACTTGCCGATTTCACCACGCGTCCGCTACCACACCATCATCGGGCGCGAAAAACCGCAGGTGCCGCTCGCCGATTCCGACGATGGATTGGTGCCGTATCGCAGCGCGCATCTGGATGGCGCGGCGTCGGAACTGGTGGTGACCTCCTGGCACAGCGTGCAGGAAACCCCGCAGGCGATTCTGGAGATTCGCCGCATCCTGCATGCGCAGTTGCAGGCCAAAGCGGCGGGAAGTACGGCTGCGCAAGGCGGGACACCGGCTGAACCGTCTGCGACGCTCTGAAAGCGGGCAGAATCCAGGCGCCGTTGGGTCAGCGAAGAGTGGTTGCGCGCGTTGCGCGCATCCAGCCGCTGCTCGCAAGGTCGGCGTCAACGATGGCACCAAGCGTGTCCAATAAACTACGTCACGTCATTCTGTTGCAGACGGGCTGGTGTGCGGCCTGGCTGCAGGGCCCTTGCCCGCCCACCATCGCAGGACACGCCGTGAATCCGTCCCTGGAGGCTCTGGCGCGGCATCCATGCCGCTCAAGGTCCCGCGACGGTGGGCGGGCAAGGACCAGTGAAGATGGTCGGTGCGCAGACTTTAAAACGAACAGCTGTCGCGCTCTGGTGTGGCGTATTGGTTCATCAATAAACACACCAGCAAACTGTCTGGTGCGGTGTCTTCGCCGTGGCCTCAACCAGCCGGCGCTGCTCCCGCTTTCAACAAAGCCACCAGCAAACCGTCTGGCGTGGTGTCCTCGCCGATTGCGGGACCGTTGGCGGCATGGATGCCGCCACCGAGCCCCCATGGACGGGTTAACGGCGTGTCCCGCGAGCGGTGAGGGCACCGCGCATTCGACCCACTCAGCATTTGACTTGAACCTCTGACTGCATTCATCAAGACGTGGCCGGCAAATCGCTGCACTCACGCCAGAAGAACGCGCAGGCGGTTTGTCAGTCGCTCTTGGCGCGTTGTCGACCGAGCTCGTGCTATCAGGCGGTTTTCCAAACATGCTCAAACCAAGGAAGACGCGATGCGCAAGACGCTGTCGGCAGTGATGTGGGTTCCCTTGCTATTGGCTGGTTGCGGCCGCGGCGAAGGTCAGCAGAACACGGCCGACGCTGCGGGCGCAACGCCGCAGGCAACGCAGACTGCGACGCCTACATCTGCCGCGCCGGCCGCCACCGATCAGGCAGTGCCGGAATTTCCGGCTATCCCGCTGATTGTGGTACCCGATATCGCCGGCGTGACCCCGGCACAACGTGCGCTTGAGGTGTCGCTGCAGGACATCCTCGACCCGATCGAAGGCGTCAGCGTTGCACCGGCGCGCTGCGGCGAGGGCGGCACGCTGATCACCGATGCCGGCATGACCAGCATCGATGCCGATGGCAATCTGTTGCGCAATGGCGATGGCGGTCTATTCAACCTCAAGGCCGATGGCAGCGGCACTGCCAACTTCGAGGGTGGGCTGATCAGCGTCAACGCCGACGGCAGCGGCACCATCAATGCCGCAGGCGATGGCGGCGACGATGCAATCATCCGCGTCGAGTCCAACGGCGCCGGGACCTACAACGGCCCGGCCGGGTTGATCAGCCTGGATGCGAAGGGCGCAGGCACCTGGAACAGCGACAAGAGCGGGCTGGTGAACAACCACGGCGACGGCAGCGGCACCTGGAACGGCCCGCGTGGCTTGATCGCCATCAACGCCGATGGCTCGGGGACCTGGAACGGTCCGGACGGCCTGGTGCAAAACCGCGGCGACGGCACCGGCACGGTCGGCACACCGCCGCGCGAAGTGCGCATGCTGCCGCTACCGAAGGTGCCGCCGGCCGGCCGCTTCCCGCCGCTGCAGAAGTTCGCACTGCCTGGCGCGCCCTGCGGCTATCTGATCACCTTGAACGACCGCATTTTGTTCGACTTCGATCAATCCGACATCCGCCCCGACGCCGCGCGCGTACTCGACACGCTGGGCGCTGCGCTGGCCAAGGTGAGCGCAAGGGACATGCAGGTAGGCGGGCACACCGATGCCAAGGGCAGCGACGACTACAACCAGGCGCTGTCCGAGCGCCGCGCCAATGCCGTGCTGGCTGCGTTACGCACGCGTGGTGCCGCGCAGTCAGCCAATGCCAAAGGCTATGGCGAAGCGCAGCCGGTTGCGCCCAATACCGTCAACGGGCAAGACAATCCGGGCGGGCGCCAGCTCAATCGGCGGGTCGAGATTTTTCTGCGCACTTGACCCTGGCCTGGTAAGCCGGCATAGCGCTTGCCCAGCGTGGGCCTTGCTCGTGTAGAGCTTGCGCCCACATGCTGGCGGTGAATTGCGTGCCGGGCGCAGTGGCTGGTAGCGCGCCTGTCATGTGGTGAGCTTCCCCGCGTCGCGTGTCTCTCCGACGCGAGCGCGCATCCGCGCAGACGTCATTCAATGCCGCTCACTGCATGCCTCATGGAGCGACGCTAAGTCGGCCCGTTATGAGCGCTGCCACATGCGCACATCGCCGAGACGCTCTGCATCCATACGCCAGCGACTATGCCGAATTACGCACATGCTGCGTGCATTTGTCATGTTCGCAAGGCCGGTCACCAAACTGACATGCCGCATCATCACCATGCCCGGCGCCTGCCTGCAGGTGTGATGCAGTTCCGCCACTGCCGGCTGCCTCGCTCTCCCACATTCGTGGTGGCGTTGCCCTGGCCCAAGCACATGGCGCGCTGCTGCATCATCGGAATCCACCATGATCGCTCGTTGTTCGCTGTTGCGTCCTTCCCGTTTGTCGCAGGCGCTGTGTTTGTCGTTGTGCGCACTGTGCGGCCATGCCGCGGCCCAGGCCACACACGCCGCCACGCCTGCGCAGGGCGATATGGCCACGCTGGACAAGATCACTGTCGCCGCCACGCGCTACAACGCGACCGACATGCAGATGGCGGCCACCAACACCGTCAACGTGTTGTCGGCCGACGATCTGAAGACCACTGCCGTGCATAACGTGGCCGAAGCGCTGGGCCTGATGCCCGGCGTCAACGTGATCAATACCGGGCAGTCGTACTTCGGCGGCATCGACGGCGCCGCGCGCGGCGAAGGCATGTTTTCCTCGGTGCGCGGCCTCAATGCCGAATACAACGTCAACCTGATCAACGGCATCAACGTTGCACAAGGCATGCCGTACAGCCGCGGCGTGCAACTGAGCCTGCTGCCACCTTCGGGCCTGCAGACCATCGTGTTGCACAAGACGTCCACCGCCGATATGGACGGCGATGCGATCGGTGGCACCATCGATTACCGCACACCCAGCGCCTTCGATTCACCCGATCGCCAGGGCGGCAGCGTGACCTTGAGCGGGCGCCTGGAAAGCCGTGCACGCGACTACGGCGATTCCGGGCTGGGCAGCGGCGCAGCCGGCGATTGGCATGCGCGCTTCGGCGATGCCGGGCAGTTCGGCGTGTCGGTCAGTGCGTACTACGACGAGCGCCATTTCGTGAACAGCGAAGTGGCCGGCGCCTCGGCCGCGCGCAGCGACGGGTCCTGGGAGTTCGCACGTGCCGATGCCAGCGGCAATCTGGCAGCCGGCGCCGACCCGCAACAGGTGTTGCAGAGTACCGGCGTCAACATCGGCTATTCGCAGGGCGACACCCGCCGCTACGGTGGCAATGCCGCCTTCGACTGGCGCGTGGACCCCAGCCTGCATGTGTACGCGCGCATGACCTACGCCTTCGCCAAGACCGAGCAGAACACCGGCTACACGCAGTTCGTGCCGGCCAATGTCAGCTTCACCCAGATCGGCACCAGCGGCGCGTATCAGCCGCAGATCGATCGCGTGGCGGTGCGTTACTGGTACGAAACCAATCCCGAAGAAGCCGACCTTGCCACCATCCAGTTCGGTGCGGAAAAACAGCTGGGCCATTGGACATTCGCGCCGAACATCTTTTACGGCACCGGCAATAACGATCGCCCGGACCATGTGGAAATTTCTGCGCGCAACGATCAATACACCTCGACCAACTTCGCCTACGGCGCCAACCGTTTCATCAGCTACGACGGCGATGGCTTTCCGATCCCGTTGCTCACCCCGGCCATGCAGGCGCAGGCCTCGGATGTGGGCAGCCTGTTCGCGCGCCGCACCGGGCAGATCTCCAAGCAGTTCAGCGGCCAGGACAAGGGGGGCGGCAAGTTCGACGTGGGCTACGATTTCGACGACGGCTTGCTCAGCCGCATTGCATTCGGCGTGAAGTATGTCGACAGCTCGCGCAGCTTCACCGACCGTGACTGGACCAATGCCAAATATACCGACGGCACCTTGTTGCGCGACACCGGCCTGATCGCGCAGCGCTACGACGCGGTGTATCCCGGGCAATATGCGTTTCCCACCGTGCGCCTGAGCAATGCCGCGCTCAACGATTTGATCGCACGCACGCTCACGCCGGCCAGCTTCGACAGTTGCGGGCAGCTGGCGATCAACAACCTCAACTGCAACACGATGCGCGCCACCGAAGCGGTGAGCGCGGCCTACGCAATGGCGACCTTGCGCACTGGCAACTGGGAAATCCTGCCTGGCGTGCGCTTCGAACATACCGCCATCACCAACACCTTCTGGGCGCAGCCGGCTGCCACCGACGGGGCCGAGCAGGTCGGCGCGTTCGCCAACAACCGCACCCGCTACAACGTGGTCCTGCCGAGCGTGTTCGTGAACTACCGGCCCGATGGCGATGGCGCGGTGTATCGCGGTTCGGTGTGGACCAGTTACACGCGCCCGGCATTCGTGCAGCTGGGTGGTGGCCGCTCCACCGATATCTCCAGCGATGGCCAGACCACCATCACCGAAGGCAACCCGGATCTGAAACCAATCAAGTCGCTCAACGTGGATCTGTCGGGCGAATGGCAGAACGACAGCGGCGGTCACGCCATGCTGGCCGGCTATTACAAACGCCTCACCGACTACATCTACGAAAGTGGCTCCGAGGCAGCCAATGCCGGCGAAAGCGGCAGTGCCAGCACCCGTTTCGTGCGTCCGCAAAACGGTGGCGACGGCCGCGTACTGGGCATGGAAGCGGCGGTGCGGCAGGCCTTCCAGGGCCTGCCCGCGCCGCTGGACGGCTTCGGCATCGGTGCCAATGTCACCCGCCAGACCACGCGCGTGGATCTGGGCGAACAAGGCTTCGCACACGAGCGCATCCAGAACGCGCCGAACCTGCTTGCCAACGCGGAGTTGTTCTACGAGAAGGGGCCGTGGTCGGTCAATCTGAGCTATCACTACTCCGGCGAATACGTCTCGGTGTACGACTATCTCAACCAGGGCGCGCATTGGGACAACCTGTGGATCAAGCCGATCACCCGCGTGGACCTGCATGTGGGCTACGCACCAACCGACCACCTGCGCGTGGATCTGTCGGTGGCCAACCTCACCAAGCAGCACAGCTACTGGGCACATGTGGGCCACGATACCGAAGCGGTGTCCGACATCGTCGATTCCGGCATGACCAGCCTGGTGACCGCAAAATATGTGTTCTGATCTCGGGCGATGCGCGTGTAACGACGTCGCAGGCGTGCAGCGGCATGCACCCCTTGCGACGGACGCGCAACAGAATGCAGATGATGCATGTGGTTGCGATGGAGCAGGGCAGGGCGCATTGCCACGTGTGCGGTTCGCGGGCGCTAGCAAATCGCCACGGCCCCCCCGCCTCGTAGGCGGCATGCGCAACGCGATGCGGATTGCGGCACGCACCTTGGACGCAACGCGCAGGCAGTGCGGCAGCACGGTGCCCATGCTCAGCATCCCCGTGGCAACCGGCGGCGCGCTGAGCTTGCTGGTGGCTGCGTTGGTGCTGGGTGGCTGCGTCTCCTCAACACAGCGCGCATCCACCTCTCCCGTTGGCGGCCAATCCACCAGCACCCCAGGCGAGCGGGCAGAAACGGGCACGCCCGCAGCTGCGCAGACCGCACACCTGGAGCGCGTGGTGGTGGTCTTCCGGCATGGCGTGCGCGCACCGCTGCAAGGCGAAGCCGCCGCCGCGCACTATGCCGACCAAGCGTGGCCACACTGGTCCACACCCGCCAGCCTGCTCACCCCGCGGGGTCGCAAAGGCGTGCGCTTGAGCGGCGAGTACCTGCGGCAGTGGTTGGTGCAGCAGGCCCTGCTACCGAACGGCGGGTGCCCGGCGACCGGCAGCGTGTCGGTGTGGGCCAATACCGATCAACGCACCATCGATAGCGGCGCACTGCTGGCCGACGCGCTCGCACCCGGCTGCGGCATCGCCGCCAGGCATCGCGAGGCTGGCAGTGACGATCCGCTGTTTCGACCGATCGAAGCCGGCGCGGTGCCGTTCGATGCGGTCGCAGCGGTCGCATCGATCCAGCAACAGACCGGTGGCCCTGCCGCCTTGCTGCAAGGCCATACCGCCGAACTGCAGGCGCTGCAGCAGATTCTGGGCTGTACGCGGACGCCCTGCGATTTCGCGCGGATGCCTTCCAAATTGACTCCATCGGCCAACGGGCGCGGCCTTGTCTTGGGCGGGCCGATCGACCTGACCTCCGGCACCGGCGAAGTGTTGCTGCTGCAATATGCCGACGGCCTGCCGCTCTCGCAGGTCGGCTGGGGCCGCGCCACCCCCGAGCGGCTGGCGCAGGTGTCGCGCCTGCACGCACTGCTGTTCGACATCTACGCACGGCCGCACTACATGGCCGCACGTTCGGGTGCACCGCTGGCGCGGGAGGTGCTGCAACGGTTCGGCGACGCGCAGGCACCGAAGGTCTCGCTGTTCGTCGGCAGCGACACCCACATCGCCGCACTGAGCAGCCTGCTGGGCGTGCACTTCCATCTGCCCGGCTACGGCGCCGACGACCCGCCTCCGGGCGGTGCGCTGCTGCTTGGTCTATGGCGCGAGCCGGACGGCACCCAGGTCGTGCGTGCACGTTACCTGGCGCAATCGCTGGACCAACTGCGCACGCTGGCGCCGCTGGATCTGGCACATCCGCCGCTGCAGCAGGAACTGGCGCTGGAGATCTGCGCGCCCGATCAACGCATGACATGCCCATTGCCGGCGTTTGCGCAGGCGCTGGAAACCCAGTTGATGCTGGATCCATAGGTGCGGCGTGGCGCAGTCGGTTGGACGTCAGTTGCCCTTGCTTGAAGCAGAACAATGTCCAGCAAGCGGGCCTGGCTTCCTTTTCCCCTCGGGAGATTGTTCCCCTTTATGGGGGAGAAGGTGCCCGCAAGGGCGGATGAGGGTACGGGCGAAGCCTCATGGAATTGCGAACGCAGCTTGGCTTCGCCACGTACCCTCACCCCAACCCCCGCTCCCGCAGGAGAGGGGCTTTAGAGCGCTTCGCTCTGACGCCGGGAGAAGGGCTTTGCAGCAATGTGGCAACGCTGTCCCTTCTCCCTTCAGAAAGGTTCGCGCAAGGGCGGATGAGGGTCCGCGCGTAGCCGCGCAAAAATACCAACGCAGCCGCATGAAAACGCAAATGGGCCGCATCAGCGGCCCATTTGCTACCCAGCAACGCTCCGAAGAGCGCGTGGCTTACTTCAGCTTGGCGTCGGCACGCAGGGCGTCGGCGCGGTCGGTCTTTTCCCACGAGAACGCGGTTGCAGTGTGCTGCGCGCCGGTGGCGTCGGTGTAGGTGAAGTCCTTCGGCTTGCGGCCGAAGTGGCCGTAAGACGCGGTCTGCTGATACATCGGGTGGATCAGGTCGAGCATCTGGATGATGCCGAACGGACGCAGGTCGAAATGCTTGCGGATCAGCTTTTCGATCTGCTCGTCGGCGATCTTGCCGGTGCCGAAGGTGGTCACCGAAATCGAGGTCGGCTCGGCCACGCCGATGGCGTAGGAGACCTGCACTTCGCAACGGTCGGCCAGGCCCGCGGCCACCACGTTCTTGGCCACATAACGCGCCGCATACGCTGCCGAACGATCGACCTTGGACGGATCCTTGCCCGAGAACGCACCGCCACCGTGACGCGCCCAGCCGCCGTAGGTGTCGACGATGATCTTGCGACCGGTCAGGCCGCAATCGCCCACCGGGCCGCCGATCACGAACTTGCCGGTCGGGTTGATGTGGAACTTGGTGCCCTTGTGCAGCCACTTGGCCGGCAGCACCGGCTTGAGGATTTCCTCGCGCACGGCTTCGACCAGATCCTTCTGCTTGATGCCCGGGTCGTGCTGGGTCGACAGCACCACCGCATCGATCGCGGTCGCCACGCCGTCTTCATAGCGCAGGGTCACCTGCGACTTGGCGTCCGGACGCAGCCAGGACAGCGCCGAGTTCTTCTTCTTGCGGATCTTGGCCTGCTGCTCGACCAGGCGGTGCGCCAGGTGGATCGCGGCCGGCATGAAGCTGTCGGTTTCGTTGGTGGCATAGCCGAACATCAGGCCCTGGTCGCCAGCACCCTGCTGCTCGGGGTTCTTGCGGTCCACGCCCTGGTTGATGTCCGGCGACTGCTTGCCGATCAGGTTGAGCACGCCGCATGTCTCGCCGTCGAAGCCGACGTCGGAGCTGTTGTAGCCGATGTCCAGGATCACCTTGCGGGTCAACGCTTCCAGGTCGATCCAGGCACTGGTGGTCACTTCGCCGGCCACGATCGCCACGCCCGTCTTGACCATCGTCTCGCATGCCACGCGGGCGCGCTTGTCCTGGGCCAGGATGGCGTCCAGCACTGCGTCGGAGATCTGGTCGGCGATCTTGTCCGGATGGCCTTCGGAGACCGATTCGGAGGTGAACAGGTAGCTGGACATCAGGCTTATATCCCTTAATTCGGATGAAAAGATGGGTGCGGATGATACACGCCCCGTGTGTCGGTTGCATTGTGCGCCTGAATGGACCGCTTTAGGGTTAAGCCGAGGTCGGCGCCCCGGCCGCATGCACTGCCCGGTACGCAGCCGCGGCGATTAACTGCCCGGTGACGGAGCGATGCCGGCCGGCCGAATGCGGTGTCGAACATCCACGTCAGTGCATGGCCGGCCTGCTAGCATCGGCCGATGGATTCATTGACCCAGATCGTTCTTGGCGGCGCCATCGCTGCCGCCATCGCGCCGCCCGGACAGCGGCGTGCCGCCTTGTTGGCCGGCGCGGCACTGGGCACCTTGCCCGACCTCGACTCGCTGGCGTTGCTGCCGCTGACCGACGATCCGGTCACCCTGATGACCGTGCACCGCAGCGTCAGCCACTCGTTGTTCGTGCTGCCGCTCGTAGGCTGGTTGATCTGGTGGCTGTTCCGCCGCTACGGCAACGGGCGGGTGGCCAGCGCACCCACGCGCTGGTTCTTGGCCATCCAGCTGGCACTGATCACCCATCCGCTGCTGGATGCCTTCACCGTTTACGGCACCCAGCTATGGTGGCCGCTGCAGCCGCACCCGACGATGTGGTCGAGCGTCTTCATCATCGACCCGGCCTACACGTTATGGCTGTTGCTGGCCTGCGCGGTGGCGTGGTTTGCGCGCGCGCGCCCCTTTGCGCAACACGTGTTGGTGATCGGGTTGGTGGCGAGCACCGCGTATCTGGGCTGGTCGCTGATCGCCAAGCAGCTGGTCGACCGCGAAGCCGATCGTGCGCTGGCAGCGATGGGTCTGGCCGATGCGCCACGCTTCTCGGTGCCGATGCCGCTCAACACCTTGCTGTGGCGCGTGGTGGCGATGACGCCCAACGGCTATGTCATCGGCGAGCGCTCGCTGGTGGCCGACAGCGGCCCGATGCAATTCCGCGGGTTTTCCAGCAATACCCAGGCCTTGGGCGAAGTGGCCGGGTTCGATGCGGTGCGCCGGCTGACCTGGTTCAATCGCGGTTTCATGCGTGCACGCCTGGTCGACGACGATCTGATGCTCAGCGACCTGCGCATGGGCCTGGAGCCGGACTACAACTTCAATTTCGTGGTCGCCCATCGCGATGACGGGCAATGGCAGCCGATCGTGCCGCGGCAGGTGCAGGCGGCGTATCGCGCGCCGGTGGCGCGCGACCAGATCGGCGCGGTGCTGGCGCAGATGTGGCAGCGCATCTGGCGCGAGCCCAGGAGCACCGTGTTGACCGGCGATCTGGAACACGCCGGCAGCACGCCGGTCGCTGCACCCGCCTCGGCGACTCAGTAGACCGTGGCGCGTGCCTGCACGAACGAATAGAAGAACACCGCGTTCGGGTCGCCTTGCACCTGCGCCAACTCGCGGCGCATGCCATCCACGATGGCTGCGTCCACCGCGCCGGCCTGCAACAACTGGTCGGCTGCCGACAGCAGCACTTCTTCCCAGAACGCGATCATGGTCTTACGCCGGCCCGGTTCGCGGTTGTCCAGATGCAGCGTCTTGATCTGCGTCTGCACATCGCGGAAGCCGCCGGCCAGCAGCAGGTTGCCCAGCCTGGCACCGACGAACGGGTCGCCGCCCTGGTCGTACTGGAAGTCGTTGAACGCCATCCAGTAACGCCACAGGTTGGGCGAATACGGATGCAACAGGAACGAGGCATTCATCACAACGGTCACGTACACCGGCGCGCCGGGCGGCAACACACGCCGCACGTCGTTGAGCACGCGTGCAGGCGAGGGCACGTGTTCGAGCACCCAGCGCAGAAAGGCCGCATCGAACTGGCGCGCCTCGAACGGCAGGTCGCCCGCATCCGCCTGCTGTAGCGTCTAACGCGCGCGGCACCACGCCAGGAGGCGTTGGAGATTTGCCCACGCCGCGCCCAGCTGCGCCTCGCTCAGGTCCGCGCCGGTGACGTGCAGGTCGGGAAACCGCCGCAGCAGGATCTGGGTCTGCGCACCGACACCGCTGCCCACTTCCAGCAGGCGCCGCGCGCCGCCGTAATCGATCTGGTTGAACAATGTGGGCTCCAGCAAGCACGCCTGTTTGAGCAGGCGCGCCTGTTCGGTGGCCGAAAATCCGTGCAGACAGGTCGGGGTGTCGCCTGGTGCACTCATGCGTGCGGCTCCAGCGATGCAGAAAAACTCAGGCAGCGTCCGACAATGCGGGCGGCACGCCGGCGATCAAGGCGTCGAAGTAATCGCGCGTCAGCGCCAACTGCGCTTCCGGCGTTTCGGCACGGTTGACCACCGCACGGAAGTCCGCGCTTTGCGGGTGATCCTTGGCATACCAACCCAGGTGCTTGCGCGCGATGCGCACGCCCTGCGGTTGGCCGTAGAACGCATGCAGCGCGTCCAGGTGGCCGAGCAGGGTGTCGCGCACGAAGGCCAGCGATGGCGGCGGCAATACCTCGCCGGTGGCCAGAAAATGCGCCACTTCGCCAAAGATCCACGGACGTCCCTGCGCCGCGCGCCCGATCATCACGGCATCCGCACCGGTCTCACGCAGCACCTGCGCGGCCTTGTGCGGCGAATCGATATCGCCATTGGCGACCACCGGAATCTGCAACGCAGCCTTGATCTGCGCGATGGTCGCGTACTCGGCGCTGCCGGTGTAATGCTGGTCGCGGGTGCGCCCATGCACGGCCAGCGCAGCGATGCCGCAATCCTGTGCAATGCGCGCGATGGCCGGCCCGTTGCGGTGATCGCAATCCCAACCGGTGCGAATCTTCAACGTCACCGGCACGTTCACCGCCTGCACCACTGCAGTGAGGATGCGTGCCACCAGGTCTTCATCGCGCATCAGCGCCGAGCCGGCCCAGGCATTGCACACTTTCTTGGCCGGGCAGCCCATGTTGATGTCGATCAACTGCGCGCCGTGGTCGACGTTGTAACGCGCCGCCTCGGCCAGTTGCTGCGGCTCGGTGCCGGCGATCTGCACACTGATCGGGTCCGGTTCGCCGGCATGGTCCATGCGGTGCAGCGACTTGCGCGTGCCCCAGAAGCGCGGATCGGAGATGGTCATCTCCGACACCGCCAGCCCCGCGCCCAGCCGCTTGCACAGCAGCCGGAACGGCTTGTCGGTGACGCCCGCCATCGGGGCGAGGATCACCTTGGGGGCGATGGAGTAGGGGCCGATCTGCATGGCGGCATTGTAGCTGGGTGGGGAATGGGGAATGGGGAATGGGGAAGCGGGACGCGGGAAGCGTTTCCGGCCTTTCCTGCGCGGTTGCTGTGCGGTCGCACGACTTGATGGAACGAGGGCGGCGGCGAACATGTTGGCTGGCCGTACCCTCACCCCAACCCCTCTCCCGCGGGGAGAGGGGCTTATAGTCCTTCTCCACTCGGGAGTGGGAGAGCAGCTTCTATTCCTTCTACGCTCGGGAGAGCAGCTTCTAGCCCTTCTCCGCGTCGGGGATAGGAGAGGGGCTTCTGGTCCCTCACCACTCGGGAGTGGAAGAGCGGCTTCTATCCTTCTCCCGTCGGGAGAAGGTGGCGCGTCAGCGCCGGATGAGGGTACGGGCGCCCGACGCTGCATCACGCCTCGCTCCTTGCATCACGCCTGATTCCTACCCCAACGCGTTTCGATAAAGAAACCCGAAGTTCCGGCAGCAACAGAGCTCGCAGCGTCCGTCGGCAGGCAAGGTTCAACATGCCGTCCGTGGCGCAAAACAATCTCTAACGTCCACACCAAACCCCTAAACGCAAAAGGCGACCGCATCGCTGCGGTCGCCTTCGTTGGTCGCTTGACGCGTGTGGCTTACGCCGCCACGTCAGGCACCATGCGCGGCATCGAGGTGGCGGCGCCTTCCATTTCGGTGGAGCGTGCGGCGTAGCGGGTGGCAAAGCGTACGTGGGTGATGAAGCTGGCGTTTGGCGACTGCGCCAGCGAGGCCACCAACGCGCCGTTGAAGGCATCGCCGGCACCGGTGGTATCCACCGTCTGCGCGCTCTCCGCACCCACGCGGTAATGCGCTGCGGTGTCGCCGCGCAGCTGTTCTTCGGCATGCGAAATGAAGGCGCCCACCGCGCCCAGCGTCACCACCACGGTGCCGCCCGGCAGCAGCTTGCGGCACAGCGAGTGCAGCGTGTTGCCATCCAGCGCTGCAACATCGTCGGCGTTGATGCGCTCGCCGACATGGCGGCCGAGCAGCGCGGCGAATTCGGTTTCGTTCGGCGTCAACACGTCCGACAGCTTGAGCAGACCGATCGAGGTCGGTGCATTGGCCGGCGCAGCGTTGAGCACGGTCAACACGCCGCACTCGCGTGCGAGCGCCAGTGCGGATTCGATGGTTTCCGCCGGCGATTCCAGCTGCGCCAGCAGCACCCGCGCCGATGCCACCAGCGCGCGCTGGTTGTCGATAAAGCCCGCACTCAGCACCGAATTGGCACCGGCACCGATCACGATGGTGTTGCGGCCGTGGCCGTCGACATAGATGCCACCGGTGCCGGTGGGTTCATTGCTGGGCTCGGCGATCAACGCAAAGCCATCCTGCGCGGCCAGCGAACGCGCCAGCGCACCGCCGGCGTCGTCGCCCAGCGCGCACAGAAAATGCGTCTTGGCGCCGGCACGTGCGGCCGCAACCGCCTGATTGAAGCCCTTGCCACCCGGACCGGTGCTGTAGCGCCCGGCGATGGTGGCGCCCGGCGCAGGCAAGGCATCGCAGCGCCACACGTGATCGACATTGAAGGACCCGACAACGACGACCGAACTCATAAATACCCTTGCGTGAATGACTGACTTGAATGACTGGATGAAACGCGGCGTGTAGCGATTAGACCGTCACACCGATGAACCCGCGCCGCCTCAACCGAAATGCGAGAGTACGCCGGCAATGGTAGCGGTCATGAAGGTGGCGATCGAACCGCCCAGCACCGCACGCAGGCCGAACTTGGCCAGATCGTGACGGCGTTCCGGCGCCAGCCCGCCAATCCCGCCGATCTGGATCGCGATCGAGCTGAAATTGGCGAAGCCGCACAGGGCATACGTGGCGATCAGGCGGCCTTCGGCGCTCAGGCCCACGCCCGGCACTTCACCCTTCACGATGCGCGACAACTCGCTGTAAGCGACGAACTCGTTGATCACCACTTTCTGTCCGATCAACGACCCCACCGTGGTCGCATCCACCCACGGGGTACCGATCACCCAGGCGATCGGCGCCAGCACGTAGCCGAAGATCGTCGACAGGTTGGTCGGGCGGCCCAGCAGCGCAGCGGCGCCGGTGATCTCGCCCAGCCAGGTCAGCGGCGCGTTGATCAGTGCGATCAGCGCGATGAAGGCCAGCAGCATCGCGCCGATGTTCAGCGCCAGCCGCAAGCCGTCGCCGGCGCCGGCCGCGGCCGCATCGATGACGTTGCTGGTGGTTTTTTCCACTTCCATCTTGACCGTGCCACGGGTCAGCGGCGTACCGGTTTCCGGCACCAGCAGCTTGGCGACCACCAGGGTGGCAGGCGCTGCCATGATGCTGGCGGCCAACAGATGCTTGGCATAAAACGCCTGCTGCGCCGGGTCGCTGCCGCCGAGCATGCCCACGTACGCAGCCAGTACGCCGCCGGCGATATGCGCCATGCCGCCGATCATCATCGTCAGCAACTCGGACTGGGTCATCTTGGGGATGTACGGGCGCACCGTCAGCGGCGCTTCGGTCTGGCCGATGAACACGCTGGCGCACACGCTGGTGGTTTCCGCACCGGACACGCGCATCACCTTGGTGATCGCCCACGCCATCGCACGCACCACCACCTGCATCACGCCCAGGTGGTAGAGCACGCCCATCAGCGCCGAGAAGAAGATGATGGTGGGCAGCACCTGGAACGCAAAAATGAAGCCGTAGCTGTCGATGTTCATCAGGTTGCCGAAAATGAAGGTGGAGCCTTCATTGACGAAACTCAGCACCTTGACGAAACCCTTGCCCAGCGAGTCGAACACGTCGCGCCCGCCCGGCACCAGCAGCACCAGTGCGGCGAACGAGATCTGCAGGGCCAGACCGGTGGCGACCAGCTTCCAGTCGATCGCGCGGCGGTTGCTCGAAAACACCCAGGTGATGCCGATGAGCACCGCCAGACCGAACAGGCCGAAACCGATCCTTCCCAAACCTTCGACCATTCCAATCCCCGGAGCTGCTGACGGCAAAACAGGAAGCCTAGAGCAGGGGGTGACAGGGGGCAAGGCGAGTGGCATTCAGACGCTGTCGGTTGGCCCGCAGCCGAGATGCGGCGGGCACCGGTCGTGCCGTGGTAGCGAGCCGGGGGGCTGCGCTTGCGCAAAGTGGGCGGCCCCAGCGCCGGCAGCGTGGCGGCAGCCAGCGCGGGGGGCGAACGCGATCCTTGCCCCACACTCCGCGTTGTTTCGCTGACCGATGAAATCCGGTCGCGCTTGTACGCGTACCGATGCGGCATCCGGATCGCCACAGCGTCCGCCCGTAGCGGCGGCCCCGCACGTTCAAGTTCGCTGACACGAACACGGCCGAGCTGTTTCATTGGGGAGCGACGACTGGCGTTTCTGTGCGCCGCGCCTGTCTCGCCTTCTCGCTCCCGCATCGCCACGCCCTGTCGCCACGGCAATGCCACGGCCTACACTGCGCACGCCGGTCCGGGGCAGGTGCCCTGGAGGTTGCGGGAGTTCGCCATGCTTTACCGTCGTCTGGGTTCCACCGGGCTGCAGCTGTCGGCCTTGTCGTTCGGGGCCTGGGTCACCTTCGGCAAGCAGATCGGGCGCGGCGAAGCGCGCAACCTGATCGCCGCCGCCTGGGACAACGGCATCAACTTTTTCGATAACGCCGAGGTCTATGCGCGCGGCCGCGCCGAGGAAGTGATGGGCGATGTGATCGCCGACCTGCGCTTGCGGCGCGATGGCTTTTGCGTGTCGAGCAAGGTGTTTTTCGGTGCGGTCGAGAGCCCGCGCCCGACCCAGCGCGGGCTCTCGCGCAAGCATGTCACCGATGCCTGCCATGCCGCGCTCAAGCGCCTGCGCGTGGAGTATCTGGATCTCTATTACTGCCATCGGCCCGACCCGGACACGCCGATCCAGGAAACCGTGCGCGCCATGGATGCGCTGATCCGCCAGGGCAAGGTGCTGTACTGGGGCACCTCCGAATGGAGCGCTGCGCAGTTGCGCGAGGCCATTGCCATTGCCGAGCGCGAACACCTGTATGCGCCCGCGATGGAGCAGCCGCAATACAACCTGCTGCACCGCGAGCGGCTGGAGCACGAATACGCGCCACTGTGCGAAGGCGGGCTGGGCACCACGATCTGGTCGCCGCTGGCGTCTGGCCTGCTGACCGGCAAGTACAACGCCGGCGTGGAGGCAGACAGCCGCCTCGGCCAGCCAGGCAATCAATGGCTGCAGGACGAAGTGCTGGGCGCACCGGAAGCGCGGCGGCTGGAGCGCGCGCGCGCGTTCTGTGCGCTGGCCGCCGAGCTGGGGCAGTCGCCGGCACGCTTGGCCATCGCCTGGTGTCTGCGTAACCCGCATGTGTCCAGTGTGATTCTGGGCGCCAGCCGAGTAACGCAGTTGGAAGAGAACCTGGGCGCCCTGGAGACCTTGAGTCAGGTCGATGACGCTGGCTGGGCGCGCGTGGAGTCGGTCACGCGCTGAGCGGGCTGGTTCGGGAGATAGGCGACGCCGCGGTTGTGCGTGCGATGGTGCCGCCGGGCGCTGACAGGTGTGTCGATTGAGTGCATGAATCGAGATTCGAGAAAAGATCCAAAAATCGTGTCTCCCAAATGAGAATAGCTCTTGATCATTAGATGAGAATGGTTATTATTTGTCTGGCCAACCGACTGGAGATCCAGATCATGACCGCTCATCCCGTGCTGCTCCGCTCCGAACCGGTCAACCTGCGCGAACGTGCCGCGCCGCGTGCCGTGCCTGCCGAAGACCTCATCAGCAGCGAGGCCTTGCTCAAGGGCCGCCGCGAAGTGCTGATCCAGCATGGCGACCGCGTCTATCGCCTGCGCCACACCAGCAACGACAAGTTGATCCTCACCAAGTAATCCAGCAACGAGCAGGCTGCGCAGCACCGAACGGGCGCAGCCGCTGCCGCAACGCGATCGCATGCGCACCACCGGTGCCGCTCACGCGTCCCGGCACGCCACGCTCGGTCGCCGTCGCATCTGGCACTACCGCACTCGTTGCGTGCGAGTGCCGCAAGACCGCCGCGGGCGCCGCCGCCGCCGCCCGCCACTTAAGCTCTCACCCTGGCTGCCGTGCGCGGCTCGCACCGCGATGCGCACGGCAGGGGGTTTCCCGCAAAGGTCTCTGATGATCCGCCTGCATCCGCTGGTGGTCGCGCTGTCGCTGGCGCTGCCTGCTGTTTCGTTGTCTGCCCATGCTGCCGAAGGTGATGCCGGCGCGGAGGCCGCGCGTGACGTGCACGACTTCGACCGGCTGCAGGTCACCGCCACGCGTACCCAACGTGCGCTGGTGGACGTGCCCAGCACGGTGGATGTGATCGACCGCGAGCAGCTCGACAACCAACTGGTGCGCGAACTCAAGGATCTGTTCCGCTACACGCCGGGCGTGGCGGTCACCAGCACCAGCGGCCGCTTCACCGGCGCCAACGGCATCCGCATCCGCGGGCTGGACGGCAACCGCGTGGCGATTCTGGTGGACAACGTGCCGGTCTCGGACACCTTCAGTTTTGGCAGCTACCTCAATGCCAACCGCAACTTCGTCGATCTGGAAACGCTCAAGCGTGTCGAAGTGGTGCGCGGGCCGGCCAGCTCGTTGTACGGCTCGGATGCACTGGGTGGCGTGGTGGCCTTCGTCACCAAGGATCCCGCCGATTATCTGAGCGCAGACAAGCACAGCTACGTCGGTCTGAAGTTCGGTTACGAAGGCGACTGGAATGGCCTGTTCGCCGGTGCTACCGGCGCATTCGGCGGCGAGCGCTGGAGCGGCATGGTGGCGGTGAGTCATCGCCAGGGCCAGGAAGCGCAGAACCAGGGCGACAACCGCAGCCGCGATTTCACCCGCACCGCGGCCAATCCGCAGCGCATCGATGGCCGCAGCGTGCTGGCCAAACTGGTGTACGCGCCAAGCGCGCAACAGCGCTTCAAACTCACCGTGGAAGGCAACGAAGACTACGGCAGCATCGATGCGTTGACGGGCATCGACACACGTAACCCGACTGCATCGCTGCGCATCCTGTCGCAGGAAGGGCGCGACCATCAGACCCGTGCGCGGGTGTCGCTGCGGCACGAGCTCGATGCGCTGGATTCCGCACTGGCCGACGATCTGCAGTGGCAGCTGTATCGCCAGGACAGCGAGAGCCTGCAGCGTACCAACGAGTTGCGCGGCAACAACACGCGCCGCCATAACGAACACAATTTCGACCAACGCGTCTACGGGTTGCTGGTCAATGCGCACAAGTCCATCGACACCGGCACGCTCAGCCACGAGATCACCTATGGCCTGGACGGCACCTGGACCGACACGCATGCCAAGCGCGATGGCTATTCGGTCAACCTTGCCAACGGCGCCATCACCAATCGGGTCGGCCAGGACGTGTTTCCGGTACGCGATTTCCCGACCAGCGAAACCACCAAGCTCGGGGTGTATGCGCAGGACGAAATCGGCCTGTTCGATGGCCGCTTGTCGCTGACGCCGGGCGTGCGCGTGGATTATTTCCGGCTGTCGCCGCAGGTGGACGCTATCTTCCGCGAAGACAATCCGGGCGTCGCCGCCGCGACCCTCGACCAAACCCAGGTCTCGCCCAAGTTCGGCGCGGTGTGGCGGTTCTCCGATGCGTGGTCGGCGTACGCCAATTACGCGCATGGTTTCCGCGCGCCGCCATACAACGACGTCAATATCGGCTTCACCAATCTGCAGGCCCGCTACACCGCCATCGCCAATCCGGATCTGAAATCGGAAACCAGCCGCGGTGGCGAACTGGGTCTGCGCTTCAACGATGCGGTCGGCTATCTCGGGCTTGCGGTGTACTACACCGATTACCGCAACTTCATCGAATCGTATGCGCCAGCCGGCGTGAATGCCGACGGCCTGGCGCTGTTCCAGTCGCGCAATGTGGACGATGTGGTGATCAAGGGTGCCGAAGCGCGCGGCGGTGTCGATCTGGGCGCGTTGGCGGGCTGGCAGGGCTGGTCGCTCAACAGTGCCGTGGCGTATTCGGAAGGCGACAACCTCACCGACGGTACTCCGCTCAATTCGGTCGACCCATTACGCGGCACCGTCGGCGTGGCCTTCGATGGCGATGCCTGGGGCGCCGAATTGATCGGTACCTTCGTGGCGCGCAAACGTCGCCCGCAGCTGGACAGCTATTACGCGCCGGCCGGCTACGCCACGCTGGATCTGATGGGGCATTGGGAATTCGCACCCGGTGCCAAGGTCACCGCCGGCATCTTCAATCTGGCCGATCGTCGTTACGTGGACTGGAACGCACTGCCCAACGGCACGCTGGCCAGCAGCACGGTGCTGGACCGCTTCACCGGCGCCGGGCGCACTGCTTCGGTCAGCCTGGCCGTGAGCTGGTAGCGGCCATGCCCAACGTGCGCGCATTGCCGTTGTCATCGCAAGCCCGTGCCACCCGCGCAGCATTGCCGCGGCCGCAACAGTTGGCGGCCCTGGGCACGGTGCTGTGCCTGTATCGGCCTGCGTTGGGCAACGAACTGGATGGCTGGCAGCATGCGGTCGCTGCGGCCGCGTGCCGGCAGGTCGACAGCGACGGCGTGCGCGAAAGCATCTGGTTCTTCGATGCTGCAGGCCAGTGCTGCTGGCGGCTGTGCCTGCTGCCGGACAGCGATTTCCTGAGCTGGGACCGCCTGGTCTCGCGATTGCCGCCGCTGCCGATGGACACGCACGAGTTGGGTGTCGGCGAGCGCTTGTGGCGCCGCCTGGCCGGACGCCTGCGTGGCGATGCCTGGCGGTTGAGCGCGCTACGCTTGCAGCCTTCGGCCAGCCACGACCACCCCATCTCTGCCAGCCTGGCCACTGTCTCGGCGCTGGGCGCGGAGGTTGCCGCACGGCTGGCGCGCGAGGGCATCGACGGCCGCGTGGCCGTGGACGATTGCTGCTGTGCACGCGCTGCGGCCCTGCGCACTGCCGCAGCAACCGCACGCGGTTCCGATCCCACCGACATGACCACGTCGCTGCTGTACTTGCGCCGCTGACGTTCCCACGACCACAACCGAGAGTTCCGATGAGCCGACTGTTAACCCGCTGTGTTGCCGCCACGCTGAGCCTGTTGCCGTTGATTGCCGCCGCCGACGCCCAGCGCGATCGCCAGAGTATCCTGGCGATGCAGGGCGAATACGCAGTGGACTTTGCGTTCGACGAAACCGTGCTGCTCAAACCCGGTTACGAGCGCGCCTCGGCGATGCGTAGCGGCGCCAGCGAAGTGGTCATCGTGGTGGAGGATTCGCCGCGCAAGCTGGTGCTGCAACATCTGCTGGTCGACGAAAAGACCAAGCATGTGACCAAGCATTGGCGGCAGGACTGGGTGTACGAGACGCCGCAGCGTTTCGAATTCACCGCCGATCAGACCTGGACCGTGCATGCGCTGGCACCGGCCGTCACCCGCGGTGCCTGGACCCAATGCGTGTACGAAGTCAGCGACGCGCCACGCTATTGCGGCACCGGCCGCTGGGACTATGCCGACGGCCACCCCACCTGGACCAGCGATCTGAGCTGGCGCCCGTTGCCGCGCCGCGAGTACACCAAGCGCAGCGACTACAACGCGCTGTCGGTGATCAACCGCCACACGCTCACGCCCAACGGCTGGACCCACGAACAGTTCAACACCAAGGTGGTGCGCAAGCCCGACGGCAGCCAGGAAGCGATTGCGCGCGAGTTCGGCTTCAACGACTACCGCAAGACCACCGAGGTCGACTTCGCCCCGGCCTATGCGTACTGGAAAGGCACCCAGGCCTATTGGGCCAAGGTGCGCACGCGCTGGGCCGCATTTCTCGACACGCCGCCGGGCCTGCACCTGAAAACCAAGCCCGATGGCATGGCAATGATCATGCCGATGTTCGAGCAGGCCGAGGCTGCGCAGAAGGGCACGCGGGTCAAGGACGCCCGGATCGATGCGGTGTTCGCGCAGTGGGTAGAGGCAGCGAACTAGGCACCCAGATGTCGTAGATGCGGGAGCCGATCTACGATACGAGCTCGAAGCTTCAGGAGCGCGTGGGCTTCCCGCATCTGCTCCGATGATCAGTCGGAAGACATACCGCTGTTAGTCGGCGATGTCCAGATACAAGGAGCGCGCTTGCGCGCGATTGCGGCTTTATCGATAACGCCTCATCGCGCGCCAGCGCGCTCCTACGGGGCTTAGCCTTACTCTTTGAACATCAAGAACGCCGCCACCAGGATCAGGCCGAACGCCGCCCAGTGATTCCACTTCAACGACTGCCCCAGGTAGAACGTGGAGAAACCGGCGAAGACCAGCAGCGTGATCACTTCCTGCATGCCCTTGAGCTGCGGGGCCGAATACACCGCGCTGCCCAGCCGATTGCCCGGCACCTGCAGGCAGTATTCGAAGAACGCGATGCCCCAGCTGACCAGGATCGCGATCATCAACGGTGTGCTCTTGTACTTCAGATGCCCGTACCAGGCGAAGGTCATGAACACATTGCTGGCGAGCAACAACAGGACCGGATACAGGTAGGCAGTGAACGGGGCGGTAGGCATGACGGCGGACGGCAGGTAAGGGGCCGGCAGCATAAGCCAGCTCCGTTAAGCGCACGCGACCGTGCCGATGAGCCCGGCACGCAAGTTACGGCCGCCCATGGATGGCCCGAAATGCGTGCGTGCAGCACGGCCAGGTCCTCACCGGCTGCACACGGCTGCGGCCAGGTTCAGCGCTAGCGCTGCATGCCCCAGCCGCGCACTGTCGGCTGCTCGATCGTCCGGAACACCACGCCTTCCACCAGCAAGCCCAGCACGAACACCAGGCTGCCGGTGTCCAGCCCGAACCACAGCAACGCCCGCGGCAACAGCGCGATGGCCGGCAGCGGGTTGAACATGGCGGTCAGCGTGCCGAGCACATCGCGTCCCCAGCGCGTGGAGGCCGCCAACGCGGTCAGCACGAATGCCAGCACCACGCCCAGCGCCAGCACGCGCAACGAGGTGCCGACACGGCGCAGCAATTCGCCCGACAGCAGCCCCTCGTAGAACGCGCGTGCGGTCTGCAGCGCGCTGGGCGGCATCAGATCGTCGCCGACCACGCGCGCGGCGATTTCCCAGACGGCGACCAGGACCACCAGGCCCAGCGCCTTGCGCAGCCACGGCGGTGCCTGCCAGCGCGCCGGCGTGGCCGCGGCGATCAGGGCGGGGTCCAGCGGCTGCAGCGCCACGTGGTATTCGGGCCGCACCGGCAGAATCGGCGGCAGGGCAACGGTATTGCTGCGGCTCACGGCAGCGCCTCCCGCTGACGCACGGCAGGGCGACGCAGCGGCGCCATCTTGTCGTCGTCCAGCGTGTCGTCGGGCAGATCGAACAGCAGCCGGTGAATGCGTTGCGCAGTCTGTTGAAACGCGACGCTACCGGCGCCATGTGGGCCGAAGGCATGCGCGTTGAGTTCGGCGCGCACCTGGCCCGGGTGTGGCGACAACAGCAGGATGCGGTTGCCGACCACCAACGCCTCTTCGATGGAATGGGTGACGAACAACAGCGTGAAACGCGATTGTTCCCATAGCTCCAGTACCTGCTCCTGCATGCGCGAACGCGTCAGCGCATCCAGTGCTGCGAACGGTTCGTCCATCAGCAGCACGCGCGGGCGCAGCGCCAAGGCGCGTGCGATCGCCACCCGCTGCTTCATGCCGCCGGACAAGGTGTGCGGGTAGGCATCTGCGAACGCGCTCAGCCCCACCTGGGCCAGACTGTCATCTGCCCGCTCGCGCGCCTCGGCGCGCCGAGGCCGAACACCACGTTCTCGCGCACCGTTTTCCACGGTGCCAGCTGATCGAATTCCCGGAACACCACCACCCGGTCCGGCCCCGGCCCGGTGACCGCATGCCCATCCAGGCGGATCTGCCCCTCGCGCGGGCTGACCAAGCCGGCCACCGCCTTGAGCAGGGTGGATTTGCCGCGGCCCGAAGGCCCCAGCAGCACGAAGCGATCGGCGTCATGCACATCGAAACGCACCCGGTGGGTGGCACGCACCACGCGCTGCGCAGAGGCGTATTCCAGGCTGACATGATCGACCTGCAGCAAGGGCGTGGACATCGCTCAGCTCCCGCCCGCAATCAGCGGGTCGTCGAAGAAGTAGTCGCTGACCTTGGCCGGGGGCCTGCTTGATCGCCCCGCTGTGCTGCATGAACTTGCCCAGCTTCAAGGTGTTCTGCGGCGGCACGGTGAACTGCACCTTGGGGGCCTTGAGGATCTGCATCACCAGCGACAAAGGCGCGGTAGGTCTTGGGATTGTCGCTGCGAAATTTTTCGGTGGCGTACAACACCGTCGCCGACGACGGGCCGCCTTCGATGTCGTAGGAACTTGTCACGATATGCGCGGCCGGGTTGCGCGCCAGCTCCTGCTCCTGGAACGGCGGGCTGGCAAAGTGCGCGGTGATCTCGGTACGGCCGCGGATGATCGCAGCGGCCGCATCCGGATGCGGCAACGCCACCTGCAGCGCGTCGAGTTGGTGGGTGCCCTTATCGCCCCAGCGTTGCTGCGAGGCATGCTGCAGAAAACGCGATTGCACCGACACGCCGGTGGCCGGTACCGCAATGTGATCTTGCGGGGTGAAATCGCCGATGGATGTGATGCGCGGGTTATTGCTGACCAGGTGATACGGGAAATTGCCCAGCGACGCCACGCCACGCACATTCTGCCGGCCGCGTGTGCGCTCCCAGATGGTGAACAACGGGCCCACGCCAGCACCGGCAATGTCGATCGACCCGGTGGGCAAGGCATCGTTGACCGCCGCACCACCGCAGAGCTGCAGGAACTGCACATCGATGTCCACACTGGCGGCCTTGCCCTGCTGCTCGATCAACTTCTGGTCCTGCGCCACGTCCAGCAGCAGGTAGACGATGCCGAACTGCTTGGCGATGTGCAGCTTGCCCTCGGCCTGCGCCAGCGCGCTATGCAGCAGCGGCAAGGCACGGCGGCCAGAAACAGCAGCGCGATGTGCCGCGAAAAACGCCGGCGCTGCAAAGGTGCGTGGGAAGTGACGGTCAAACGCATGCGGCGCTCCAGTCGGAAGGGGAAGGGGGCAGGCGTGCGCTCAGAACGGCGCATCGCCTTCGATGGTGGTGCGGTTGAGCCGGCGATGCAGATGGTCCGGCGTGCCGGCAGCCAGATGCGTCACCGAGCGGTTGTCCCACAACACCATGTCGTACGGTTGCCAGTGATGCCGATTCACCAGCGCAGCGCGCGTGGTGTGCTCGAACAGTGTCTGCAACAGCGCCCGGCTTTCGTCTTCCGGCAGGCCGACAATGCGGGTGGTGAAATGCTCGCTGACGAACAGCGCTTTCTGGCCGGTGTCCGGATGCGTGCGCACGACGGGATGCTGCACCGGTTCGACTTCGGCAATCTGCTCAAGCGTCAATGCCGGGCGCCACGGATTGCGTGCGCGCAGCTCTTCGTATTTGGCGAGATAACTATGTTCGGCGCGCAGGTCCTGCACGCGGCGCTTGAGCGGCTCGGGCAGTGTTTGCCAGGCCAGATGCTGATTGGCGAACAGGGTATCTCCCCCTTCGCTGGGCAGCTCCTGCGCATGCAGCAGCGAGCCCAGGCTCGGCGTCTCCTTGTAGGACAGATCCGAGTGCCAGTAATGCCCGGCATCGCCCAGGCCGGTCGGTTTGCCGTTTTCCTTGATATTGGACACCACCAGCACTTCCGGCTGCCCGCGCAGCTGGAAATTGCGCAGCACATGAATCTGCAGCGGCCCGAAGCGACGGCTGAAATCCACCTGCTGCGCGGGCGTGATGCGCTGCTCGCGGAACACCAGCACGTGGTGATCCAGGTGCGCCCGGTGGATGCGCGCGAAGGTCTCTGCACCCAGCGGTTGCGAGAGGTCCAGGCCGATCACCTCGGCGCCCAGCGGGCATCGAATGGCACGATCCGGGCGCTGGAGGGTGGCAGCGCATGCCGTTGTCGGCATGCGCCACACTTCACCCGTGCTTATTCGCTACGCAAGGCCAACGCCGGCGGCGTGGACAGAATGCGTCGGGTACCCGACCAACCCGCCAGCAGGCTCAACGCCAACCCGAATGCACCGCCGAGCAACAGGCGCGGCCAATCCGGCGTCAACGCAATCTCGAAGGCTTGTTGCCCCACCACCGCACCGATCACGGCCGCCGCGGTCACCGCCAGCGTCGCTGCCAGCAAGCCGAGCGCGCCGAACTCCACCAGCACTGCGCCACGCAACTGGCCGCGACGCGCGCCCAGCGTGCGCAGCACCGCGCTGTCATAGCGGCGCTCGCCGGCTGTGGCCTGCAAGGCCGCCAGCAGCACCAGCACGCCGGCCAGCAGGCTGAAACCCATCACCAGTTGCACCGCCTGCGCCACCTGGTCGATCACCTCGCGTACGCGGCCCAGGATGGCGTCGATGTCCAGCAACGAGATGTTGGGGTAGTCGCGGCTCAGAGACGCCAGCTTGGCTGCATTGCCGGGCGGCAGATGGAAGGCGGAAATCAGGTTGTAGGGCGCATCGCCGACCGATCCCTGATTGAGCAGCAGGAAGAAATTGACCCGGAACGAGTCCCAATCGGCCTTGCGGATGCTGGTCACGGTGAAAGTGCGTTGCTGTTCGCCCAGCAGCAAGGTGATGCGATCGCCCAGTTTGAGCTGGTAGCGCTGTGCCCAGCCTTCTTCCACCGAGGCTTCCGCTGCGGTGCTGTCGGCTGCCCAGAACTTGCCCTGCAAGAGCGTATTTGCCGGCGGGAACGCATGCCGCCAGGAAAAATTGACCGGGCGGTTGTCGCCGTCGCCATCGTCGGCCGGGTCGCGGTCGCCGCGCACCGGCGGCTTGTCGTTGATGGCCACCAGGCGCCCGGTGGAGAACGGCTCCACCGCCGCACCCTCCACCCCCAATCCGCGCAGCGTCTGCAGCACCGGCTCGGTCTGTTCGGGCTGGATATTCATCAGGAAGTAGTTGGGCGTATCGGCCGGCAGGCGGTCGCGCCATTGGCCGAGCAGGCCGGGGCCGACCACGGCCAGCAGCAACAGTGCGCACAACGACAGCGACAGCCCGACCAACTGCACCACGCTTAGCCCGCGTCGCCGTGTCAGCGACGCAAGACCCAGCTTCCAGGAACCGCGCAGGCGGTGCTGGATCGGCCGCAGCAAGGCCAGCAGGCCCAGCCCCAGCAGCATCGCCACCAGGGCCAGCGCGGCCAGGCCGCCCAGTACCCAGCCGGCCAGTACCAGATTGCCGGTGGCATACACGGTAAGCGCCAGGGTCGCGGCCAAGGCCGCGCCATACACCAGCAACGAACTCGGCGGCACCGCGGCAAAACTGCGGTTGAGCACGCGCATTGGCGGCACGTTGCGCAGCCGCAGCAGCGGCGGCAGGCCGAAGCCCAGTAACAACGTCAGGCCGATGCCTGCACCGGCCAGGGCAGGGGTGGCCTGCGGCAGCGGCAGGCGGTTCGGAATCAGGCTGCCCAGTGCCTGCACCAGCCCTTCCTGCGCCAGCATGCCCAGCCCGATACCGACCAGGCAGGCCGGAATCGCGGTCAGCAGCAGCTGCAGCGACAGCATCGCCAGGATGTCGCGCTGGCGTGCGCCCAGGCAGCGCAATACCGCCACGGTGTCGATACGCCGCATCGCAAAGCGGTTGGCCGCCAGCGCGGTCGCCACGCCGGACAACAGCACCGCCAGCAATGCCGACAAGGCCAGGAAACGGCCGGCGCGATCGAACGCCGCACGCATGCCGCGTTGGGTGTCTTCGATGCCGACCAATCGGTATTCGCTGGCACGCGGCTTCAGCCAGGCGCGAAGATCGGCGATGGCATCCGGCGCACCGGCGAACATCAACCGGTAGGAGGCGCGGCTACCCGGCCCGAGCAGGCCGGCACCGGCGATATCGGCGCGATTGACCAGCAACGGCGGCGACAGCTGCATCAGCTCGCCGGAGGCATCCGGCTCAGCGCGCAGCACGCCGGTAATGGTCAGGTGGCCGGCGCCGAACTCCAGTGGTTCGCCCACACGCAGGCCCAGCGCTTCGAGCAGGCGCGGATCGGCATAGGCCTGGCCAGGGGGGGGCGCCGTGGCCGGGGCGCCTTCGGCACCGCTGCTGTCCTTGGACACCAGCAACTGACCACGCAGCGGATAACCGGCGCCAACGCCGCGGATATTGGCCATCTGGCTGGCATCGCCATGGAACAGCACGCTGGGGAAGCTGACCATGCGCGTGCTCTGCAGGCCACGTCGTTGCGCTTCTTCGGCGAAGTCGGCCGGAATCTCCTGGCGGCCGGTCACGCCCAGATCGCCGCCGAGCACTTCGGCCGCGCTGGAGGTCAACGCGAGCGTCACCCGGTCGACCAGCGTGCCGACGGCGGTCATTACCGCAACGCCCAGCACCAGCGCGGCGAACACGGTGAGCAGGTCGCCGGCCAGGAATTCGCGGCGTACCGCGCGTGCGGCTTGTCGCAGCACGTTCATGCGGCCGGACCGGTCTGTGCGTGCAGGCGGCCGCTGTCGATGCGGTAGATGTGCTTGCAGCGCTGCGCCAGGGTCATGTCGTGGGTGACCAGCACCAGGGTGGTGTCGCTGGTGGCATTGAGCGCGAACAACAGGTCGCTGATCTGCGCGCCGGTGGTCTGATCGAGGCTGCCGGTGGGTTCGTCGGCGAACAGGATGCGTGGGCGGGCCACGAAGGCGCGTGCCAGCGCCACGCGTTGCTGCTCGCCGCCGGACAGCTGGCGTGGGTAATGGCGCGCACGCGCACTCAGGCCGACCGCCTCCAGCACCTCGCGCACCCGTGCGGGGTCCTCGCGCCCGGCCAACTCCAGCGGCAGTGCGATGTTTTCTTCGGCGGTCAGCGCCGGCAACAGGTGGAAGCTCTGGAACACGAAGCCCACTTCGCGGGCGCGCAGCGCAGCGCGGGCTTCTTCGTCGAGCTGGCCCAGGTCCTGGCCCGACAGCGCGATGCTGCCGCGGCTGGGCAGGTCCAGCCCGGCCAACAGGCCGAGCAGGGTGGTCTTGCCCGAACCGGACGCGCCGACGATGGCGATGCTGTCGCCTTCACTGACCGTCAAGCTCACGTTGTCGAGGATATGGAGTGTTCCCTCCGGTCCACTGACGGACTTGCCGACCTCGCGGACGTCGATGGCGGTGCGGGTGCTGGAGCGGGGGGCCAGACTGTCGATGAGGAATCTCCGAATGCGTGAAAGAACACTGCGATATGGCGCGCTGGCCCTGTGGCTGCTGACACTCTCCCTGCTTGCGCCGGGGATTGCCTCTGCCAAAAGTCCGGTGGCGACCGCACCGATTCTGGTGGTGGGCGACAGCTTGAGCGCTGCGCACAACATTCCGGTGCAGTCCGGCTGGGTGACCTTGCTCGACCAACGCCTGAAGCGTGACATGGCGACGCCACCGGCGGTCGTCAATGCCAGCATCAGCGGCGAAACCACTTCCGGCGCGCTGACCCGGCTGCCCGGTCTGCTGGAAAAACACCATCCCGGCGTGGTGGTGATCGAACTCGGCGGCAATGATGCGCTGCGCGGGCTGACCCCGGCCCAGCTCAAGGGCAACCTGGAAAAGATGATCCAGCTGAGCCAGCAGGCCGGCGCCAAGGTGCTGCTGCTCGGGATCGATGTGCCGCCGAACTATGGCCCGGCCTATCGCGCGCGGCTCAAGGCCACCTATGCCGATCTCTCCAAACAGTACAAGACCGCGCTGGTGCCGTTCTTCCTGGAAAAGGTCGCGTTGCAGCCGGGCCTGATGCAGGCCGATGGGCTGCATCCCACCGCCGCCGCGCAGCCCAAGGTGCTGGAAACGGTGTGGCCGGCATTGCGCCCGTTGCTGGGCCGCTAGGCCGCAAGCGGCACAAAACGTTAGCGAGTCTTCACGCCCTTTCCACCGTCGATCCGGCATGTTTCACAAAGCTGAAGACCGAGGAAAGTCCATGCGTCAGACCAAGGAAACGTCCGGCCTCGTGCTGGTCGTCGAAGACAATCGAAATATCTCCGAAATGATCGGCGAGTACCTGGAAGGCCGTGGCTTCGAGGTCGACTATGCGCAGGACGGACTCGACGGTTACCGTCTGGCCGCCGAGAACAGTTACGACGTGGTCGTGCTGGATCTCATGCTGCCACGCCTGGACGGGATCGAAGTCTGCCGCCGCCTGCGTAACGACGCACGCAAGTCCACCCCGGTGCTGATGCTGACCGCCCGCGACACGCTGGACGACAAGCTCACCGGCCTGGGCTTCGGTGCCGACGATTACCTGACCAAGCCATTTGCGATCCAGGAACTGGAAGCGCGCCTGCGAGCCCTGATCCGCCGCGAGCGTCGCCAGGTGGGTTCGGAAGTGCTCAAGGTCGCCGATCTGGTGCTTGACCCGGTCAGCATGCGTGCGACCCGTGCCGGCACCGAACTGCAGCTGTCGCCGATCGGTCTGCGTTTGCTGACCATCCTGATGCGCGAGTCGCCGCGTGTGGTGACCCGCCAGGAAATCGAGCGCGAGATCTGGGGCAACGGCTTGCCTGATTCGGACACGCTGCGCAGCCATCTGTACAACCTGCGCAAGATCATCGACAAGCCGTTCGACCGCCCGCTGCTGCACACCGTGCAGAGCGCCGGCTATCGCATCGCCGACATCGCCCAACCGATGGCCTGATGTCCCCCGACCGGCCGCCGTTCTGGCGGCCGGTCGGTGCAGGCGCCTACGCGCCAATGGTTACCCCGTGCTGCCGGATGGTTGCACGACGGACTCACGGAAGCGTTGCCTATACTCCGGCGCTCTCCCCTGGATGCAGCAATGCCACACGGGCTCCCGCGAAAAATACGTCTCGCCTTCCTGCTACAGGTCGCGCTGGCGAGCCTGGCGCTCGTGCTTGCCGGGTATCTGGTGGCGTTCGTCATCAAGTACAGCCTGGTACGCACCGTACTCGCCGACGAGGCAGTGCACTTCTGGCGGATGCAGAAGAGCATGCCGGACAACCGGCCGCCGAATACGCGCAATATCCAAGGCTATTTTTCGCCCGCAGGCACTGCTGCCGAGGCGGCGCCGCCCGCGCTCCGCCGCCTGTCGCCCGGTTTCAGCGAAGTGGCGGCCGCCGATGCGCTGGTGTATGTGGACCAACGCCCGGAAGGCCGGCTGTATCTGGTGTTTTCGCGCTCGCGTGCGGCGCATCTGACGCTGTGGTTCGGCGTGGTGCCGGCGATCGTGGTGCTGCTGGCGATCTACGGCGTGTCGTGGTTCACCTACCGTGTTTCCAAGCGCCTGGTTTCCCCGATCAGTTGGTTGGCACGGCGTGTGTCGCAATGGGACCCGCGTAACCCGGATGTGGACGAACTGGCGCCGGAGCGCTTGCCTGCCGAACTGCAGGGCGAAACGCGCCAGCTCGCCGCCGCCCTGCATGCGTTGGGGCAGCGGGTCAGCGACCATGTGGCGCGCGAACGCAATTTCACCCGCGATGCCAGCCATGAGCTGCGCACGCCACTCACGGTGATCCGCGTGGCCAGCGACATGGCATTGGCCGACGACCAATTGTCCACGCGCACCCAACGCAGCCTGCGCCGCATCCAGCGTGCCGGTCACGATATGGAAGCGGTGATCGATGCATTCCTGATTCTGGCGCGCGAAGCCGAGATCGACCCACAGAGCGAGACCTTCGATGTCGCCGAACTGGCCAGCGAGGAAGTGGAAAGCGCACGCGAATTGCTCGGCGACAAGCCGGTGTCGTTGCGCATGGTCGGCGAGGGCAGCCTGCAGATGTTCGCGCCGCCGCGGGTGATGCGGGTAGTGCTCAGCAATTTGCTGCGCAACGCCTGCGCCTATACCGATACCGGCAGCATCGAGGTCGCAGTCACCCACGACCGTATCGTGGTGCGCGATACCGGGATCGGCATGAGCGAAGAAGCGCGTGCGCGTGCATTCGAGCCGTTCTTCCGCGCCGATCCCACGCGCCCGCAAGGCACCGGCCTGGGCCTGTCGATCGTGCGCCGGCTCTGCGACCGCTTCGGCTGGCGGATCGAGCTGCACAGCGAAACCGGCGTCGGTACGTCGGTGGCGGTGGTGGTGGCCTGAAGCGGCGCGACGCTTCGCATCGCGTGTACAAACCGCCGCTGCGTGCGCAGCTACTGCTCCAGGATCGGTGCAACCACCTTGCGCCAGATCGCATAGCCATCGGCCGTCATGTGCAGCATGTCTTCGCGAAACAGCTCGGGGCGCGGCTTGCCGCTGGCATCGAGCATCGGCGTGTAGACATCCACGTAGTCCACGCGCGGCAGTGGTGCGAGTGCGTCCTTGATCAGCCGGTTGGCAGCGATCACCGCCGGCAGCAGCTGCGCACGCGATGGGCTGGGCTTGATCGACAGATAACTGATGCGTGCCTGCGGCAGGTCGCGGCGGATGCGTGCCACGAAGGCCAGCACATCATCGCGCACCTGCTCGGGCGTGCGGCCGCTGTTGAGATCGTTATCGCCGGCATACAGCAGCACCTGGCGCGGCGCGTAGGGAATGACGATACGGTCTGCGTACCAGGTGCTGTCGCGGACTTCCGAGCCGCCGAAGCCGCGGTTGATGACCGGTTTGCCCGGGAAATCCTGGGCCAGCGTCTCCCAGAAACGAATCGACGAGCTACCGACGAACACGATGCCGTGCCTGGGTGGCGGCTGACGCGCGTCGCGGTCGGCGAAGCGTTGCATGTCCTGTTCCCACGCAGCGTTGGAGACCTGCGCCGGCACCACGGGAGCGGTGTGCAGCGCGTCGGCGTGCACATGGCCGGACAACAGGGCAAGGGCGCACAGCACGGTGCGCAGGCGACGGATGGTCATGCAGGAACCTTCAACAGCGAAGCGGGCTGCCATGGTGCGACAGGCTGGAAGCTGAGGGCAAACCGGCGCGCAACTGGCGGGGCGCGACGCCACGGTGCAAGATTCGCACTTTCCTCAGCGGCTACCATGCCATGCGTTCTCTCTATCTCCCGACGCGCCCTTGCGGCAGGAAGCACTGACGCATGGCCGATCAATTGGGACACGTGCCGCGCGGCCCGCGCCGCATGCTCAAGGCGGCGATCTGGTCGTGGCAGGGCTTACGCGCAGCGTGGTTGCATGAATCCTCGTTCCGGCTGGAAGTCTGCCTGGCTGTGGTGCTGGTGCCGCTCGGGCTATGGCTCGGGCAATCCGGGCTGGAGCGTATCGCGCTGATCGCACCGTTGGTGATCGTGCTGGCCGCCGAGCTGCTGAATTCGGCGATCGAAGCGGTGATCGAACGCTATGGTCCAGAACAGCACGTGCTGGCCGGGCGTGCCAAGGACATGGGCTCGGCCGCGGTGTTCCTGCTGCTGATCAACGTGCTGCTGTGCTGGGGCTTGATCCTGTTGCCGCGCCTGTTCTGAAGCGGTGCGGCTGGCGAGCCGGGCAGGGTGATGTGCATGCAGGCTTGACCTGGCCCATGGCATGCTCGGGCCCTCTTTGAACGGAATCGCCTGCATGCCTGTCCTGATTCGCGCCCTGGTGTTGCTGATCCTGACCGCCTCGCTGTCCGGTTGCGGCTATAACGCGATCCAGCAGAAGGAAGAAGGGGTCAAAGCCGGTTGGTCGGAAGTGCTCAATCAGTACCAGCGCCGCGCCGATCTGATTCCCAATCTGGTGCGCACCGTGCAGGGCTACGCCCAGCAGGAACGCCAGGTGCTGACCGAAGTCACCAACGCGCGTGCACGCGTCGGCCAGATCCAGGTCAACGCCGATGACGAAGCATCGTTGAAGCAGTTCCAGCAGGCCCAGGGCGAACTCGGCAGCGCACTGTCGCGGTTGCTGGTGGTCAGCGAAAACTACCCGCAGCTCAAGTCCGACCAATCGTTCCGCGATCTGCAGGTGCAGCTGGAGGGCACCGAAAACCGCATCACCGTGGCGCGCGGTCGGTATATCCAGACCGTGCAGGACTACAACACCTACATCCGGTCGTTCCCGCAGGTAATCACCGCCAAGATCTTCGGCTATCAGCCCAAGCCAAATTTCAGCGTGGAAAACGAAGCGCAGATTTCGCGCGCCCCGCAGGTGGATTTCGGCAATCAGCAGGCGCCGCAGCAACAGCCTGCACCGCAGCCCGCACAGTAATCAGCAGCCCACGCAGTATGCAGAAGCCCCTCTCCCCTCGGGAGAGCAACTGTCTTGATCAACTGGCGGCGCTAGCCGCCAGTTGATCTCGCATCTTGGCGTTGAGGATGACCAATAATTTGCGCATCGCCGCCACGAGGGCGACCTTGCCCGCTTTGCCCTGCGTGCGTAGCCGCTGGTAAAACTCGCGCAGGGCCGGGTTGAAG
>NZ_LYMI01000013.1 GCF_001660815.1 Xanthomonas nasturtii
AGCGGCGCGCGAGAGATTTTAGGCGAGCAGCTCACGGTGCAGATTGCCAAGCGCAGCGAACTGCACACCTTCAAGGTCATGCCCAAGCGATGGATTGTCGAGCGTAGTTTTGCTTGGCTGGAGAAGAACCGAAGGCTATGGAAGAACTGCGAGCGCAAACTCAACACCAGCCTGCAGTTCATCCATTTGGCCTTCTTGGCACTGTTACTCAGAAGATTGTGAACAGGTTCTTAGGCAGTGGTGGGCCATTACACAGATGCAACGCACCCGCCACTCACTTCAGGCAGTGGCGCCCGGCAAGCATTCGCGCAACGCGCGCAGCTTCTCTACGGATCACAGATTCCAATCGATCCGCATGCCCGCGATCAGGGCGTTCTTCAGATCGTTGGTGCGGGTGGGTTCGTTGAACTGGTCGGGGTTGATCACGTAGTGCAGGTTGGGGGCGATGCGCAGGCGCTTGGTGACCTGGATGCCGTAGCTGAGCTCCATCATGATCTGGTTGTCGGCCGGGGTGCCGGTGCCGCCGGCGGTGGCGCGCGCCAGGCGCAGGTTTTCCAGGGCCTCGTCGCTGTATTTCTGCTGGGTGATCACAAACGCGATGTTGTCCTGCGGGCGGCTGGCGAAGGTGCCTTTCTGCACCAGGCCCAGTTGCACGAAGTGGTCTTCGATGGCCTGGCCGCCGGTGCTCTTGAGGATGGCGGCAAAGACGGTGAGGCCCTGGGTGCCCGACGGGTCGGGGTTGGTGACCTGTTGTTCGAAGCGGCCGAACAGGCCCGAGCGGCCTTGCTTGTTTTCATAGCCCAGGCCGCTGAGCACGGCGGGGTTGCCGTTGCGGTCGCGTAGCGGGTCGGTGTAGTCGGAGTTGTCCTGCCAGCCGCCGACTTCGTACATCGCCGCCAAGGTGCCGTCGCCGCCCTTGTTCTTGTAGCCGATGGCGTAGGGCACCACCACGCCGGTGGTGTCGTCGGTGCTCCACTTCAGGCCGTGCTGGCCGTCCTGTGCCTGCACCGGGTTCACTTCATACGCGCCCACATGCACATAGACCTTGGGCGTGACCCAGGCGGTGGCGTGCGCGGCCCAGCTGGACACCGGCCAATAGGTGAAGTTGCTGGTGCGGAACACGAAGGTGGGGTTGCCGCAGGCCGCGTTGCCCTGGAAGTACTGGCACAGGTCCGAGCCGAGGAAGTGGATATTGGCCACGCTGCGGCCGGCTTCCAGTTCCAGGCGGTCGTTGAAGAGCTTCTGCAGCAGGGTGAAGTTGGCCAGGCGCGTGCCCTGGCCGCCGTAGATTTCCTGCACCGAGGTGCTGTTGCCAATGCTGCTGTTGGACAGGTTGGTGCCGTGGCGGTTGGAGACGTACAACTTGACGGTGGCACCGTTCCAGCCGAACAGACGGCCCATGTCCACGTCGGTGCCGACCATCAACTGGCCGGCGTAGGCGTCGCCGTTTTTGCGGCCGCCGTCGATCATCGAGGCGGCTTCGCCGGTGTAGCCCAGCTTGAGCTTGAAGGCGTCGGCGGCATCCTGCGCATGGGCGAGCGGGGTCAATGCCAGGGTCAGCGACAGGCACAGCAGGCGGTGGCGGCGGTGGGCGAGGGCGGTCATGGCAGGACTCCGGACAAAAGGGCGTGGCCTAAGTGGCGAACGCGACAGCTAAGGGGTGGGCAAGCCGCTGGCCGCGCACGACGGTGCGCAGCCAGCGATGAAACCGATCAGGGGTGAGTTGGCTCAGCGATCAGCTGCGGTGAAAGCGCACAGCCGATCGGCAACGCGCGTCAACCGTGCGTTAGGCGACGATGTCGGCCACCGGCTTCTTGAGCAGGCGCAGCGCGATGGCAGTGACCACCACGCCGACCACCAGGGCCAGCACGTAATTGAGCAAGTGGGTGACGGCGTTGGGAATCAGCAGCACGAAGATGCCGCCATGCGGTGCCTTCAACTCGGCACCGGCGGTCATCGAGATCGCGCCGGCCACGGCCGACCCGATCACCAGTGCAGGGATGGTGCGCAATGGGTCGCGCGCGGCATACGGAATGGCACCCTCGGTGACGAAGGCCAGGCCGAGCACGCCGGCAGCGGTGGCCGAGCCGCGTTCTTCCACGGTGAAGCGGTTGCGGAACACCCAGGTGGCCAGCGCGATGCCCAGCGGCGGGGTCATGCCGGCCACCATGGCGGCGGCCATCGGGGTATAGACCTGGCTGGCGATCAGGCCGGTGGAAAACGCATAGGCCGCCTTGTTGACCGGCCCGCCCATGTCGAAGGCCATCATGCCGCCGAGCAACAGGCCCAGCAGCAGCGCGCTGCTGCCCTGCATGCCGCGCAGCCAGGCGGTGAGCCAGGCCAGCAGGTCGGCCACCGGTTGGCCGAACACGTACATCATCGCCAGCCCGACCAGCAGGGTGCCCAGCACCGGCAGGATCAGCACCGGCTTGAGCCCTTCCAGGTTGCGCGGCAGGCGGATGTAGCGGTTGAGTGCGGCCACGCCGTAGCCGGCGATGAAGCCCGCAATGATCCCGCCGAGGAAACCGGCATTGAGGTTGGCCGCGACCAGCCCGCCGATCATGCCGGGCGCGATGCCGGGGCGGTCGGCGATGGAGTAGGCGATATAGCCGGCCAGCGCGGGCACCATCAGGGTGAAGCCGGCCTTGGCGCCGATCTGGAATAGCGACCACGCCAACGTGCCCTGGTGCGCGTCGTCGCCGGCGTAGATGCCGCCCAGCGCGAACGCCAGCGCGATCAACAGGCCGCCGGCGGTCACGAACGGCAGCATGAACGACACACCGGTCATCAGATGCTTGTAGGCGCCGGTGCGGCCGTTGCCCTTGCTCGCGGTGGCGCTGGCGGCGGTGCCGGTGGCCGGTGCCGCGCCGCCGTGCACGCTGGCCTCGGCCAGCGCCTTGTTGATCAATGCCGGGCCATCGTTGATCGCCGGTTTGGTGCCGCTCTTGAACAGGCGCTTGCCAGCGAAACGGGCCAGGTCGACCTCGCGGTCGGCGGCAATGATGACGACATCGGCAGCGCGAATTTCGTCGTCGGTGAGCGCGTCCTGCGCACCGACCGAGCCCTGGGTTTCCACCCGCATCTGGTAGCCGAGCTTCTTTGCGGCCTGCTGCAGGCCTTCGGCGGCCATGAAGGTGTGCGCGATGCCGGTGGGGCAGGAGGTGATGGCCACGATGCGCTTGTTGCCTGCGCCTGCGCCTGCCGAGGCGGTTGCGGCGGCAGGTGCCGCGAGCTGGCTGACCGCAGCAGCCGGGTCGTCCAGCACCGCGCCCAGGCTCAGATGCAGCAGTTGCGCGTCGCCGAAGCGCGCGGTGTCGGCATCGGCATCGCCGACGATCAGGACGTGCGCGGCGCCGTTGGTCAGCTCGGTCGGCAGCGCGCCAAGCACGCCCTGATCGCTGCGGATTTCGATCGTCACGCTGCGCCCGGCGGCGGTGGCCGCGCGGCGCAGCGCTTCGGCCGCCAGAACGGCTTCGGTACTGCGGTCGCCGGCGGCGATGACCACGATGGAAGAGGACATGGCAAAACTCCTGCTGTGTTGCGGTCGCCGGGAGGCCGGCGGGGGATATGCGGGGTTACGCGCGCGGGTGGCGCACACCGGGAGGGCGGAGGCATGCAGCGCACTGCGCCAACGCGCGCGCTTTCGAATGCGTCAGCGGCAGCACGGTGCTCACGACAGCAGCTCGATGACGACCTCGCCTGCGGCGCGGCGCACGCCATCGGGCGTGATTCGACGCGCGTCGCCGCTTTCCAGCCGGCACATCGAAAACGCAGTGGCCAGCCGCGCGCAGCGTTGCAGGTCGGTGGATTCTTCGAGCAGCGCGGCGGCAAGACCTGCCACCATCGCATCGCCTGCGCCCACGCTGCTGCCCTGCGCCAGCCGCGGCGGGCGCGCGATCAGGCGCTGGTCGCGCTGTACGAACAAGGCGCCGTCGGTGCCCATCGAGATGACGACCAGCTGGATGCCGCGTGCGATCAGTTCGTGCGCGGCGGCGCTGAGCGCGGCGTGGTCGGTCAGGGGGCGGCCGGTCCAGGCTTCGAGCTCGTGCCGGTTCGGCTTGACCGCGTACGGCAGCGCGTCGCGCGCGGCACTCAGCGCGGCCACCAATGGCATACCGCTGGTGTCCAGCAGCACGCGCGCACCCGCGGCGCTGGCCTGGGCCTGCAACTGCGCCCAGCTGTCATCCGGCAGCCCGGCCGGCAGGCTGCCCGACAGCACCACCGGCAGGCCGGGGCGCAGTAGCGGCGCGAGCTGGTCGGCCACGCCTTGCAAGTGCGCGCTGGTCAATTGCAGGCCGGGCAGGTTGATGTCGGTGGTGTCGTTGCTGCGCGCTTCCACCAGTTTGAGGTTGGTGCGGGTGTCGCCGGCCACGCGCTGGCAGTGGTCGACGATGCCGCGCTCGCGGAACAGCGCTTCGAACACGCCGGCATTGCCGCCGCCAAGCACGCCGAGTGCGGCCACAGCGGTGCCCCAATCGGCCAGGCAGGCAGCGACATTGATGCCCTTGCCGCCGGCATCGTTGCGCACGCTGCTGGCGCGGTGCACCGCGCCCGGCTGCAGGTGCTCGAGCTGGATGGTCTGGTCGATTGCCGGATTCAGCGTGACGGTGATGGCCTGCAGGCTCATGCCATGTCCTCGCGCTGCGCTTCAAGCGCGCGCACCTGCTCGGCGGTTTCGCAGTTCAGCGCCTGCTCGGCCAGTGCTTGCAATTGGCTCAGCGCGGCGCCGCGCAGGCGCGCCTTCACCGCCGGGATGTCGTTGGGGGTCATCGACAACTCCTGCACGCCCAGCCCGGCCAGCAGGCTGGCGCCGAACGCATCGCCGGCCAGGCCGCCGCACACCCCGACCCAGCGGTCGTGCTTGCGCGCGCCTTCAATCGTGCTGCGGATCATGCGCAGCACCGCCGGGTGCAGGCTGTCGGCTTCGGCGGCCAGTTCCGGGTTCTGGCGGTCGATCGCCAGCACGTATTGGGTGAGGTCATTGGTGCCGATCGAGAAGAAGTCTGCATGGCGCGCCAGCACGTCGGCCTGGGCGGCGGCGGCCGGCACTTCGATCATGATGCCGATCGGCACTTCGGGCGCGTCGAGTTGGGCGCGGATGCGTGCACAGATCTCGCGCAGGGCGATGAGCTCCGGCACCGAGGTGATCATCGGGAACATGATCGACAGCCGCGCACCGTCCTTGGCCGCGCGGTACAGCGCACGCAGTTGCGGCTCGAGCAGGTCCGGGCGGCGCAGCAACAGGCGCGCACCACGCACGCCCAGGAACGGGTTTTCTTCGTGCGGCAGTTCCAGATGCGCCACCTGCTTGTCGCCGCCGATATCCAGCGCCCGCACGATCAAGGGGCGGCCGTCCAGCGCCTGCGCCATCGCCAGGTAGGTGGCGTGTTGTTCGTCTTCGCTGGGGGTGCGGCCGCTTTCCAGGAACAGGAATTCGGTACGCATCAGGCCGACGCCTTCGGCGCCTTGGGTCAGTGCCATCGCGACCTGGTCGGGCAGGTTGACGTTGGCGCCGATGTCGATGTGGTGGCCATCGGTGGTTTCGGCCGGCAATGCGCGCTGCGCGGCTTCGCGCTCGCGGATGGCCTGTTGTTCGGCGATATGCGTGCGGGCTGCGTCCAGATCCTGTGCGGACGGGTTGACGTACAGGCGCCCGCTGCTGCCGTCGATGATGGCGGTGGCGCCGTCCTCAATCTCCAGCAACTGGCCGCCGGCCGCGACCAGCGCCGGCAGGCCGAGCGTGCGCGACAGGATCGCGGTGTGCGAGGTCGGGCCGCCCTGCGCCGTGGCCAGGCCGAACACGCGTGCGGTGTCCAGGTTGGCGGTATCCGACGGCGACAGGTCGCTGGCCAGCAGGATGCACGGCTGCTCGGGCAGGTCGGTGAGGCCGGCACCGGCAGCGGCCGGGTCGAGCTGGGCCAGCACGCGGCGGCCGACATCGCGCAGGTCGGCGGCGCGGCCGGCCAGCACCGGGTTGCCGAGTGCGGCCAGGCCCGAGGCGATCTGTTCCACCGCCTGATGCCACGACCAAGCCACGCCGTGGCCTTCGACCATCAGCTGGCAGGTGCGGGTGATCAGGTCGGTGTCGTTGAGCAGTTCGGCCTGGGCCTTGAAGATGGCCGCGTCCGAAGCGCCGAGGCGGCGCTGGGTATCGTCCTGGATCGCCGCCAGCTGCTGGCGGGTGCGGGTCAGCGCGTCGTGCAACTGCGCGCCGCCATCGCCCAGGCCCACCGGTTGATCGGCCACCTCGGTCTGCGCGGCGCGCAGTCGGTGCACGATGCCGATCGCCACGCCGGGGCTTGCGCCGATGCCGACGATGGCTGGCTGTGCCTGCGGCGGGGTCCAGCCGACCACCGGGGCAGCGCGACGTTGCGCGGCACGTTCGGCATCGGCCTTTTCCTGCGCGGTGAGGCTGTCCATCACGGCACGCAGGCGCTTGAGCAGGGCAGGTGCGTCGTTGCCTTCGGCCGACACGGTGATGCTGTCGCCGGCACGCAGGCCCAGCTGTAACAGGCCGACCAGGCTCTTGGCATCGGCGGCCTGGTCGCCGGCGCGCACTTGCGCCCGCGCCGAGAAGCCGCGTGCGGTCTCGGCCCAACGCGTGGCCGGGCGGGCGTGCAGGCCGCTGGGATACGCAATCGTCCACTCGAATGTTTCGGCCAGATCGGTGGCCGGCGCGGCGCTTGTGTCAGGCGCGCGGTCGCCGGTCAGCGCGGCAACGATCACGGCGGGGTCGTCGGTGGTGAACAGCGCCTCCAGCTGGGCCGGGTCCTGGATCAGCCGGGTCAGCCGCCGCAGCAGGGTGATGTGGGTGTCAGACTGGGCGGCAATGCCCACCACCAGCCGGGTGATCTGGCCAGGGTTCCACTCCACGCCTTCGGGCAACTGCAGCACCGCGATACCGTCACGGCGCACCAGGTGGCGGTCTTCGCCCACTCCGTGCGGGATGGCCAGACCATGGCCCAGGAACGTGTTCGCCAGGCCTTCGCGGCGCCGCATGCTGGCGTCGTAGCCCGGCGCCACACAGCCGGCCGCGACCAGCAGCTGGGCAGCCTGGGCGATGGCGTCGTCCTTGTCGCGGGCGGACGCGCGCAGGCGCACGAGGTCGGGGGTGACGGGGGCAAGCGACGGAGAGGACAAGGCGGGCTCCGGGTGGGATCGGGCTGGGAAGTATAGTGGGAACGTTCCCACTTCCAAGGTCAATGTGCACTGCACAAAAACCCGATAGTGCTTTCGGGTTAGCATCCAGGCTGGCACGGCGCCTGGGTCAGGGTGCGCAAACGGAGCGGGAACGGTCCCAGTGAGTATCAGCATCAACGACGTGGCCCGCGTGGCCGGAGTGTCCAAATCCACGGTCTCGCGCGCGCTGGGGACCGGGCCGGTGAGTGATGAAGTGCGCGCCAAGGTGGAGGCGGCGGTCCGCCAGACCGGTTACCGCCCCAACCTGATGGCGCGGCGGCTGCGCTCGCAGCAGTCCGGCATCCTGGGGGTGATCGTGGCCGACATCCGCAACCCGTACTTCACCGCCCTGATCCGTGCGGTGGAAGAGGTCGCTTACCGTGCCGGTATGCGCGTGACCCTGTGCAATACCGATGAAGATCCGGAGCGTGAGGCGCTGTACCTGGAGCTGATGCAGGAAGAGCGCATCACCGGGCTGATCTTCGCCCCGACCCGGGTCACGGTGGGGCGGATGCATGAGTTGGCCCTGGATTACCCCACCGTGCTGGTGGACCGTGCCGGCCCCGGCAGCCGCTACGACAGCGTGGTGCTGGACAACGCTGCGGCCATGGGCGAGTTGGTGGCGCACCTGCAGGCGCAAGGCTACCGGCGCATCGGCGGGTTGTTCGGCAGCACCAGCACCACCGCGGCCGAGCGTCGCGACGGTTACCTGGCCGCGATGCGCGCGCAGGGGCTGGAGCCGGATTACCGCGAAGTGGCACCCACCGCCGAGGCGGCGATTGCCGAGTTGGGCCGATGGCTGGCCAATGATGACCGCCCCGAGGCCATCGTCACCAGTAACAGCCTGCTGCTGATGGGCGCGCTCAAGGCCGCACGCACCGCCGGCCTGCGCCTGCCGCAGGATCTGGCCCTGGCCGGATTCGACAACGAGCGTTGGACCGATCTGGTCGAGCCGGGCATCACGGTGGTCGAGCAGCCGGTGGAAGACATGGGCCGCGCGGCGATGTCGCTGCTGCTGGAACGGCTGAGCAATCCGCAATTGCCGATCCGCCGCATGGTGATGACCGGCCGCTGCGTGGTACGTGGGTCTACTGGCACACGTACCACGCGCGTCTGATTGCGCTGAAGCAGCTGCGTAGCGCTGGCCCGAACGCCTGGTTCGTCGCGCGCGCGGGTCCTTTTGGTGATTCAAATCAAACGCCTGGTTACTGGAGTGTGCGGTGCCCTCACCGCTCGCGGGACACGCCGTTAACCCGTCCATGGGGGCTCGGTGGCGGCATCCATGCCGCCAACGGTCCCGCAATCGGCGAGGGCACCGCACCAGACAGTTGGCTGGTGGCTTCATTTGAAGAACTAAATCAACGCACCAGACGATTTGCTGATGACTTCATCGAAGAATGAAATCACAGCATCAGACAGTTTGCGGGCCACGTTTTTTAAAACTGTACGCACCGACCAACTCGACTGGTCCTTGCCCGCTCACCGTCGCGGGACCTTGAGCGGCATGGATGCCGCGCCAGAGCCTCCATGGACGGATTCACGGCGCGTCCTGCGATGGTGGGCGGGCGAGGGCCCTGCAACCCAGTCGCAGATCAGCAGCTCTACAACTGACCTGTCCGCGCTGTCGAATCGCTTCGATACGCTGAGCCGGTAACGCTCCATCGCGCCCAAGGGCGCTCCTACGGGCGTCGCGTTCCGTTGCTGCAGCACACACAAAAAAGCCCCGACATTGCTGCCGGGGCTTTTGTATTTCCGATCAACCGTATGACTCAGCGATCCGGGCGGTGATTTCCACCGTCGTTTTGCACGGCCAGATATTCCTTGGATTGCTCGTCCAGCTTGTCGCCCAGCATGCGGCGCACCACCACGAAGAACAGCGGGATGAAGATCACGCCGAGCACGGTGGCGAACACCATGCCGCCGATCACGCCGGTACCGATGGAGTGACGCGAGTTGGCGCCGGCACCGGTGGAGATGGCCAGCGGCAACACACCCAGGATGAACGCGAACGAGGTCATCAGGATCGGGCGGAAACGCAGATGCGCCGCTTCCATCGTCGCCTCGCGCAGGGTCTTGCCCGCTGCACGTTGCTCCACTGCGAATTCCACGATCAGGATCGCGTTCTTCGCCGCCAGGCCAATGACCGTGATCATGCCGATCTTGAAGTACAGATCGTTCGGCAACCCGCGCAGCATCGAGAAGACGATCGCACCCAGCACGCCGATCGGCACCACCATCAGCACCGCCACCGGAATCGACCAGCTCTCGTAAAGCGCTGCCAGGCACAGGAACACCACCACCACCGACAACGCCAGCAACAGCGTGGCTGCATTACCGGCGATGATTTCCTGGTACGACATGCCGCTCCAGTCGAAGCCGAAGCCCGGCGGCAGATCGTTGTTGACGATCTCTTCCATCGCGGTCATCGCCTGGCCGGAACTGCCGCCCGGGGCAGGGTTACCCACCAGGTTCACCGCCGAATAGCCGTTGTAGCGGTTCAACGCCGGCGAAGCGTAGGTCCATTCGGCCTTGACCACGTTGCTCAGCGGAATCATCCCCGGCTGACCATCGGCACCGGTGGCAGTGGCGCTGGGAGTGAAGAAGTTGCGCAGCGACTCGGGGCCGGTACGGAACTGGTCGTCGGCGCGGATGTTGACGCGCTTGATGCGGCCTTCGGAGAAATAGTCGTTGACATACACCGGCGCCAGCATCAGCTGGATCGAGCTGTAGATGTCGCTGACATCCAGGCCCATCGATTGCGCCTGCACGCGGTCCACATGCAACTGCAGCTGCGGCGAGTTTTCCAGGCCGTTCGGGCGCACGCCCACCAGGGTGTCCTGCTTTTCCGCCGCCTTGCCGAGCACGATGTTGCGTGCCTGGGTCAGCGCTTCCTGGCCGGCACCGGAACGGTCCTGCAGCCACATGTCGAAGCCGCCGAACTGGCCCAGACCCTGCACGGTGGGCAGGTTGACCACGAAGATCTGCGCGCCCTTGATGCCGTAGAAGGCGCCATTGAGCTGCTTGATCAACTCTTCCGCGGTGACGTCACGGTCTTCCCATGGTTTGAGCCGGATGAAGCCCATGCCGACGTTTTCGCCCGAGCCCAGGAAGCTGAAGCCGGCGATCTGCAGCATGCCTTCCACGGCCGGCTGCTTCTCCAGGACCGCACGCATCTGCGCAAAGGTCTCGTTGGTGCGGATCTTGGTGGCGCCCGGCGGCAACTGCACGATGGCCAACGCAAAGCCCTGGTCTTCTTCCGGCAGGAAGCTGCCCGGCATGCGGGTGAACAGGAAGCCGCACAGCACCACCAGCACCACGAACACGATCATCCATGGCGGCGAGCGCTTCAGGGTGTGGCCGACCACGCCCACATAGCGATGCGCCAGCTTGTCGTAGTACTTGTCGAAGGTGCGGTAGATCCAGTTCTTCTTGGTCGAATGGGTCGACTTGAGGAACGCGCCGCACAGCGCCGGGGTGAAGCTCAACGCCAGGAATGCAGAGAAACCCATCGACATGGCGATGGTCAGCGCGAACTGCTTGTAGATCGCGCCGGAGGCGCCGGGTTGCAGCGAGGAGGGAATGAACACCGCCGCCAGCACCACGGTGATGGCCACCACCGCGCCGGTGATCTGGGTCATCGCCTTCTGGGTGGCCGCCTTCGGCTCCAGATGCTCTTCGCTCATGATGCGTTCGACGTTCTCGATCACCACGATCGCATCGTCCACCACGATGCCGATCGCCAGCACCATCGCAAACAGCGTCAGCTGGTTGATGGTGAAGCCGATCATGTACATGCCGAAGAAGGTGCCCAGCAGCGCGACCGGAATCACCAGCGTGGGAATCACGGTGGCGCGGAAGTTCTGCAGGAACAGCAGCATCACCAGGAACACCAGCACGATGGCTTCCACCAGCGTATGGATCACTTCCTCGATGGAGATGCGCACGAAGGTGGTGGACTCGTACGGCGCAAACCAGGTCACGCCCTGCGGGAAGGTGGGCTGCAGCTCGTCGAGCTTGGCGCCCACTGCCTCTGACACGTTCAGTGCGTTGGCGCCCGGCAACAGCTGGATGCCGAAGGCACCGGTGGGCTTGCCGTTGTACTGGGTGTCGAAGCCGTAGTTGCTCGGGCCCACGGTGACGCGCGCCACGTCCTTCAGGTGCACGGTGGCGCCATTGTTGTCGGTGCGCAGGATGATGTCTTCAAATTCCTGCGGCGAGCTGAAACGACCTTCGGCCGACACGGTGGCGGTGAAGCTGATGCCTTCCGGGGTCGGGTCGGCGCCCACCGAGCCGGCAGCGAACTGCACGTTCTGGTTGCGCACCGCGGTCAGCACCTGGGTGGCCGACAGGTTGTAGCCCTGCAGCTTCTCCGGGTTCAACCAGATGTTCATCGCGTACTCGGCGCCGAACTGGTTGGTGCTGCCGACGCCGGGCACACGCGAGATCTGCTCGAGCACGCGCGAACCGACGATGTCGTTGAGCGCATCGCGGTCGATCGACGGATTGTCCGAGCGCAGCGCCGCCACCATCAGGAAGCCGGCGTTGGCCTTGGCCACCACCACACCCTGCTGGGTGACTTCCGAGGGCAGACGCGGCGTGGCCAGCGACACCTTGTTCTGCACCTGCACCTGCGCGATATCCGCGTCGGTGCCGGTTTCGAAGGTCAGCGTGATGGTCACGCGGCCGTTGGAGGCCGAGGACGAGTTGAAGTACAGCAGGTGGTCGATACCGGTGAGCTGCTGCTCGATGACCTGGGTCACCGCTTTTTCGGCGGTGTCGGCGCTGGCGCCGGGGAAGTTGGCGGTGACGGTGACCTGCGGCGGGGCGATCGTCGGGTACGACTCGATACCCAGATTCAGGATCGAGATCACGCCCGCAAGCGAGATCAGGATCGCCACCACCCAGGCAAAGATCGGGTGTTCGATAAAAAACTTAGGCATGTCCGGGTTCCGTCACTGCTGCTTGGACTGGGAGTCGGCCGGTTGCGCGGCCGCGTCCTGCTTGGGCTGTTGCTGCGCAGCCGGCGCGGCGGCATCTGCGGCCGGCGCGGCCTGCGCGTCACCGCCCTGGGCTGCGGCTGGCGCAGCGCCGGGTGCTGCGCCCGGAGCGCCGGGCTGGCCGCCTTGCGCCGGCTTGTTCGGATTCCACGGCACGCCCTTGGCCGGCTGCCCTTCCTTGGCCTTCTGCACGCCATCGACGATGACCTGGTCGCCCGGGGTCACGCCGCCGGTCACGATCCACTGGCCTTTCTGCTGGCCGTCGACGGTGAGGTTCTTGCGCACCACCTTGCCGTCCTTGCCCAGCACCAGCGCGTAGGCGCCGGTGGCATCGCGCTGCACCGCCTGCTGCGGCAGCAGGTAGGCATTGTTGCGCTGGCCCAGGCTGGCCTTGAAGCTCACGAACGCGCCCGGCAGCAGCGATTGTTCGGGGTTGGGCAGGGTCGCACGCAGCGACACCGCACCGGTGCTCGGGTCCACCGTCACCGCCGAGACGTCCAACGTCCCCGGATGCGGATACTGCGTGCCGTTGCCCAGTTCCACATTGATGGTGGATTTGCCGTCGCCACTGAGCTCCACGTTGCCGCTGCTCTGTGCCTGGCGCAGTGCGGCCAGCTCTTCGCTGCTCATGGCGAAGTTCACATACAGCGGGTCGATCTGGTCGACCGTGGTCAGCAGGGTGGCCTCACCCGCACCGACCAGCGCGCCTTCGGTCACGCGCTGGATGCCGGCGCGGCCGGTGATCGGCGAGGTGACGCTGGCGAAGCCGAGCTGGATGCGCGCGGACTCGACCGTGCCGCGCGCCTGCTGCACGCTGGCACCGGAAGAGCGCTCGTTGGCTTCGGCGGTGTCGATATCCGCACGCGAGACGTACTGCTGCGGCGCCAGGCTGCGCGCACGCGTCGCAGCGATCTTGGCGTTGGCATAGGTCGCTTCGGCGGCCGCCAGCTGGCCTTGTGCCTGCAGCAGCGTGGCCTTCAGCTGCGAGGGGTCGATCTCGAACAGCGGCTGGCCTTCCTTGACGTTGGCGCCTTCGGTGTACAGGCGCTTGAGCACCACGCCGTCGATGCGCGCGCGCACGTCGGCGGAGCGGTACGCCGACAGGCGGCCGACCAGGTCGCGTTCCAGCGGCAGCGTCTGCGGCTTCATTTCCAGCACCGACACTTCCGGCGGCGGCGGCGCCTGCTGTTGTTCGGGCTTGCTGCAGGCAGCGAGCGCCACGGTGATGGCACAGGCCAGGCCGAATGTGCGGAGCGGGGCAATCATCAGGAGGAACTCCGTTAGGGTCTTGAAGTGAGAAGAGAAGGCGGTGTCGGCGTTGGCGCGGCAGATGCCGCAGCAAACCCACGCAAGAAGGTGTCCACGGCAAATTGCGCCCACTGCTGCCTGGCGGGAAGGCCGGCGCGATGGGGGACCTGAAACCGTTGGCGATCGAAATCCAGCCCGACGATCATGCTCAGCAACAATTCCGCCATGAAGTGCGGATCGTCATGCCGTAGCTGGCCGGCCTCGATCGCCTGCTCGAAGCGTTGCGCCAGGCGCCGTTGCATGCCGGCCACGCCCTCGTGAAAGATTTGCTGCGACTGGTCGGGGAACCGGTGCGACTCGGCTTCGACCAGACGGCAGGTCTGTAGCACATCGGGATTGTTCAGACGGTCAAGATGGGCCAGCGCAAAGGCGAGCAGATCCGCGTGCAGGTCGCCCGACACCGCGCCCAGCGGGCCGGTGGCCAGGTGCACGTGGTCCTGAAGTACATCGCGCAACAGATTTTCTTTACAACCGTAATAGCTGTACAGGGTCTGCTTGGAGCAGCCGGCACGCTCGGCCACCGCGTCCATGCTCAGCCGCATGCCGCGCTCGGCAAGCAGCGCATGCACAGCCGCATGAATGCGGCGGTCGCAGTCCGAACGCCGGGCGGCACGGTGGGAACGAGGGGTCATGGCGGTAGACTATACCGTCCAGTATAGTTTTTAAACAGGCTTGACGGTCGCAGTTTTGTTTGCGCAACGCCTTCTGTGCCAGGCATTCGGCCCGACTTTGCCGGATCTGGCGATCCGTAGCGCCGGTTGGCCGCGCGGCAGCGCAAAACTTCAGAGCCATACTGCTTTTGCGCGACCGGGATGCCTGTTGGGCGCTGAGCATTTGCGCTATGCAGCAAAGCGTTGTCCCTGTCCATCGGTACAATTCAGCTTTCCTACCGAGCATCCCAGCGCTCTCATGACAGCCAAGAAAGCCGCTTCGAAATCGTCCACGACGTCGGTCAAACCGGTCGCCGAACGTGCCGTCCCCGTGCTTGCCACCGAACCGCAGGCGGTGACCCTGGAACCGGTGTTTGCCGCGTTGCGCAAGCGCTACCCGGCGGCCCGCCAGGCCGAGGTCCAGTCGTTCGCGGCCGGCTTCTATCGGCGCATGGAAGAGGACGAATTTCCCAACCACCCGCCCGAGCAATGGGCCGCGCTGGCGGCCGACATGCTGGAATTTGCGCGTGTGCGCAAGGCCGGCACGGTCAACGTGCGGGTGTTCAACCCGACCATGAAGAGCCACGGCTACGAGTCGCCGCACACGCTGCTGCAGATCGTCAACGACGACATGCCGTTCCTGGTGGACTCGGTGAGCATGACGCTGTCGGACCTGGGCATCGGCGTGCACGTGCTGGGTCACCCGGTGCTGCGCATTGCGCGCGACAAGGCCGGCAAGCTGGCCGCGGTGGGCGAGGGCAAGAGCGAATCGCTGATGGTGCTGGAGATCGACCGCCAGCCTGCCGATGAAATGCCCAAGGTGGAAGCGGCGGTGCGCAAGGTGCTGGCCGAGGTGCGCGCGATCGTGCAGGACTGGTCGGCAATGCGCGAAAAGATGGTGATGCTGGCCGACGACCTGGCCACCCGCCGCCTGCCCATCGACGACATCAGCCGCCACGAGGCGCAGGAGTTCCTGCGCTGGGCCGCCGCCGACCACTTCACCTTCTTCGGCTACCGCGAATACCGCGTGGAGAAGCAGGGCGGCCAGGACGTGCTGGCGCCGGTGGAAGACACCGGCCTGGGCCTGATGCGCGGCCACGACACCTCGCCGGCGCGCCCGGTGACCACGCTGGCGGCGCACGGTTTGAACACCTCGTCCAAGCTCAAGGACGCATTGATCCTGACCAAGACCAACGCACGCTCGCGCGTGCATCGTGTTGGCTACATGGATTACATCGGCATCCTCGAATTCGATGCCAAGGGCCGTATCGTCGGCGAGCAGCGCTTCCTGGGTTTGTTCACCTCCAGCGCCTATAACCGCCGCCCGTGGGAAATTCCGCTGGTGCGTCAGCGCCACGAATACGTGATGAGCAAGTCGGGGCTGACCCCCAGCAGCCACAGCGGCAAGGCGCTGCGCCATATCCTGGAAACGCTGCCGCGCGAAGAGCTGTTCCAGTCCAACGAAGAAGAGCTGTACCGCACGGCAATCGGTATCCTGGGGCTGCAGGAGCGCGTGCGTAGCCGCATGTTCCTGCGCCGTGACAAATACAGCCGCTTCATTTCTGCGTTGGTGTACATCCCGCGCGAACGCTTCAATACCGATGTGCGCTTGCGCATCGAAGGCCTGTTGAAAGACGCGCTGCATGGCGAGTACATCGATTCCAGCGTGGTGCTGGGCGAATCGCCGCTGGCGCAGCTGCATCTGATCGTGCGTCCCAAGAGCGGCGAAGCGCTGGAGTTCAACACCACCGAACTCGAATCGCGCCTGGCGCGCCTGCTGCGCAACTGGCGCGACGACCTGCGCGAAGCGCTGGTGGCGCGCCACGGCGAAGCCAATGGCCTGCGCATGGCGGCCAACTTCGGGCGTGCGTTGCCGGCCGGTTACATCGAAGAATCGTCGATCGAGTCGGCGGTGTCCGATGTCGAGCACCTGGCCACGCTGGATGGCCCGGACGATCTGCATCTGAGCCTGCAGGAAATCCGTCGCGACGACGGTATGCGCCTGGATGCCGGCGAAGGCCTGCGCCTGAAGCTGTATCGCCAGCTCGACGACATCCCGTTGTCCGACGCGATGCCGATGATGGAAAACATGGGCCTGCGCGTGATCTCCGAACGGCCGTACCGGCTGCAGGTGGGCGAAACGCCGGTGTATATCCAGGATTTCGAAGTCGAATCCACCGCCGGCAAGATCAACGCCGCGCAAGCCGATGCAGGTTTCGGCGAAGCGTTCGAGCGCATCTGGAACGGCGATGCGGAAAACGACGGCTTCAATCGCCTGATCCTGGCCGCCGGCCTGCATTGGCGTCAGGTCGCGTTGCTGCGTGGCTACTGCAAGTACCTGCTGCAGACGGCGGTGCCGTTCTCGCAGGCCTACGTCGAAGCCACCTTCACCCGTTACCCGCTGCTGGCGCGCCTGTTGGTGGAACTGTTCGAAGCCCGCTTCGACCCGTCCACCGGCAGCGAAACCAAGGCGCAGATCTTTGCCGGCCAGGAGCGCCTGCGCGAAGAGCTCTCTGCGCTGGCCGCTGGCGACGAGGCCACGCTCAAGGCGCTGGAGCCGGTGCTCGAGGCACGTGGCGGCAATCGCGCCGCGCAGCAGGAAGCTACCCGTGCCACGCTGTTGAAGCTGATGGACCGCGTCTCCAGCCTGGACGAAGACCGCATCCTGCGCAGTTTCATCGACGTGATCGATGCGACGCTGCGCACCAACTATTACCAGACCGACAAGCACGGCAAGCACGCCCATTGCATCAGCTTCAAGCTGGATTCGGCGATCGTGCCGGACTTGCCCAAGCCGCGTCCGTATCGCGAGATCTTCGTCTACGGGCCGCGTGTGGAAGGCGTGCATCTGCGCTTCGGCGCGGTGGCGCGTGGCGGCCTGCGCTGGTCGGACCGTCGCGAGGACTTCCGTACCGAGGTGCTGGGCCTGGTCAAGGCGCAGATGGTCAAGAACACCGTCATCGTGCCGGTGGGCGCCAAAGGCGGTTTCTACGTCAAGCGTTCGCCGGCGGGCGGCGACCGGGACGCGATCCAGGCCGAAGGCATCGCCTGCTACAAGTTGTTCATCCAGAGCCTGCTCGATATCACCGACAACATCGTCGGCGGCAAGATCGTGCCGCCGCCGCAGGTGGTGCGTCACGACCAGGACGACCCGTACCTGGTGGTCGCCGCCGACAAGGGCACCGCAACGTTTTCCGATATCGCCAATGGGCTGGCGCTGGATCATGGCTTCTGGCTCGGCGATGCGTTCGCCTCCGGCGGCTCGGTCGGTTACGACCACAAGGGCATGGGCATCACCGCGCGCGGTGCGTGGGAGTCGGTCAAGCGCCACTTCCGTGCGATGGGGCGCGATTGCCAGAGCCAGGACTTCAGCGTGGCCGGCATCGGCGACATGTCCGGCGACGTGTTCGGCAACGGCATGCTGCTCTCAAGGCATATCCGCCTGCTGGCCGCGTTCGATCACCGGCATATCTTCCTCGACCCGGCGCCGGATGCCGCTGCGTCCTTCGCCGAGCGCGAGCGCCTGTTCAAGCTGCCGCGTTCCAGCTGGGCCGACTACGACGCCAAGCTGATCAGCGCCGGTGGCGGCATCTACCCGCGCAGCTTGAAGTCCATCGACATCAGCGCACCGGTGCGCGAGGCGCTGGGCCTGGAGTCCAACGTCAAGCAGCTCTCGCCCAACGCGCTGATGAACGCCATCCTCAAGGCGCCGGTGGACCTGTTCTGGAACGGCGGCATCGGCACCTACGTCAAGGCGTCCAGCGAATCGCATGCCGATGTGGGCGACCGTGCCAACAACGGCCTGCGCGTCAATGGCGGTGAGCTGCGCTGCAAGGTAGTGGGCGAGGGCGGCAATCTGGGCCTGACCCAGCTGGGCCGCATCGAAGCCGCGCAGACCGGCGTGCTGCTCAATACCGACTTCATCGACAACTCGGCCGGCGTGGACACCTCCGACCACGAGGTGAACATCAAGATCCTGCTCAACGACATGGTGCAGGCCAAGAAGCTCAGCTACGACGCGCGCAATACGCTGCTGGCGTCGATGACCGACGAAGTGGCCGACCTGGTGCTGTGGGACAACTATCGCCAGAACCAGGCGATCAGCTTGATGGAGCGCATGAGCGTCAAGCGGCTGGGCTCCAAGCAGCACTTCATCCGCACGCTGGAACTGCAGGGCCTGCTCGATCGCCAGATCGAATTCCTGCCCTCCGATGCCGAGCTGTCGGCACGCAAGGCACGCGGGCAGGGCCTGACCCGGCCGGAGCTGTCGGTGCTGTTGTCGTACTCCAAGCTGGTGGCGTTCCAGCAGCTGCTGGAATCGGATATTCCGGAAGACCCGTACCTGTCCAAGGAACTGCAACGCTACTTCCCGCAGCCGCTGCAGAAGAAGTACGCCGATGCGATGGAGCGTCACCGCCTCAAGCGCGAGATCATCGCCACTGCGGTCACCAACACCACCATCAACCGCATGGGCGCCACCTTCCTGATGCGCATGCAGGAAGACACCGGCCGCAGCATCGGTGAGGTCGCCAAGGCCTACACCATCAGCCGCGAAACGCTGGATGCGCGCGCGCTGTGGACGCAGATCGATGCGCTGGACGGCAAGGTGCCCGAGTCGGTGCAGATCGATGCACTGGAAGTGGTCTGGCGCCTGCAACGCTCGTTCGTGCGCTGGCTGCTGCTGCGTCCTGGCCAGATGCCGGGCATCACTGCGGCAGTGGAGCGCTACCACGGCCCGTTCAACGACATCCGTGTCGCCTCGGGCGTGTTGTCGGATGCGCAGCGTCCGCAGTACGAAGGCAGCGTGAGGGAGTGGCAGGACAAGGGACTGCCGCCGCAGCTGGCGCAGCAGCTGTGCGAGTTGCGCTACCTGGAACCGGCGTTCGACATCATCGAGACTGCGCGCACCCGCAAGCTCAAGCCGGTGGAAGTGTCCAAGGTGCATTTCCGCCTGGGCGATGCGCTGCGGCTGCCGTGGTTGTTCGAGCAGATCGACGCGCTGGAGGTCAACGGCCGCTGGCATGCGGTGGCGCGTGGCGTGCTGCGCGACGAACTGGCCGCGCATCAGCGTGCGCTGGTGGGGCAGGTGCTGACCATGTCCGGCAGCAGTGCCGAGGACAAGGTGGCCAACTGGCTGGCGCGCGACGATTCCAGCCTGCGCTTCACCCTGGCCATGCTCGCCGATGTGGCCGAGCAGAAGACGCTCGACTACCCGACCGTATCGGTGGCCGTGCAGCGGTTGGGTCAGTTGGCCGCGCACGGGTTGTAAGCGCAACCATCACGGCGGAGCCAGGGCTCCGCCGTGATGGTGTTGGCCAGCATGTGGGTCAGGACTGCATCGACGCATGCGCTAGGTGTCCCCTGCCAGACAAGTGAGGTCGCCGGTTTTTGCGAGGCCTTTTGCAAGGGATGTTGTCAGTGACCTGCCGACAATGTTGCTCCCTCTTGCCTGTGTGTCCCCAGTTTTTCGATCAGGGTATCGCTGGCCTCGTTGAGTCCGTTGACCTCGACGTCTGCGCCATGGGCGCGCAATTTGAGTACCACCCGATCGAGCGCACCCACTGCGCTGATGTCCCAGAAATGCGCATGCGTCAAATCGATGATCACCTTCGCTGGCGGACTGAGATAGTCAAAGCTGGTGGCAAACTGACCGGCCGACGCAAAAAAGACCTGGCCGCGTACGTCGTAAACGCGCACCCCATCGTCGCGGTCGATCTCGACAACACTGAGCATCCGCCCCACTTTACGGGCAAAGAACAGCGCAGATAGCAGGACACCTGCAAGCACGCCCTTCGCCAGGTCGTGCGTCCATACGGTGACGATTACCGTGCCGATCATGACCACCGACGAACTCTTCGGGTGCTGTGTGAGATCGCGCAATGATGTCCAACTGAAAGTGCCGATGCTCACCATGATCATCACGGCAACCAACGCGGCCATGGGGATCTGACGCACCCAAGGCGCACCGTAGACCACCATCAGGAGCAGCACGACGCCGGCCGTCATGCAGGACAACCGGCCGCGGCCACCTGACGTGATGTTGATGACCGATTGACCGATCATTGCGCAACCGGCCATCCCGCCGAAAAGCCCGGAAACGATATTGGCTACGCCCTGGCCAGCACACTCCCGATTACGCTGAGACGGGGTGTCGGTCATATCCTCGACGATCTGTGCGGTCATCAACGACTCCAGCAAACCGACCACTGCCAACGTGACCGACACCGGGAACAGGATCCTAAAGGTGTCCAGCGTCCACGGCACCTCGGGCAGGAGAAACGAAGGCAAGCTGTCGGGTAACGTCCCCATATCGCCGACAGTGCGGATATCCACCTTCCAGTACATGCAGATGGCAGTCATCGCAACGATTGCCACAAGCGGGGAGGGCACTGCTTTGGTCAATTGCGGCAAGAGATAGATGATTGCCAAAGCAGCAGCGCACACTGCATAGACTTGCCAGGGCATGCCGATCAGCTCCGGCAGCTGTGCCAGAAAGATCAGAATCGCCAGCGCATTGACGAACCCGGTGATGACCGAGCGCGAGACGAATCGCATCAATGCACCCAGCCGTAGCACTCCTGCAATGATTTGCAGTGCGCCGGCGAGCAGCGTGGCTGCGAGCAGATAGTGCAAGCCATGGTCCTTGACCAGATCGACCATCAAGAGCGCCATGGCACCGGTCGCAGCGGAGATCATGCCAGGGCGTCCCCCAGCGATCGAGGTCACCACTGCAATGCAAAACGCTGCATAGAGTCCCACCTTGGGATCGACGCCAGCGATGATCGAGAAGGCGATCGCCTCCGGAATGAGCGCGAGTGCAACGACCAAACCTGCAAGCACATCGCCACGCACGTTGCCGAGCCATTGCTGGCGCAACGAATAAAACGTTGACATTGGATTCGACTCCACGCGCCGGAGAGCACACACGGCGCGCACTAAATAAGCGGACAGACCTCACATTCCCTGAAAAGGGGCACGAAACCGTGTGTGGGTCAGGGCGGCGTCATTAGGGGGGGGGCGAACCGGCGAGTAGCGAGCGCATAGTCTAACTTGCATTTGGGCCTTGCTCAATGCGTACACGTCGATGGGCACGCACGCCAACAATCCGGCGGCAACGGGCAATGGGCAATTATTGCACTCTACAAGGATTGTTGTAATAATAGATGCATGGACGATAACCGTGCTGTCTCTGCCCTTGCCGCGCTTGCGCATGCCGATCGACTGGCCGCATTTCGCATGCTGGTGCGTGCCGGGCCGCAGGGCGTGCCGTCCGGGGAGATCGCCGATGCGCTATCGATTCCACCAACCCGCATGAGCTTCCATCTTTCAGCGCTGGAGCGCGCCGGTTTGCTGCGCTGCTGGCGGGATGGGAGGCGGATCTTCTACGCCGCCAACTACGAAGACATGCGCCAGCTGCTTGCCTTCCTTACCGAGGATTGCTGTTCCGGAAATCCGGATATCTGCCGCGACCTCATCACACTCACGGCCACTTGCACTGCGGAGACCTGCACATGAGCGATGCCACGTCCTTCAATGTTCCGCCAAACCACGCGCATGAAAGTGGCGTCCTGCAGCGTGCAGCCTTCCGGCAGGTGCTTCCTGTCATGGAAAGCCGCATTACCGCGTTTTTCGCCTTGCCGATTGTTTCTCTTCAACAGTCGAGGCTGACGATGAGTTCGCACGAGATCGGGCACATGGCAGTTGCCTCGATGCCGCGCCAGCAGGTGCCGTGATCATGGGCGTGATCATCTATCACAATCCGGCCTGCGGCACGTCCCGTAATACGTTGGAAATGATCCGCCAGTCCGGCGAGACACCCGAGGTCATCGAATACCTGCAGACGCCACCCACCCGGACGACGCTGATGGAGCTGATCGCTACGATGGGACTTGCCCCGCGCGACCTGCTGCGCAAGAAAGGTACGCCCTATATGGAACTGGGGCTGGATGATCCAGCGCTGAGCGATGACCAGTTACTGGATGCGATGATGGCGCATCCCATCCTGATCAACCGGCCCATCGTCGTGACCGACAAGGGCACCGCGTTGTGCAGGCCATCGGAGAAGGTGCTGGATTTCCTCAACGATCCAGTCCGCTCCTTCATCAAGGAGGATGGCGAGGTGGTGAGCACGCCGGGAGCGAACGCGTGAGCGAGGAAGTCACCAACGACCTTCCGAACATCGATACTGCCCAGTTCACCCCTATCGATACGCAATGTCTTGCCGGACCCAACGACCCGGCGCACCCTCCGCGTATCCTGGTGCTGTACGGATCGGTGCGTGAGCGCTCCTACTCACGGCTCCTGGCGCAGGAGGCCGCACGATTGCTGCGCTGGTACGGCTGTGAGGTTTGCATCTTCGACCCGCGTGATCTGCCGCTGCCCGACGGTACAGATGCCTCGCATCCGAAGGTGCAGGAGCTACGGCAGCTTGCCAACTGGTCCGAGGGGATGCTGTGGGTCAGCCCGGAACGTCATGGCGCCATGAGCGCCATCCTGAAGGCGCAGATCGATTGGATTCCCCTGGCGCTCGGCGCCACGCGGCCCACCCAGGGCAAGACGCTGGCACTGATGCAGGTCTGCGGTGGTTCGCAGAGCTTCAACTCGGTCAATCAGATGCGCATTCTGGGCCGCTGGATGCGCATGGTGACCATCCCGAATCAGTCGTCTGTCGCCAAGGCATTCCTGGAGTTCGATGACGCGGGACGGATGAAGCCTTCGCCGTATTACCAGCGCGTCGTCGACGTTTGCGAGGAGCTGGTGAAGTTCACCTGGCTGGTGCGCGGCCGTTCGGCTTATCTCACCGATCGCTATTCCGAACGCATCGAGAGCGCCGAACAACTATCCAAACGCGTCAATCAGCGCGCTATCTGACGGACCTGAAGCATGCTCGCTCTTGCGATCTTCGTTGTGACTCTCGTGCTCGTCATCTGGCAGCCACGCGGTCTGGGCATCGGCTGGTCTGCGCTGGCCGGGGCGGCCGTCGCGTTGGCGACCGGCGTCGTTGGCTGGAACGATGTCGGCACGGTGTGGCACATCGTCTGGGATGCGACGTTTACCTTCGTTGCGCTGATCGTGATGTCGTTGATTTTGGATAAAGCCGGGTTTTTTGCCTGGGCCGCGCTGCACGTCGCCCGCTGGGGCGGTGGCAACGGCCGAAAACTTTTTCCGATGATCGTGCTGCTCGGCGCGGCAATCGCCGGGCTGTTCGCCAACGATGGTGCAGCGCTTTTGTTGACACCGATCGTACTCGCCATCTTGCTGCGTCTGCATTTTCCACCGGCGGGCGCGCTGGCGTTCACCATAGCCTGCGGCTTTATCGCCGATACCGCCAGCCTGCCGCTGGTGGTATCGAATCTGGTCAACATCGTCACTGCAAATTATTTCGGCGTGCCGTTCGGCCGCTATGCCGCAGTGATGCTTCCGGTGAACCTGATCTCGGTCGCTGCGACCCTGTTGGTCCTGTGGGTCTGGTTCCGCCGCGATATTCCTGCACGCTACGCCGTCGATGAACTAGAGCCGCCGCACACGGCTATCCGCGATCGGGCAGTCTTTCGCGCGGCGTTCCCGGTGCTGTCCTTGTTGCTGGTCGGTTACTTCGTGACCGGCCCGCTCGGCGTGCCGATCGCCCTGGTGACAGGGGCTGCCGCGCTATTGCTGATGGCGATTGCGGGACGATGGCTGACCGGCGGGCGCGGCGCCACCTTGGCGCTGGTCGAGATTCTGCGTGGTGCACCCTGGCAGATCGTCCTGTTCTCGCTGGGCATGTACTTGGTGGTATACGGCCTGGGCAACGCATGGCTCACCAGCGCGGCAACCGGCGTTCTGACCTGGTTGGCCGCCCAGGGCGAATTGGTGGCCACCATCGGGACCGGCTTCGCTGTGGCGGTGCTGGCATCGGTCATGAACAACATGCCCGCGACGCTGGTGGGCGCGTTGGCGATCAATGCGGCCGATGTTCCTGCACACACACGCGAGCTGATGCTCTACGCCAATGTCGTCGGCAACGATCTTGGGCCGAAGTTCACGCCCATCGGATCGCTGGCGACGTTGCTGTGGCTGCATGTCCTCGCAGACAAGGGGCAGCGCATCACATGGGGCCAGTACATGAAGGTCGGCCTCATCCTGACGCCGCCGGTCCTGCTGGCTGCACTCATCGCATTGTGGGCTTGGTTAACGATCATTTCCTGAGCTGGTAGGCATCGTGCATCTGTAAGAACAGGTGCGCTCCACGCCTGCCTGTCCGGCCGACGCGCTGCCGAGACTGCTGACACGAACGCGTAGGGCTCATCTCATCTTGACGACCACCTTGCCTTTTGCGCGCCCCTTGGCCAGATACTCCAACGCCTGCGCTGCCTGCTCGAACGGGAACACCGTGTCGATGACCGGGCGGATGCGTCCGGCTTCGAGCAGTTCGCCGAGTTTGGCCAGTTGCGCGCCGTCCGGGCGAACGAACAGAAATGCGTAGGACACGTCGCGCTTTTTGGCCAGGCGTTTGATCTTGCGGCTCATCAGCCCGAACACCAGCGTCAGCAGACCGTTCAAGCGCCGGGCGCGGGCGAAGGCCGCATCCAGCGGCCCGACGAGCGAGACGATCTTGCCGCCGGCCCTGAGAATGCCGACAGATTTTTCCAGTGCATCGCCCTTGGTTGTGCCCAGCACTACGTCGTAGCCGCGCAGCACGTTTTCGAATTCCTGGGTCTTGTAATCGACCACATCATCAGCGCCCAGGGCGCGCACCAGTTGCACGTTGCCGGTACTGGTGGTGGTTCCTACGTGCGCGCCGATCTGCTTTGCGAGCTGGATGGCGAAGGTGCCGATGCCGCCGGAGCCGGCGGGAATGAAGACCTTCTGGCCGCGCTGCAGCCCGGCGCGCTCGGTCAGCGCTTGCCAGGAGGTGAGCCCGACCATGGGAATGGACGCGGCCTGGACGAAATCCAGGTTCGCCGGTTTCAGCGCGGCGGCGCTTTCGGGTACCACCGCAAATTCGGCGAGCGAGCCGGTGCCCAGATCGAACACGCTGGCAAACACGGCATCGCCTTTCTTGAAGCGGGTGACGCCGCTGCCGACCTCGGCGACGATGCCTGCCAGATCGCTGCCCAGCGTGGCAGGCAGGTCGAACTCGAGCACCGGTTTGAATATTCCGGTCATGACCATGTTGTCGATCGGGTTGACCGATGCCGCGTGCACTTCGACCAGTATTTCGTCGGGTTTCAAGGCCGGCTGTGGCAGCTCGGAAAAACCGACTCCGGGCGATTTGCCATAACGCTGGAAGGTGAGCGCTTTCATGTAGTTGGAAGTCCAATCCTGTCGTTGGGTAGGCGTGGCCGGGTGCTGTACGCGTCCCGTAGCCGTCACCTGTTGCGTTCGCGCATCACGCCTCACCCACGCGCCCGCGGCAGTCGCCTTGCCGACTGCCGCGGGCAGGGCACCGGCGTGAATCGTCAGTTGCGTAGCTGGTAGCGCTGCGCCGCGGTCGCCTGCCGCAGATCGGACAACAAGCCCTGGCGTGCGCCATCCAGTGCATCCCAACGCTCGGCCACATGCAGCGGCGGAATGGTCACCAGCTCGCGACGATCGAAGCCGACCAGTGCAGCGTCGACCAGTTCGCCGACATCCATCAGGTCGCTGAGCGTGTTGATGTCGATCCCTGCACGCTCCCAGATCTCGGTGCGCGTACCGGCCGGCAGCACTGCCTGCACGTACACGCCCTTGGCGCCAAGCTCCAGGTGCAGGCCCTGCGACAGGAACAGCACGAAGGCCTTGGTGGCGCCATACACGCTCATGCCGAATTCGGGAGCCAAGCCCACCACCGAGCCGAGGTTGACGATTGCGCCGCTACCGGACTGCGCAAAGCGCGGGGCGACAGCAGCGGAAAGGCGCGTCAGGGCGGTGATATTGAGCGCGACCAGGCGTTCGATCGTGTCGGCGTTCTGCTCCAGGATGCCGCCGGACTGGGCGATGCCGGCGTTGTTGATCAGCACGCCGATCTGCGCATCGGCATGCTGGGTGAGGTCGGCCTGCAGTACATCGACACTGATGCCGTGTGCGTTCTGCAGGCGCGCCGCAAGGGCATCCAGGCGTGCCTTGTCGCGGGCGACCAGCACGAGGTTGTGGCCGCGTTGCGCGAAGCGTTCGGCGTAGACGGCACCGATCCCGGTGGATGCGCCAGTGATGAGGACAGTGGGAAGCGTGGTCATGGTGGATTCCTGAGTTCAGAAGGTGTGGCGAATGGCGTTGGCAGGACGCATTAGCCGGAGACGGTCGGGTAATCGGTGTAGCCCTCGGCACCGCCGCCGTAGAGCGTGGCCGGATTCAGCGGTGCCAGCGGCGCGCCACGTTGCAGGCGTTCGACCAGATCCGGGTTGCTGATGAAGGCGCGGCCGAACGCGAACAGGTCGGCCTTGCCCTCGCTGAGTTGGGTGGTGGCCAGCGGCTGGTCGTAACCGTTGTTGGCCAGGTAGGTGCGCGTGAACCGGCTGCGTAACGCGTCGTAGTCGAACGCGGCGAAATCGCGCGGGCCACCGGTCGCGCCTTCGACCACATGCAGATACACGATGCCCAGGGCGTCGAGTTGCTCGGCGATGTAATCGTATTGCGGCTGCGGGTCGCTGCCGGAGATGCCGCTTGCCGGCGACACCGGCGAGATGCGCACGCCGGTACGCTCGGCGCCGATTTCCTTGGCCACCGCAGCGACAACCTCCAGCAACAGACGTGCACGATTTTCGATCGAGCCGCCGTAGGCATCGTTGCGCTGGTTGGCACCGTCCTTGATGAACTGCTCCAGCAGGTAGCCGTTGGCGGCGTGGATTTCGACGCCGTCGAAGCCGGCGGCAATCGCATTGGCGGCGGTCTGGCGGAAGTCATCGACGATGCCGGGCAATTCGTCCAGTTCCAGCGCGCGTGGCTCGGAGACATCGGCAAAGCCGTTGTTGACGAACACCTTGGCCGCTGCGCGGATTGCCGAGGGCGCAACCGGTGCGGCGCCGCCTGGCTGCAGGTCCACGTGCGAGACCCGGCCCACATGCCACAGCTGCACGAAGATGCGCCCGCCCCTGGCATGCACCGCGTTGGTGACCGCGCGCCAGCCGGCGATCTGCTCGGGCGTGTACAGGCCGGGGGTGTCCTGATAGCCCTGCGCTTGCGGCGAGATTTGCGTGGCCTCGGTGATGATCAGGCCGGCCGACGCACGCTGGGCGTAATAGATGGCGGCCAGCGCGCTGGGCACCAGGCCGGCGCCGGCCCGGTTGCGGGTCAGCGGGGCCATCACGACGCGATTGGCCAGCGTCAGCGTGCCCAGGGCATAGGGTTCGAACAGCGAAGAGCGGGTCATTGGCGGTGCTCAGACGGAAGGGTTGGCAAAGATTACGACCAAAATCTAACATGTCAACATGTTGATTACGGTCGACATCAATGTATCTTTCAGGCTCCCCAGTCCCGCATCCCCACGGAGTGACCCCACGATGAAAGTGACCAAGGCCCAGGCCCAGGCCAACCGGGCGCATGTCGTCGAAACGGCATCGGTGCTGTTTCGCGAGCGCGGATACGACGGCATCGGCATTGCCGATCTGATGGCCGCCGCAGGCTTCACCCATGGCGGGTTCTACAAGCAGTTCCGCTCCAAGGCGGATCTGATGGCCGAGTCGGCAGCCTGTGGCCTGGCCAACATCGCTGCGCAGAGCGCGCACGTGGACAAGGCGGATTTCGTCAATTTCTATCTGTCCCGCGGACACCGCGACAGCCCTGCCACCGGTTGCACGATGGCCGCGCTCGGCGCCGATGCCGCGCGTCAGCCGGAAGAAGTGCGCGAGGCGTTTGCGGTGGGGGTGGAGAACGTGTTGACTGCGCTCGACCGTAGCGGCGCAGCGCCCGGCACCGCCGAGGCCGCGCATGAGCGCGCCAGCAACCTGGACATCATGGCGCACGCCATCGGCGCGATCGTGTTGTCGCGGTCGTGCCCGAACGATTCGCCGCTGGCCGACGAAATCATCGCGGTGTGTCGTGAGCAGATCCTGTCGTCGTTGCAGCCATCCAATTGACCGATGCACGAGGGACGAGTCACGCAAGGCGACGGTTTGCGCCGCGCAACGGCGACGCGCTACATCACGATACCTGCTGAGGTGCTGCCGTGCTTATCGCTGATCGCAACACGCTCTAAGCCCGATGCCCGCTCATTTCCTGCCCGGCATCCTTGTCGAAGCGCACATGCCACCAGGTGGCGCTGAGCGAGATCAGGCTGACCACGCAGAACGCCAGCGAAAAATCGCGTTGCGCCGGTTGGGTGTGGTCGCCGGCCAGCATGGCCAGTTTGAGGATCATCGCGCCGGCACACACGCCCACCGAGAGCATCAGCTGCTGCAGGGTGGTGTACAGGCTGCTGGCGCGGCTCATGCGCGCGCGGGGCACGTTTTCGTAGGCAATGGTGTTGTAGGCGGCGAACTGGAACGACATGAAGGCGCCGCAGCACAACAGCAGCCCGAACATCAGCGCCAGGGGCCAATCGGGACGGAACAGCGCGCACACCATATAGCCCAGGCTGGCCAGCACGCCATTGCCGATCAGGCTGTTGCGGTAGCCGAAACGGCGCAGCAGCTGCGGGGTGATGCTGCGCATCAGCAGCGCGCCCAGTGCGGTGGCCAGGATCAGACGCCCACTGTGCGCAGCGCTCATGCCGAAGCCGATCTGGAACAGCAACGGCAGCAGAAATGGCTGCGCGCCCTGGGTGATGCGCATCAGCGCGCCGCCAATCACCGACAGCCGGAACGAATCGATGCGCAGCAAGCTCAGGTCCAGCAACGCGGCCGGGTGGTAGCGCGCATGCCACAGATAGCCCAGTGCAGCGGCCGCGCCGGTGGCCAACAACCAACTGGCCATGCCGATGCCACTTTCCTGGCTGACCATTTCCAGGCCGAACAACAGGCAGCCCAGCGCCACGCCGCACAGCACGAAGCCGCGCAGGTCGAAACGTGTTGGCGCAGCCTCGGCGGGAATGTCGGGGATGAACCGGCGCACCAACAGGAAGCCGGCGATGCCGATCGGCACGTTGATGTAGAAGATCCAGCGCCAGTCCAGATACGAGACGAAAAAGCCGCCCAGTGGTGGGCCGAGCATCGGGCCGATGAAGGCGGGCACCAGCGTCCAGGCCATCGCAGAGACCAGATGGCGGCGCTCCACCGTGCGCAGCAGGATCAGCCGGCCCAGCGGGGCCATCATCGCGCCGCCAGCGCCTTGCAGCACGCGTGCGGCCACCATGGTGGGCAGGCTGTCGGCCAGCGAACACAGGATCGAGCCGGCGACGAACACCCAGATCGAGGCGCCGAACACACGGCGCAGGCCGAAGCGGTCGGCAATCGCGCCGCTGGCCGGGATCAGCACCGCCAGCGCCAGCAGGTAGCTGGTCATGGCAATGCTCATGGCCGGCGCGGCCACGCCGAAGTCGCGCGCCAGTGTAGGCAGCGCGGTCGCCAGCACGGTGGCATCCATCTGCTCCATGAAAATGGCGCAGGCCAGGATCAGCGAAATAATGCGGTAGTCGGGATAACGCGGCGGGGTAACGCCGGCGTCGGACACGCTGGAAGGCATCGGACTCTCGGTTGCGGGGCTGCATCGACGGCGCCAGTGGGGCGTCCGGATCGGCCCGCGTCGCACGATGATGTGCGGCGCAACATGGATAATTGTCCGCTGCTACGGGGCGGGGTTCAAGCGCACCTGAGTAACAGTGCGTGCTTGTCGATGCAGACGCGGTGGTTTTGATATTGGGCGGTGGCGTTGATGCAGCGGTTGGCGGCTAAGGCGGCTGGTGGTGACGTAGAAGCGCGCGATGGCGATATAGGACGCGCGAAGTGGTGGTTAGTCGGCTGGTCGTCCCAGAGCTGCCCGTACCCTCATCCGGCGCTGCGCGCCACCTTCTCCCGATGGGAGAAGGATCCAGAGCCCCTCTCCCGGCGGGAGAGGGGTTGGGGTGAGGGTACGGCGGAAGAAAGCCAACCCTGACATCGCGCAGGGGCGGTTGTCTTAGCTACCCGAATCAGCGCTATGCCGCCGGGCTGTCCCAGGCGTCCTTGATTTGCAGGATCTGCGGCAATGCCTCGCGGAAATGGTGCACCAGCCGCGGTTCCAGTTGCTTGCCTGCCATGCTCTCCAACTTGCGCATGGCGTCTTCCACCGTCCATGGCGCCTTGTAGGCGCGCCGCCCGCACAGTGCGTCGAACACGTCGGCCACCGCCACGATGCGTGCGGATTCGGGAATGGCATCGCCCGCCAATCCCTTGGGATACCCGCTGCCGTCCCAGCATTCGTGATGATGCAGCGCGATTTCCGCGGCCAGCTGAAACACCGGGCCGCGGCCGTGGCGCAGCAGGTCGTGGCCCGCCTGCGGATGCTGGCGCACCACCGAGCGTTCGTGTTCGTCCAGTGAATCGGGCTTGTGCAGGATGCTGCCGGGTACCGCGATCTTGCCGGCGTCGTGCAGCGGGGCGGCGTCCTGCAGGGTCTGCGCCTGCTGCGGCGACCAGCCCACCGTCTCGGCCAGGACCCGCGCATACACCGCCATCCGCCAGATATGCGCGCCGGTGTCGGCGTCCTGGCCCTGGCCGGCGGTGCCGAGTAGATGGATCGCGTCGCGGTACTGCTGGGCCAGCCGCGCATTTTCGGCCAGCTTCAACTGCGTGGCGATGCGTGCCTTGAGCAGCGCAGGCGAGTAGGGCTTGCTGACGTAATCGGCCGCGCCCGCTTCCAGCCCGAGACGTTCGTCGTGCTCGCTGTTGCGCGAGGTCACGAACAGGATCGGGATGGCGTTGCTGGACGGCAGCTGCTTGAGCGTGCGCGCCACCGCATAGCCGTCCATGTCCGGCAATTCGACATCCAGCAGGATCAGCTTGGGCGTGTGGCGGGTCACCGCATCCAGGGCTTCACCGCCGGATTTGGCGAACACCAGCGCGAAGTCGTCGCGCAGCAGCTGGCGCAGCGTCGCCAGGTTGCTGGATTCGTCGTCGACACACAGCAGGGGACGGGACGGCATGGTCGATCCTTGCCAAGCGGCTCGGTGAGCGCGGTCAGTGCAGGTGGGTGGTCTGCCACTCGCGCAACGTGGTTTCGGCGCGACGGAAGTCGAAATCTTCGACCGCGCGCTGCAGTGCTTCCTGCAACGTGCGCGGTAAACGTGGCGCGCAGATCAGCAGCGCGTGGTCGATCTGGTCTGCATCGTCGCTGGCAAAGGCCGATGTCAGGATCTGCACGCTGTCTGCATCCAGTGCCACGCCATCGTCATCGGCAACACTCTCGCTGTCGCTGTCTTGCAGGAACGCGCGGATCGCTTCGGCGGTGCGCTGCATGATGTCCTTCAACACGATCAGCGAGGCGGTGATGTCGTGCCCTTCGTCGATACGCATTTCCAGATCGCCGGCAGCACCGGCCAGCGCCGGCAGCGCGAGCGAGCCGGCCGCGCCACGCAGTTTGTGCGCCATTGCGCCGATGGCCGGCAGTTCGTTGCGGCGCAGATGTTCCGCAGCCACTTCCGCAGGGTCGGGGTTGTCGCGCAGCAGCTTGATCAGATAACGCGCATATGGCTCGCGTTCGCGCCACAGGCTGCGCGCGCGCGCAGCGTCCAGCAGTTCGGGGTCGCTGTGCTCCCACTCGGGGCCGGCGTGCGCCTCTGTTTCATGCGGCAGCGATGGGATCCGCCGTATGCCCGGCTGCAGAAAGTGACGAATGGCAGTGACCAATTCTTCGACGTTGAACGGCTTGGCGATAAAGCCATTCATGCCGGCTTCCAGCGCCTTTTCCTGTTGCGGGCGGAACGCGCCGGCAGTCAGCGCGATCACCGGCAAGCTGGCCAGGGCCGGGATCTGGCGCAGCCGGCGGGTCGCCTCGTAACCGTCCACCACCGGCATCTGCACATCCATCAACACCAGATGAAACAGGGTGGGCGCGCGCCTGAGCGTGCTCACCGCCTGTTCGCCATCGTGGGCGACGGTGACCGTGGCACCTTCGCCTTCGAGAATGCGCTGCGCCACTTCGCAATTGATTTCGCTGTCGTCCACCAGCAACAGGTGCGCGCCTTCCAGGCGGCGCGCAACGAACGTGGGCGTGGCCGGGCGGGCGCCGGGGCGCTGGTCCACCAGTTGTTCGACCAACCGGTGCAGCGCCGCGCCGGTCACCGGCTTGGTCATCACCGCATCCAGGTCCTGTTGCTCGGGGTGCTGTTCCAGCAGGCGGCGCTCGTAGGCGGTGACCATCACGATCACCGGATGCGGGCCCGGCACGGCGCGCGCACGAATCTCGCGCGCAATGGCCACCCCGTCGATATCGGGCATGCGCCAGTCGAGCAGGAAAACATCGTAGGGCTCGCTGGCCTGCTCTATCGCCTGCAGTGCGGCCTGCCCGCTGGCCACCGCATCCACGCGCCAGCCAAGTTCGGTGGCGATGCGCACCAGATTGTTGAGCGCCGCATCGTGGTCGTCGGCAATCAATACGCGCGGCATCGCTTCCGGCGGCAATGCCGGCAAATCGCGCTGGGTTTGCGGCGGTGCGGATTTTTCCAGCGTGATCACGAAATAGAATTCGCTGCCGCGGCCGGGCACGCTTTCCACTTCCAGCTCGCCGCCCATCAATTCGATCAGGCGCCGGCTGATGGTCAGCCCCAGGCCGCTGCCGCCATAACGCCGGCTGGTGGAGGTATCGGCCTGCAGGAACGGCGAAAAGATCAGGCTCTGCTTTTCCTTGGAAATGCCAATGCCGGTATCGCGCACCGAAAACAGCAGCTTGAGCTTGTTGGGGTCGCCGCTGGGGAAGCGCCGTACCGACAGCACCACTTCGCCCTGTTCGGTGAACTTGATCGCGTTGCCGACCAGATTGACCAGCACCTGATTGATGCGCAGCGCATCGCCGAGCAGCCAACGGCTGTCGCGCGGCAACGGCTCGACGATCATTTCCACCGGCTTGGCGCTGAGCGAGGAACGCATCAGGTCGGCGATGTTGTCGAACAGCTGGTTGAGATCGAACGGGGCGCGTTCCAGATCGATGCGCCCGGCTTCGATCTTGGAGAAGTCCAGGATGTCGTTGATGATTTCCAGCAGCGTGCGGGCGGAGCGATCGATCTTGGTGACCATGTCCTGCGCGGCGCCGGGCAGCTCGCTGCGCTGCAGCAGGTACAGCATGCCCAGGATGGCATTCATGGGCGTGCGGATTTCGTGGCTCATGTTGGCCAGGAAATCGGACTTGGACTGGTTGGCGCTCTTGGCCGCATCCATTGCCAGACGCAGCTGTTTTTCGTGCAGTTTTTGCTCGGTGAGATCCACCGCCACGCCCAGGTAGCCGATCACCTGGTCGTGGTCGTCGCGCAGGGTGCTCAAGGTCAGCAGCACCGGCAGCCGCCGCCCGTCGTGGCTGACGTAGGTCCACTCGCTGGTGTCGCTGCGGCCCAGGCTGGTGAGCGCAGCCACCGCTTCCAGCGTGGGCGCCACCGGCGTGCCGGTCTGGTCGGCGAGCATGTGCGCACGCTCCTGCAGTTCTTCCGGCTCGATGAACTGGCTGGCCTTGCGCCGGCCGATCACCTCTGCCGCGTTGTAGCCCAGCAGTTTTTCCGCCGCCGGATTGAACAGCGTGACGAAGCCGCTGGAGTCGGTGGCGATGATGGCATAACCGGCGTGCGCCAGGATCGCGCGTTGCAGCACCGAAAACTTCACCAGCTCGCTGGTGCGCTCGGCCACCTGATGTTCGAGCGAGGCGTTTAGATCGATGATGCGTTGGTGCGAGCGCACGCGATCGGAGATGTCGCGGAAGAAATGCGAATGCCCGCTGAGCGTGCCTTCGCTTTCGATGATCGGCGCCTTGCTGGCCAGCACATGCACCTGATGCCCGTCGCGATGGCGCATGCTCTGCGCCGCTGATGCATTGCCCGGATGCGCAGCGTCGACAGGGTCGATGTCCGGCATTGCATACGGCTGCGGCGACAGCAGCATGGTCAGGTCCTGACCGATGGCCTCTTCGGCGCTGTAGCCGAACATCGCCCCGGCAGCGGGGTTCCAGTGGGTGATGCGCCCGTCCGGAGTTTCGGCAACGATGGCTTCGCTGGAATGGCTGACCAGCGCGGCCAGCTCCATCTGCTTGCGCAGCACTTCTTCGCGGCGCAGGCCATTGCTGAAATACAGCACCAGCAAGGCGGCGAACAGCACCGATGCGCTCATCACCAGCCCGCCGATCAGCCAGGGCGAACTCTGGTTGAGCGAGGCGACAAAGCTGGCGGTGGGGTGGGCGGTGATAACCCAGGTGCGGCCGTAGATCGGCAGCAGCTGCACCACCGGCGGACGCAGCGCGCTGTCGCTGGCGGGTATGCCGCTGCGATAGAAGTTATGGGTCGGCTCGTTGCGGTCGGACAGATCCAGCGCCACATCGTCGCGTTCGCCCAGTGCGCTTTGCACCATCTGTTCGACGCTGAAGGGGGCATACACCCAGCCACTGGTGGCAACCATGCGTTGTTGCGGCGTCTGCAACGGCATGCCTTCGTGATAGACCGCCAGCAGCACCAGGAATCCGCTTTCGGTGGGGACGCGGTAACCGGACAGCGAGATCGGCGAGGTCATGATCGGCTCGCCGCTGCGCGAGGCCTGCAAGGCGGCAGCGCGCCGGCGCGGCTCGGACGCGATGTCGATGCCGAGCGGACGGTTGCCCGAGGATTCCGGTTCGAAATACAACACCATGTAGCGCTCGCCATCCCAAGGCGCCAACGGCCGGCGATGGATGTCCGGCGCGCCGTCGGCGCGCGCTTCCTGCAGAAACGCCGCTTCGTCGGCGGGTGCGACGCGGTGGATGTAGCCATAACCCAGCACGCCGGGAAACTCGCGCGCATAATCCCGCGAGCGGCTGTACAAGGTGAAGCGTTCTCGACTGATGATGCCGCTGCCCGCGCCGATCACCGCACCGCGTGCGCCGCGCAAGCCGTGTTCGAAGGTATACATGCGCTCGCTGATATTGCGTGCCAGCGTACGCACCACATATTGAAAGCGTTGCTCGCGCTCGAGCTCGTTATGCCGTTGCAGCCACACGCCGGTAACGATGGCGGCAACCAGACCGGCGATCAGGATCAGCAGTGCACCAAAGAATGCGCGACGCCCGTATTGCCTGCGCAGATCCCAGCGGCCCTTCGGCATATTCGTTCCTTCGCCCTGCCTGTTGCATGCCCAGTGTGCTGGCCGACCGACACGTCGACCTCGTGGTACCGCCTGACGATGATCCAGCTGCGTGCAGTCCCCTGAGCGCGGAACAACAACGACTGCGCTCACCGCCTGACGACCGCTCGTACGTTCTGTTCGCCGCGTTAAGCCTGCGCGTGATCCCGGTGGGCGATCAACGCTTGCATTGCATCAGAACGAGAGCCAGATCGACAACGCGTGAAGGATGAGCCCGATCAATCCACCAACCAACGTTCCATTGAAGCGAATGTATTGCAGATCGCGCCCGACACCCAATTCCAATTGTTCGACGAGGTGACGTTCGTCCCAACTTTTCATCGTCGAGGCAATATGTTCGGTCACCGATGTGCGCAAGCGCGTGGTGAGTTTGTCGGCGGCCTGCAACATATGTTGATTGAGCGCTTCACGCAGCGAGGGATCCTGCGACAGGGCCTGGCCGAGCGATTGCATCGAGCGCTCCATATGCGCGGCCATCGAGGACTGCTCGCGCGCCAGATCGTTGCGCAGTGCGTCGCGGATTTCGCCCCATAGGCCTTGCACATATTCCTGCAGTGCCGGGTGTTCGATCGCGCGTTGCTTGAGTTCTTCCACGCGTACGGCCATCTCCGGCTCGTCGCGCAAGCGCGTGATGTAGCGCTGCAACCACGCCTCATAGTCGAGCCTGATTGGGTGCTCGGGCGTCTTGAGGATGTCCTGCAGTTCTTCGATCGCCGCGCGCGCCATGCGGTCGGCCAGGCTGTCGCCGATCTCCTCGATCGGCTTGACCCAGTTCACGGTGCCGACCAGCTTGGGCCACTCGCGCCGCGCGTATCGCACGATCAAGGCTGAGGCGCGCGTCTTGACCTGTTCCTGATCCAGCCATTCGCCCAGCCGCAGCAACACTTCGTCCAGCAATTTCTGATGGCGCCCGTCGGTGGTGAGCAGGGCCATGACATCGCCGACCGTGGCGGCGGCATTCCATTTGCGCAGGCGGTCGACCACGAAGCCTTGAATGGCGCGCCGCACTGCCGCTTCGTCGAGCAGCTCCAGCGCCTGCAGCATCCAGCTGCGTGCCATCTGCGCCAGCATGCGCGCCTGTTCGGGCTTGGCCAGCCAATCGCCCAGGCGGCTGGCCGGGTCGAAGACGCGCAGCTTTTCCATCAAGGCATCGGGGGCGAGGAACTGGTCGCGCACGAAGACGGCGAGGCCGTCGGCCAGCCGGTCCTTGCCGCGCGGCAGGATGGCGGTATGCGGAATCGGCAGGCCCATCGGGCGGCGGAACAAGGCCACCACCGCGAACCAGTCGGCCAGTGCGCCCACGGTGGCGGCTTCGCAGAAGGCCGACACCCAGGCCCAGATGCCGTGTTCGCCCATCAGGTGGCTGACGACAAAGCCGGCGAACATCGCCAGCAGCAAGGCCACCGCCAACAGCTTCATGCGCTGCAGCTGGGCACGACGGGGATCGATGGGGCGGGGAGTGCTGAGACTGGGTTCCATGACTGAAGTGTACTCAGTCGTCTGACCAGGGCATGTCCACGACCACACGCCATACCGCCGTCACCTGGCGCGATCCCTCTCCCTGCACGTAGGAGCGCCCTTGGGCGCGATTGGGCGTTACTGGGAATGCGTCATCGCGCCCAAGGGCGCTCCTACGCAGGGCAACCCGGATCAGGCGTTCCATCGGTCGCGCACTCAGCCGCGCAGGCGCTCCAGCTGCGATTGCAATGCGGCGACCTTGGCCTGCAATGCGGCGTTTTCGTTTTCCAGTTCGGTGACGCGGCGCTGCAAGGCCTTGACGTCGCGGCGTTCGGCTTCGCCGCCTTCGGCCTGGTCGGGCTTGGGTTTGCGCTTGGCATCGCGCACGCGTTTGGCGGCCTGCTTGAGCTCGGCCTTGCCGGCCTGCGCGGCTGCGCGTTGTTCGTCTTCGGACAGCGTGGCTACCGCGGCGGCGGCGCTGATCGAAATCTCGCCGGCCTTCACCGCCTGCACCACTTCCGGGGCGGCCTGTTTGTGGATGCGCTCGATCATCACCACCTGGTTGCTGCTCAGGCGCGCCTCGCGTGCCAGTTCGGCGCGGCTCACCGGGGTGGAGGTCTCTTCCCACGGCGGGCTGTCGCTATCGCCGGCTGCCGGTGCGGTGCTGTTGTCGCGCAGGGCGCCGTCATCGCTGCTGCCGTCTGCGTGCACGTCGTCCGCCGGCGGTGCTTCGGCAGCGGCATCGGCATCGCGCTGGGAACGCTGGCGTGCGGCCAGGATTTCGCGCTTGCGCAGCGCCAGCACGCCGCGCTGGAAGTCGGACACGCTGCGCCGGCCCAGGTGCTGCTCGATCATCCACAACTGCACATCCTGCATCGACTGAAAGCGCGGGTTCTGCACGGTCTGGAACGGCAGGTCGTGCTTCTGGCAGATGCCGTAACGGTTGTGGCCATCCACCAGCACATCGCCCCACAACACCAAGGCATCGCGGCAGCCTTCGGCCAGCAGGCTGCGTTCCAGCGCCTCGTGCTCGTCGGGGGTCAGCGGGTCGATATAGGCCTTGAGTTCTTCTTTGACAACGATGTTCATGCGGCAACTGCTGGGGGTATACGGGGCGGGCATTGTAGTGAGCCTGCCGCCGCTTTGCGCGCTTGACGTGGCGCCCGCGCGCGTGACACGCGGGCGCCCGTCGGCCAGCGAAAATTGCAGTCCCGGGTTTCGCCTGCTGCGCTTATGCCACCTGGCGCAGAATCGTGCCCAGTATCTCCACCATCTGCCCGATCTGCTCCGGCGTGACGATCAGTGGCGGCGACAGCGCGATGACATCGCCGGTAACGCGCACCAACAGGCCGCCTTCGTGGAAGCAGCGCTCGAACACCTCGAAACCGCGCGCGCCCGGTGCACCGTCGCGCGGCGCCAGTTCGATCGCACCGATCAGGCCGATGTTGCGGATGTCGATCACATGCGGCAGCCCGCGCAAGCCGTGCAGGGCGTCTTCCCACTGCGGGCCGAGCGTGATCGCACGCGTGAACAGGTCTTCCTCGGCATAGGTATCCAGGGTGGCGATCGCCGCCGCGCAGGCCAGCGGGTGGCCGGAATAGGTGTAGCCGTGAAACAGTTCGATCGCGTTCTGCGGCCCGTGCATGAAGGCATCAAAGATCGCATCGGCCACCAGCACCGCGCCCATCGGCACGGTGCCGCTGGTCAGCCCCTTGGCGGCGGTGATGATGTCGGGAGTGACGCCGAAGCGCTGCGCGGCAAACGCCTCGCCGACCCGGCCGAAGCCGGTGATGACCTCGTCGAACACCAGCACGATGCCGTGGCGGTCGCAGATGGCGCGCAACCGCTGCAGGTAGCCCTCCGGCGGCAGGATCACGCCGGCCGAACCGGAGACCGGTTCGACAAAAACCGCGGCGATCGTGGACGCATCGTGCAGGGTGATCAGCCGCTCCAGATCGTCGGCCAGTTCCGCGCCATGCGCGGGCAGCCCGCGCGCATACGCATTGCGCTGCAGATCCAGCGTGTGCCGCAGATGGTCGGTGCCGGCCAGCAACGGGCCGAACCACTTGCGGTTATTGGGCAGCCCACCGATGGACATGCCGCCGAAGCCGACCCCGTGATACGCCTTCTCGCGGCCGATGAAGCGGGTGCGCTGGCCCTCGCCGCGCAGGCGGTGGTAGGCCAGCACGATCTTCATCGCGCTATCCACCGCCTCCGAGCCGGAGTTGGTGAAGAACACATGGCCCAGGCCGGGCGGGGCGATCGCGGCCAGCCGCTGCGCCAGCACGAACGGCAGCGGCGAGCCCATCTGGAAGGTGGGGGCGAAATCCAGCGTGCCGGCCTGTGCGCGGATCGCCGCCACGATGCGCTCGCGGCCGTGGCCGGCGTTGCAGCACCACAGGCCGGCGGTGCCGTCCAGGATCTGGCGGCCGTCGACGTCGCAGTAGTACATGCCCTGCGCCGAGGCCAGCAGGCGCGGGCGCGCCTTGAACTGGCGGTTGGCGGTGAACGGCATCCAGAAGGCGTCCAGCTGCGCCGGTGCCTGCAGCGCATCCGCCGCATCGCTGGGAAGGTAGTCGGGCATTGCAGGCTCCGTCGCTCGGGATCGCCCGACTGTACGCAGCTGGCACCTCGGCCGTCACCTCGATGCCGGCAGGCGCATGGCGTGCCGGCCGTCAGCCGGCCACGCGATCGGCCACCGGCCCTTCGCAAGCGCGTATCGCCGCCCTGCGATCGCTGCCGATGCCGGGAGCGGTTTCGCGACGTGGGTGGCGAAGCGCAGACAGACTAGTCAATTAGTCGCAGCCCCGGCCGCTAACACCAAGGAACGCTTGTGCGGCGTGGGGTTTGGCAGCGCGTTGCAACGCTGCGGGGCACTCGCGAGCATTGCAAACAGGCAGGGATCGCCGATGATGCGCCAGACGACCGCCGGTTGGGGCTGGTCGCTGTAGCTGCTCATCTCGCAACGCGTTGTTTGATCGCAGCCGTCAATCGTATTCGGAACGGCCGACAGGACGTTGCCATCGCCCGCAAGGCCATGGCGGCACGCCCGTCAGCCGTGCTTATCGCAGTTCATCGTTGATTTTTTGGGGAAATGAGAATGACGCAAGGGTCCACCGTGGCGACAGCCAGCGGCGCAGACGCCGGTCTACTGTCCAAGGAGCGCATCATTGCGCGGCCGGGGTTCAATCGTTGGTTGGTCCCGCCGGCAGCATTGGCGATCCACCTGTGCATCGGCATGGCCTACGGCTTCAGCGTGTTCTGGCTGCCGTTGTCCAAGGCGTTGGGCATCACTGAGTCGATTGCGTGCCCGGCCGACATGGGCCTGTTCGCGCGCATGGTGGCCACCACCTGCGACTGGAAGATCAGCGAACTGCAGTGGATGTACACGCTGTTCTTCGTGCTGCTGGGCTGTTCGGCGGCGATCTGGGGCGGCTGGCTGGAGCGCGCCGGCCCGCGCAAGGCCGGCGTGGTCTCGGCGCTGTGCTGGTGCGGCGGCCTGGTGATTTCGGCAGCCGGTATCCACTTCCATCAGATCTGGATGCTGTGGCTGGGCTCGGGCGTGATCGGTGGTATCGGTCTGGGCCTGGGTTACATCTCGCCGGTGTCGACGCTGATCAAGTGGTTCCCGGACCGTCGCGGCATGGCGACCGGCATGGCGATCATGGGCTTCGGCGGCGGCGCAATGATCGGCAGCCCGCTGGCCGATGCGCTGATGCGCCACTTCGCCACCCCCACCTCGGTGGGCGTGATGGAAACCTTCCTGGTGATGGCGGCGCTGTACTTTGTCTTCATGATGGCCGGCGCGTTCGGCTACCGCGTGCCGCCGAGCGGCTGGACCCCCGCCGGCTGGACCGCACCGGTGGCCAGCAGCAACGCCATGATCACCGCCAACCACGTGCACGTCAGCAAGGTCTGGGGCATCCCACAGTTCTGGCTGCTGTGGGGCGTGCTGTGCCTGAACGTCTCGGCCGGTATCGGCGTGATCGGCATGTCCTCGCCGATGTTGCAGGAAGTATTCGGCGGCCGTTTGATCGGTGTGGATGTGGGCTTCGGCAGCCTGGATCCGACCCAGCTGGCCAGCATCGCGGCCATTGCGGCCGGGTTCACCGGTCTGCTCAGCCTGTTCAACATCGGTGGCCGGTTCTTCTGGGCCAGCATGTCCGACAAGCTCGGCCGCAAGAACACCTACACGCTGTTCTTCGTGCTGGGCATCTGCCTGTACGCAGCGGCGCCGTCGGCTGGCGGCATTGGCGGCATCGCGCTGTTTGCAGGCATCTTCTGCATCATCCTGTCGATGTACGGCGGCGGCTTCGCCACCATTCCGGCGTATCTGGCCGACCTGTTCGGGACCCAGATGGTTGGTGCCATCCACGGCCGTCTGCTGACTGCCTGGGCCACCGCGGGCATCCTCGGCCCGGTGGTGGTGGGATATATGCGCGAGTACCAACTGGCGCACGGCAGCCCGCCGTCACAGGTCTACAACACCACCATGTACATCCTCGCCGGCATGCTCGTGCTCGGCCTGATCTGCAATTTGTTGGTGCGCCCGGTGGCCGCGCGTCACTTCATGACGCCTGACGAACTGGCGCGCGAAAAGCAGCTGGCGCACGAGAAGGTGGACCGCAGCGGTCACGGCGTGTTGCCGCCGGAGCAACTGGCGCGCATCGGCCATGGCGGCAATCCCGCGCTGGTTGCATTCGCCTGGATGGCGGTGGGTATCCCGATGCTGTTCGGTATCTGGGTCACCCTGCAAAAAGCCTTCGTGCTGTTCCATTGAGATGAGATGACCAGTCCGTCTTCCCGTTCCGTGCGTCCCGGCAGTGTGGTGCGCACGGTCCGTCGCCATCGCGGTGGCCGCAGCGCCACGGTGCAAGACATGGTGGCGGCCGAAATGCCGGTCGCCTTCATCTACAACGGCGTGCCCTTCGCAGTGATGATGGCCACGCCGGAGGACCTGGAGGATTTCGCGCTCGGGTTCTCGTTGAGCGAAGGCATCGTCGATCACGCGCAGGACTTGCGCGTGATCGCGGTGGAGACGTTTCTGGAAGGCGCTTCGCTGCAGATCGAGATCCCGCCCGAGCGGGCAGCCGCGTTGGATCAGCGGCGGCGCAATCTGGACGGGCGCAGCGGTTGCGGGGTGTGCGGCAACGAATCCATCGAGGCGGTGCTGCGTGTGCCGCCGGTGCTGCAGTCGTCCCTGCAGATCGACGTGGATGCCTTGGCGCATGCGCTGGACGCGCTGCATGCACGCCAGCCCATCGCCGCGCAGACCGGCGCCGTGCACGCGGCCGGTTGGGCCGATGCGCAGGGCAATGTGCAACTGGTCCGCGAAGACGTGGGCCGGCATAACGCGCTGGATAAATTGATTGGTGCATTGGCGCGCGCGCGCATCGATGCATCGCACGGGTTTGCGGTGGTCACCAGCCGCGCCAGTTACGAAATGGCCATGAAAGCCGCGCAGGCCCGAATTCCGCTGCTCGCAGCGATTTCGGCACCCACCGCGCTGGCGATCAGCCTGGCCGACAGTGCGGGACTGACCCTGATCGGGTTTGCCCGCGATCACGATTGTGTTGTTTACAGCCATTCGCAGCGCCTGGATCTGGGCGTTAGCGTGGGAGAGCCCGCATGAGCAAGAAAACTATCCAGCAGTACGACAATCCCGCGGGCGGCTGGGGCGCATTGCGCTCGGTGGCCAAGCATCTGATGGAACAGGACATCGCAGTGCAGGGCGCCAAGACGCTGCTGCACGCCAACCAGCCGGACGGCTTCGACTGCCCTGGTTGCGCCTGGCCGGACCGCGACCACACGTCCACTTTCGAATTCTGCGAAAACGGCGCCAAGGCCGTGGCAGCCGAGTCCACTGCGCGCCGCGCCGGGCCGGAACTGTTCGCCTCGCACAGCGTCAGCCTGTTGTCGCAGTACAGCGACTACTGGCTGGAAGGGCAGGGCCGGTTGACCCACCCGATGCGCTACGACGCGGCCACCGACCACTACGTGCCGGTCAGCTGGGACGATGCCTTTGCGCACATCGCCGGGCATCTCAACGGGCTGGCGTCGCCGGACGAGGCGATCTTCTACACCTCCGGGCGCACCAGTAACGAGGCGGCATTCTTGTATCAGTTGTTCGTGCGCGAGTTCGGCACCAACAACTTCCCCGATTGCTCCAACATGTGCCACGAGCCCTCCGGCACCGCGTTGCGCTCGCAGATCGGCGTGGGCAAGGGCACGGTGTCGTTGCACGACTTCGAGCTGGCCGATGCGATCTTCATCTTCGGGCAGAACCCGGGCACCAACCATCCGCGCATGCTGGGCGAGTTGCGTCAGGCCTCCAAGCGCGGTGCGGCGATTGCGGCATTCAATCCGCTGCGCGAGCGCGGGCTGGAAAAGTTCGCCGATCCGCAGGACAAGCTGGAGATGCTGCACAACGGCTCCACGCGCATCGCGTCGGATTATTTCCAGCTCAAGATCGGCGGCGATCTGGCCGCAGTGAAAGGCATCATCAAGCATGTGCTGGAGCGCGATGCGCAGGCACAGCGCGATGGCACGCCGCGCCTGCTGGATCTGGATTTCATCCAGGCGCACACGGCCAATTTCGACGCATTCGCGGCCGACGTGCATGCGGAAGCCTGGGACACCATCGTCGAAGAATCCGGTCTGGACGAAGCGGCGCTGCACAAGGCCGGGGAGATCTATCTCAATGCCGAGCGCGTGATCGCCTGCTGGGGCATGGGCATCACCCAGCACAAGCATTCGGTCGCCACCATCCACATGATCACCAACTTGCTGCTATTGCGCGGCCACCTGGGCCGCCCGGGCGCGGGGGTCTGCCCGGTGCGCGGGCATAGCAACGTGCAGGGCGACCGCACGATGATGATCTACGAAAAGCCGCCGGCCGCATTCCTGGACAAGCTGCAGTCGGTGTTCGGTTTCGCGCCGCCGCGCGCAGACGGTTTCGATACCGTCGGTGCGATCGAGGCGATGCTGGATGGGCGCGGCAAGGTGTTCTTCGCAATGGGCGGCAACTTCGCCGCCGCCACGCCGGATACCGACGCGACGCACCGCGCGCTGCGCAATTGCGACCTCACCGTGCACGTCACCACCAAGCTCAATCGCAGCCATCTGGTACACGGGCGCGATGCCTTGATCCTGCCGTGCCTGGGTCGTACCGAAATCGATATCCAGGACGCCGGCTCGCAAGGCGTGACGGTGGAAGATTCGATGAGCATGGTGCACCTGTCGGCCGGCATCAATCCGCCGGCTTCGCCTGATTTGTTGTCCGAGCCGGCGATCGTGGCGCGGCTGGCCGAGGCGACGTTGGGTGCGCGCAGTGCGATCCGCTGGCGTTGGCTGGTGGGCGATTACGACCGCGTGCGCGACCTGATTGCGCAGGTATTCCCGGACTTTGCCGGCTTCAATGAGCGCGTGCGCACGCCGGGCGGCTTTCGCCTGTCCAACACCGCGCGCGACCGCCAATGGGTGACGCCGGAACAACGCGCGGTATTCAAGCCGCACGCCGTGCCCACCGACAATCCAATCCATCGTGCGCGCCGCAGCCACACCGAGCAGATGGTGTTCACGCTGGCCACCACGCGTTCGCACGATCAATACAACACCACCATCTACGGTTTGGATGACCGTTATCGCGGCGTCTTCGGTGAGCGCCGTGTGCTGTTCATCAATGGCGCCGATATCGCGGCGTTGAACATGAAGGCCGGCGATTGGGTGGACCTGGAGAGCCTGTGCGAGGACGGTGTGCACCGCGAGGCGCGACGCTTCCTGCTGGTGGACTACAACATTCCGCGCGGCTGTCTGGCTGCGTACTACCCGGAAACCAACGCGCTGGTACCGTTGTCCAGTTTCGCCGACGAGGCGCGTACGCCGACCTCCAAGTCGATTCCGGTGATCGTACTGCCGCATCGTGCCGAAGCCGCCGACGCGGCACCGCGCGACATTGGAGCGGTGCTTGTCCGCTGATCCACAGCTCACCGTGCAGCTGTTGCACATGCTTGCGGACGCACCGGATGGGATGTCGCTTTCCAAGCTGTGCAAGCAGCTGGGCGTGCGCATGAGCGTGCTGTTGCGCACGCTCGCCTGGCTGGGCAACGCAAACCTGGACGGTCAGCCGGGCCCGGACTGGGTCCGCGTGGAAGACCGTGGCGAGCGGCAATTCGCGGTGCTGACGTCGGTGGGACGCGCTGCCACGCCGCCACGGGCGCGCGAACCGGAGTGAGTCCGGTCGGGCCGGCGATGCCGCTGGTGAACAGGGCCTGCGACAGAGCCGTGCCTCTGGACTGATCACGCCCGCGCCACCTGACCGGACCCTGGCGATGCCAGGGCATCTTGCGGCATGCGCTGCCCCCGTTCGGGGCCTTCGATCCGTCGCGCGTGCACGCCGATGCTTCCGTCCCGGTGTCGCTGAGTGGCTGCATCGGTGCACCGCCCAACCCCAACGGAATCGCGGTCGCGTCCGCTTGGCGGCTTTTTCTGCGCATTATTTTCGTTGTCGCGATCAAGTTCGCAGCCGGCGCGCCGATCTGGGGAATACGCCGCATGGGCGTGCGCCAGGCGTGCCGCGGCGATGTCGCTGCAGCGGTAATGGCGATAGATCGAGGGAGGACGGAACCGATGATGCGTTTGTTGGCTGCCAACCGCAGAGCGCTGCGTTGGGCAGTGGTGGTGCTTGCGCTGGGCGCGGTGCTCACCACCGTCACCGCGCTGGAGCTGCGCCAGGTCAACGCGCGCCGCGCCCAGGCGCAGCTGGCAGCCTCGGCGCAGGCCACATTCGATCAGATCCAGGAGTTGCTCAATCATTACCAGTACGGCCTGCGCGGCATGCGTGGGGTGGTGCTCACCGCCGAGGAGCACCTGGACGGTGCAAAAATGCTGCGCTACAGCCGGAGCCGCGATCTGGCGCGCGAATTTCGCGGCGCCCGCGGTTTCGGTGTCATCCGCCGCGTGCCCGAGGCCGAGCAGGCGCGTTTTGTGGCCGCCGCCCGCGCCGCCGGGCAGCCGGATTTCCGGATCCGCATGCTGACTGCGCACCATGGCGACCGCTTTGTGATTCAGTACATCGAGCCGGTGCAGACCAACGCTGCGGCGGTCGGTTTGGATATCGCCTCCGAGTCCAACCGCCGCCAGGCCGCTTTGGCCGCAGCGCTGAGCGGCGAGCCACGGCTGACCGGGCCGATCACCCTGGTTCAGGCCGGCGGCCACCCATCGCAATCGTTCCTGATGCTGTTGCCGGTCTATCGCGGCGGAGCAACCCCGTCCACGCCGACGCAGCGCCGCGACGGGCTGGTGGGCTGGACCTACACGCCGCTGCTGATGACCGAGGTGATGCAGGCGCTGCGGTTGGACCCGCAACGGTTGCAGCTGCGCCTGAGCGATGTGGATGCCAGCGGGGCGGCGGTGCCGTTCTACAGCAATCGCACCGCCGCCGCGCCGACCGTGGTGGCCAGCACCTGGGTGCAACGCGATGTCATGGGGCGCCGCTGGCGCCTGGACATGCAGGCCAGCCCGGCCTTCGCAGCAGCGGCGCAGGTGTTGCCGGTCAGCGGCGTGCTGAGCATCGGCCTGCTGCTGAGCGTGCTGACGTCGGCCCTGGCCGGCGCACTGTGCAGCGGCCTGGAGCGCCGCCGTCAGGCCGCGCGCGGCCAGGCCGATCTGCTGGCGGTGGTGCAGAGTTCGGCCGACAGCATCATCGGCAAGACGTCCGAAGGCGTGGTGCATAGCTGGAACCGCGCCGCCGAACAGTTGTTCGGCTATAGCGCCGAGCAGGCCATCGGCCGTCGCCTGCTCGACCTGATCGTACCGGAGCATCTTCATCACGAAGAGCATGCGGTGCTGCAGCGGATTTCCCGTGGCGAGGAGATTCCGCATTTCGAAACGGTGCGTCGGCATGCCGACGGCCGCCTGCTGGACGTGCTGGTCAGTGTCTCGCCGATCCGTGGCGCCGATGGCCGCCTGATCGGCGCTTCCAAGACCGTGCGCGACATTTCCGAGCAGAAAGCTGCGCGTGCCCAGATCCTGGCGCTCAACGCGAGCCTGGAAAACCAGGTGACCGCGCGCACCGCAGAGTTGCAGCGCAGCACGCTGATGCTGGAGGGCGTGCTGAGTGCGGCTTCGGAGGTGTCGATCATTGCTACCGATCCCAGCGGTTCGGTCACGCTGTTCAACACCGGGGCCGAGCGCATGCTCGGCTACCAGGGCGAGGAGGTCGTCGGCCGCGCGAGCATCTCGCTATTCCACCTGCCCGGGGAGGTGGACGCACGCGCGCGCAGTCTGACCCAGGAGCTGGGCAGGCCCGTGGAAGGTTTCCGCGCATTCGTGGAGAAAGCCGAGCGCGACGGCGCCGACACCTACGAGTGGACATATGTGCGCCGCGACGGCAGCACGCGTCAGGTCAGTCTGGTGGTCACTGCCATCCGTTCCGAGGACAACGCCATCGCCGGTTATCTCGGCATCGCGCTGGACATCAGCGAACGCAAGGCGGCCGAACGCTCGCTCGCGCGCAGCAACGCGATGACCCAGGCGATCCTGGACACCGCAGTCAATCCGATCATCACCATCGATACTTACGGCGGCGTGCGTTCGTTCAACAGTGCCGGGGAGCGGGTGTTCGGTTATGCGGCCAGCGACGTCATCGGCCAGAACGTGCGCATGCTGATGCCCGACGTCTACGCCGGCCGTCACGACGCCATCCTGGAGCGTTACCGCCAGTCCGGCGCCGGACAGCCGACCGGCATCGACAACGGCCGCGAGGCGCTGGCCAGGCGCAAGGACGGCAGCGAGTTCCCGGTCGAAATCAGCCTTGGCACGATGTGGGTGGACGGCCAGCGTCTGGTGGTCGGCGTGATCGCCGATATCACCGAGCGGCATCGCCAGCGGCAGGCGCTCACCCGCGCGCGCGACCAGCTTGCGATGGCGGCCGATGCCGCGGAACTGGGGATCTGGACCTGGATCCCCGGCACCGACGCGCTGGAGTGCAATGCGCGCATGTGCGAGATGTACGAGTGGCCGCCTAGCCTGTCCGAGCGCGGCCTGTGCTACTCCGATTGGCGCTGCATGGTGCACCCGGACGATATCGACCGTACCGAGCAGAGCCTGCAGGCCGCGATGGAAGGGCGCGGTGTCTACGATCCGGTCTTCCGCGTATTGCGCAGCGACGGCGGGGTACGGCATATCCAGGCCGGAGCGCATACCGAACGCGATGCGGAGGGCCGTATCACGCGGGTCATCGGCATCAACCGCGACATCACCTCGCAGCTGGAGGCCGAACAGGAGTTGCGCCTGGCCAAGGCGCGCGCCGACGAGGCCAGCGAAGCCAAATCCTCGTTCCTGGCCAACATGAGCCACGAGATCCGCACCCCGATGAACGCGGTGCTGGGCATGCTGCAACTGCTGCAACGCACCGGGCTGGATGCGCGCCAGGGCGATTACGCCGGCAAGGCTCAGAAGGCCGCCACGTCTCTGCTCGGCCTGCTCAACGACATCCTGGATTACTCCAAGATCGAGGCCGGCAAGCTGCAGCTGGATCCGCATGGGTTCCGGCTGGAGGAGTTGCTGCGCGATCTGTCGGTGGTGCTGTCGGGTAACCATCACCGTCCCGAGGTCGAAATCGCCTATCAGCTGGATCAAGGAATTCCCGACCGGCTGGTCGGCGATAGCCTGCGCTTGCAGCAGGTACTCATCAACCTGGCCGGCAACGCGCTCAAATTCACCCAGTACGGCCATGTGCTGTTGCGGGTGGAATTGCTGGCCATCCACGCGCAGGCGGTGACGCTGCGCGTGGCGGTGGAAGACACCGGGATCGGCATCACCGCCGAGCAGCAGTAGCGGATTTTCCATAGCTTCACCCAGGCCGAAACGTCGATCAGCCGTCGGTTCGGCGGCACCGGGCTTGGCCTGGTGATCAGTCGCCGCCTGATCGGCCTGATGGGTGGCAACCTGCAGGTGGACAGCACGCTCGGGCAGGGCAGCCGCTTCTGGTTCGACCTGCAGCTGGAGTGCGAGACGCCGGCGTTGCAGTTGCCTGCCCGCAGCAGCGATGCAGCCCGGCACCTGTTGCTGGTCGACGATAGCGCGCTGGTGCGGGAGGTACTTGCCGAGGGTCTGGTCGCGCAGGGGTGGACGGTGGCGGCGGTGGCGTCCGGCGAGGCTGCAGTGACGCACGCGGTCGAGGCGGCTGGCAGCGGCCGGCCCTTCGATGTGGTGCTGATGGACTGGCGCCTGCCGGGCATGGACGGGATCGCGGCGGCGACGCGCATCCGCGAGCGCTGCGGCCGTCATGTGCCGCCGGCGATCCTGATGCTCACCGCCTACCAGCGCGAACTGCTGGCCGAGGCCCAGCGGCACGGCGAGGTCCCCTTCGTCGATCATCTGGTCAAACCGGTCACGCCCCGGCAGGTGATCGACGCGATCGAACAGGCGTTGCGCACCGACCCGCCGCCGGTGCCGGTGCCTGCGCTCCCGCAGCGTCTGCAGGGGCTACGCGTGCTGGTGGTGGAAGACAATGCGCTCAACCGTCAGATCGCCGACGAGCTGCTGCGCGGCGAAGGCGCCTGGGTGGCGCTGGCCGAGGACGGCGAAAAAGGCTTGCAACGCCTGCGCGAGGGCCCGGGGGTGGATGTGGTGGTGATGGACATGCAGATGCCGCATGTGGATGGATTGGAGGCCACCCGGCGCATCCGCGCCGATGCGCGCTTTGCCGCACTGCCGATCCTGGCCATGACCGCCAATGCCGCCAGCAGCGATGTCAGTGCCTGTCTGGAGGCCGGCATGGATGCGCACATCGGCAAGCCGGTCGACCTGGAGCGCATGGTCGATGCACTGCTGCGGCTGAGCGGTCGAAATGCCGCAGCGGTACCCGGCGATGTCGAGGCGGATGCAGCGCCACCGGATACGATTGCGCTGGATGCGGTGCTGGCGCGCTTCGGCCAGAATCGCGCGTTGCTGGCGCGCATGCTCGACACCTTCGACACCGACCGTCACGCAATGCTGGAGTGCCTGCACACCGCGCTTGCCGACAACGACGCCGCCGCCTGTGCCGATGCCGCGCATGTGCTCAAGGGGACGTCAGCGACACTTGGGGCCGATCGTCTGGCGCTTGCTGCATCGGCGCTGGAGCAGGACGCGCGTCGCGGCCGCCTGCCGGCGGCGGGGACGCTGGACGCGCTGGCGGGCCTGGCCGATGGCGAGCTGCGTGCCTTGCGCGAGGCGCTGGCCCACAGCCACTCCCAACTCGACAGCGCCGCCATGGCGCCGGCCGATGGCTCGGCGGACACGGTGCGGCACTTCCTGGACGTGCTGGCGCCCATGCTGCGTGCCTCCAACCTTCACGCGCTGGACCTGCTTGCGCAGGCGCCGGTTGCCATCGCCGGCGCGCAGGCTGCGCGCTATCTGCAGTTCCGCCAACAGGTGCAGCAGCTGCAATTCGACGCCGCGCTGCGCACGCTGGACGATTTGATGGAGCATCTATGAGCCTGTTCGATACCTATCGCCGCCTCGCGCCCGACGGCCGGCGTCCTCGCGTGCTGGTCGTGGACGACCAGCCGATCAACATTCATGCGCTCAACGAGCTGTTGCGCGAAGACTGCGACGTGAGCATGGCCCTGGACGGGCAACGGGCGCTGCAACTGTGCCGGGAGCAGCCGCCGGACCTGGTGGTGCTGGACGTGGTGATGCCCGAGCTGGACGGCCTGCAGGTCTGTCGCCATCTGAAGGCCGATCCGGCCACGGCCGACATCCCGGTGATCTTCGTCACCGGCCAGGACACCCCGGAGGAGGAAGTGACCGCCTTGCAGGCCGGTGCGGCCGATTTCATCAGCAAGCCGATGCAACCGGTGGTGGTGCGTGCAAGGGTGCAGAACCAACTGGTGATGAAGTTGCAGAGCGATCTGTTGCGCGCCATGGCCGCGCTGGATGGGCTGACCGGCGTTGCCAACCGACGCCGCTTCGACGAGGCGTTGCAGCTCGCCTGGAAGAACTGCCAGCGCGAGAACCGACCGTGCGGGGTATTGATGATCGATGTCGATCATTTCAAACGCTACAACGACCATTACGGCCACCTGAGCGGCGATGCCTGCCTGCGCGAGGTCGCCCGGCAGTTGGCCGGCTGCCTGGCCCGTCCGCTCGACCTGCTGGCGCGGTATGGCGGGGAGGAATTCGTGGCCTTGTTGCCCGACAGCAATTCCGACGGCGTGCGCGAAGTGGCACGGCTGATGCTGCAGGCCATCGCACAGTTGCGGCTGCCACATGCCGACTCGTCGGTGGGTCCCTGGCTCAGCGTGAGTATCGGCGGCGCATCCATGCTGCCGACGCCGGCACTGTTGCCTGCCACGGTGCTGGCCCACGCCGATACGCAGCTCTACCAGGCCAAGCAGGAAGGCCGGGCGCGCGCCTGCGTGGCATGAGGTCAGCTGCGCGGATCGTTGTCGGCAGAAACCATCCGCATGATGTCGCGGCCAATCTGACAGAATCGATGGCCTGTCCGACGATCCGCTTCGCATGACATCTGCCGTGACTTCGCACAATTCCCCCGCGCGCGTGCTGTTCGCCAGCCTGATCGGCACCACCATCGAGTTTTTCGATTTCTACATCTATGCCACCGCAGCAGTGCTGGTGTTCCCGACGCTGTTCTTTCCCGCCAGCGATGGCAGTGCGGCAATGCTGCAGTCGTTGGCGACCTTTGCAGTGGCGTTTATCGCGCGGCCGGTGGGCTCTGCGGTGTTCGGGCACTTCGGCGACCGGGTCGGGCGCAAGGCCACGCTGGTGGCAGCGCTGCTGACGATGGGCCTTTCCACGGTGGCAATCGGCCTTTTGCCCAGCTACGCGCAGATCGGCATGGTTGCACCGGCGTTGCTGGCGTTATGCCGCTTCGGCCAGGGGCTGGGTCTGGGCGGCGAGTGGGGCGGGGCGGTGCTGCTGGCCACAGAGAACGCGCCGCCCGGCAAACGGGTGTGGTACGGCATGTTTCCGCAGTTGGGCGCACCGCTGGGGTTTCTGTTGTCCACCGGTACGTTTCTTGGCATGGGTGCGGTGCTGGACGATGCGCAGTTCATGCAGTGGGGGTGGCGCGTGCCGTTCCTGGCAAGTGCGCTGCTGGTGCTGACAGGCTTGTGGGTACGCCTGAGCATTACCGAGACGCCGGATTTCCAAAGGACGCTGGACCGCAACGCGCGCGTCAAGCTGCCGCTGGGCACGGTGGTCTCGCAGCATTGGCCGGCATTGATCGTCGGCACGCTGGGTGCATTTGCCACCTTCGTGCTGTTCTATCTGATGACGGTCTTCGCGCTCGGCTACGGCACCAAGACACTGGGCTACGACAAGGAACAGTTCCTGTTGTTGCAGATGGCCGGCATCGTGTTTTTTGCATTGGGCATTCCGCTCTCGGCCAAGTTCGGCGACCGCCACGGCGCACCGTTGGCGATGATGCTGGCCAGCATCGCCATCGTGGCATTCGGGCTGGCATTTGCGCCGTTGTTTCAGGCCAATCACCCGTTGCAGGTGCTGGCGTTCCTGGCACTGGGATTCTTCTTCATGGGCCTGACCTATGGCCCCTGCGGCACGCTGCTGGCCGAGCTGTATCCCACCGAGGTGCGCTACACCGGTGCCTCGCTGTCGTTCAATCTGGCCAGCATCCTGGGCGCAGCGCCAGCGCCGTATGTGGCCACGCAACTGGCGGCCAGCTACGGCGTGCAATCGGTGGGGTATTACCTGGGCGGTGCCGCCGTGTTGAGCCTGGTTGCGCTGATGGTTGCACGGCGTTGGCAGCGTTGACCGCAGATCGCTGCGGGTTTCATCGCTCGTGCGGATCGTGCGGCAACGCGACGGTACGCGATGCAGCGCTATCGATGGCGCTGCGCCGTGACATGTCCACGCTGTGCCGATGCTGATGATCGAACACCGCCATCCCGGCGTGGCGCTCGTCCTGTAACGCGCTGGTCTGGACCGAGACATGCGACAAAGCACGTCATCCACGAGAGCCGGTTTCGGCCAGTAGATGACGCAGGATCAGCCTGCCAGACGCACCTGGTTACGGCCGCCGGCCTTGGCCAGATACAGGTGCTTGTCCGCTTCGTTCAACAGATGGTGCAGCGACTGGTCGCCTTCGCTGGCGATGCACACGCCGATGCTCACCGTCATGCTCAGGGTCTCTTCGCCAACGCGCACGCGCAGCGCGCTGATGCGTTCGCGCAGGGTTTCGAAATAACTGCTGGCGTTGGCGACATCCAGCCCCGGCACCAGCAGGCAGAATTCTTCGCCGCCGAAGCGGGCGACCAGATCCTGCGGCCGCGCGTGCCCGGACACCGAAGCGGCCACCGCACGCAGCGCCTGGTCGCCGGCTTCGTGGCCCCAGGTGTCGTTGATGTGCTTGAAGTGGTCGATGTCCACCATTGCCGCGGTCACCGTCTGGTCCTGCGACAGCAGCTTGGGAATCACCCGCTGGCTTTGTTCCAGGAAATAACGCCGGTTGGGCAGGCCGGTGAGGAAGTCGCGGGTGGCCAGATCCTGCAATGTGCCGATCAGTTCCAGCTGGTCCACGTTTTGCGAAACGCGGCAGAAGAATTCTTCGCGCGAAAAGGGTTTGCGCAGGAAGTCGTTGGCGCCGTTCTTCAGAAAGCGCGGGATCAGCGACGAATCGTTGTTGCCGGAAATGCCGATCACCGCCACCTTGTCGCGTGAGCGGATCGCGCGCAACCGGCGGGTGAATTCCACGCCTTCCATTCCAGGCATTTCCTGGTCGACGATGGTCAGGCGGATGCCGGGGTCGCGTTCGATCGCTTCCAGCCCGGCAGCGCCGTCGGCGGCCAGGACCACGCGGTAGCCGTACATCGACAACAGCGCAGCGGCATAGGTGCGTGCAGATAGCGAATCGTCCACCACCAGGGCGGCGATCCGGCGATTGCGCTCCAGGCGCTGCACCAGCCAGGCCAGGTATTCGATGCTGCCCGGTGCGTTCTTCAGCACGTAATCGATGATCTGCTGCTGCAGCACGCGCTGGCGCAGATCTTCGTCGTACACGCCGCTGACCACCACGGTGGGCAGTTTGCGCGAGAGAAAGAATTCCACGACCTTGTCGCGGTCGCCGTCGACCAGCACCAGGCCGGTCAGGACCAGAAACCAGCCATCCTCTTCGTCGAGCACCCGTGCGGCTTCGGCCAGGGTCGAGACGACCGTGACCGGCAGTTCCACGCGTTGCTCGATGGCTTCGCGCAGCATGCTGGTGAACGTGCGGGAGTTCTCCACCAACAGCACACGCTGCGGCAGAACTGCACTTTCACTATTGCGATGTAGGGTACCTGGGGACATCGGGTGGCCGTTACGAATCGAACCGTCAGGTCAGCTAACGGCTCTGCTCGCCAAAACTTGAGCGCTGCGTTCCAGAGTGCGCCGATCACCACAGCGCATCGCGCAGCCGATACCAGCTCATCGCCGCCACCAGCAATGGGGTCCGCAGCCGCTGCCCGCCAGGGAACGGGCGATGCGGGATGCGTTCGAACACGTCCAGGCGGCGGCTCTGGCCGGCGATGGCCTCGGCGATGACCTGGCCGGCCAGCCCGGTGGCGGCCACCCCATGCCCGGAGAAGCCCTGCGCGAAATACAGATTGGGCGCCAGCCGGCCCCAGTGCGGGGCGCGGTTGCGCGAAATATCCACGTAGCCGCCCCACAGCGTCTCCAGCGGCACATCGTGCAGCTGCGGAAACACCGTGTGCATGCGCCGGGTCATCAGGCGCTGCAGGCCCGCAGGCGGCCGCGAGGAATAACTGGCACGGCCGCCGAACAGCAGCCGGTGGTCGGCGCTGAGCCGGTAGTAATCCAGCGCCCAGTTGGTGTCGGCCACTGCCATGTCGTTGGTGATCAGGGCCCGCGCACGCGCTTGGCCCAGCGGCGGGGTGGCGCCGACATAAGTGCCGACCGGCATGATGCGCTGCTCCAGCTGCGGTGCGATGCCGTGCAGCAGGGCATTGCCGGCAAGCACCCCGAAGTCGGCCGCGACGCTGCCGTGGGCGGTGTGCATCGTCACCTGTGTGCCGGCGTGCTGGCGGGTCACCGCGGAGTCTTCGTAGATGCGCACGCCGGCCGCCAGTGCGGCACGTGCCAGGCCCAGCGCATAGGCCAGCGGATGCAGATGGCCGCTAGCGGGGTCGAACATGGCGCCCAGGTACAGCGGGCTGTCCAGCACCTGGCGGGTGCGGGTGCGGTCCCACCATTCCAGCGGGTAGTCGTAGCGTTCGGCCATGCGCGCGATGCCGTGCTGCAGCGCGTGTCCCTGGCGCGGCTTCAGCGGAACATGCGCATGGCCGTCGCGCCAGTCGCAGGCGATGGCATGGCGTGCGATGCGTGCGCGCAGCAGGCGCATGCCGTCGCGCGAGAAATCGAACAGCAGGCGCGCATCGTCGTTGCCGACCAGCGCTTCCAGCGTCTCCTGCTCGCAACCGTAGCCGACGAGGGCCTGGCCGCCATTGCGTCCGGACGCGCCCCAGCCCACGCGTCTGGCTTCCAGCACGATGACCTTGTAGCCGGCCTCGGCCAGCGCCAGCGCGGCGGTCAGGCCGGTATAGCCGCCGCCGAGGATGCACACATCGGCGTGCTCGGCACCTTGCAGGCGCGCCTGCAAGGGCAGGGCCGGCGCGCTGCGCGCGTACCAGCTGTCCGGATAGCCGGTGTCCGGTGGTGCGCGTTGCGGCAGTGGCGCGTGCGGGCGAGCCATCACACGGTGCGCAGGTACCGCGCGTAATCCAGATCCGGCACCAGCGCCTGGTAGTCGAGCAGCTCGCGTTGCTTCTGCTGGCCGAACACGTGCTGGAACTGCGTGCCAAGGTGCTCGCCAATGAAGTCGCTGCCACCAAACGCATCCACCGCGGCTTGCCAGGTGCGCGGGGTGAACAGCGATTGCGCATACGCATTGCCGGTGATGGGCGCGCTGGGTTCGGCCGGCTGCCGCAGGCCGTCCAGCATCGCGGCCAGCACGGCTGCAGCGGCCAGATACGGGTTGGCATCGGCGCCGGCAATACGGTGCTCGATGCGGGTGTTGTGCGCATCGCTGTGCGGGATGCGCAGCGCCACGGTGCGGTTGTTGAAGCCCCAGCTCGCATCCAGCGGCACGAAGGCATTGCTGACGAAGCGCCGGTAACTGTTGGCATGCGGGGCGAACACCAACAGCGAGGCCTCCGCGTGCCGCTGCAGCCCGGCAATGGCGTGGCGCAGCGCGTCTGCAGGCGCGTTGGCAGTGCTGGCCAGCACATTGCGCCCGGCGCCATCGAGCAGGCTCACATGCAGGTGCAGGCCGCTGCCGGCCTGGCCGGGGAAGGGTTTGGCCATGAAGCTGGCCAGCTTGCCCTGCTGCTGCGCAATCGCCTTGATGGTGCGCTTGAGCAGAATCGCCTCATCGCAGGCGGCCACCGCATCGGCGCGATGCTGCAGATTGATCTCGAACTGGCCGGGCGCGTATTCGGCCACCGCGGTATCGACTGGAATGCCTTGCTGCCGGCAGGCCGCAGCTACCGCATCGGTGAAGTCGCGCTGGTCGTCCAGATCCTGCAGCGAATACACCTGGGTGCTGTCGCTGCGCTCGCCGGTGAGCGGGTCGCGCGGGGTCTGCGGGCGCCCCCGCGCATCGGCCACCGCATCGAACAGATAGAACTCCAGCTCCACCGCAATCACCGGGGTCAGGCCGAGCGCGCCAAACCCCTGCAGCACGCGCTGCAACACCGCACGCGGGGCGACCTCGAACAGGCCGCCCTCCGGGGTGTGCATCGCCAGCAGCAACTGCGCCATCGGCCGCGGCGCCCACGGCACCGGGCGCAGCGAGCCTTCGACCGGCCGGCAGATGCGGTCGGCATCACCGATGGCGTAGCCAAGCCGGGTTTCTTCCACGGTGTTGCCGGTGATGTCGGTGGCGATCAGCGACATCGGCAGGCACACGCCATCGCGATAGACCTTGTGCAGCGCACCGGCGCTCACGCGCTTGCCGCGCAGCACACCGTTGGTATCGGGCAATAACAGATCAACCGACTCGCAACCTGCGATGCGAGAGAGTGTGTCTGCATCGGCAGCGGGCAGGGACGCGATGGAGGTCTCGGAAGCCATGGGCAACACCTGCGAAGTCGCCGCGCAGCGTAGCAAAGCGCGCGTGAGCAATCGCAGCCGCAGCGACGTGCGCCTGGCAATGCCGGCGGTGGCGCGGTAAGTTCGAACGTATCATCGTTCACCCCTACGCATCGGATTCTGCGCATGGCTGTCGTTCCGTTGGTCGGCCTGCCGACCGATCGCATCCTGCAGGGGCCGCACCCGTTCCTGGCTGCCGGCGAGAAGTACATCCGCGCAGTGGCCGAGGCCGCCGCTGCGATGCCGGTGCTGTTACCCAGCCTGCAGCCGTCACTGGATGCACGCGTGTGGCTGGGGCGCCTGGACGGGCTGCTGCTGACCGGTGCGGTCAGCAATATCGAGCCGCATCACTACAGCGACGCGCCCAGCTGGGAGGGCAACCCGCACGATGCGGCGCGCGATGCCACCAGCCTCGGGCTGATCCCGCAGGCGCTTGCGCGCGGCCTGCCGGTGCTGGCGATCTGCCGCGGCCTGCAGGAGGTCAACGTGGCGCTGGGCGGGCGCCTGCATCAGCGCGTGCATGAGGTGCCCGGCCTGGCCGACCACCGCGAAGACCGAACCGCATCGCTGGACGTGCAATACGGCCCTGCGCACCCGGTGCGGCTGCAGCCCGGCGGGTGGTTGGCCGGCATGAGCGACGCGACCGACGTGCAGGTGAACTCGCTGCACGGGCAGGGCATCGCACGCCTGGCCGATGGCCTGCTGGTCGAAGCCACCGCTCCCGACGGCCTGATCGAAGCCTTCCGCGGCCCCGGCCCGGGCTTTCTGCTCGCGGTGCAGTGGCATCCGGAATGGCGTGTCACACAGCATCCGTTCTACCGTGCCATCTTCCAGGCCTTCGGCGAGGCCTGTCGCCAATACGCCGCGCAACGCGGCAAGTGAGGTTGCATGTCCATCCGCACACGTTCGCGCAAGACCCCGCCCAAGCAGCCGGAGAGCGCGCTGCGCCGCTGGCTCAAGGAACGCAGCATCACCGAGGTGGAATGTCTGGTGCCGGACATCACCGGCAATGCGCGCGGCAAGATCATTCCGGCCGACAAGTTTTCGCATGACTACGGCACGCGTTTGCCGGAAGGCATCTTCGCCACCACCGTCACCGGCGACTTCCCGGACGACTATTACGCGCTGACCTCGCCCTCGGACTCGGACATGCATCTGCGCCCGGACGCCAGCACCGTGCGCATGGTGCCGTGGGCGGCCGACCCCACCGCGCAGGTTATCCACGACTGCTACACAAAAGATGGGCAGCCGCACGAACTTGCCCCGCGCAACGTGCTGCGCCGCGTGCTGGAGGCCTATGCGCAGGTCAAGCTGCAACCGGTGGTGGCGCCGGAGCTGGAATTTTTCCTGGTGCAGAAAAATACCGACCCCGATTTCCCGCTGTTGCCGCCGGCAGGGCGCTCCGGGCGCCCGGAAACCGCGCGGCAGTCGTATTCGATCGACGCGGTCAACGAGTTCGACCCCATCCTGGACCTGATGTACGACTACTGCGATGCGATGGAACTGGACGTCGATACCTTGATCCACGAATCCGGCGCCGCGCAACTGGAAGTCAACTTCACCCACGCCGATGCGCTGTCGCGCGCGGATCAGGTGTTCCTGTTCAAGCGCACCATGCGCGAGGCCGCGCTGCGGCACGGCGTGTATGCGACGTTCCTGGCCAAGCCAATGGAAACCGAGCCCGGCAGTGCGATGCATATCCACCAGAGCCTGCTGCATGCCGGCACCGGCAAGAACGTGTTCAGCGGCAAGCGCGAGGGCGGCTTCAGCGACACCTTTGCGCATTATCTGGGCGGCCTGCAGAAATACATTCCGATGGCGATGGGCTTGCTGGCGCCCAATGTCAATTCGTACCGCCGGCTGATGTTTGGCGAGGTGTCGCCGAGCAATGTGCTGTGGGGCTTCGACAACCGCACCTGCGGGCTGCGGGTGCCGATCGATGCGCCGCAGAACATGCGGGTGGAAAGCCGCTTCGCCGGCTCCGATGCCAACCCGTATCTGGCGATGGCGGCGACGCTGGCGTGCGGGTTGCTGGGCATTCGCGAAAAGCTCGAACCGACTGCGCCAATCAGCAGCAATGGCAAGGAGCAGGGCTACGATCTGCCGCGCTCGTTGGGAGAAGCGCTGGATGAGCTGGAAGGCTGCGACGCCTTGCAGGAGATGTTGGGGCGGCGCTTCGTGCGAGCCTATATCTCGGTAAAGCGCAAGGAGTACGAAACGTTCTTTCGCGTGATCAGTTCGTGGGAGCGGGAGTTCTTGTTGTTGAATGTCTGAGGCGTTCGAGTCGCCTGGTGTGGTGCACACGATTCCCTTCTCCCATCGGGAGAAGGTGCCCGAAGGGCGGATGAGGGGACCGCCTATAACGAAGCCTAACGCCTCGCGCGTTGGACATTGCGCACGGCCTCGTCTGCGCGTTTCCACGCCCGGTTCGGCGCGTGCAACCGAAAGCACCTTTGTGCGTGGCGATCGACCGTAGACTGCACGTACCCCGCAGCCGGAGTGGCCATGGATCCGCAAGCACTGAAGGCCTTGCAGCAGCTCGATGCGGCCCATCATCTGCATCCGTTCAACGACAACGCGGTATTGGCGCAGAAGGGCACGCGCATTCTGACGCGCGGTGAGGGGGTGTACGTCTGGGATGCCGATGGTAACCAGTTGCTCGATGCGTTTGGCGGCTTGTGGTGCGTCAATGTGGGCTACGGGCGCAAGGAACTGGCGCAGGCGGCGGCGCGGCAGATGGAGCAGCTGGCGTACTACAACAGCTTCTTTCAGTGCACCACCGAGCCCACCATCCAGTTGGCGGCGAAGCTGGCAGAGCTGGCACCCGGCGATCTGAATCATGCGTTCTTTGCCAACTCCGGGTCGGAGGCCAACGACACCATCCTGCGCCTGGTACGCCATTTTTGGGCGGTGCAGGGGCAGCCGCAAAAACGCATCTTCATCGGCCGCCATGACGGCTATCACGGTACCACCATGGCCGGGGCCAGCCTGGGTGGCATGCAGGGCATGCACAAGCAGGGCGGCTTGCCGATTCCGGATATCCACCACATCTGCCCGCCATATCACTTCGGCGATGGCGGGGAGATGGACCCTGAGGAGTACGGGTTAGTCGCGGCGCGTCGCCTGGAAGACAAGATCCTGCAGCTCGGGCCAGATAACGTCGCCGCTTTTATCGGCGAGCCGATCATGGGCGCGATCGGCGTGTATATCCCGCCGCGCAGTTACTGGCCGGAAATCGAGCGGATCTGCCGGCGCTACGACGTGCTGCTGGTGGCCGATGAAGTGATCTGCGGGTTCGGGCGCACCGGCGCGTGGTTCGGCGCGGACTACTTCGGTTTTCAGCCCGATGTGATGACGCTGGCCAAAGGCATTACCTCCGGCTACATCCCGCTGGCGGCGGCGATGTTCAACGATCGCGTGGCCGGCGTGCTCAAGACGCAAGGCGGCGAGCTGGCGCACGGTGGCACGTATGCCGGGCATCCGGTGTGCGCGGCAGTGGCGTTGGAGAACCTGCGCCTGCTGCAGGACGACGGCATCGTGGAGACCGCGCGCACGCAGATTGCGCCGTACCTGGCGCAGCGCTGGGCGAACACCGGCTGGTGGGCGAGGCGCGTATTGCCGGGCTGGTCGGGGCGCTGGAGCTGGTGCCGGACAAGCTGCGCCGCGGGGCGTATTTCCCGGGGCGTGGACGGGTAGGGGCACTGTGCCGCGATTTCGCACTGCGCCGCGGGCTGATCCTGCGCGCGACTTACGATGCCATGCTGCTGTCGCCGCCGTTGATCATCACCTGCGAGCAGGTGGATGAAGTATTCGACAAGGCCTGGGCCGCGCTGGACGACACCGCGCAGGCGCTGGGCAGATAGCGCAAGCTGCCGCCCGCCGGCGGCAAGGGAACACATCGGTGGCGGCCTTACGCAAGTACCGATGGCATCCGGGCACCAGCCGCGTTCGCCAGGAGGCCAGACACGCTGTGCCGGCCCGGTGCGCTGGGCAAACCCGGGCGGGGTGAGTAGGCTGGGCACGCCACCGGCGCCGACACCGGCTGCCCCACCGCGCTGCCCTGGAGACCCACATGACGCTGCGACTGCTCGCCCTGACGCTGTCCATCACCCTGTTGTCCGGCTGTGGCGGCGGTGGCGCGCCCGGCAAGACCGACGCGCAGGCCAAGGTGCTCAACGTCTACAACTATTCGGATTACATCGCCGAAGAGACCATTCCCGCATTCGAGAAAAGCACCGGTATCAAGGTCACCTACGACGTGTTCGACAGCGACGAAATGGTGGAAACCAAGTTGCTGGCCGGCGGCAGCGATTACGACGTGGTGGTGCCCACGCTGAACTTCTTCGGCCGGCAGATTCAGGCCGGTGTGTTCCTGCCGCTGGACAAGAGCAAGATCCCCAACCTGGTCAATCTGGATCCGGACGTGATGCGCCGCATCGCCGCGCAGGACCCGGACAACGCCTATGGCGTGCCGTACATGATCGGTACCACCGGCATCGGCTACAACGTCGACAAGCTCAAGGCGATCTTCGGCACAACCGATGTCGCCAACAGCTGGGATCTGGTGTTCAAGCCGGAGAACCTGTCCAGGCTCAAGGACTGCGGCGTGACCATCCTGGACACGCCCTCGGACATGATTCCGATCGCGCTCAACTATCTCGGGCTGGATCCGCACAGCAGCGTGCCGGCCGAAATCGAAAAGGCGGCCGCGCTGATCAAGACCATCCGCCCGTATGTGCAGAACTTCCACTCCAGCCAGTACGTGACCTCGTTGGCCAACGGCAATACCTGCCTGGCGGTGGGTTGGTCGGGCGACATCATCCAGGCGCGCGACCGCGCGGTGGAAGCCGGCAACAACATCAAGGTGGCGTATGCGATTCCGAAAGAAGGCGCGCCGCAATGGTTCGACATGCTGGCCATCCCCAACGACGCCAAGCATCCGGAAAACGCCTACGCCTTCATCAATTACCTGCTGAAGCCCGATGTGGCCGCGGCAAACACCAACTTCATCCACTACGCCAACCCGGTGCGTACCGCCACACCGCTGGTGGATGCGGCGATCCGCAACGACCCCACCATCTACCCGCCGCCGGAGGTGACCGCCAAGATGTTCACCTACGCAATCAATCCGCCGGAAGTGGACCGGCTGTATACGCGGCTGTGGACCGAGATCAAGACCGGTCGGTAAGCCGCTGCGTGCGTCACCGCGGAATCGGCCGGGTCGCTGCGCCAGCGTAGCGACGATCCTGCACCGCAGTGCCGCCATCTGGCAAAACCGACGCATCGCGCGGGGCAGTCCGAGTGGCAGCTGACTGGCTCATCACGCAATCTGTACCGGGCGGTTCAAATAATTATACGGTTGCGCCGCCTCGTCGGAGCCGCTGATGCGGCCGCTGCATGGCGCGCTTGGCCCATTACACAGGACGCATCCTTTGAGCAACCACGACCATCAGTCCAATGACGGCCAGGCTTCGGCCACGGATGCGCAGGGCGCGCGCGACGAGCAGGAGCCACCCAAGCCTTCGCCATTGAAGAACCCCAAGGTGAAGTGGACGCTGATTTTGGTGGGCGTGCTGGTGATGATTCTGCTGGTGGTGTGGCTGGCCTATTACCTGATCAAGGGCCGCTACATGCAGGACACCAACAACGCCTACCTGCAGGCCGATTCGGTGGCGGTGGCGCCGCGTGTCAGCGGTTACGTGACCAAGGTGATGGTGGGCGACAACCAGATCGTGGACGCGGGCCAACCGCTGCTGCAGATCGACGACCGTACCTATCAGGCCACCCTGCAGCAGGCCGAAGCCGCCATTGCCGCGCGCCAGGCCGATATCGCCGCCGCGACCGCCAATGTCTCCGCGCAGGAATCGGCGCTGGTGCAGGCGCGCACCCAGGTGACCGCGTCTGCGGCCAGCCTGAAGTTCGCCCAGGCCGAAGTGAAGCGCTTCGCACCACTGGCGGCCTCTGGTGCCGACACCCACGAGCATCAGGAGAGCCTGCAGCACGACCTGGCCCGCGCACGCGCCCAGTACGACGCCGCGCAGGCGCAGGCCAAGGCGGCCGAAAGCCAGATCCAGGCCAGCCGCGCGCAGCTGGAGCAGGCGCAGGCCGGAGTGAAGCAGGCCACCGCCGATGCCGACCAGGCCCGTGTCGCGGTGGAAGACACCCGCCTCACCAGCCGCATCCACGGCCGTGTCGGCGACAAGACCGTACAGGTTGGCCAGTTCCTCGGCGCCGGCACCCGCACCATGACCATCGTGCCGCAGGAATCGCTGTATCTGGTCGCCAATTTCAAGGAAACCCAGGTTGGCCTGATGCGTCCCGGCCAACCGGCCGAGATCGAGGTCGATGCGTTGTCCGGCGTGAAGCTGCACGGCAAGGTCGAAAGCCTATCGCCCGGCACCGGCTCGCAGTTCGCCTTGCTGCCACCGGAAAACGCCACCGGCAACTTCACCAAGGTGGTGCAGCGCGTGCCGGTGCGTATCCGCGTGCTGGCCGGTGAAGAGGCGCGCAAGGTGCTGGTGCCGGGCATGTCGGTCGAAGTCACCGTGGATACGCGCTCGGCCAAGGACGCCAAAGAGCGCGCCGAAAAAGAATCCGACCGCGTGCAGGAGCAGGAGCGCGCGCAGTGAGTGCAGCGGCCGCCACCGGCCAGGGTGCCGGCGGCAGCGTCCAGCGCGAGACGGCCGAGCCGGGCGCATGGTTAGCCGTGCTGGCCGGCACCATCGGCTCGTTCATGGCCACGCTGGATATCTCCATCGTCAACGCAGCGCTGCCCACCATCCAGGGCGAGGTCGGCGCCAGCGGCACCGAGGGCACCTGGATCTCTACCGCGTATCTGGTCGCCGAGATCATCATGATCCCGCTGACCGGCTGGTTCGTGCGCACGCTGGGGCTGCGCAACTTCCTGCTGATCTGCGCGGTGATGTTCACCGCGTTCTCGGTGGTGTGCGGGTTATCCACCTCGCTCACGATGATGATCATCGGCCGCGTGGGGCAGGGCCTGGCCGGCGGTGCACTGATCCCGACCGCGCTGACCATCGTGGCCACGCGCTTGCCGCCCAGCCAGCAGACCATGGGCACGGCGTTGTTCGGCATGACCGTGATCATGGGCCCGGTGATCGGCCCGCTGCTTGGCGGTTGGCTTACCGAAAACGTCAGCTGGCACTACGCGTTTTTCATCAATGTGCCGATCTGTGTGGGCCTGGTGGCGTTGCTGCTGCTTGGTTTGAAGCACGAGAAAGGCGACTGGGCTGGGCTGCTCAACGCCGATTGGCTGGGCATCTACGGGCTGACTGCCGGCCTGGGCGGGCTCACCGTGGTGCTGGAAGAAGGCCAGCGCGAGCGCTGGTTCGAGTCCAGCGAGATCAACATGCTGAGCCTGATCGCCTTGAGCGGGTTCATTGCGCTGGTGATCGGCCAGTTCCGCAAGCGCGCGCCGGTGATCCGGCTGTCGCTGCTGCTGCATCGCAGTTTCGGCGCGGTGTTCATCATGATCATGGCGGTGGGCATGATCCTGTTCGGCGTGATGTACATGATCCCGCAGTTTCTGGCGGTGATCTCCGGCTACAACACCGAGCAGGCCGGCTACGTGCTGCTGCTGTCGGGCCTGCCCACCGTGCTGCTGATGCCGATGATGCCCAAACTGCTGGAGGTGGTGGACGTGCGCATCCTGGTGATTGCCGGGTTGATCTGTTTTGCCGCGGCGTGCTTCGTCAATCTGTCGCTGACCGCCGACACCGTGGGCATGCATTTTGTCGCCGGGCAGTTGCTGCAAGGTTGTGGGTTGGCGCTGGCGATGATGTCGCTCAACCAGGCGGCCATCTCGTCGGTGCCGCCGGAGCTGGCCGGCGATGCCTCGGGCCTGTTCAACGCCGGGCGCAACCTGGGCGGCTCGGTGGGGTTGGCGCTGATCTCCACATTTCAGGAGCGCCGCATGACCTTCCATACCGAAACCATCGGCAGCGCCATCACCGCCAATGCCGCACGCGCGCAGGATTTTCTGGCTGGCCTGAGCGCGCAGATGCAGGGCAGCGCCGGTGCCGACGCGGCCAACCGCTCGATCGCGCAGCTGGCCCGGCTGGTGCAACAGCAGGCCCTGGTGATGACCTATAGCGATCTGTTCTGGATCTTCGGCGTGATCGTGGTCTGCACGATTCCGCTGGCCTTTTTGCTCAAGCCGTTACCCAAGGGGGCGCACCTTGCAATGCACTGATTCCATGCGCCTGATCCGCATGCGCCTGGCTGCGGCGTTGAGCACGCTGGTGCTCGGCGGCTGCATGCTCGGCCCCAACTACACCAAGCCGCCGGCCGTGGCCGATGCGGCGATACAGGCGCCGGCCCTGCATCGTGCCAGCGGCGCGGATGTGGTCGCCGCCGCACCGTTGAACCATTGGTGGGAGCAACTCAACGACCCGCAGCTGACCCAGCTGGTCACCCAGGCACTGGCCGACAGCCCCAACCTGCGCGCCGCGCAAGCGCGCCTGCGTGCCAACCGCGCGCTGGCACAGCAACGCCGCGCCGAACGGCTGCCCAAGCTCAATGCCAGCGCGGTCTACGCCTATGCCGAACCGCCGCAGACCATCGTCGATACGCTGGGCGGCCTGCAGCAAGGCCAGCCCGGGCAACCGCCGGCGACAGGCGATCAGGCGCTGGACCTGGACAAGACCCAGATCTATAGCGCCGGCTTCGATGCCAGCTGGGAACTGGATGTCTTCGGCCGCCGCCGCCGCGCCGCCGAAGGTGCGTTGGCGCAGGCGCAGGCCTCCGAGGCCGAGCTGGCCGATGCGCAGGTGCAGCTGGCCGCTGAAGTCGGGCAGGTCTATCTCAATTACCGCGGCTTGCAGGCGCGGCTGGCCATTGCCGATGCCAACCTGGACAAGATCCGCCAGTCGTTGCAGCTGGTGCAGCAACGCCGTGGGCAGGGCGCCGCCTCGGACCTGCAGGTCGAGCAGATTGCCACCCAGGTGCAGCAGCAGGAAGCGCAGCGCCTGCCGCTGGAAATGCAATCGCAGGAAGCGCTGGACCAGCTGGCACTGATGGTCGGGCGCGAACCCGGTGCGCTGGATGCGCAGCTGAGCGCGCCGCAGCCATTGCCGATGCTGCCCACCCAGGTGCGCGTGGACGATGCCGGCGCGTTGATCCGTCGGCGCCCGGATGTGCGCAAGGCCGAGCGCGAGCTGGCCGCCTCCAGCGCGCAGATCGGCGAGGCGCTGAACGGCTATTTCCCGCAGGTGAGTCTGCTGGGCGGGTTGAGTTGGGTCGCCGGCTCGCCGAGCGATTTCAATTCCGATGCGCTGACCACCCTGGCGGTGCCGATGCTGCGCTGGTCGATCTTCGATTTCGGCAAGACCCGCGCGCAGGTGGAGCAGGCACGCGCCGGCAATGCCGGGCGCGAGGCGGCGTATGAAGCGGCGGTGCTGGCTGCGTTGCAGGACGCCAATTCGGCGTTGGCGCGCTTCGGTTCGGCACGCAAGCAGCTGGTGGTCGCGCGCCAGGCCGAAGCCTCCGCCACGCGTTCGGCCGGGCTGATGCAGCAACGGCGCGATGCCGGCGCCACTTCGTCGATCGACCTGCTGGACGTGCGGCGCCAGCAACTGTCCGCGCAGGACGCCGCCGCGCAGGCACAGGTGCAATTGTTGGTGAACTACGTCGCGCTGCAGAAGAGCCTGGGCCTGGGCTGGAGCCAGGCGCCGCAGGAAACGCGCTGATTGCAGTTTTCGGTGCGAGCATCCACGCCTGGACGCCCGAGCCTGCCAGGGTTGTCACGGCGGGCCAGCAACGGCTTCGTGGCTCCATAGCAGACGCCGCCACCAGCGCTGGGGCGGTGACTTGCCCAGGGGCTGCTTCGATCGTCGCGCCGAGTCGCGATACCTTGAAACACGCGGCAGCCGACACATGCTTTTGCCATCATGGCGCGCAGGCTCTGCACACGGCGCCTGCGCGTGCCGCAATCGAGAGGAACCATGTCACTGACCGAGGCCTTGCCGCCATCTTCCAGCGCCGCAGGTGCCGGCTATCTGTCCATCAGCGAGGTCCGCAAGGAATTCGACGGGTTTGTTGCGGTCGACGATGTCAGCCTGCAGATCCGCAAGGGCGAAATCTTCGCGCTGCTGGGCGGCTCGGGCAGCGGCAAATCCACCTTGCTGCGCTGCCTGGCCGGGTTCGAGCGGCCCACCAAGGGGCGCATTGTTCTGGATGGTCAACCCATCGACGCGCTGCCGCCCTACGAGCGGCCGATCAACATGATGTTCCAGTCGTACGCGTTGTTTCCGCATATGAGCGTGGAGCAGAACATCGCCTTCGGGCTGAAGCAGGAAGGATTATCAAAGTCGGCAATCGTCGCCCGCGTTAGCGAGATGCTCGAGCTGGTCCAGCTGGGCAGCCTGGCCAGGCGCAAGCCGCATCAGCTCTCTGGCGGGCAGCAGCAACGCGTGGCATTGGCGCGCTCGCTGGCCAAGCGGCCCAAGCTGCTGTTGCTGGACGAACCGATGGGCGCACTGGATAAAAAATTGCGCTCGCAGATGCAGCTGGAGCTGGTCAACATCATCGAAACCTCCGGCGTCACCTGTGTCATGGTCACCCACGATCAGGAAGAGGCCATGACCATGGCCACGCGCATTGCGCTGATGGACCAGGGCTGGATCCAGCAGGTCGGCACGCCCGACGAAATCTACGAACAACCGGCCAATCGCTTCGCCGCCGAGTTCATCGGCTCGGTCAATCTGATCGACGCGGTCATCGCCGAAGACCAGCCGGATTACGTCAGCTTGAAGACGCCGGCCTTCGACGCGTGCATCCGCATCGGCCACGGCATCACCGGCTTCGAAGGGCAGGCGGTGGCATTCGCGCTGCGCCCGGAAAAACTCTCCATCGGCAAGGACGCGCCGGCGCAGGCCTGCAACAAGGCGCAGGGCGTGATCGAAGACATCGCCTATTTCGGCAGCCATTCGGTGTATCACGTGCGCTTGCCCAGCGGGGTCAAGCTGATGGCCAACTTCGCCAATCGCCAGCGCTGGGCCAGCGAAGCGCTGACCTGGGGCGATGCGGTCTGGGTGGGCTGGGGCGAGGACGACGGCGTGGTGCTCACCGCATGAAACGCTTGTTCCGCCGCGGGCTGCCGGGCGCGCGCTGGGGTGTGATCGGCGCGCCATATCTGTGGTTGCTGGTGTTCTTTGCGATCCCGTTCCTGATCGTGTTGAAGATCTCGTTTGCCGAGCGCGCCACTGCGATGCCGCCGTATACGCCGCTGTTCGCGTATGCAGCCGATGGCGCAGTGAGCGTCAAGCTGCATCTGGGCAATTATCTGGTGCTGTTGCGCGACAGCCAGTACGTGGCCGCGTATCTGAGTTCGATCAAGATTGCGGCCATTTCCACGGCGCTCGCGTTGTTGATCGGTTACCCGATGGCGTATGTCATCGCACGCCTGCCGCTGGCCACGCGCAACGTGGCGATGATGCTGGTGGTGCTGCCGTCGTGGACCTCGTTCCTGATCCGCGTCTATGCATGGATCGGCATTCTCGATGGCAACGGCCTGCTCAATCGGGCGTTGCTGGCGCTGGGCGTGATCAAGCAGCCATTGCAGTTGCTGTATACGCCCGTCGCCGCCTACATCGGCATCGTGTACTGCTATCTGCCCTTCATGGTGCTGCCGCTGTACGCCAACCTGGTCAAGCACGACAACCGCCTGCTGGAAGCGGCCTACGACCTGGGCGCGCGTCCGTGGCAGGCGTTTGTGCGCATCACCTTGCCGCTTTCGCGCAACGGCATCGTGGCCGGCTGCATGCTGGTGATGATTCCGGCTGTGGGCGAGTTCGTGATTCCGGAAATGCTGGGCGGCCCCAATACCTTGATGATCGGCCGGGTGCTGTGGGGCGAGTTCTTCAACAACCGCGACTGGCCGGTGGCCGCCGCCGTGGCCACGGTCATGCTTGTCTTGCTGATGGTGCCGATCGTGATCTTCCACCGCTACCAGCAGCGCGAGCTGGAAGGGCGGCTGACATGATGCGCGCTTCTCGCAGTGGACGTCTGCTCGGTGGCAGCGCACTCGCGCTGGGGTTCGGATTCCTGTATCTGCCGATCCTGTTGCTGATGGTGTACTCGTTCAATGCTTCGCGCCTTGCCACGGTGTGGGGCGGGTTCTCGACGCGGTGGTATGGCGAACTGCTGCGTGACCGGCAATTGCTGGACGCGGCCTGGATCAGCCTGGAAGTCGCGTTCTGGACGGCGTGCGCGTCGACGGTGCTGGGCACGATGGCCGCAATGGCGATGGTGCGCATGCGCGGTTTTCCAGGCAAGACCTTGTTCGGCGCATTGATCACCGCGCCGCTGGTGATGCCCGAGGTGATCATCGGCTTGTCGATCCTGTTGTTGCTGGTCTCGATGGGCGGCGTGCTCGGTATCGCGCCACGTGGCGCGGTGGCGATCTGGGTGGCGCATGTGACCTTCACCGTCTCGTTCGTGACGGTGGTGATTTCCTCGCGGCTGCAGGAACTGGACCGCTCGCTGGAAGAAGCGGCGATGGATCTCGGTGCCACCCCACTGAAGGTGTTTTTTTTGATCACCTTGCCGATCATCGCGCCAGCGCTGGCCTCGGGCTGGCTGCTGGCCTTTACCCTGTCGCTGGACGATGTGGTGATTGCCAGTTTCCTCGCGGGGCCCAGCTCCACCACCTTGCCGATCAAGGTCTTCGCATCGGTGCGTTTGGGCATCAGCCCGAAGATCAACGCGCTTGCCACGCTGATGGTGCTGGCGGTGTCGATTGCCGCAGTGATCGGCTGGTGGCTGCTGGCACGCAGGGAAAAGCGCCGCCTGCGCGATGTCCAATTGGCATTACAACGCGAAGGTTGAGGGCTGCGAGATGTCAGGCGCGTCGTTCGATGCGTGCAGCGCCTTCCTGCCTGTTCGGGCTGGTGCGCCAGGACCGCGGCGAGCGGTGCCTGCAAAGTGTAGGCAGCCGTGTGCACGCGAACACACTGTTGCAGCATTTTCAGGCGATTGTGACGCGACCCCAACTTGCCGACGACTAGCATGACCGCCTCGCAACAGGAGACTGTCATGTCCTACGACACCGTCAACCCGGCCAACGGCCAAGTCGAACACACCCAGCAGACTCTGGACGCCGCCGGCATCGAAGCGCGTCTGGCCGCTTCCGCCAAGGCGTTTCCGGCCTGGGCCGCGTTGCCGCTGGCCGAGCGGGGTGCGTTGCTGCGCCGCGTTGGCGAAGAGCTGACCAGGCGGCGCGAGGATCTGCAGCGCATCATGACCGCCGAGATGGGCAAGTTGCGCGTCGAAGCGCTGGCCGAGATCGACAAGTGCGCGCAAGGGTGCGCCTATTACGCCGAACATGCTGCCGAGTATCTGGCGCCGCGCGATGTTCCCACCGAAGCGCAGTCGAGCTATGTGTGCTACGAACCGTTGGGCTGCGTTTTCGCGGTGATGCCGTGGAATTTCCCGCTGTGGCAGGCGTTCCGGTTTCTGGCGCCGGGCCTGATGGCGGGAAATGTGGCACTGCTCAAGCACGCCAGCAATGTGCCGCGCTGCGCCGATGCCATGAAAGATGTGCTGGACGCTGCGGGCATTCCGCCGGGCGTGTTCGACGTGCTGCATATCGACAACGACCAGGCCGCCGATGTGTTGCGCGACGACCGCATTGCCGCGGTGACGCTCACCGGTAGCGAACGCGCCGGGCGCTCGTTGGCCGCCAATGCCGGCGACCAGCTGAAGAAGTGCGTGATGGAGCTCGGCGGCAGCGATGCCTTCGTGGTGCTGGAAGACGCCGAGTTGGAGCACACCGTGCAGTCGGCAGTGCAGTCGCGCTTCGACAACAGCGGGCAGACCTGCATCGCCGCCAAGCGTTTCATCGTGGTGGACGCGATTGCCGACCGGTTTATCGAGCGCTTTGTCGCTGCGGCGTCCAAGCGTGTGGTTGGCGATCCGCAGCAGGAAAGCACTACATTGGCACCGATGGCGCGTGCCGACCTGCGCGACGAACTGCACAAGCAGGTGCAGGCCAGCGTCGCCAAGGGCGCCACCGTCTTGCTGGGCGGCGAACCGGTGGCCGGCTCGCATGCCGGCTACCCGGCGACCATCCTGGACAATGTGGCGCCCGGCATGCCGGCCTACAACGAAGAATTCTTCGGCCCGGTCGCTTCGATCATTCGGGTGGCCGACGAGGCAGAGGCGGTGCGCGTCGCCAACGACACCACCTTCGGGCTGGGCGGCAGCGTGTGGACGGCAGACGCCAAGCGCGGCGAACGCGTAGCGCAGCAGCTGCAGTGCGGCGCGGCCTTCGTCAACGCGGTGGTCAAGAGCGATGTGCGCCTGCCGTTCGGCGGCATCAAGCGCTCAGGCTTTGGCCGCGAACTGGCAGATCACGGCATCCACGAGTTCATGAACATCAAGACGATTTATGTGGCTTGAAAGCCGGGATTCGGGAATCGGGATTTGGGATTCGCAAGAGCATGATTCGTTGATGACTTAACACTTGTTTTGCCATCAACGCGCAGCCGCTCTCTGGCCAATCCCGAATGCCGAATGCCCAATCCCGGCCCTAAAGCCACCGCGCACGCTTGAACAGGCGATACAACACCAGGCACGAGGCGACCACGCCTCCCACCAGTAGCGGGTAGGCGTAAGGTTTGTCGAGCTCGGGCATGTGGGTGAAATTCATGCCGTACCAGCTGGTGATCAGCGTGGGGGCGGCCAGCAGGGCGGCCCAGGCGCCGAGGCGTTTGACGGTTTCGCCCTGCGCGAGCGTCACCATCGAGAGGTTGACGCTCAGCGCGGTGCCCAGCATCTCGCGCAAGGTGTCGATGGCATCGTTGATGCGCACTGCGTGATCGAGCACGTCGCGCAAATAGATGCCGACCTCGTCTTGAATCAGCCCGCCGGGATTGCGCTTGAGGTGCGAGAGCACATCCTGCAGCGGCGCCACCACCAGCCGCATCTTGTTGAGTTCGCGCTTGAGCTCATACAGGCGTACCACGGTTTCGCGCTTGTAGTTGTCGGCAAAAATGTCCTTTTCCAGGCCTTCCAGCGTGTCGCGGAACTCGTCCATGATCGGCAGATAGTTGTCGACCACGAAATCCAGCACGCCATACAGGCAGAACGAAGCGCCCATGCCCAGCATCGCCGGTTCGCGTTCGACCCGGTGCCGCACCGGCGCATACGACAGCGATGCGCCGTGCCGCACCGTCAACAGGAAACGCGCGCCCAGAAACGCATGCGTTTCACCGTAGCGGATGCGTTCGTTGACCAGCTGTGCGGTGTTGACCACGACGAATAGCGAGTTACCGTAACTCTCGGCCTTGGGGCGCTGATGCGCCTTGAGCGCATCTTCGATCGCCAGATCGTGCAGGCCGAACTCGTCCTGCAATTTGCGCAGCACCGACTCCTGCGGCTCGTACAGGCCCACCCACACACAGCCATCGGGGCGCTGCAGCACATCGCTGATCTGCTCCAGGCTGATGTCGTGGCGTGTGCCGTCGCCGTCGTAATAGGCGCAGGTGATGACGCAGGAGGGGTTGTCTGGATGACGGCCGTGGGTGTTCATTGGCGCATCCTGGATCAGCGCGTGTGGACGGGCACGTCACGCCGGCGCAGGGCGACCGCGAGCGCGGTATGGATCGGCAACAGCAGCAGCACCCATTGCAGGTTGTCCTGCGGCTGGAACGACAGCCAGTGGATCACCAACGCCAGCAACGCGCAGGCGGCCACCAGCCAGGCCAACACGTTGAACCAGCGGCCCGGCCGATGGCCCAGCTGCAGCCGGATGCCGCCGAACCACAGCAGCAGGCACAGCGGATTGACCAGCAGCAGGTTGCGGTTGGCCCATGCCGATTGATGCGCGGTGAAGCCCCACAGATACACCAGCAGACCGCCGCCGATGGCGCAGAACAGCCACAGCGGTAACGCCAGCCCTGCCAACAATCGCTGCCTGCGGCCCAGGGCCAGGACGCCGGCCGCAACGACGAGCCCGCTCAACAACCATGGCCACCAGTGCCGCTGTTGTTCGGCCGGCTCCGGTGCGATGCGATGCGGCAATAACACCTGGGTGGATTGCACCAACGGCCGGCCGGCGCTGTTGTGCACCTGGGTCAGGCTGTCGGCCAGACGCATCGGCACGAAGGCTTCTTCCCAGCGCGACAGCGGGCGATCGGCATATGGCCCAAGGCCGAGGTCGAAGCCCAGCCACATCCACGCGGCAGGGGAGGCCAGGCGCACCGCTTCGCTGCGGAAGGTGTTGCCGCGCGAACGGCCGGCCAGCTGCGATTTGAGCGCGCCGCCCATCGCACGGTCCAGCGTGTCGCGGACCATGGTGGCGCAGTTGGCCATGAAGTAATCGTAGTGATACCGCGCGTTTTCCGGCTGGCTACGCACCGCCAGGCCATTGGCCAGGGCGCGCGCCTGTTCCGGCGGCAGATCCAGCCACTGGATACTGACGCCGCGGCCGATCGCACGATATTGCGACAGGTCTTCTTCCAGCGGCAGCGCCACCAGGTAGTACATCATTTCGCCACGCGCAAAGCGCGGCACGAAGTCCGGCTCGCTGGGGTCGAAAAAACCGAAGTTGTAGGAGGTGGCCTGTTGGGTGAGCGGGTCGACCACCACGATGGCATCGTGGCCGAAACGCTCAAAAAACACCTCGCCGGGCTGCATGGTCACCACACCGACCCGCGGCGCCGGTGCGGCAGCTGGCGCAATGCCCTGGGCAGCCCCGCCCTGAACCGCCTGCGCGATTGCAAGTGGCGTTGTCAGCAACGTCATCAAGAGCAGCGCCCAGCAGGCGAGCCACCGCCGGGCGCCGCCGCGCAGCGGCCCCGTGCAGGCATTGCGGGTGGGCTGGTTCAAGCGTCGTCCTGCGGGTCGGGCGGCAGAATGGTGACGTGGAAGGCGTGCACGCGCCGCGCATCGGCCTTGGCCACGCGGAACGCGAATCGGCCCAGGGTCAGCTCTTCGCCGGTCTCGGGCAGATGCCCGATCGCATCGGTAACCAGCCCGCCAACGGTGTCGTATTCGTCGTCGGGGAAATCGGCGCCGAAGCGTTCGTTGAAGTCCTCGATCGGCGTCAGCGCATCGACCACGTAGCGGCCGTCGGCCTGGATCGCGATCAGCGAATTCTCTTCCTCGGCATCGTCGTGCTCGTCGTCGATCTGGCCGACGATCTGCTCCAGCACGTCCTCGATGGTGACCAGGCCGGCGACGCCGCCGTACTCGTCCACCACAATCGCCATGTGGTTGCGCGAGAGGCGAAACTCCTTGAGCAACACGTTGAGCTTCTTGGACTCGGGAATCAGTACCGCCGGGCGCAACAGCTCGCGTACATTGCCGGGGCCGTTGTCGGCAACCACGCCTCGCAGCAGGTCCTTGGCCAGCAGGATGCCGAGCACTTCGTCCTTGTTCTCGCCGTGGACCGGGAAGCGTGAATGGCCGGATTCGACCACCTGCTTCATCAGGTCGATGAAGCGCGCTTCCACCGGCAGCGACACCATCTGCGAGCGTGAGATCATCACATCGCCCACAGTGAGCTCGGACACGGAGATCGCGCCTTCCATCATGCGCAAGGTGTCTGCAGCGATAAGACCGTCCTGTTCGGCCGTCCGCAGCAGGGCGACGAGTTCGTCGCGGGTATGGGGTTCGCCAGAGAAGGCAGCGCTCAGGCGCTCGAGCCAGCTACGGCGTTTTTCCGGTGTTTCTGGGGATTGGCTACTGTCGTCTTCGGACATCGTGACGGGGAACGGCACCCGGCAAACCAGGCGTTAGCCATCAGTCTAGCAGGAAGCCGGCAAGGCGCTGTGGACGCAGCGTAGGCTGGCCTGGATCAGGGCAGGTCCAGGCTGTAGCCGCAGCCGACCACGGTCTTGCCAGGGTGCGATTTGACGTTGGTCACGCTCAATACGACCGATTCGATCATCGCCTCGCCGGTCTTGGGGTTGGTGGTGTCTTCGCTGACAAGCTCGCGTCCGTACATCACCTTCTCGGCGTTATCCACGCCCAGTTCCAGGTTCAGTTGCTTGGCGAGCGGGCGCGGATCGGGCAGGTCCAGGATCGCCATGACGCTGGCGCCGGAAAACGCGATGTGGGTGGTGCTGTGGCCGAACACGCTGATCGGGGTATTGAGCGTGTACTCGGTCATGAACAGATTCGACTGATCCAGCGGCGTCCAGCCCAGCGCCACCGCCTTGAGCGGGTCGGCCAGCACCGGCGCCAGCGCGCTGAAATCGTCGATGCGCTGGCGGCATTCGATCAACGCCGGCAGGTCCGGCCGCACCGGTGCGGTCTGCGCCCACGCGAGAGGTGCGCTCAGCAACAGCAGGGCGCCGGCAAGGCAGATGCGCATCAGTGTTCCCCTGCGTACGGGTCGTCGATGCCGAGGTCGGCCAGGATCTCGCGTTCGAGTTGCTCCATCGCATCGGCCTCCTTGTCGTCTTCGTGATCCCAGCCGAGCAGGTGCAAGGTACCGTGCACGGTGAGATGCGCGTAATGGGCGGCCAGCGATTTGCCTTGCTCGGCCGCTTCACGCGCCACCACCGGCGCGCAGATCACCAGATCGCCCAGCAGCGGCATCTTGATGCCCTTTGGCAGGCCTTCGGGCAGCTCGGCGGGGAAGCTCAGCACGTTGGTGGCGTAATCCTTGCCGCGGTAGTGATGATTGAGCGAGCAGCCTTCCTTCTCGTCGACCACGCGTACCGCCAGATCGGCCTCGCGGATGCGGCCCTTCAACGCAGCCGCCACCCACTTGCGAAAACTCACCGCCGACGGCAGCCCGGCGCGCGGCAGCGCATAACTGACGGCAACGTCGAGGCGGACAGGGCCCTTGGTCATGGGGAGCGCTTCCTGGGTAAGGAGATCAACGAGTGCAGGTGACCAGCAAGAGCACGGCGGGCCCATTGGCCACACGGTAGCTCGAACTGCCAAGCGGGCCGCGCCCGCAGCCGTGATTGTAATCCCGCACCCGCACCCTTGAAACGAACCCGGCTTGATCATGCAGCCAGACCCCTGCAACGCCGTCTTCCAGCAATTTGCCGACCAACAACTGGCTGGCGCGGTGCGCGTGCGCGACCGGCGAACTCTCGCAACCGCGTGCGTCGGTGACGGTTCCTGGCAAGTCGAGCAACCAGCGCGCTGAGGGAAACCGGGTCTCCATGGCCTGCAGCGCCGCGGTAGGAACACTGATGCTGACAGCTTCGGTAGCCAGGGAAATGCAAGGAGGCGTCACCTGGCTGGCCGGAATGACATCGCGGTCGACGATCTCTGGCGGTAGCGGCGTCTGGCTGGCGTTGACTGATGCCGGCGTCGCCATTGCAATTGCCAGCACTAGGCCGGCAAGTGTCCTGCTCACTCGGGATTGCCCTTGGCAGCGCTTTCCTGCTGATCGCGCTTGTCATAGGCGGTCACGATGCGCTGCACCAGCGGGTGGCGCACCACGTCGCGCGCTTCGAAGAAGGTGAAGCTGGCGCCTTCCACGTCGCGCAGTACTTCGATGGCATCGCGCAGGCCGGATTTGACGTGCTTGGGCAGATCGACCTGGGTCAGGTCGCCGGTCACAACCGCAGTGGAGCCGAAACCCAGACGGGTCAGGAACATCTTCATCTGCTCGATGGTGGTGTTCTGCGCTTCGTCCAGGATCACGTATGCGTCGTTGAGCGTGCGGCCGCGCATGTAGGCCAGCGGCGCGATCTCGATGACGTTGCGCTCCAGCAGCTTGACCACTTTCTCCACGCCCAGCATTTCATACAGCGCGTCGTAGAGCGGACGCAGATACGGGTCGACCTTCTGGCTGAGATCGCCGGGCAGAAAGCCCAGCTTCTCGCCGGCTTCCACCGCCGGGCGCACCAGGATCAACCGCTGCACACGCGATTCGTTGAGCGCTTCCACCGCGCACGCTACCGCCAGGAAGGTCTTGCCGGTACCGGCCGGGCCAATGCCGAAATTGATGTCGTGCGTGGCGATCGCGTGCAGGTACTTGGCCTGGTTGGCGCCACGCCCGCGCACGGTGCCACGCTTGACCTTGATCGCCACATCCTGGGCCTGGTAGGCGCGCTCTGCCACATGCTCCAGGTTGGCGTCGTTGAGCCGCAGGTGGATCGCGTGGGTGTCGAAGGTGGTGGTGGCGGCCTCTTCATAGAGCGCGGTCAACAGCGACTGCGTGGCAGCGACGGCCGGCTCCGGGCCGGTGACCCGGAAGATGTTGCCGCGGTTGGCGATCTCGACGCCAAGCTTGAGTTCGATCTGGCGCAGATGCGCATCGAACGGGCCAGCCAGATTGGCCAGACGCTCGATGTCGTCGGGCTCCAGGGTGAAATCGCGATGTGCAGATGCGTTCATGATCGGATCGGACAGCGCACGCAGGCGTGCGGGGTAGGGCGGGATCGAAAGGGTAGCGCGCGGCACGTGATCCCACCAACACACCGGGCGGTGCGGTCGCGCAGCGATGTCGCTGCCTGCGGCGCGAGCGGGTTTTCCACAGGCGCTGTGGAGTCACGCATCACTAACCTGTGGATAAAATTTGTCGCGCTTACTGGCGTAAGGTCTGTTCGGGTGGTGGTGAAAAAATCACCAGTGCCGGCAAGGTTGTCCACATAGGATGTGGATCGAATTCGGCAAAGCCTGTGGGTAAGTAGGAGCAGGCCTTGCGCTGCAAGGCGTTGCAGATGTGTGGTGAAATTTTAGCCAGCGGGTGCGGGCTGCTTCGACATGCGGCAACGCGATGGATGAAGTGACGCCGCATCGCGCGGCGCCACGCGCGATCAGTGCGCGCCGTCGTCCAGTTGAATGCGGCCACGCAGCGAATTGCTCATCGCCTCGGTGATCAACACATCCACGAACTGTCCGATCAAGCGCGGGTTGCCCGGAAAATTCACCGGGCGCATGTTCTCGCTCTTGCCTGTCAATTCGTTCGGGTCGCGCCGCGATGGGCCTTCTACCAACACACGCTGCACGCTGCCCACCATCGACTGCGAAATACGCGCCGCGTGCGCGCTGATGTGCGCCTGCAGACGCGCAAGACGCGCCTGTTTCACCTGCTCCGGCGTGTCGTCCTGCAGGTCCGATGCCGGAGTGCCGGGGCGACGCGAATACACGAAGGAAAAACTCTGATCAAAGCCCACGTCTTCGATCAGCTTCATGGTCTTTTCGAAATCGGCTTCGGTTTCGCCGGGGAAGCCGACGATGAAATCCGAACTGATCGAAATATCCGGGCGCACCGCGCGCAGCTTGCGGATCTTGGATTTGAATTCCAGCGCGGTGTAGCCACGCTTCATCGCCGACAGAATACGGTCGCTGCCCGCCTGCACCGGTAGATGCAGGTAATTGGCCAGCTGTGGCACGTCGCGGTAGGCATCCACCAGCGAATCGGAAAACTCCAGCGGATGCGAGGTGGTGAAACGGATCCGGCCAATCCCTTCGATCTGCGCGATGGTACGGATCAACAGGCCCAGGTCGGCGTATTGCGCCGCGTCGCCGTCATCCGCGCCGTACGCGCCGCGATACGCGTTGACGTTCTGGCCGAGCAGGTTGATCTCGCGCACGCCTTGCGCCGCCAGTTGCGCCACTTCCACCAGCACGTCCTCGAACGGCCGGCTGACCTCTTCGCCACGGGTGTAGGGCACCACGCAGAACGAGCAATACTTGGAGCAGCCTTCCATGATCGACACGAACGCCGAAGGACCGTCGGCACGCGGCTCGGGCAGGCGGTCGAACTTTTCGATCTCCGGGAAGCTGATGTCTACCTGCGACTTGCCCGATTCGCGCCGTGCGCGGATCAGCTCCGGCAGCCGGTGCAGCGTCTGCGGGCCGAACACCAGATCCACATACGGCGCGCGCTTGACGATGGCTTCGCCTTCCTGCGAAGCCACGCAGCCGCCGACGCCGATGATCACCGGTTTGCCGCCGGCCTTGAGGGCCTTCCAGCGCCCCAATTGGCTGAACACCTTCTCTTGCGCCTTTTCGCGAATGGAGCAGGTGTTGACCAGCACCACGTCGGCGTCTTCGGGGTTGTCGGTCAGCTCCAGCCCTTCGGAGGCGGCAAGCACGTCGGCCATCTTGGCCGAGTCGTACTCGTTCATCTGGCACCCGTGGGTCTTGATGTAGAGCTTGCCGCGCACCACGGCAGGCGCGGAAGGGCGCGCTACGGGCAACGGCAACAGGGCGGGTGCATCCACGGCGGTGGCCGTGGACAGGTCGGAAACGGATGTCCCGGGCATGGCGCTTATTCCAGGCGGGTAGAAGATAGCCGCGCAGTTTACCCGCTTGGGCAGGCAGCGTCCGCCCCGGCCGGGTGGTCGACCGCCTGGGCGCGCGTCACCGCCGGGCGCGCGGCCATTCGCGCGATATAGGCACGGGTCGGCGCCGGCGGGTCGACCAGGCCGAATTCCATCATCCACCCGAGTGCGCCGCCCCACAGCACGTCGGCCGCGCTGCAGCGTGCGCCCAACAGGTAATCGCCCTGCGCCAGTTGCGCATGCACCACCGCCAGCACGGTGTCGGCGGTGGCATAGGGCGAAAGCGAGCGCGGCGGGGCTTCGCGCTTGAGCGCAAGATCCATGATCGCCGGCTCGAAGGCCGAGCCATAGAAGGCCAGCCAGCGCAGGTAGGCCCCACGGTCGGCGTCGCCCGGCGCCGGCGACAGCCCCGCCTCCGGATACAGCTCGGCCAGGTACTGGTAGATGGCGCCCTGTTCGGTGACCACGCTGGTGCCGTGAACGATGGCCGGAATCTTGCCCATCGGGTTGATGGCCAGGAACTCCGGTGTGTGCTGCTGCCCTTGGTCCAGATCGATGCGCTGCAGGCTGTATCTGGCGCCCAGTTCTTCCAGCAGCACCAGCACCCCACGCGACCGTGAGCGGGGATTATGGAACAGGGTGATATGGCGGTTGTCGGACATTGCGGTCTCCAGGGGGCTGCGGTGGCGAGGTGGGTAGGTCATGACTGGTATGACGATCCTACTTGGCGCTTGCGGACAGTTTCTGTCCGCAATACGGTGACGCGATGGCTTCCACCGCTGCCCGTCTGTTGCGTCTGCTGTCCCTGCTGCAAAACGGCCGGAGCTGGTCCGGCGTGGCGCTGGCCGAGCGGCTGGACATTCATCCACGCAGCCTGCGGCGCGATATCGAGCGTCTGCGCGAGCTGGGTTACCCAGTGCATGCTGCGCCCGGCAGCGGTGGTGGCTACCGCCTGGGGCAGGGCGCGGCGGCATTGCCGCTGTTGTTCGAAGAGGACGAAGCGCTCACCGTGGCAATCGCCTTGCGTGCTGCGGCGCCGGCCGTGCGCGGCATGGACGCCGCAGCCGCACGCGTGATGGCCAAACTGGACCCGCTGCTGCCGCGACGCAGCGGCCAGCGCGTCACCGCCGCGCATGCCGCCATGGCCAGCATGCCGGCCGCTGATGCGGAAGCGCTGGTCGATGCCGCGTTGCTGGCGCAGCTTGCCGCCGCCTGCCGCGACCGGGTCACGCTGCGGCTGGACTATCGCCGCCATTCCGGTGCGGCTATCACCCGCAACGTCGAGCCGGCGCTCTTGGTGAACTACGGGCGGCGCTGGTATCTGCTGGTCTGGGATTGCCAGCGCCAGGACTGGCGCAGCCTGCGCGCGGACCGGATCGACCAGGCGGTCGCCACCGGCACGCAGTTCGCCGCCCGCGCCTTGCCCGAAGAGCCGCTGCAGTTATTGCGCAAGGCCATCGGCGAGGCGCCGTTCCCGTGCCGGGCGCGGGTGCGCCTGGCCGGTAGCGTGGAAATTCTGGCAGCGCGCATCCCGCCCTGGTTGGGCGCACTGCAGGCGGACGGCCCTGTGCATTGCTGGCTTGGTCTGGGGGCGCCGAGCATGCCGGCGCTGGCAGCCAACCTGTTGTTGCTTGACCTGCCATTCGACGCAATCGCGCCGCCCGAAGCGCGTATCGCCCTGACCCAGGCGCTGAACGCGTTGCGCACGCAACTGGACCGGCTGCCGCAGTAAGAGCGGCTAACAAGACGTAGGGAGCTGTTGTCGGGTGGGCGGGGCGGCGCGCTCAGAGCCTGAGTGTTCAGGCTTATTTGGGGTTTCCGGGCGCCAGCCGCGCGCAGCTGGCGGCCGCGCAGTGGTGGTGTTGGCTGCTCCGACGCTGGCCGACACTTGGCAAGCCCTGGGCAAGCTGGGACACTCCGCCACATGAAGGGGATGTCAAGACTGCTGGGGCTGATGCTCGTCACGTTGTCGGCTGCGCCGGTCAGCGCCGGCACGCTTTACAAGTGCGTCAGCGGTGACGGCATCACCAGTTATCTGAGCAAGCGCCAGAGTGGCGCCACCTGCAGCGTCATCAGTAGCTACACCCCCGATCGTTCGGCCCGCCGTCTCCCGTCGTCTGCGTCCGCTGCTGCGGCGGCGAGCGTGTCCGCCAGCCCTGCGCGGGCTACGGCGAACATCGACAGCGGCGCGCCGGCCACGATCATCAGCCAGCCGGTCAGCCAGCCACCACGGCACGCTGCCGAGGTCGCTTCGGCGCTGGTGCCGCGTACGTTACCCGTGTCAGCCACGGCGATCGTGTCGCCGCCAGCGGCAGCTGCGGTCAACCCGCGTCGGGTGGTCAGCGGGCAGGTGTACTCCTATATGAAAGACGGCGTGCGGCATTACACCAGCGCACGTCCGCGCCAGGTCGCCAGCATCGAAGGCCTGCGCACCATCCACTACAGCTTTATCGAAACCTGTTACGCCTGCGGCGCCAAGCCGGGCGTCAACTTCGGTGCGATCCGGCTCAATACCAATGCGTATCAGCAGGAAATTGCAGCGGCGGCGCGCGAGTTCGGGGTGGAAGAATCGATCGTGCGCGCGATCATCCACGCCGAATCGGCCTACAACCCGCTGGCGCTCAGCCGCGCCGGCGCGCAAGGCCTGATGCAGTTGATGCCGGGCACCGCACGCCGCTTCGGCGTCAGCGATGCCTATGACGCAACGCAAAATATTCGCGGTGGCGTGCAGTATCTGTCCTGGCTGCTGAAACGCTTCAACGGCGACCTTACCCTGGCCGCTGCCGGCTATAACGCAGGCGAGGGCGCGGTGGACCGCTACGGTGGCGTGCCGCCATACAGCGAGACCCAGCGCTACGTACAACGTGTGGGTTTGTTGGCTGGCCGCTATCGCGGTCAGGCGACCGCAGCCAACTGAGAGCGGTGAACCACCCCTGTTTTGCGGGTATGAGGCGAGCGCAGCAGGCGTCCTGAAATCCGCATATGCCAATCGCCCAATCCATGTTTTTCTGGCTGGTCTCTCCAGGCTGTCCAAGCCACCTGACGACCGCGCGCTGCGTTCTGGTGGTCGCTCGTGGCGCGCATGGCAACGTGCCTGCTTGCACCGGCATTGGCAACGCATACGGCAGATGGCCGCAGCGCATCGCGCACTCCTGATTGCTGCGCCTGCATCATCGCCGCTGACCCGCCTTACGCGTGCATTGCCGCTGCAGGCACTGCACAGGCACTGCGTCACAGCCATTCACAGCTTCCGCGCGCCCGGCGATCCAGGTGGTCGGTGATGGTCTGCATCGGCCGTTGCGTCGCATAGGTCCGACTGCGTACATTGCATTGTCTGTGCATTAAGCGTTCCGCTACACTGCGGTCGATTCATCGCGGCTGGACCCCCCGCCAGCCGTTGGCAGCCTCACGCTACCTAATCAAGATCGGAGAGCCGGATGGCCAACGATGGGGTTAACGCACCTGCTGATATCGGGCGTCGTCGGTTTTTGACCGCGACAACGGCCGTGGTCGGTGCGGTCGGAGCAGGATTCGTCGCGGTTCCGTTCGTGAAGTCGTGGAATCCCAGTGCACGCGCCAAGTTGGCCGGCGCACCGGTGACCGCCGACATCAGCGCCCTGCAGGAAGGCCAGCGCCTGGTCCTTGAATGGCGCGGTCAGCCGATCTGGATCGTCAAGCGCTCCAAGGCCATGCTCGACGCATTGCCGTCACTGGACGACCGGCTCAAGGACCCCAAGTCCGAGAACAAGGACCAGCAGCCGGAATACGTGCTGAAAAACCCGGAATACCGCTCGATCAAATCCGACATCTCGGTGCTGGTCGGGCTGTGTACGCATCTGGGTTGCTCGCCGGAAATGGTCGCCGAGATCCGCCCCGAGCCCTACGACCCGCAGTGGAAGGGCGGCTACTTCTGCCCTTGCCACAAGTCGCGCTTCGACATGTCCGGCCGCGTCTTCGATGGCGTGCCGGCACCGATCAATCTGCTGGTGCCCCCACACCACTACGTGGACGACAACACCTTGGTGATCGGCGTCGATCCTGACGGTGCCGGTACGTCGGCCAAAAGCACGGGGGCTGCCTGATGAGCAATATCCTGGTCCGTACCGCCAACGGCGTCTTCGATTGGGTCAACGAGCGCGCGCCCGGGTTGATGCCCATGTACCGCAAGCACATCAGCGAGTACTACGCGCCGAAGAACTTCAACCTCTGGTACTACTTCGGTTCGCTGGCCATCGTGGTGCTGGTCAACCAGATCGTCACCGGCATCTTCCTGACGATGCACTACAAGACCAGCGCCGCCGATGCATTCGCCTCGATCGAATACATCATGCGCGACGTGGAGTGGGGCTGGCTGATCCGCTACATGCACAGCACCGGCGCCTCGCTGTTCTTCATCGTGGTGTATCTGCACATGTTCCGCGGCCTGATGTACGGCAGCTACCAGAAGCCGCGCGAACTGGTGTGGATTCTCGGCATGCTGATCTACCTGGTGCTGATGGCCGAAGCCTTCATGGGCTACGTGCTGCCGTGGGGACAGATGTCGTTCTGGGGCGCGAAGGTGATCATCTCGCTGTTCGGCGCCATTCCGGTCATCGGCAATGGGCTGACCGAATGGATCATGGGCGACTACCTGCCCGGCGATGCCACGCTCAACCGCTTCTTCGCCTTGCACGTGATCGCACTGCCGCTGGTGCTGTTGCTGCTGATCGTGTTGCACATCGGCGCGCTGCATGAGGTGGGTTCCAACAACCCGGATGGCGTGGACATCAAGAAGGGTCCCAAGGGCAACCGCTGGGATGCGCACAAGCCGGCCGACGGTATTCCGTTCCATCCGTATTACACGGTCAAGGATCTGGTCGGTGTCGGGTTCCTGCTGCTGATCGCGGCTTTCATCATCTTCTTTGCGCCAGCGTTCGGCGGTCTGTTCCTGGAGCACGACAATTTCACCGAGGCCAACCGGCTGGTGACCCCGGAGCACATCAAGCCGGTGTGGTACTACACACCGTATTACGCGATGTTGCGGGTGGTGCCGAACAAGCTCGGTGGCGTGCTGGTGATGTTTTCGGCGATTGCCATCCTGTTCCTGGTGCCGTGGCTGGACCGCGCCAAGGTGCGCTCGGTGCGCTACCGCGGCTGGATTTCCAAGGTGGCACTGGGGGTGCTGGTGGTGTGCTTCGTGTGGCTGGGCGTGATCGGCTCCGGCCCCGGCACCGACGCGCACGAGACCTATGTCGGGCGTGGGCTGACCTTCCTGTATTTCGCCTTCTTCATCACCATGCCGGTGTGGACGCGGCTGGACAAGACCAAGCCGGTGCCGGAGCGGGTGACCACCCATGACTAATTCCAACGCCAAGTCATGGATGTCGCGCGTGGTCGCCTTGCTGTGCGGCCTGTTGATTGCCGGCGGTGCACTGGCGGCCGAGGGCGGGGCGGTGCAGCAGGCCGGTAACGACCTGAGCGACCGCGCTTCGCTGCAACGCGGCGCGCAGTTGTTCATGAACTACTGCTCCGGCTGCCACTCGCTGAAATACCTGCGTTATTCGCGCATGGCCAGCGACCTGGGTTTGAGCGAAGAAGAGGTCATGACCAACCTCAACTTCACCGGTGCCAAGGTTGGCGAGCATATCGAAGGCACCATGCCGCACGATGCGGCCACCAAGTGGTTCGGCAAGGCGCCGCCGGATCTGACCTTGATCGCCCGCGTGCGTGGCACCGACTGGGTCTATACCTATCTCAAGTCGTTTTATCTGGATCAGACCCGCCCGCTGGGCTGGAACAACCAGCTGTTTCCGAATGCGTCCATGCCCAACCCGCTGTGGGAACTGCAAGGCCTGCAGCAGGCGCAGTTCGGCCCGCCCGACAAGGCGACCGGCGACAAGCCGGTGGAGGCGCTCAAACTCGGTCAGCCAGGGCGACAGACGCCGGTCGAGTTCGACCAGACCGTGCGCGATATCGCCAACTTCCTCGAATACGCGGGCGAACCTGCGGCATTGAAGCGCCAGAGCATGGGCGTGTGGGTGATCCTGTTCCTTGCGCTGCTCACCTTCATCGCCTACCTGTTGAAGAAGGAGTACTGGAAGGACGTGCATTGATTGTTGCATCAGCGGGTATCGGCCGCCGCAGCGTGCAAACCACTGCAAAAGTCGGATATCGCCAAGCGTCTTGAATGCACCAGCCATCGCTGCGCATTGTTGGCTCTCCAAGTGGGGGGTGTGACGCCTCCCTGCACGAGACAGCGCTTAGAGCCCTTCTCCCTGCAGGAGTGGGGTTTGGGTGAGCGTCGGCAAGCTCGCGATGTTGCGACAAACTGCTGCGGCACCCCGCATGTCGCCACTTTTTCGTGTAACAGCGCAACAACTGCCTTATCGGAACGTTAATCAGCCTTGGCACTCTTGGCTTTTGCGTGACGTGATTGCACACTCGATAGACCGTGGTGACGGTCGGCGTTGGGCCGGCCGCGCCGATGCGGCCGGCGGATTCCGGTCGTCGGAGAGCCTTGAATGGCGACGAGTGTGCGTATGCGGAATACCTTGACTTTGTTTTCGTCCAACGACGACGTGTTGTGCCACCGGGTCCGTCTGGTCCTGGCGGCGAAAGGGGTGACCTACGACCTGGTGCCGGTCGACCCGCAAAACCCTCCCGAAGATCTGATCGATCTCAATCCCTATCATTCGGTGCCGACGCTGGTCGAACGCGACCTGGTGCTGTATGCCGCCTCGGTGGTCAGCGAATATCTGGACGAGCGCTACCCGCATCCGCCGCTGATGCCGGTGGACCCGCTTTCGCGTGCGCGCCTGCGGCTGGCAATGCTGCGCATCGAGCACGATTGGGTGCCGCAGGTGCAGGCGGTCCAGCTCGGCAACAAGACCCAGGCCGAAGCCGGCCGCAAGCGCCTGAAAGAACTGCTCACCGCATCGGTGCCGCTGTTCAAGGCCAGCAAGTTTTTCCTCAATCCGGAAATGAGTCTGGCCGATTGCGCGATGGCGCCGATCATCTGGCGACTGGACGCATTGGAGATCAGTCTGCCCAAGGATGGCAAGGCGATCGAAGACTACGGCAACCGGATCTTCCGCAACCCGGGCTTCATCCGCAGCCTGACCGATCAGGAAAAGAAGCTGCGCGATCTGCCGGGCTGATGCGACGGCTGTATGCCAACAGACCGACTTGCGTTTGCGCAGCAGCCGCTGCGCGTCGTGTGCGGGTAAAATGACGCCATGAGCGAAGATTTCCCCCGCATGACCAGCCATCGTCCGTACCTGTTACGGGCGTTGGTCGAATGGATCAACGACAACGGCATGACGCCGCACGTTTTGGTGGATGCAGGTCTGCCCGGTGTGCAGGTGCCTACCAGCGCGGTCAAGGATGGCCGCGTCGTCTTGAATATTGCCGAGCGCGCCGTGGTCGGGCTGCAGGTCGACAACGAGAGCGTCAGCTTCACGGCGCGCTTTGGTGGCGTCAGCTATCCGGTGATGGTGCCGATGGCGGCCGTGCTGGCGGTGTACGCGCGGGAAACCGGGCAGGGCATGGCATTGCCGGATGATATCCCCGGTACCAGCACCGAGCCGCCGGATCCTGGCGCACCGCCGCCGCCGAGCGCGCCCACGCCGGACGAACCACCTAGCGGTGGCAAGCGCCCGCATTTGCGCGTGGTGAAGTAAGCAGCGCGCCAGGTATACGCGGGCCGCGAATCCGCGCGATGGAGGATGTCAGTGCACGTGGAGCGCACCCGTCACTGCGATTGCAGCGCGCCGGATGCGTCCGGCGCGGTCGACTACGAGTACGAGTACGACATTTACCGTTTCGTGGACGGCGTGCGCTGCCTGTTTGCGCGCAGCTATACCGATACGCCGGATGAAGCGCACTTTCTCAGCATAGACGTCGGTGGCAAGTCGCGTCTATTGAAGGTTGCCGACTTGCTGGACCCCCTGTGCGCGTTTGCGCAGGCGCACCTGCGTCGGGAGGGCAAGCGGCAGCTGCACTGGCTGAGTGGCAGGGGGAATGGCTATGAGCCGGTGCCCGCGAGATCGACACCTGACGAGTGATCCGATTGGCTGTGGAGTGCTCGCGAGATACGCGAACATCCAGCCTCGAAGATAAGCAGCGACGGCGTGCACGGACAGGTTGCTAGTCGCTGAATCGACAGTGGGTCTGCCCGGTCAGCACCGATGACGCGCGTCCACGCGGCGCGATAGCGATGTCAGATGTCAGATGTCAGCACGAGCGCATCACATTCGCCGCACATCACACCCGTCACTCCAGCCGCTCTTGCTCCGGATGCAACGCCCGCACGGTGGCGACCTGCGGGCCGGTGAAGGCGATCAGTTGATCGCCACGCAGCACGAGCTTGCCGCTATGGCGATCCGCACCGTCGTAGGAGTATTCGAAGCGGAAGGTGCGCTCGAAGCCCAGCCAGCCGTTGGGCATCCTGCACACACGGATATTGGTGGAGTGCACGCTCTGGTCCAGCCACTGCACATCGGCAGCGCGGCATGCATTACGGCCGAGGATGTCGGCACGTTCGGCGGCAGCGCGCGAAGAGTTCCAGAACGCGAACAGCGCGGCGCCGGCGATCATGAAAAGAATAAGGCTGGGCATGGCGTCAATGTGCCACGGCATGCGGCCGGTGGACAATCGCCGTGCCGGCGCCGCTGCGTTGCGAGGGTGTCGCCTTGTCGGCGGCAGAAGCCGGCACCAGCGCCGCAAGTGCGTCCAACAAACCGAGTGCGCTCACCGCCACACGGGTGCGGCCGGTGTTCGGGGCGGCACATCCCGCTCGTACCCTCCAGTTCTAAGAACCTGTTCACAATCTTCTGAGTAACAGTGCCAAGAAGGCCAAATGGATGAACTGCAGGCTGGTGTTGAGTTTGCGCTCGCAGTTCTTCCATAGCCTTCGGTTCTTCTCCAGCCAAGCAAAACTACGCTCGACAATCCATCGCTTGGGCATGACCTTGAAGGTGTGCAATTCGCTGCGCTTGGCAATCTGCACCGTGAGCTGCTCGCCTAAAATCTCTCGCGCGCCGCT
>NZ_LYMI01000014.1 GCF_001660815.1 Xanthomonas nasturtii
CTTCAACCCGGCCCTGCGCGAGTTTTACCAGCGGCTACGCACGCAGGGCAAAGCGGGCAAGGTCGCCCTCGTGGCGGCGATGCGCAAATTATTGGTCATCCTCAACGCCAAGATGCGAGATCAACTGGCGGCTAGCGCCGCCAGTTGATCAAGACAGTTGCTCTCCCCTCGGGAGAGGGGTTGGGGTGAGGGTACGTAGCGATGTGTTCGAGCAGCTGTTCGCGATGTCCTTTGTTTTTAGGCCTGGCGTGTCGGCACGTGTGTCGATGTGTCATACGCATTTAAGCGGTGTGCGGGTACGTGGAACGTCCAGACGCTATAGCGCTTCGATGGCGATACGCAGTTGGTCGTTTAATCGATTCAGTGATTTGAGTTGCATCCGCTTGAATCACTGCAGCGCTTCAACATCTTCAGCGCTAAGCGTTCGTACCCTCACCCCAACCCCTCTCCCGGTGGGAGAGGGGCTCAAGCGCGCTTCACTGCTGGCGTTTTCTTAACCCGTAGTGCTTCCACCTATTTTATTCCGCCGTTTCACTTCCCGCTTCCATCGCCAGGACTTTCATGAGCACCATCATCGCCCTCGAGACCCACGACGTCCGCTTCCCCACTTCGCGCGAGCTCGATGGGTCGGACGCGATGAATCCGGATCCGGATTACTCCGCCGCCTATGTCGTGCTGCGCACCGATGCGCCGGATGACCTGGCCGGCTACGGCCTGGTGTTCACCATCGGCCGCGGCAACGATGTGCAGACCGCTGCGGTGGCCGCACTGGCCGAGCACGTGGTCGGCCTGCGCGTGGATGAGGTCATCGCCGACCTCGGCGCCTTCGCGCGCCGGCTCACCAACGATTCGCAGCTGCGCTGGCTGGGCCCGGAAAAGGGCGTCATGCACATGGCCATCGGCGCGGTGATCAATGCCGCCTGGGACCTGGCTGCACGCGCCGCGAAAAAACCGTTGTGGCGCTACATTGCCGAACTCACGCCCGAGCAGTTGGTCGACACCATCGACTTCCGCTACCTCACCGATGCGCTCACCCGCGACGAAGCGCTGAGCATGCTGCGCGCTGCCGAACCGCAGCGCGCGCAACGCATCGCGCAGTTGATCGAACAAGGCTACCCGGCCTACACCACCTCGCCCGGCTGGCTCGGTTATTCTGACGAAAAGCTGGTGCGGCTGGCCAAGGAAGCGGTGGCCGATGGCTTCCGCACCATCAAGCTCAAGGTCGGCGCCAACGTGCAGGACGACATCCGTCGCTGCCGCCTGGCACGCGAAGCGATCGGCCCGGACATCGCGATGGCAGTCGATGCCAATCAACGTTGGGACGTGGGCCCGGCGATCGACTGGATGCGCCAGCTGGCCGAATTCGACCTCGCCTGGATCGAAGAACCCACCAGCCCGGACGATGTGCTCGGCCACGCCGCCATCCGCAAGGGCATCACCCCGGTGCCGGTCTCCACCGGCGAGCACACCCAGAACCGCGTGGTGTTCAAGCAGCTGCTGCAGGCCGGCGCGGTGGACCTGATCCAGATCGACGCCGCCCGCGTGGGCGGGGTCAACGAAAACCTCGCCATCCTGCTGCTGGCTGCCAAGTTCAACGTGCGCGTCTTCCCGCACGCCGGCGGTGTCGGTCTGTGCGAGCTGGTGCAGCATCTGGCCATGGCCGATTTCGTCGCCATCACCGGCAAGATGGAAGACCGCGCGATCGAATTCGTCGACCACCTGCACCAGCACTTCCTCGACCCGGTGCGTATCCAGCACGGCCGCTATCTGGCACCCGAAGTTCCGGGTTTTTCCGCAGAAATGCATGCCGCCTCGATTGCGGAATTCAGCTATCCGCACGGACGTTTCTGGGTCGAAGACCTGGCTGCCAGCGCGAAAGGCTGAGCCTACGACCCCTCATCCGCCCTTCGGGCACCTTCTCCCGCGCGCGGGAGAAGGTGCCCGAAGGTCTGGGGATGCGCAGGCCGGCCATGGCCGGGCGGGATGGTGAGTCAGCAGGCTTGGCGCTGCGGGTCGGCGCTTCTGGGGCCAGGTCTTGGGCCTGGCGGAACAACGGGTGGCTGACACGCAGCCCGCTACAGACACCAAGCAGGTGGGGTGCATGGCGCAGACGCACCACCGCCCCGGTGCCAACGCCGAATACGCCCTTCTCCCGCCTGCGGGAGAAGGTGCGTATGAGGGCGCGGGCTCAGCGCTGCGCCTGGATCGCTTCGCTCAATGCAAAGATGCGCCCGGCCTCGCGCCACTTTTCTCCAGGCGCACTGCCCGGCAGCGCTTTCTGGAACCGCCACATCAGGTCTTCCCACGCCTGAATCCGTGGGTCGGCGGCATCGCGCGCCGCCTTGGCCCTAGGGTCGTAGTCGTCGCCGACGTCCATCAGCATCACCAGCCGGTCGCCACTGCGAAAGATCTCCAGCTCACGAATGCCGGCCTGCTGCAGCGAGGCCACCACCTCCGGCCACACCTTGCCGGGCTGATGCCAGCGCTCGTATTCGGCAATCAGCGCGGCATCGTCGTGCAGGTCCAGCACATAGCAAAGACGCGGCATGCTCAGGCTCCTGCAATTACAGGCGCAGCGCGACGTGCGCGCAACGCGAACACCAAAATCACCGCGAAGCAGGCGCCTGGCACGACCATCGCCCAATGGATGCCGGCCATGTCCGACACCGCGCCCATCACTGCGGTGAGCAGCGCGCCGCCAATGATGGACATCACCAGCAACGAGGACCCCAGCTTGCGGGCATCGTCATGCATGCCGTCCAGGCCCAACGCGAAGATGGTCGGAAACATCACCGACATGAACACGCTTGCAGCCACCAGCGCGTACAAGCCGGTCCAGCCCGGCAACGCGATGGCAACGGCGCACAACACCAGATTGATCGTGGCAAAACTGGCCAGCAATTTGGCCGGCGCCAGATAGCGCAACAGCGCAGTGCCCACGAAGCGCCCGGCCATGAACAACACCAGCGAAATGGTCAGATACGTGGCGGCGGTTTTTTCCGGCGTACCGGGAACGGCATCCTGCAGATAGCGGATCAGGTAGCTCCAGATGCCGACCTGCGCGCCCACGTAAAAGAACTGCGCCACCACCGAAAACACGAACAGCCGGTTACGCAGCAGTTCGCTGAAGCGGGCGCGCCTGGGTGCCACGCCGGCATCGGCCTCCGGCGCGCCGGTGGGGAAGCGCACCAGCGCGATCAGGATCGCCCATAGCACCACCACCACGCCGATGATCAGGTACGGCATCTGCACGGCCGACGATTCGGTGGCGAAGAATGCCTCGCGCGCCGCCGGCGCCATCGCCGCCAACTCGGCCGGGGTGTGCTCCACGCCGGAGAAGATGAAGTGCTGGCCCACCAGCACGCCAGTGATCGAGCCGAGCGGGTTGAATGCCTGCGCAAGGTTCAGCCGCCGCGCCGCGCCGTCGGCGGGCCCCAGCACGGTCACCAGCGGGTTGGCGGTGGTTTCCAGAAACGCAAGACCGCTGGCGATCACGAACAACGCCAGCAGGAACAGCCAATAGGTATGCACCTGCGCGGCCGGGTAAAACAAGAACGCCCCGCAGGCATACAGCAGCAAGCCGAGCACCACCGCGGCCTTGTAGCTGTAGCGGCGCATGAACATCGCCGCCGGCATCGCGAACACGAAATAGCCCATGTAGAAGGCGCTTTGCACCAATCCGGCCTGCAGGTCGGTCAGTTCGAAGGCCTTCTTGAACTGCTTGATCAGGATGTCGTTGAGGTTGTTGGCCATGCCCCATAAAAAGAACAGGCTGACGATCAACAACAGGGGAACCATGGCGGTACGCGCCAGGTTGCCGCGCGGTGACGCGGTAATGTCACTGTGATGCATGCGACCGATCCCCTCCCAAGGCTGTGGCGCTTGCGTTGCAATCCGGCGAGCGTACTGCGCACGCCGACGCCATGCAAATATAAAATCTTTGTTTATATTTGCACGCACAGCATCCCCCTGACCCCTGCCGCGCTGCCTGTACCCTGGCGCACCGCAGCCTTGCCTGGAGCCGCAAACGGATGAGCACCGAACCCGCCAAGTACCGGGCGCCTGCGTTGGACAAGGGCCTGGACATCCTCGAACTGCTGGCCCGCCAGGCCCAGCCGATGAGCATGGGCGCGATCTCGCAGGGCATCGGCCGTTCGCGCGGGGAGATCTTTCGCATGCTGCAGGTACTGGAAGAGCGCGGCTATCTCACCCGCGATGGCGAAGGCGACTATGTGCTGACCAACCGGCTGTTCATGCTCGGCATGCAGCAGCCGCAGGTGCAGAGCATCAGCGAAGCGGCCTTGCCGGTGATGCGTCGGCTGGCCGATGCGATCTATCAACCCTGCCACCTGGTGGCGCCGTCGGGCGACCAGATCGTGGTGATCGCGCAGATGGACGTGCCCAGCGACCTGGGCCTGGTGGTGCGCCCGGGCCACCGCCGCCCGTTGACGCATTCCAGCTCCGGGCTGGTGCTGTTCGCCTTCCAGCAGCCGGAGGTACAGGCACGCTGGCTGGACATGCTCGACGCCAGCGAGGTGCCGTTCGAGCGCGCGCAGTTCCTGGCCGCTGCCGCGCAGGCGCGCAACGATGGCTACGCCATGCAACCCAGCGAGGCGGTGGTGGGCGTGGTCGACCTGACCGCACCCATCCTGCAACGCGGCAGCGCCACCTATACGCTCACCGTGCCCTTCATCGCACGCCGCCCGGAACTGGTTGGCCCGCAAGCGGCCTTACAGGCCTTGTGTGCGGCCACTGCCGAGATTTCCGCCGCGTTGCTGTAGCCGCGGCGCGCGCCGGGAGTCCGATTCGGCGCGCTAGCAGCTTGCGTCGGCGCTGGTTGTTGCGGTTGCCCGCGTCTGGCGGCTGACTCCTGGTGTCTACCTGCTGCGCGGCTGGCCGTTCGCTTACAGCACTGCCTGATCATTCCGCCATGCTGCGATGGCAACCTGGGCATCGCACTCGACTCCACGGCTTCGCAAGCACCCCCTGCGACATCGCAAACCGCGCAAACCGAAGCGCTGGGGGAGATCGCTGCATCGTTGCTGGTGGCTGCATCGACGGCTTGAAAGTCGGCACCGAAGTGCTGGCTCTTGCACGCGCGGCCACACATGAAATGCCATCGTGCACTGCTTGCAGCACACCCCCACATCGGCGGCTTTTCCCGCGCTCATCGCTGCTTGCATCACCGGCATGAAATCCGTTCGTCACTATAGCCAAGGCTATCGCACGCCACATCGGTCCGTTGCGTGGACGTGTTTCCCCGGCTTTGACGCGTTTAAAAAGGCAAAAAACTCCATCAACCCGCGTCGCAATAGCCACGGCTATAAAGATCAGACCGACCTTCGCGTGCAGTGCAGACGCACCGAACGCTGCAATGCGTTGGTACACTGCGCGCCCCCTTGGGGAGTAGCCTGCTTTCGTCCATCGGAAGCGCCTGCATCAACATACTCGGCCGTTGCGCCGTGGTGCAGGCAACCAATCGTGGTTTGGCGAGACCAGCGGCATGCGCGCACAACAACGGTTGGCGCGGGCGCATGCCGGTGTGACCGTGCCCAACCCGAGAATGGCGATGTCCCCTTATTCCATTGTGTTGATCGGCTTTGCGATGTCCACCGATGCGTTTGCCGCAGCGATCGGCAAGGGCGCGGCGATGCGCAAGCCGCAGTGGCGCGATGCGCTGCGCGCGGGGCTGATTTTTGGCTGCATCGAAGCGATCACGCCCGTGATTGGCTGGCTGTTGGGCCGCGCCGCCTCCAGCCATTTGCAGGCGTTCGATCACTGGATCGCCTTCGGCCTGCTGGGCGCCCTGGGCGTGCACATGATCGTGGCCGGCCTGCGCGCCGATCCCGATGACGCCAACGACCAAGACGATGCGCCCAAGAAAAACGGCATGCTTGCACTGGCTGCCACCGGCTTTGCCACCAGCATCGATGCGATGGCAGTGGGCGTCAGCCTGGCGTTTCTCGATGTGCATATCGGCGTGGTGGCGGTGGTGGTGGGGTTGTGCACCTTCAGCATGGTCACCGCAGGCGTCATGCTGGGCCGCGTGCTCGGCAACCTGATTGGCAAGCGCGCCGAAATCCTCGGCGGTGTGATCCTGGTGATCGTCGGCAGCGTGATCCTGTACGAACACCTGCGCGGCGCGGCATAGCGCAAGGCTGTTTTGCGTAGGAGCGCGCTGGCGCGCGATGAAGCGTGATCGCTAAGCCCAATCGCGCGTTAGCGCGTTCCAACAATGCATGGCCTTGCTGTGCACGCGAAGAGGCATTGCCGCATTTTCAAGCAATGCCGCGTGCATCCTGCATCTCCCGGTGATGCACTCGATGCACCCGTCAGCGCTTCTTCGCATCGTGGTACGCACTCAAAAACGCGCGCAGCGAAGCCGGCTTCACCGGTTTGGTCAGCAGGCGGTAGCCGCGTTCGCGCGCAAGCTGCTTGAGCTCGTCGCGACCGTCGGCGGTGAGCAGGGCACCGGCGATCGGTGCGGTTGCCGCGGCCTGCACGGCGTCGAGCGTATCCAGGCCATCCAGGCGGTCGTGCAGGTGGTAATCCACCAGCATCACATCCGGTTGCTCGCGCGCGCAGGCCAGCGCCTGATCCACGGTGCTGGCGGTGATCACCTCCACCTGCCAGCGGCCGAACAGCGCGCGCATGCCATCGAGGATTTCGCGGTCGTTGTCCACGCATAGCACGCGCAGGCCGGCCAGCGACTCACCATTGGGCCGCACACGTGCGGCCGGCACCGGCAACAACGGCGCCACCGGCACCGGCGCCACGCGCGGCAACAGAATCGAGAACATGCTGCCGCAACCGACCTGGCTGCGCGCACTCAGATCGTGATCGAGCAGGCGCGAGATGCGTTGGCAGATCGACAAGCCCAACCCGAGGCCCTGCTCGCCCCAATCGAACGGCTGCTGATAGCGACGGAACTCTTCGAAGATCTGCCGCATGTGATGCTCGGGGATGCCCGGGCCGGTGTCCCACACCTGCAGTTCCACATGGTCGCCGCGCCCGCGCATGCCCAGCACGATGCGGCCCTGGCGCGTGTAACGCAGCGCATTGGCCAGGAAGTTCTGCATCACCCGACGCAGCAAACGGCGGTCGCTGCGCACCCAGATCGGCCGGCTATGCACCTGCAAACGCAAGCCGCGGCTGGACGCCACCGGCGCGTATTGCGCGGCCAATTCGTGCATCAGCGCGCTGGCATCAAAGTCTTCGACCGTAGGGCGCAGCCCGCCGGCGTCCAGCCGCGAGACGTCGAGCAGGCCGTCAAGCAATTCTTCGGCCGCACGCAGCGAGGCATCCACACGCTCGGCCAGGTGGCGCTGCTCTTCGTTGTGCTGATGGCTCTCGCGCAATGCGGACGCAAACAGCCGCGCGGCATTGAGCGGCTGCAGCACGTCGTGGCTGATGGCGGCCAGAAAGCGCGTCTTGGACTGCTGCGCCAGCTCGGCTTCACGTGAGCGATCAGCCACGCGTTGTTCCAGGTTTTCGTTGGCGTCCAGCAGCGCGCGCTCGGCGCGTTTGTAGTCGGTGATGTCGTTGTAACTGGTGACATAGCCGCCGCCGGGCAGCGCCTGGCCACGCATTTCGATCACCTTGCCGTCGCTGCGGGTGCGCTCGAACACATGTGGCGAGCCGGCACGCATGTGGCGGATACGGCGGTCGATCTGGTCTTCGATATCGCCTTCGCCCAACTCGCCACGCTCGGCGTTGTAGCGGATCAGGTCGGCCACCGGGCGGCCCACATACAACATGCCATCGGGATACCCGAACAGCTGCTGGTAGCGGCGATTCCACGCGGTCAGGCGCATTTCCGGGTCGACCACGCTGACCGCGGCGCTGATGTTTTCCAGCGTGGTAGAGAGAATCTCGCGATTGAAGCGCAGCTCCTGGCCGGCTTCGTCCAGCACCGCCACCACCTCGCCCAGTTCCATGCCCGAACCGCGCAACAGGCTGGTCAGCACCAGCCGTGCGGAGGCGGCACCGATCGATGCGGCCAGCAGGCGCTCGGTGAACTGCACCCAGGCGCGGTCGGCCACCACGGTCGGCTGCAGCTCGCGCTCCAGCAGCAAGGCCTGGTCGACGAAGGCGCGATGCGCATGCCGCTCACCCACCACGCGCTCGGCCAGGGCTTGCAGATCGGCCACGCGCACATGCCCAGGCCAGTCGCCAGCCACTGCCGGACGCTGCGCATATGGGTCCAGAAACGGTGCTGCACGCAGCCGCTCGTCCACACCCGGACGCCAGCGTGCGGAAACCAGCATCATCGCGCCGACGTTGATCAGCAGCGACCAGAACGTGCCGTGCGCCAGCGGGTCCCAGCCGCGCATGCCGAACAACTGCTGCGGCTGCAGCCACGCGATGCCGAATGGCCCGTCCGCCAGCCACTCCGGCTGCAGCCAGCCCGCATGCGTAGCCGCCGGCAGCAGCAGCGTATAGATCCAGGTCATGAAGCCGAGCACCATGCCGGTTTCCACGCCCTTACGGCTGGCACCGCGCCAATACAGCCCGCCGATCACGCCCGGCGCGAACTGCGCCACTGCCGCAAACGCCATCAAGCCATAGGCCGCCAGCGTGGTGCCGTTGGCCACGCTGCGGTGATAGCCGTAGGCGACCAGCGCCAGCAGCAAAATGGCGACGCGGCGGATCCACAGCACCCGCGAAGCCACCGCCGCCCGCGCATCGGCGCTGACGCGGCGGCGCAGCAGCACCGGCATCACCAGGTCGTTGCTGACCATGGTGGCCAGCGCGATGCTGGCCACGATCACCATGCCGGTGGCCGCCGAAAAACCGCCCACGTAAGCCACCAGCGCCAGCACCGTGTTGCCCTGGCTCAGCGGCAGCGCCAGCACCACCGCATCGTCCACCACCGCACTGCCCTTGCCGAACAGCGCGATGCCGGCCGAGGCGATCGGCACCACCATCGCCGAAATGATCACCAGGTACGCACCGAACAACCAGCGCGCGCGGCGGATGTCGCCGACATCGCTGCATTCCACCACCGCCACATGGAATTGCCGCGGCAGGCAGATCACCGCCAGAAAGCTCAGCAGCGTCTGCGAAATGAAGCCCACCGACGGCGTGTGTTCGAACAAGGTGCGCGCCGAATCGGCGATATGCAGCTGGTGGTCGCTCAACCACAGCCAGGCGAACAAGCCCACCGCCACGATGGCGATCAACTTGATCACCGACTCCAGCGCAATGGCCAGCATCATGCCGTGATGGTGTTCGGTGGCATCCACCTGGCGGGTGCCGAACAAGGTGGCGAACAAGGCCATCAACAGCGCCACATACAACGCCGGGTCGGCGAAGATGCCGCGCCCGGCACTGCTATGCCCGGTCAGCACCTCCAGGCTCATTGCCACCGCTTTGTACTGCAGCGCCAGGTACGGCACGATGCCGACCAACGCGATCACCGCCACCAATGCGGCCAGCCGCCGCGAGCGGCCATAGCGCGATGAAATGAAATCGGCGATGGACACGGTGTTTTCGGCCCGTGCGATCAGCGCCAGCCGCTCGATGATGCGCCAGCCGAACAGCAGCAACAGCAGCGGGCCGAGATAAATCGGCAGATAGCCGATGCCGTTGCGCACTGCCGAGCCCACTGCGCCGTAGAACGTCCACGACGAGCAGTACACCGCCAACGCCAGGCTGTAGACCGCCGGCCGCAGCCAGGGCCGGTCCGGATACATCGGCCGGCGGTCGCCCCACCACGCCACGCCAAACAGCAGCGCGGCGTAGCCGAGCGAAACCAGCAGCAGGATCCAGCTTGATACCAAGGTGCATTCCCAGGCGGTGCGATGCGAGCCTGGAGTTTACGCAGTGGAATTGGGGATTGGGGAATCGTGCCTGACTGCTTGGCGGAGGATGAGGCTCTGGAAGTTCCTGCCGTCTTGCAGGAGGCGTGGTGTCGTCATGTAGGCGGTCCGCGCTGCCGGGACGCCGGTGCTTTGAATCAGCCCCTGACCAGGGGCATCGGGCTGAGGGTCAAACGCTCCCCATCCGCCCTTCGGGTACCTTCCCCCGCGGGCGGGAGAAGGTACCGCGGTTGCGGTGTGCCACGCACCGGCCTGTCGCATATCCGGCCCACCAGGCCAGCCATGCGGCAGGAGGCGTCTGCCGCATGGCTGTACGAGATTGTGCACGGTCGGTCCACATGCACCGTTACGGTCGGGCGACGCTGCGCCGTTGTCGCGATCAGCCGATGATGCGGCGGCTACCCGGTGTTGGCCGCTCCCCTCTCCCGCCTGCGGGAAAGGGTGCCCGGAGGGCGGGTGAGGGCCGCTCAGCCCGGCAGCCGCACCTGCACCCGATACACCCGACCGGCGGTCACCGAGTGCACGTGCTGGTCCGCGCTGACCACGCCATCCACCAGCACCTCCGTCGCCACGCGTCCGGCTTCGCGCTGCAGCTGTACTTCGAACTGCGCACCACGGAACTGGCGCGTCACCTGCGCGTGCGGCCAATGCGACGGCAGCTGCGGGCGGATCGCCAGTGCGTCGCCCTCGCCGACCAGCCCGAACAAACCTTCCAGCACGCAGCGATACACCCACGCCACCGTGCCGGTGTTGAACAACTGGCTGGACCGCCCGGCGGTACGCGGGTACTGATGCCACGCGCCACGGTAGTAGTTGGGCAGCGACACCGGCAGATGGCCGCGTTGCAGCACGTCCTCGCGCGTCGGGCCCGGCAGCATCGCGCGCAGGATCTCCCACGCGCGGTCGGCCTCGCCGATCTGGTACAGGCTGTACAGGTAGAACGCCACCGCATGGTTGTAGACCGCCCCGTTCTCTGCCGCGCCCGGCCACTTCTGGGTCAACCGCCCCACGTCGTCGCGCATGTGGGTGTAGGCCGGCGCCAGCATCACCGGTCCATACGGCGTATGCAGCTGCTCGCGTACCGCCTCCAATAGCGCCGCGCGTTGCTGCGCATCCGCGGTGCCGGCCAGCAGCGCAAAACTCTGCGGATTGAGATAGATGCGCCCCTCCACATCCTCGGCGATGCCGAAACGCACACCGTCGTCGGTGATGCCGCGCGCATACCAGTTGCCGTCCCACAGCTCACGGTTGGCGTCGGCATTGACCGCGGCCACCGCCTGGCCAAATCTTTCCGCCTGTGCGCTGCGTCCGTGCGCAGCGCAGATGCTCGACCACAGCCGCAGCGCGTAAGCCGTCGCCACGGTCAGCCAGCCGGACACGCCCTTGCCGCGCCAGCCGACCATGTTCATCGGGTCGTTCCAGTCACCCTGGGCGATGAAGCTCAACCCGCGTGCATCGCGTGCGTCCAGCAACCATTGCATGGCCGCATCCAGCCGCTCGGCCACGGTGAGCGCCTGGCCGTCCTGCGTGCGGACCACTGCCTCCAGCACGCTGGCATCGCCGGTTTCGGCCAGATACGCGCTCAGGAAGATCGGCAACCACACGCAGTGGTCGGTATGCGGTACCTGGTTGATGTATTTGAGCTCGGCGCCTTCCACCAGCAGGATGCCGTCCGGCATCGCCCCGCTGGGTTCCTGCTGCGACAGCGCATGCAGCAGCGCCGCACGCGCGGTGGCCGGCTGCAGATAGGCCATGCCCATGTGGTCCTGCAGATAATTGCGCGTCTGCGGATCGGTGCTCAGGCGATTGACGTCGCCGTGATAGAACACCTGACGCGGCAGCCAATGGTTGACCAGGTTGTCCAACGCTGCATCCGGCGTGGCGATCTGCACGCAGCCATGGCCGGCCTGCAGGTACTGCGCATACTCACGCGCCGCTTGCGCAAAGCCTGCTTCCGACAGGTAGCGCGCACGCAGTGCGGCAATTTCTGCATCGTCCTTGGCCGGCCCGAATGCGAAGCGGTACACGCTGGCCGCATCGGCCTCCAGCTGCAGACGATATTGCAACGCGGCGGCCGGTGTTTCGTAATGCGCCTGGCTGTTGCCCAGCTGTTCGGCCTGGATGGCAGAGGGCGCATGCAACCCGCCCTCGCCTTCGAAGGCTAACTGCTGCGCGTCCCACGCTACCGGCGGCTGTTCGTGCAGCAGGAAGGTGCAGTCCTTGAAATCGCGCTGGCGAAAGTAGTCGTCCACTTTTTGATACGGCGCCACGCTACGGCAGACGATGCCGCCCAGCGCCGGCTCGTAGCCGCCGGCCTGATGCATCCAGGACATGTAACCCACCGGGAAATACACATATAGGCTCAGCCTGCGCGCGCGCCCGGAACCGTTGTGCACACGGCATTCCCACAGTTCCACCGCATCGTCGGTGGGCAGGGCCACGCACAGCTCCACCACGATGTCGTCATGCTGCACGCGCCAACGCACATCGTGCTTGCCCGCAGAAAATTCGAATGCCTGCGGCTGCGCGCGCACCGGCTCGTGCGGCACCGAGTACAGGGCACCGCTATCTTCATCCTTGAGATAGAAAAAGCGCCCGGGATGGTGCGCGTAATAAGGCTGTTCCGGCATCATGAAATTGCGCGCTTCCAGCACCGGCGCATGCGCGTACTTGGATGGCTCCGGCTGCATGAACTGGCCGGTGGCATAGCCACGGCAGGTGAGCTGCAACATCATGCGGCGGTTCCACAGGAAGCCGCCGGCAGTGGGCATGGCGGTGGGGCTGTAGAGCGCGTAGCGCGTGCCGTCGGCGCTGGGCGCCAGCAAGGTTGAAAGATCGTCGGACGCAGCAGTGGGCAGTGCAGACACAGTCAGGGGTGCTCCGGTTCGTCGCGCTTGCGCGCGGCCAGTTCAAGCTGGATGCGGCTCAACAAGCCATCGTCCAACGGATAGAAACGCATGGTCCAGGCGGCAAGCAGCGCGACCACACCGGGGATCACCGTCAGCAGCAGCACGATGCCGGTCAACGACCCGCTGGACTGCGCGCTGTTGGCCACATAGCCCATGCCGGCCAGAACCCAGGCGATACCGGCCGAGGCGAGCGCGCCGCCAAGCTTCTGCGAAAACGTGGCCGCCGCAAACGTCATCGCGGTCGCACGCCGGCCGGTGCGCCATTCGGTGTAGTCGGCGCTGTCGGCATACATCGAAAACGCCAACGGCGACTTCGGCCCCAATGCAAGGCCGATCAACATGTTCAACCCGAAGATCGCCCACACCGCATCGGCAGGCACGAAGTACATCGCACAGCTCAGCAGGCCAACGATCACCATCAGCCCGCACATCAGCTGGCGCTTGTCCCAGCGCCGGGTCAGCAGCGGCGTGATCGCCGCACCCACACCCAACGCCACCGAATAGCAGCCCAGGAACAGGCCGACCAGATCCGGGCGCTGCACGTAATACTTGAGGTAGTACACGCCCGAACCGCCGCGCATGGTGATGGTGATCATGATGATCAGCGACAGCACGAACAGCACGCACCACGGCTTGTTCTGCAACAGGTCGGCGATATCGCGGCGCACCGGCGTGCGTTGTTGCGGCGGCGGCTGCACGCGCTCGCGCGTGGTCAGGGCCACACCGACGAACAGCGCCACCGCGATGGCGCCATACAGCATCATCGTGCGCTGCCAGCCCAGCGCATCGTTGCCGCCGCCGAACCAGCGCACCAGATCCATCGTGAAGTAATTGACCAGCGTGGTGCCCGCAAACGCGCCGATGAAACGCAGGCTGATCAGCCCGGTACGCTGCTGGCTGTCGGCGGTGATCACGCCCGACAACGCCGAGTAGGGAATGCTCACCACCGTGTAGGCCAGCATCATCACCAGGAAGGTGATCGTGGCCCACACCATGCGGCCGGTCTGATCCAGCTCCGGTGTGGTGTAGGCAAGCACGCCGGTCAGCGCCATTGGTATCGCGCCCCACAACAGATATGGGCGGAACTTGCCCCAGCGGCTGCGGGTGCGGTCGGCGATGGCGCCCATGGCCGGGTCGGCGATCGCATCGGCGATCTTGGTCAACAAAATCATCGTGCCGACCGCAGCAGCCGGCAGGTGCAGGGTGTCGGTGTAGAAGATCAGCAGAAATGCCGAGATGTTGGCCCAATAGAGATTCAGGCCCAGATCGCCGGCGCCGTAGCCGAGCTTTTCGCGCCAGCGCAGGGGCGCCGATGCGGGAGACGTTGCGGGTGGTGACGTCATCGGCAGACCTTCGCATGCGTTGTACCCGGCCGGGCACGCCGTTACGCTGGGTGCCCGCTCACCTGGCAAGGAGCGCCGACGCTACACCACGCATCGGCTGCCGCCAACGTGAATCCGCTCGAATGCCGAATCTACCCAGAGATATAACCTGACGTGATGGACACCGCTGCACATGCCACGCCCGCGTCCGCTTCGCCGCTTGCCATCGTGGTGATGGGCGTCTCGGGCAGCGGCAAGACCACCATTGCGCAGGCCCTGGCAGCGCATCACGGCTTCCGGTTTCTGGATGCCGACGACTATCACAGCGTGGCCGCGCGCGCGCAGATGGCTGCCGGCCAGCCGCTTACCGACGCACTGCGTTTGCCGTGGGTGGAGCTGCTCTCGGCCACCTTGCGCGACTGCGTGCAGGCCGGCGAATCGGTGGTGCTGGCGTTCTCCGGTTTGCGCGCGACGCACCGTCAGTTGCTGCGTGGCAGCGGCGTGCCGATGCGCTTCGTGTTCCTGCATGCGGCCCCGCACGTGATCGCCGCCCGCCTGAGCGCGCGCGCCGGCCACTTCATGCCACCCACGCTGCTCGACAGCCAGCTGCAGACGCTGGAGCTTCCGCTGGACGAAGCGGATGTGGTGTCGGTGGACGTGGATGCCAGCGTGCCCGCAGTGGTGCAGGACGCGATCACGCAGCTGGCATCGATCGGTCCCGCTGCGGTGCAACACGCATCGCGCGCATCGGAACGCGTGTGAGTGGGTAGGCGCGATTGTCGCGTGAGGCATGAGGTGATTGCCGCCTAGTGTGCGGTACGAGTGTTTGCCCCTCGATACGCTTACTGGGTGCGATGTGCGATGTGAGGGTGCCGCTCCTGCTTTACGTTTGGCAACACCCTTCTCCCTGCGGGAGAAGGTGCCCCGAAGGGGCGGATGAGGGTACGGGCCACGCCTGCATGACCCATCCCACTGCAATCGCACACTCACGCGACACTCTTGCCACTACGCAGCCCGATCACGCATAGCGCCCAGCCCGCAAACCCCTTCGACGCAGCCGCAGAGCGCACTGAACCCGGCCACCTGCACAGCACACCAGCCTCATATCGCGCATCTCCCGCCACGCCTGAATCGCCGCAGCGCCACCTCCGCAAGGTTGCGCAAAATTTCCTGGTTACTTCTTGCAAACCACCGCATACCACGCAGATGCAGGCCAAATCGCACGAATCATTTTTTCTATCGCTGCCCCAGCAGATAGTGATGAATCATCACCATTTGTGCGAATAGCGAACACGATGAACGCAATTTTTCCGAGCTGGTTGCACCAGATGCAAACGGACCCGACCGCTCTCTGAATGCAGCGCCGTGCAGGTGTTGCGCGGTCAACTCAATCGTCCATCTTCGTTCGGCAGATCCGGGGGGATCCAGCGCTTCCTTCCATCTATGGACATGCCGTGATGACCAATTCCAAACGCCGTTTGCGGTTCCGCAGTTTGACGCTCGTTCCCTGCCTGCTGGTCAGTGCAGTGGCTTTCGCCCAGTCTGGCGCCACAACCGCGCAACAGCCGGTGTCGTCCCTGGATACCCAGGCGTTCGCGCGCTCCGGCGAAGTTTGGCGCAGCTTCGGCAGCAACCTCCCCTTCGCCAGCCCCAGCAGCTGGCCCACCGCCGGTGGCGGCTACTTCAATTCGCGCTTCGCTCCGGGTGAGTGGAAGATCAATCGCACCACCGTCAAAGGCCTCAAGCCGGCCTGGACGCTGACCACCACCGGCGACATCTCGGCCACGCCGAGCGTGGAAGGCGGCACCCTGTATGTGCCCGACTGGGGCGGCACCCTGTATAGCGTGGACACTCAGACCGGCAAGCCGAACTGGCAGGCCAAGTTGTCCGACTACACAGGCAACGCCGCCTCGGTGACGCGCAATACCCCGGCCATCAGTGCCAAGAGCATCATCGTCGGCGACCAAGCTGCAGGCACCGTACTGGCGCTCGACAAGAAGACCGGCAAGCTGCTGTGGTCGAGCACCGTCGAAGCCAACCCGCAGGCCCGCATCACTTCCTCGCCGGTGATCTACGGCAACCGCATCTACGTGGGCATCTCCTCCGGCGACTGGGGCAACCTGGACCCCACTCACACCTTCAGTTTCCGTGGCAGCGTGGTGGCGCTGGATCTGAACACCGGCAAGAAGGTGTGGCAGTTCTACAACGTGCCGGAGGGCTATAACGGTGCCGCGGTGTGGGGCCAGGTGGCCATCGATCCGATCAGCCGCCGCCTGTATTTCGGCACCGGCAACAACTACAGCGTTCCGGCCAATGTGGCCAATTGCGTGGCCAACATGCGCGCTTATCACAACGGTCCGGGAACGCCGATACGCGACGAACTCAACTGCATGGCACCGGACAACTATGTCGATTCAGTGATTTCACTGAATCTCGATAGCGGCAAGCTGGTCTGGGCCGATCGCGTCCAGGGCTATGACGCCTGGAACCTGTCCTGCATCGCAGCACCCACCAACGGGCTTTGCCCGAACACGGTGTACAAGGACCTGACCGGTCCGGATTACGACTTCAGCGGCGCCGGCGTCAACCTGTTCACCGTGCAGCGCAACGGCCGGTCGCAGCAACTGATCGGTGCCGGGCAGAAGAGCGGCATCTACTGGGCCTTCGACGCCAGAACCGGCGCCAGGGTGTGGTCCACCCAGGTCGGGCCGGGAGGCACCACCGGCGGCGTCGAATGGGGCACCGCGTTCGATCCGTACAAATCGCAGGTCTATGTGGCCATCAACAACAGTTCCAATGCCACCTATACGCTGGGCCCGGACAACACCGTCAGCCACAACGGTGGATCGTGGGCGGCGTTGGACGCAGCCACCGGCAAGATCAAGTGGCAGGTCAAGGTACCCGGCATCAACCGCGTCAATCCAACCGTACCTGCTGGCGGCCAGGGCTCGCTGACCGTGTCGCCGAACCTGCTGTATGCCGGTTCGATGGCCGGCAACATGGTCGCCCTCGACACCGATACCGGCGCCACGCTGTGGAACTACGAGGCCACCGGCTCGGTGATCAGCTCGCCCGCGATTGCGAACGGTGCGCTTTACTGGGGCGCCGGCTACGGCCGCTTCAACTTCGGCACGGCTGCAAGCAGCAACCAGCTGATCAAGTTCGTGCCGGACAGCAGCGCGGCCAAGTAAGCGTCAACGCAAGTGATCTGCGTTGAATGAGGCGTAGTCACGGCAGAGCGACGGCGCCACCTTCGGGTGGCGTCGTTGTGTGTGAGGTTGCCAGGGCCCTGACGCAGGATGCGGTGGACTGCCGATGCCTGCGCGCCGGTTGGCGCGGCGGCAATGACTTACATCGGAATCCCGTGCAAACCGCTACAACCGCGTAACCTGGCACAGCCGGATCTGCCCAGCCTCCAGCCCATGCGCCTCGGCCGCGCGACGGCGCAATGCGCACACCAGTCCGGCGGCATCCAACTCACCCTCGGCAGGTACCTCCACGCTGTGGGCGAGTTGCCCCCACAGCACCGGCCGACCATCGCAATAGCCTTCGTAGTCGGCGAAGTAATGCAGCTGGCGCGGCTCAGGTACCGACGTGGACATCGCCCTGAATCTCCGTGCAGCCCAGATGTTCCAACGCGATTTCCAGCCCCAGCAGATAGCTCTGCGCGCAGTAACAACGCACCGTGGCGATGCATTCGCCAAGACCCGCCGGCAGGCAACGCTCCGGCCGATCGGCACTGTCGTCGTGCGTTTCCACATAGGGATAGCGCAACGATGCCAGCACCCGATGCAGCCGCACGCTGTCCACGCAACTTCCCGGATCAATCAACGCGATTTCCATCCGCGCCTGACCGGCCACGCGCAAGGCATCCAGCAATTCCTGCTCCGAGCTACAAGCCCGCAGCGCCACCGTCCTGCCCGCATCCGCGGCACACTGCACCAGCTGCCGGATGACGGCCCGCGGCAATGGCTGCGGCCCGCGCACCAACGGCATCGCCGCCTCCGGCCCACGCAAGATCATGATCGACATGGCATGCTCCTCAGGCAGCAACGCACAATGGCGCGTGCAACGACGGCAGGCAGCGCGCAGCAATGCCCAGCGACATCGCATACGCACGCGGCGCATCGTGCGGCGTGATCACCACCGCCAACGGCGCGTGCTGCGCATGCAGCCACGGCTCCAGTTCCTGATCGGCATCGGTATGCAGCTCGATATACGGCGTAGGCAATGCATCCACGGCAACGCGCAAGGCCTTCGCACAACTGCGCTCAGACAACGGTAGATCGCCCGAATCCAGCAACACCAGCTCCACCTCGGCATTGCCACCGGCCGCATGCAACTCGGCGATCAAGCTCTCCACATCGGCACACGCCAACGTGCGCAATGCACGGCCAGCACACTCAGGCAACAGCATCGGCACCAACGGCGCCGGACCAGCCTGAGGACCTTGCAAAATCAGGATACACATCGTGTTTGGCTCAACGCACCACTGTGCGGGAGTGCCAAGGTAGGCTTGGGGTGCGTAAAGGGGCTAGGCACGCGCCGAAGTGCTGGCATAAAGAGTGAGTAAAACGTATGGAAACCGACGCATGTCGGCCGGTCTCCCACCCTCCAAGAAAGGGCAAACTTAGTAGCGCTAAAGCTCGATCACGGCGTGCAACAACGGCCTTTTCCTGGGCTTGAACAAGCCTAAAGCATTACGCTGTTTGATTGAGACACCCCCTTTCGGCCAGATATCCAAGCATCCATCCGTACAAAAGGCCGGCAGTGATTTTGAAGTCCCAAATTGGATCACCTTCTCCAAACTGACGCTTGCCGCTACCTGTGCTGTAGAGCTCAATCGCGCTCACCATGACGCTGGGGACACTCGCAAATAGCACCTCGCGCACAGCATCTACTTTTTCGGCAAATCTGGAAACATCTTCGCGTTTAAGCTGATGGCCGAGCCTATGCCCTAGTTTATTTCGCAGTCCATTTAACTCAAGCGCCGCTAGTCCCATCTCCACTGGCATGCCAAATGCAGTGGCGAGCTGAACTTTGTGAGAAAAGTTCTGAGGCACCGTGATTATCTTTGCGATTTCGGTCGTTATTGACGAATTTAACAGTACAGCCAGCAACTCCTCAACATGAAGATGGAGACGAAGTACGCAGCCGATAATATCTTCAGTCTCGAGGGCCCTGACAAATTCGTCTTGAGAAGAGGGCCCGATAAAATCTGCAGTAGTTATCATTAGTTGTCCTTCGCGCTCTTGCCGTACTCGCTCTTCTGGACCGGAAGCTACTTCTCCCGCCGCCAGTTCACCGACCCCTTGGTCTCCACCGTGCTCGATTCGGCTTCCACGTCGAAGCCGCGGCTGAGCAGGTATTTCAGCGTCAGCACCGAGCCGCCGCCGATCATCGAGACACCGTAGCCGACGTACAACTTGGGCGAGAGATATTTGCCGAAGCCCACCACCGAGCCCAGGGTGCTGGATTGGCTGACGCCGGCTTCGTCCAGGCCGAGCTTGGCGCCAATCTGCGAGGCGATCAGGCTGCTGCCGGCCGACAGTGCCGCCGAGGCGGCGCTGACCTGCTGGGTTTCGTCGCTGCTGGCGGTGGACAGCCCGCGGCCAAGCACCAGGTAGGAAAGTGCTTCGGATTGCGACATGGCCGGCTCGGACCACACATCGGCGCGCGGCGATTCGGCGCGGCCACTGACGTCGATGCCGGCGGTGACATCGCCGATCTTGCGTTCGGCGCGCAGGCTCACGCGCGGGTCGGAGACGATGTTGTTGTTCCAGGTCAACTGGCCGCGGCTGATGGTCAGATCCTGGCCATAGGCCTTGTAGCGGCCACGCACATCCAGCCCGCCGTTGGCCGTCATTTCGCGCCCCGGGCGCGCGCGGATCTGCATCTGCCCGCTCAGCCCCCCCTTCAGGCCGAAGCCGCTCATGTTGACCTTGTCGCCGAGCACGATGGCCAGGTCCATATCCAGCGGCGAGGCCGGCGTTTCTTCCGGATCCACCGGATCCAGTACCACCACGTCCTCGGACACCGAGGTGCCGCGGTCCAGCCGCTCCAGATCGATGTCGGCTTCGGGCACGGTGACCTTGCCGCGCAGCTGCATGGTGTTGTCGGTGATACCGAACTGCATGTCCGGGTTGGCGATGATGCGCAGCTCGCTGGTGTTGTAGGCCAGCACATTCTGCCCGCGGATATTGAGCAGCAACGGCGTGCTGGTGCCGAACCACGACAGGCCGCCGTCGATATTCAGCGTGCCCTCGCCGGATCTGGCCGAGGCGGTGATCTTGGCCGAACCATCGGGCAGCGCGTCGAAACGGCCCTTGCCCTCGCTCAAGGTCAAACCCATCGACGGGTATTCGGCAGTGAAATCGCTCAGGGTGGCATCGCCGCCGAGCAGCGGCTTGTCGCGGGTGCCGCGCAGGCTTACATGGCCTTCGACCAGACCCTTGGGTCGCACCACGTCAGCCACGACCAACTCCAGCCAGTACAGCCGCGACATGTTGAGATACAACTCGCCGTTGAGCGGCGCATACGCATCCCAGCCAGTGTTGAACTTGGCATCCACAAAGCCCGCGCCCTGGAAGCCGATACCGAGCTTGGCCTGGATCTGCTGCTGGGTGAAATCGGCCTGCACGCTGAATTGGTCGTAGCGCAGCGACTCGCCGCGATTGGGATTGCCGGCCACCGCGGCGTAGCGGGTTTCGCCGAGGCGGATGCCGCCCTCCGGCGAGGCGATGCGCAGGCTGCCTTCCCAGGCATTGCCGCGCGGCTTGAAGCTGCCGTCCAGCGACAGCTCGCCGCGCAGATAGATCTGCCGGCCTTCCTGCTTGGGCAACCACGGTTGCACCAGCGCCAGCGGCAATGCGTCGCCGTGGACCACCATGCCCTCACGCGGCCAGTTGGCGCTGGCGCATAACGCGCCGCCGGTGGCCGCGCCCAGGCAGGTATCGGACAAGGTAAATGCGGCGCCATCGGTGCTGAACTGCGCCGGCTGGCGCAGCGCCCAGGCATCGCCCTTGGACGGGGCGATCCGCAGCGTGGCGAGCTGGCCCTGCCAGCGCTCGCCATTGCGGCGCACATCACCCTGCAAGGCGACGCTGGCCATGCTGTTGGCGATCTCTGCATCAAGCCGCAGCGCTTCCACCGCGCCGCGCGCCTGCACGCGCACGCTGTCCAGCACCACGCCGGCTTCGATCGCGGTGCCCTGCAAGGCCAGTTGCCCGTCGCTGCCGCGCCACGGCAGCCGCCCACGCAGACTGATGCTCTGCGCGCTATAGGTGTTCCAACGCAGGCCGTTGCCGGCGATGTCGGCGGTGATGTCCGGCGCATCGCGCTTGCCGCTGACCTGCAGTTGCCCGCGCACGGTGCCGGTGGCCCCAGGCAGCGCGTCGTCCAGTTGCAGCGGCTGCAGCTGTGCGGCGATGTCCAGCTGGTCGCCGACCTTGCCCTTGGCAGTGATGCGGCTATTGCCCAGCGCCAGCTGCAGTTCGCCCTCGCCCTGCTCACCGCGCAAGGCGAACTTGCCATTGGCCGACAGTGCGCGCTGGCGCAGCTGGCCGGTCAGGGTCGGAATATCCGCGGTGGCCTCGAAGCCCGGCGACACGCCGCCGGCCGGTGCCGGCAACTGCCGGCCCTTGGAAGCGACGTTGCCAGAGAGATTGCCGTTCCAGCCCGGCGCAAAATAGCCCGGGTCGAACTTGGCCAGCTGAGCGGTGACATCCCATTGCAGTTCCGGTGCCCAGCCCACCTCGCCGGTGACATCCAGCGAGCCGCCCGGCGTCTTGGCCTGCACCTGCTTGAGCTGCGCGCGTTGGTCGTTGCCGCGGCTATCGAACACCAGCGCGGCCTGTTGGCCGTCGCGCTCCAGCGTGGCGCGGCCGATCGCCGCCCAGGCCTTCAAGGTGCCGGCAACGCCCAGGCGCGCCTCTTTCAACTCCACCGGCACCAGCGGTGCATCCGGGGTGGCCGGGTCTGGCGTCGGGGTGAAGCGCAGGCCACTGGCATTGACGGCAAAACGGAAACTCGGATTCTGGGTATCGCGGAAGTCGGCGGTGCCGCGCAGTTGCGTGCGGCCTTCGAAGGTGTCGATCACCAGCGGTTCGACGGTCAGTACCTGATCGGCCAGGCTGATATGCGACGGCTGCAGGGTGGCGCTCAACTCGCCCTGTTTGACGCTGCCCTGCAGGTCGGCGTTGCCGCCCTTGCCGGAGGCGGTCAGGTTCAATGCGATCGGCGTGGCCGGCGCGCTGGCCGCGCCATCGGCAGCCGGAATCAACAGCGAGGTATCCAATGCCTCGGTGACGGCCTTGAACGCCCAGGTCGGGTCGTCGCGGCCGGTGAACACCAGGCTGGCGTGCAGCGGTGCCGGCGCGCGGCCGGCGATGGCCACTTCCATCTTGTCCAGATCGCCGCGTGCCACCAGCCCCAGGCTGGCCGGCGTGCGCCCGCGTGCGGCCGGCAGCACCGCGGTGGCGGTGAGGTCGGCGCGGTAATCGTCGTTGGGGATGTAGTCGCCATGCAGGCGGAAATCGCCCATGTCGGTGTCGACCACCAGATCGCGCGTGCGCAGCTCGCCGGTGGCCACTTCCAGGCCACCCTGCACGGTGTGCAGCACGATCATCGGCTGCTGCAGCTGGGTGATGCGCAGGTTCTGCACATCGATCTTGTCGGCCTGGATCGCCAGCGGCACGTTGATCTGCGGCAGCGACTCGGGCCAGCTGGGCAAGGTGAACGGTTCGTCGCTCTTGCCGAGGTTCAAGGTGGCGTTGCTGACCTGCACCGCATCCAGTTGCAGCTTGCGGCCGAGCAGCGGGCGCAGGTCCGGTTCCAGATACACGCGCTCGGCGGTGAAGTGGATGTCCTGATACTTGAAGTCGACATCGCGCAAGGTCAGCGGGCCGGCCACCGGGCCTTCGACCTTGCCGTAGGTGAAGGTGGCGCCGACCGGCAGGCGCGCCACGACCTGCGCCAGCAACACATCGCGCCCGGCCACGGTCTGCAGCAACCAATACACCGCGATCAAGGCCAGCAGCACCAGGCCCAGCACGGTCAGGCCCGAGCCCACCCAGAACCGGCGCCGGCGATAGAAGCGCGCGCGGCGCGGTGCAGGGGTTGGCGTGGGTGCGCTCACAGGTTGGCCCCGATATCGATGTAGAGCTGGAACTGCGAGTCGGGGTCATTCAAACCATGCGCGATATCCACGCGCACCGGGCCCACCGGCGAGCGCCACCGCAAGCCGAAGCCGATACCGGTGTGCCAATCGGGCGTGTCGTCGAAGGCGCTACCGCTGTCGACGAACACCGCCCCGCCCCACGGGCCGCCCTTGAGGTAATGCTCGTACTCGGCACTCGCGGTGACCGCGTTCTTGGCACCCAGCGCGAATTCGTCCGGCTTGGGCGTGCGTGGGCCGACTTCGCGGAACGCATAACCGCGAATGCTGTTGGCGCCGCCGGCAAAGAAGCGCAGGCTCGGCGGCATCGCCACCAGATCGCTGGTCCAGGTGGTGCCGCCTTCGCCGCGCAGGATCACCCGCCCGTTGTCGCCGGCACCCAGAAACCAGCGCAGCTGGCCGTAGACCTGGCCGAAGTTGGTATCCGAGCCGGCGCCTTCGGCACCGCCGCGGATGAACGCCTGCCCGGACACACCACTGCGCGGAAACAGGCGGTCGTCGACGTTGACGTAGTTCACCTGCAACTGCGGATAGACCAGCGTGGAGGTTTCGTACACCGCGCCTTCGAAATCGTCGCCACTGCTGAAACGCCAGCGCTCGCGCAAGGCGTTGATGGAGGCGATCGCGCTCCAGCGCTCGTTGATCTGGCCGCTGCGGCTGCCGGTGAGCTTGACGTTGCGCAGGTCGATGTATTCGGTCTGTTCGTCATACAACCGCGCCGAGGCCGTATACCAGCCGTCCAGCCAGCGAAACGCCGGCACCCGGTAACTGGTGGTCAGGCTCTTGCGGTTCTGCGCGTAGTCCAGCTGCGTGTCCATCTTGTGGCCGCGCGAATTGACGTAACGTCGCTCCACGCCGCCGCGCACACCGGCGCCGCTCTCGCTGCCGTAGCTCAGACCGGAGGTATAGACGGTGCGCTTGGCGCGGGTGAGCTTGACCTCGACCGGCACGCGGCCATCGGCGTCGGCTTCTTCGGGCTTGGGCTGGATATCGATGGTGCTGAAGTAATCCAGCTTGGTCAGCGACTCGCGCAGGCGATCCAGCTTGCCTTCATGGTAGTAACTGCCCTCGTCCCAGTACACCAGCGGCTCGAACAGGCCGGGGCGGAAGTAGTCGTAGTCGAAGCGCACCTTGCCCATGTCGTAGCGGCGGCCGCTGTCCCAGTTCAGATCGATATCGGCGGCGTGCTCTGCGCGCGTCACCGCAACGCGGCGCTGGGTGAAATCGGCATCGAAGTAACCGCGCTCGGCCAGACGCCGGGTGATGCGCACCTTGCTGGCTTCATATTGCGGATGACTGAAGACCTGGCCTTCGCGCGGTTCGAACTGCTTGAGATCCTGGCCCAGGTAACGGTCCTGCTCGGCCCAGCCGGTGATGGAGATATGCGACTGCCGCACGCGTACCGGTTCGCCGCGCTCCACGGTGATCACCACCGTCACCTTGTCGCCGGTGCGCGGTGCGGCCAGCTCGATGGTTGGCGAGTAATAGCCAAAGGGCTCCAGCGCTTCGCGCGTCTGCCGCTCCGCCTGGGCCAGCAGGTACTCCAATCGCGACTCGCCCTGCTCCTTGCCCACGGCCTCGTACAGAGACAGGGAGACCTGGATGTTCTCGATCATCTCCGCGTCGGCGCCGCCGTCCAAGCCCTTGATTTCGATCTTGTCGATGGTTGCCCGGGCGAAGACAGGGCCGGCCAGGATGCACAAAAGCAAGAGAACGGGGCGAACCCGGAAAATGAATCGCATTGGCGCAGGATACCGGGAGGACCGCGAAGGTCTGTTAATGGGGCGTCTAGGGGTCGAGAGTGCCATGTCCCCTGTCACGTGCGCATGCACATTCACGCACATGTCGTTGGCCAAACGAGATCGCAGTCCTTGAGCGTGCATGGACGTCGGGAGGCAATCCCCTCACAGGGCCGACAGACCCGTAGAGGTCGACCTGATGCAACGTTTTCCTTTACCGGGAGGATGAGGCATCCATGCATCGTGTCGCACCACGGCGGCACCGCTGCGGCGCACCACTGATGAATCGGTCAGGCGCGGATATCACGGGCCGGTGCGTGACGGCGGCAAGGGCCGTCACGCCCATCGTCAATCAACTGGACAGATGCTCGATGGCGGCAACGCTGCCGAGACGGTCGCCGAGCTTCTTCAGCAAGGCCAGTCGGTTGGCGCGCAGTTGCGGGTCTTCGGCATTGACCATCACGCCATCGAAGAAGGCATCCACCTGCGGGCGCAGGCGGGCCAGGCGGGCCAGCACGGCGACGTAGTCGTGGCGATGCAGCGCATCGCCGGTGTCGCCGATGGCCGCTTCCACGGCTTCGGCCAGGGCTTCTTCGGCCGGTTCGCGCAGCAGGCTGGTGTCGATGTCGCCGGGGATGTCGCCCTCGACCTTGCGCAGGATATTGCGGATGCGCTTGTTGGCGGCGGCCAGGGCTGCGGCTTCGGGCAGCGTGGCGAAGATGCCGATCGCATCGATGCGGCGGTCGAAGTCGTAGAGGGAACCGTGGGTTGCGCCCGGGTGCGCTCCTACGAGCCCCGTAGGAGCGCCCTCGGGCGCGACCGAGAACAGTGCGGCGACCGCATTGAAGTGGGTTGCCGGCACACCTTTGTCGGCGTAATAGCCGCGTAGGCGGTCGAGGATGAAGTCGAAGATTTCATGAGTGCTGGACAACCACTTCGCTTCAAACTCTTTCTGCTCGGGCAATTTATCGAGTAATTTTTCGGTGTTAAAACTAATTCCCATCGACGACATATCACTTGAGAGGGGTTCTGCCTTAACCAGAAAATCAACAGATCGCTTTCTGGTAGCTGCTAGCTCAGCATTGATAACCGCAGTGAGCACGCACTGTTTTAGGTTGAGATCAAACCCACTCTCAATCACCGTCCGCGCCAACCCCAGCGCATTACGCCGCAGCGCAAACGGGTCCTTGTTGCCGGTCGGCTTCAGCCCGGCCGCAAACCCACCGGCCAGCGTGTCCAGCCGCTCGGCGATCGCCAGTACCTTGCCCAGCGGCGACAGTGCGATGTCGTCGCCGGCAAAACGTGGTTGGTAGGCCTCGTCGATGGCCAGCGAAATCTCGCTCGGCTCGCCAGCGGCCTTGGCGTAGTGACGCCCGGCGATGCCCTGCAATTCCGGGAATTCGTTGACCATGCGCGATTGCAGGTCGTTCTTGGCCAGTTCCGCAGCGCGCCGGGCCTGCACCGGGTCGGCACCCACCTGCGGCGCAATCGCCTCGGCCAGTGCCGCCACGCGCGCGACCTTGTCGGCCACGCTGCCCAGCTTGGCCTGATACGTGACAGTAGCCAGGCCTGCGCCCATCGCTTCCAGCCCCTGCTTGAGGTCTTCGTCGAAGAAGAACTTGGCATCGGCAAAACGCGGGCGGATCACGCGCTCGTAGCCCTTGGCCACTTCGGCCACGTTCCGGGATTCGATATTGGCGATGCCGATGAACTGCTCGGTCAACTTGCCACCGTCATCCAGCACCGGGAAGAACTTCTGGTTGATCTCCATGGTTTCGATCAGCGCTTCCTGCGGCACCGCCAGGAAATCGCGCTCGAAACTGCACAGCACCGCCGACGGCCATTCGACCAGGTTGACCACCTGCTCCAGGTTGTCGTCGCTGATGCGCGCACTGCCGCCGGCCTGTTTGGCGGCCGCTTGCACTTCTTCGACGATGCGGGAGCGGCGCGCGTCGGCGTCCACCAGCACATGCGCTGCGCGTAGCGCGTCGATGTAGTCGCCCGGCGCAGCCAACGACACCGCGCCTTCATGCATGAAGCGGTGCCCGCGCGTCACGCGATCGCCGCGCACGCCCAGCAATTCGGCCGGAATCACCTCGTTACCGAACAACAACACCAGCCACTGCACCGGCCGTGCGAAGGCGTACTCGTGCGCGCCCCAGCGCATCGGCTTGGGGATCGGCATGGCAGCGATGGCTTCGCGCAGGATGTCGGGCAGCAACGCGGCAGTGCGCGCGCCCGGCGTCACCGCGCGATGCACGAAGCGCTCGCCCTTGGCGTCGCTGGTGCGCTCCAGCGCGGTCCAGTCGATGCCGGCTTTTGCCGCAAATCCAGCCAGCGCCTTGGTCGGCTTGCCTTCGGCATCCAGCGCGATAGTGAGATACGGCCCAAGCACTTCGGAGCGCTGCTCCGGCTGCTCGGTCGCCACGCCCGGCAGCAGCACCGCCAGCCGGCGCGGCGTGGACAACGGTTTGGCATCGCCGCGGGTGACCGCGATACCGCGCTTTTCCAGCCCGGCCAGCACACCGTCGAAGAAAGCCTGCGCCAGGCCCGGCAGCGCCCTGACCGGCAGCTCTTCGGTGCCCAGTTCGATCAGCAGGGGAAGTTGTTCGCTCATGTCAGGTGGACCTTGTGCATTGTTCCCTTCTCCCGTCGGGAGAAGGTGCCCCGAAGGGGCGGATGAGGGTACGGGCGAAGCTCTGTGGAGTTTGAGTGCATGAGGGCTGCGCCTCCGTCCCCTCACCCCAACCCCTCTCCCGACGGGAGAGGGGCTTGTTGCTTCCTTCTCCCACCGGGAGAAGGTGCCCCGAAAGGGGCGGATGAGGGTACGGGCGAAGCCCATGGAGTTTGGATGCAAGAGAGCTGCGCCTCCGTACCCTCACCCCAACCCCTCTCCCGGCGGGAGAGGGGCGTTGCGTTACTTCTTTACCCCGGGAAAGCCCAGCTTCTCGCGCTGCGCGTAATACGCCTGCGCCACGCCCTGGGCCAGCGCGCGTACCCGCAGGATGTAGCGCTGGCGTTCGGTCACGCTGATGGCGCGGCGCGCGTCCAGCAGGTTGAACGCGTGGCTGGCCTTGGTCACCTGCTCGTACGCCGGCAGCGGCAGGCCCACCTCGACCAACTGCTTGGCTTCGGCTTCGCAGGCATCGAAGCGATGGAACAGCTCGGCCACATTGGCGTGCTCGAAGTTGTAGGTGCTCTGCTCCACCTCGTTCTGGTGGTAAACATCGCCATACGTCACCGCAGCGCCATCCGGGCCGTAGGTCCACACCAGGTCGTAGACGTTGTCGCAGCTCTGCAGATACATGCACAACCGTTCCAACCCGTAGGTGATCTCGCCCAGCACCGGCTTGCACTCCAGGCCGCCAGCCTGCTGAAAGTAGGTGAACTGGGTCACCTCCATGCCGTTGAGCCAGACCTCCCAGCCCAGGCCCCATGCGCCGAGCGTGGGCGATTCCCAGTTGTCTTCGACAAAGCGCAGGTCGTGCACCAGCGGGTCGATGCCCAGCGCCTTGAGCGAGCCCAGGTACAGGTCCTGGATGTTGTCCGGGTTGGGCTTCATCGCCACCTGGTACTGGTAGTAGCGCTGCAGGCGGTTGGGATTTTCGCCGTAGCGGCCATCGGTGGGACGGCGCGAAGGTTGCACGTAGGCCGCATTCCACGGCTCCGGCCCCAGCGCGCGCAGGAAGGTGGCCGGATGGAACGTGCCTGCGCCCACTTCCAGGTCCAGCGGCTGGATCAGCACGCAGCCCTGCTCGGCCCAGTACTGGTTGAGGGTCTGGATCAGGCCCTGAAAAGTGATTGGAACGCGCCGGGAATCGGACATGCAGCAAAGGCCGTGCGGAAGGGGTGCGCTAGTATACCGGCCGACCCGTAGCGCTTTGCTGCGGAGCACCGCTGCAGGGGACCAACACGCATGGAACAGCGGCGCACCGCCGATCCGGATAACGCCGTGGCACTGCTGCCGCGCGGCCGGCTGATGTTCGACCCGGTGGCCGCTGCCCTGCTCGCCGATGGCATGGTGGTGCCGCACGAACACGAGCGTGTGCAGTTCTCCGCGGCCGGCGCGCGCACTGCCAGCGACGTGCATCCGCTGGTGCTGCTGGCCAATCTGAAGTTGCATGCCGCGCAGCCGCCGGCCGGTGAACTCGGGCTGGAACGGCTCACCGAGTGGCTGGCCACCCGCACCGGCCTGCGCTATCTACGTATCGATCCCACGCGCATCGATGTGGCCGCGGTCACCGGCGTGGTCTCGCATGCCTATGCGCGCCGCCACCGCATCCTGCCGCTGGCGCTGGATGCCGAACGGGTGCTGATCGCCACCAGCGAGCCGCTGGCGCTGGAATGGCTGGCCGACGTGCAGCACTTGAGCCGGCGCCGCATCGAGCTGGCGCTGATCAACCCGCTGGATCTGCATCGCTACACGATGGAGTTCTTCGGCGTGACCCAGTCGGTACGCGGCGCGCGCGGCGATGCGCGCAGCACCGAGTCGAACGCGGGCCTGCCCAGCTTCGAGCAATTGGTGGAGCTGGGCCGCGCCGGCGACGTCAATGCCGACGATCACCACATCGTGCATATCGTCGACTGGCTGCTGCAATACGCCTACGAGCAGCGGGCCAGCGACATCCATCTGGAGCCGCGCCGCGAGGCCGGGCGCATGCGCTTCCGCATCGATGGCGTGCTGCACAAGGTGCTGGAAGTGCCGCCGTCGGTGATGACTGCCGTGGTCAGCCGCATCAAGGTCCTAGGCCGCATGGACCTGGCCGAACGCCGCCGCCCGCAGGACGGCCGCATCAAGACCCGCTCGCCGGGCGGGCGCGAGGTGGAAATGCGTCTGTCCACCATGCCCACCGCGTTCGGCGAAAAATGCGTGATGCGCATCTTCGACCCGGATTCGGCGTTCAAGAGCATCGAGCAACTCGGTTTCAGCCCCGAAGAAGCCGCCGGCTGGAGCGCGCTGGTCGAGCGACCGCACGGCATCGTGCTGGTCACCGGCCCGACCGGTTCGGGCAAGACCACCACGCTGTATTCCACGCTCAAGCGCCTGGCCACGCCGGACGTGAACGTGTGCAGCGTGGAAGACCCGATCGAGATGATCGCGCCGGAATTCAACCAGATGCAGGTGCAGCAGAACATCGACCTGGATTTTGCCAGCGGCGTGCGCACGCTGCTGCGGCAGGACCCGGACATCATCATGATCGGCGAAATCCGCGACCTGGAAACTGCGCAGATGGCGGTGCAGGCTTCGCTCACCGGGCACCTGGTGTTGTCCACGCTGCACACCAACGATGCTGCCTCGGCGATCACCCGCCTGCTCGACCTGGGCGTGCCGCATTACCTGGTGGCCTCCACGCTCAACGGCGTGCTGGCGCAGCGGCTGGTGCGCACCCTGTGCGTGCACTGCAAGCGCCCGCACACGCTCAGCGACGACGCGTGGGCGGCCATCCGCGAGCCGGGCGAAGCGCTGCCGGAGGTGCTCAACGTGCACGCCCCGGTCGGCTGCCTGGAATGCCGCCGCACCGGCTATCTGGGCCGCGTGGGCCTGTACGAATTGCTTCCGGTCACCCCGCGCTTGCGCAGCCTGATACGCGCCGACACCGATCTGGCCAGCTTCAGCCACGCCGCCCGCGGCGAAGGCCTGCGCACCCTGCGCCGCACCGGCCTGGAAAAGGTCGCCGCCGGGCTGACCACGGTGGAAGAAGTGCTGTCGGTATTGCCGCCGCGGGAGTGAGCGGATCCTCCGTGCTGCTTGGGCGTGGTTGGCGACCGGCACGCGCGTGCATGATCGGAGGATTCTCGAGGCCGCAAGGCATCGAGGGTCGGAGGATTGAGTAGAGAATTTTTTGCGCACAGTGGGACCGATCCCTGCCGATCGCCCGTTTTCGCTCAGGCACGTTGTCGGTGGGCACGCACGCAGAAGCGTGCCCGGTTTCCACGCCGTTTTCGTACGCCGAGGGCTCGATCGCGATGACGGCGACAGACGCACGCGCTCGATGTTGCCGCACCAGTGCAACTCGGCGCTCATGCCGTCATGGTGGAGACGCCATCTGGCCCGCAGCTCGATCTTTCCAACTGTCGCACTTGTCCACGTTCCGGAAGATGGATTGGCCTCATGCACGCGCTCCCAGACGCCCGACCCCGGTGGGTTTGCGCACCTTGGCGGTCATCTCGTGCATGGCCTTTTGGTGCGCTGCGATCTCCTGCGTCAGTTTTGCCTGCCTGACCGGATCGGGTTGAGGTTTTTGCTGCTCCTTGGCCAGCCTGCTCTGCGCCAACTGCATCCGCTTGTAAGGCAGGTGCGTTTGCGCCTTGGCGTTGAAACTCTCGGCCGTGTGGAACTGCACTTCAAACGCGTAGCCCTCGGCGTCGGTGAAGCTGGCATTGATGCCCCGGTAGGTGCCGTCTCCCGAGGTGAAGTAATTTTTCAGGTTCACGCACGTGATTCCTTGCCGACGCAGTGCGTCCTGTGCCGCCAGCACCTTGATCACGAAACCCTCGGACGGCAGCTCAAGCGCATAGCGCAGCGCATCGCCCACGCTCTGCACGGCCTGTTCGGCAGTCATGCCGGCGCGCAGATGGTGCCGGATCTTGTCCTTGATCGAGGCGACCGATTTCTGGAACGGGGCCTGTTGCACCTGCTCGATCCGACCCTGCTTGGCGTCGTAGCGCACGTTGCCCCAGAGCCGCGCGCCCAAGCCTTCGGCCAGCGTGTCGAGCACAGGGGTCAGCGCCGCTTGCTTGCTTGCGGCGGTGTCGAACACACCGGATGCCGACGATGGGTCTGCAATGCCGGCAGTCTGCTCGGCGCCGGGCGTGGGCGTCGCGCTTGGCAACGCCGGCACGGTCTCTTCCTGCCAGTTGTCGATCTCCTCGCATCCTGGCGGCGAGGCCACGCGCTTGAAGGCCTCCAGTGCAGGCGCCTGCAAGGTGCGTTGCTCGGCCCGCGACGCACCGCCAACCGCCAGCGCATGGGCGCGCTTGTACAGATCGTGGAAGCGCTCCTTGAGCGCGAAGGTCTCCGGCGTGTGGAACTGGATCTCCCACAGTGCACCCTCCGGGCTGCGCAGCGTGACGTTGATGGCCTTGAAGACTGGCGGGTAATCGGTGAATTGATTGGTCAGCTTGACCCGTGCATGGCCCTGATCGTCCAGCGCAGCCAGCGTGGCGCGCAGACCGGTGGTGAAGTCCTGCGGTTCCAGCACCACGCTGTAGCGCAGCGCATCGTTGACGCCCGCCGCCGCTTCTTCCAGCGTCTGCTTTTTCAGTGCCACCCGCTGCTTGAGCTTTTCCTGCAACGAGCCGTAGGACTTCAGTTGATGCTGCATGCCGGCCAGTTGCCCACCATGGCGGGCGGCAATGCGCTGCAGCATGTCGGTGACCTGCGGCTCCATCTGGCGAGCGCGCCCGAGCAAGGCCTGTGCCTCAGCCGCAATGTCCTGCGGCTGCACGGCGCGCAGCCGCTCGGCCGGCGGCTGCGAGCGGGCGATCCAGCCGGCCTGCTGTAGCGCCTCGAGCGCGTCTTCCATGACGCCAGCGGCCATCGATGGCATGCGCTGCAGCAGCAGCTTGGTCTGTTCGGGATCGAAGCGCCCGTCCTGCATGGCCCGGGCGGTCGCCCTGCTGTATGGCGGGACGCGGACCCGCTCTGCGAAGCTGCGCTCGGACCGTTCGCAGGCCTCCACGATCTTGGCGAACAACGCCGTGCCGGTGTCGGACTTCAGCGCATCGGTGCCGACCTTGATGGCAATGGTGAACAGGTTGCGCATGGTCAGTTCCGGCTCGCCGGGGACCAGCCCGGGTTGCCCATCCGGAAACTGCGCATGCGATAGCCGGCACACCGGGTAGTTGTCCAGGATGGCGTGGATGCGCGCCTGCACGCCAGAGGCGGCCGCGTAGGCCTTGGCCAGGCCGGGAAACGCCTCGGCCAAGGCCTCGGGCAACGCCGGCGCGGCGCTGTCGGCGGCCGAGCCCGTCTCAAGCGCAAGCAGCTGCGCGTGCAGCAATGCGGCCGCTTCCCGCGCTTCGGGCAGATGCGCGCGCTCGATCGCATCGCGCGCCTGCACGCGCAGCGTGGCCAACACCACTGGATCGCGGGCCGGCTCTTCGAGCAGCTCGCGCAAACCGTTGCGCAACTCGCGCTCGATGCCATCGTAGGTGCCGAACATCATGTCGCGCGCCATCGCTTCACGCAGCGCGTCCGGTTGCGCCATGAAACGCGACGCCAGCGTGGCCGCCGCCGAGGTGATGCGCTGACCGCGCTTGAGGGACATGATCTCCGACAGCCGCCCGGGCTGGTAGTGGCCGGTGACCGGCTCGATGGCCGGCGTGGCCGTCTTCGGCGGCTTGAAGGACTGTTGCCGGCCGCGCAGGGCCTGGCGATCCACCATCACCCGCGAAATCAGCGCCGCCAGCTTGGGGTAGCCTGCGTAGACAAACGCGTCGTCGCCGTCGGTATCCATGTTGCGTTTGCGCAACTCGTCAATCGGCAGTGCGCCCAGGCGCCCAGGCTCCACGATGTCCTTGAGCCGCAGGCTGCCGGTGCTGAGGATGTCGCGCGGCAAGGCACCGCGGTCGCGGCCGCTCGTCCAGCACGACAGCGTCTTCAGATCTTCCTTGGAGCAGGCCAGGTCGGTGTCGCTGAACGCGGCCGGCCACTGCTGCTCGGGCACCACCACCAGCATGCCCTTGCTGTGCAGCATCTGCGGATCGGCGCCGGAACGATCATCGAAACCGGTGTAGCTGTACTGGATGCCGAAGCACCGCGAGAGGAACGCGGCGGTGGCGTCGCCCTTGGCCACGGTGGCGATGCGTTGCTCCGGCACCGGCAGCAGATTCTCCTTGTCGTAGGGGGGCTTGCCGAGCAGCAGCGGGCCGCCGGCCAGGTCGAAGGCCTGACTGCGCTGCAGCGGCAGATGCACCTTGTCGTCGGCCGAAGGCACCGCCCGCACCCGCTGCCCCTGGTAGCCGCCGCTGATCAGCGGCCGGTAGACCCACAACGGGTCATCGCCCGTCGGCTCCAGTGTCTGCAGCCGGTCCTGCATCGCCGCGTGCGCCTCTTCCAGTGCCGCCGCATCGCGCGGGTAATGGTGCAGCGCCTGCGCTGGCATCAGCGAAGGGCCCTTGTCCTTGGCCACCAGCTCGCGCTGCTCCTCGGTGGCCTGGTTCGCCTGCACTGCGTGCCAGGCATCGTAGTGCTTGCGGAAGGCCGGAATGGACAAGGCCGCCTCCAGTTTCAGGAAACCGCAGCCATCGTTGGGGCACAGCGCCAGGGCAGTGCCATCCACCGCCAACGGCTTGAACGGATGCGCAGGGCCCTCGACGTCATCGAACACGCCCAGGCGCAGCGTGCCCTCCACGACATGGTCACTGGGCACCATCTCCAGCAGCGAGCGCTGCATGCGCGACCAGTCCTCGCGTTGCGGAGCGAGCTTGGCGGCCAGCTGCATCAGGCTGCTGCCCGGGGCGGTGTCGGCATAGCGGAATGCCGGCAACAGCGACGCTGACTCCTTGCGTTGGGAAATCACCAGACTGCTGCTACCGGATTTGCTGCGCGCGGCGCGGCTGCCGCCGAACAGGTCCAAGCGCCAGGGCTCGCCGTTGTAGTTGAACGTCCGCGCGAGCATGAAGGTCGATATGTCACCAGGCAATTGCACCTCCACCAGCGGCAGCCCGGTCAGGCGTGCAAACAGCGAGTACGGCTTGTCCGATTCGGACCGATTGGTCGACAGCTCCTTGCCCACCAGATCGACCACCACATGGGTCGTGCTGCCGCGGCCGGGCGCCGGCGCCACCGGCCGACCGGGAACCGTGGACATGCTCAAGCGCCCACTGTCCAGGTCGAAGCGGGTCGGTGGATGGGCCTGGGTGATCGTCGGCGCGTCCTTGGCCATGCGCAGGTCCAGGGCGTCGAACACCTGCTCGCCGGCCTCGATCTGCGCGATCAGGTTCCAGCTCATCTCGCCGAGGTCCACCTCGATCGCCTCGCGCGTGCGCTCCAGCGTCAGGTCCACCCACTTCACCAGCTCGTCGCGGCGCTGGCGCAGCTGCTTGCGCGGGCCGTCAAGATGGCGCGCTTTCCATTGCCGGCTCACCACCGCGTAGGCCTTGAGCACCTGGTAGAAGGTCAGCGCCGGGCAGCGTGTTGCATGTTCTTCGATGTCGGCCGACGCGCCCTTCTCGCCGCCACGCAGATAAAGGTCGATCTTGCGTGCGACGATGGGCTGCAACGCATCGAACACACGCAATGCCTGGCCCCGATGGCGGGGCCTGAGCTCCGGACTGCGGATCAGCGGCAACAGTCCCATGCACAGGCTGCCGATCCCCTCAAGGCTGGCCTGGCGTAATCCATCGTCCCCGATGAGGGCCGACACCCGCTCCAGCGCCGGCTCCCCCAGCGGACGCATCTGGCGTTGCAGCCCCGCCGATGCAAGGGCCTTGAAGAGCACGCCGATTTCGGCGGCCGAGGCGGACGCAAACCGCTCGCGGTGCAGGTCGAGGTGGCCGGCCATCGCCTGCAGCTTGGCGATACCCAACGTCCGGAACGGCTCATCGTCCTCATCGTCTAGGTGCAGCAGCCGGGACATCGCGTTGGCCATCACCGCGATCCCACGCATCTGGAACTGCCGCCACGGCTGCTCGGCCGAGCCTGCGCGCTCGGCGAGCAGCACGAATGCCGAGTGGCACACCGGCCTGGCGAGACATTTGCTCAGCGCGTTGAGCGCGATGGCCACGCCTTGCGCGTCCAGGGCCTTGCGCAAGCCGGGCTCGTTGGCCAGCTTCGCAGCCAACAGGTCGGTGGCTGTCTCGCAGGCCGGGGAGCCGGGCCATTTGCTCAGGGCGTTGAGCGCTTGGGTCGCGTCGATAGGGCCGAAGCCCTTGCGCAAGTCCGGATCGTCGGTCAGCCGCGCGACCAGCGCCATGGCGGCGGCTGCACAGCTCTCGTCGGCGGGCCATTTGCTCATGGCGCCGAGCGCATTGGCAATGCCTTGCGGGTCCAGGGCATGGCGTAACCCGGGATCGTCGGCCAGCCGCGCGGCGAGCGCGTAGACCGCGTCGCCACAGACCGGCGTGTCGGGCCATTTGCTCAGGGCGTTGAGCACTAGGGGCACGCCGGAAAAGTCGAGGGCCCCGCACAACTCGGGGTCGTTGGTCAGCCGCTCGGCCAGCGCGTGGGCCGCGTCGCCACAGACCGGCGTGTCGGGCCATTTGCTCAGGGCGTTGAGCACTAGGGGCACGCTGGAAAAGTCGAGGGCCCCGCACAACTCGGGGTCGTTGGTCAGCCGCTCGGCCAGCGCGTGGACCGCGTCACCACAGAACGGCGTGTCGGGCCATTTGCTCAGGGCGTTGAGCACGGTCGCCACGCCATGCGGGGTCAGGGCCTGGCGTAACTCCAGATCGTCGGCCAGCCGCCCGGCCAGCGCACTGGCGGCAGCCGCACAGACAGGCGTGCCGAACCACTTGCTCAGGGCGTTGAGCACGCTCGCCACGTGGTGGGGCTCCAGGGATTTGCACAGCCGGGGCTCGTTGGCCAGCCGCTTGGCCAGCGCGCTGACGGCGGCCCCACAGATTGGCGTGTCGGACCACTTGCTCAGGGCATAGAGCACGCTTGCCACGCCTTGCGGGTCCAGCCCCTGGACCAACCCAGGGTCGTCGGCCAGCCGCTCGGCCAGCGCGCGGGCGGCTGCCGCACACACCTGGTTGTCCGGCCATTTGCTCAGGGCATGGAGCGCGTTGGCCACCTCTTGCGGCTTGAGCGCTTGGCGCACATCGGGCTCGGATGCCAGCCGCGCGGCCAATGCGTTGACCGCGTCGCCACAGACCGTCGTGTCGGGCCATTTGCTCAGGGCGTTGAGCGTGATGGCCAAGGCTTGCGGGTCCAGGGCGTTACGCAACCCAGGATCGTCGACCAGTCGTGCGGCCAGTGCACTGGCCGCCGTAGCACAATCTTCGTTGTCGGGCCATTTGCTCAGGGCGTTGAGTCCGGTGGCCACGTCAAATGGATTGAAGGCCGTGCGTAACTCCGGATCGTCGGCCAGCCGGCCGGCCAGCGCATTGGCGGCGGCCGCACAGTCCGCTTTGTCGGGCCATTTGCTCAAGGCATTCAACGCATTGGCCACGTCCAGTGAATTGAAGGCAGTGCGCAACAGGCCATCGTCGACGACGCGCCTGGCTAGCGCACTGGCGGCTTCGGCACAGGCCTGGTTGTTTGGCCATTTGCTCAAGGCATTCAACGCGTTGGTCAGGTCTACCGCGTTGAGTGCCTCGCGCAAGCCGGGGTCGTCGGCCAGGCGCTCGGCCAGCGCGCTGACGGCCTCGGCGCAATCGGCCATGTCGGGCCATTTGCATAGGGCGTTGAGCGCGGCGATCACGCTTTGCGGGTGGAGCGCCGTGCGCAAATCGGGCTCGCATGCCAGCCGCTGGGCCAGTGCGCTGGTGGCGGCCGCACAGCTCGCATTGTCGGACCACTTGCTCAAGGCTTTGAGCGCGACGGCCATCAGCAGCGGGTCGAGCGCCGCGCACACAGCAGGATCGGTGAGCCGCTTGGCCAGCGCGCTGCCGGCGGACGCGCAGACCTCGTTGTCAGGCCATTTGCTCAGGGCATGGAGCGCGGTGACCACTTCTTGCGGCTTCAGGGCGTCGCACACATCGGGCTCGCATGCCAGCCGCGCGGCCAGCGCGCTGCCGGCGGACGCACACACCTGGTCGTCGGGCCATTTGCTCACGGCACCCAGCGCTTGGGTCAGGTTGATCGCGTCGAGGGCCGTACACAACTCCGGCTCATGGGCCAGCCGCCAGGCCAACGCACTGACGGCCTGCCCACAGATCGGCGTATCGGGCCATTTGCTCAACGCGTTGAGCACGTTCGCCACGCCTTGGCGGTCCAGGGCCTGGCGCAACTCGGGATCGTCGACCAACCGCTCGGCCAGCGCACTGGCGGCCTCTGCGCAGACCGGCGTATCGGGCCATTTGCTCAGGGCGTTAAGTACGTTGGACACGCCTTGCGGGTACAAGTCTTCGCGCAGCTCGGGATCGTCTGCGAGCTGCCTGGCGAGCGCAGCGACGGCGGCCGCACCGACCGCGTCGTCGGGCCATTTGCTCAGGGCGTTGAGCACATTGGACACGCCTTGCCCATGCAAGGCCGCGCACAACGCGGGCTTGTCGGTCAGCCGCCCGGCCAGCACGCTTGCGGCGGCCGCACAGACCAGCGAAATGGGCCATTTGCTCAGGGCGTTGAGCGCTTGCGCCACGTTGATGGGATCCAGAGCCGCGCACAACGCGGGCTCGTCGGTCAGCCGCTCGGCCAGCACACTGGCGGCGGCCGCACAGACCGGAGAATTGGGCCATTTGCTCAGGGCATTGAGCGCATTGGTCAGTTCTTGCGGACTGAGGTCCTCGCGCAACTCGGGTTCGTCGGCCAGCCGCTCGGCCAGCGCGCCGACGGCGGCTCCACAGACCGACGTGTCGGGCCATTTGCTCAGGGCGTTGAGCGTGGTTGCCACGCCCTGGGCATCCATCGTATGACGCAAGCGGTTGTCGCTTGCAACACGCGCGGCGAGCCGATGCGCCGCGACCTGGCAATCCGGATGATCGGACCACTTGCTGAAGGTATTGAGTGCCAGGCTGATCTGCTGCCCATTCAGAGACTGCCAGGCGTGGTCATCACGCAGCAGGTGACGTGCCACACGCGCCACCGCGCGTTCACACCGACCGCTGTCGATATTTTTTGCGAAGGCGTTCAGGAGCAGAACGGACGGGTAGCTACCCAGCCCCAAAAGATCATCGGCCTGATCGACTTGCCCTGCGATCCACGCGATTGCCTCCATGCACGCGGGCTGGTGCGGGTGCTTGCTCAGCTTGTTGCCCACATGCGCCAGCTGCGTTAGCGATGTGCCTTCGAACCACCCGGTCTGGTAGAGGTACTGCGCTGCAAGCTCGGTGCAACGATCGAGATCGCGGGATGGCGTTACCCCCCTGCCGCGCCGTGCATTGGCAACCAGCTGAAGGTATTTGTCGAGCCGACTGGCGTTGACTTGCGCATGCAAACTCTCTTCCAGGAAGGGCAACGCCATCCCGCCACGCATGCGATCGGCCAGCTCGTTGTCGCATGCCATCGATACGCACAGGCCGGCGTTGTGGTTCCGCCCGATTCCGTGAGGCTCGCTCAACTGTCGCCGCTGTTGCTGTCGCTGCGCCTGTAGCCGTTTTTGTGCCGCCACGTCCAGATGATCTTCGGCCCTGCGCAGTTCGGCTGTCAGCCGCGTGCCATGGCCTGAGCGCTTTGACTGGCGATCGGGTTCTTGCTCTTCGCGCGAGCGTTTTCCTACGATTCGCTCGGGTTGCCGCTCGGTCGGTCGAAAATTTTCCCTTGTTTCCAAACCATGCTGCGTCGGTCGTTGGGGCCGACGATGCGATGAAGAGGCGCCGACGTCGGCGCTCACCTTGTCGGGGTACCGCTCGGTTTTAATGCGCTCGTTTTTTACGGCCGGGGGCTGCCTGTCGCGCGTCGACGCTCCTCGGTCATCCGACTCCATCCTCCGCCGTTTTCTAGGCGGCAGTTCAAGGGGTTGATGCGTGCCGCTGGTGCTGGCCGCTGCCTGATCCTTCGTTAGCCTGGGCTTTTCTTCAGGAGCGTAAGGCGAGTTTGTGCGGAATGCAGTTGGATGGGTGGCATGGGTTTTCATGCCCAAAATTTTTAGTCAACCTGCCCGCGAGCGACTTGTTCGATACGAAGTATCGACGACGTGTGCGACGCGCGCTGCGTATTGGACAAGTGGCTCCCAGCACATTGCATGGATGAACGCCTGGGATGCAGCACGCCGGCACGGTGACGTGCTCCGCAGCCGTCAAGCACAGTGTGTTGATTGCTATGCACGATTCGACGTTTTTCCATATCAATCCAGCCGAACCTTGCGTCAACCTGACCACAGCGACGGCACCAAGGCCCTGTCAGTCCAGTCATGCGCTTTTCTGCCGATATATACGGCGTGCCACCGTCGGCAACGCCCGTCACCACCACCGCCAACCAGCTGCGAGGGAATCAGGACATGTCATTCGGCAATGACCCGCAGCACGCGTCCTGGAGTGCCGCTTGAAAAAAACACGCCCCTGCCGCCTACAATCGGGGGCATCTGTCGTGTCCGGGTCTTCGCGCATGTCTGTTTTGCCGTTCCTGATCATCGAAACCGGGCACCCCGTGCCGGAGATGAAGCGCTACGGCCGTTTTCCGCACTGGATCCGGGTGGCGGCCGGGCTGGCCGAGCAGGAAACCGTGGCCATCGACGTCGCCAATGGCGACCCTCTGCCGGACCCCGCCGGCTTTGCCGGCGCCATTGTCAGTGGCTCGGCCGCGTTCGTCACCGACCGCGCCGACTGGAGCGAACGCAGTGCCGAATGGCTGCGTACCGCCGCCCATCAGGGCATGCCGCTGCTGGGCATCTGCTACGGGCACCAGTTGCTGGCGCACGCGCTCGGCGGTGAGGTCGACTACAACCCGGCCGGGCGCGAATCGGGCACCGTCGCGCTGGAACTGCACCCGCCGGCCGAGCAAGACCCTTTGTTTGCAGGCCTTCCGGCGCAGTTTCCGGCCCATGCCACGCATCTGCAGACGGTGGTGCGCGCACCGGACGGCGCCGTCGTGCTGGCGCATTCGCAGCAGGACCGCTGCCACGCATTCCGTTGGGGCCGGGCCACCTGGGGCGTGCAGTTCCACCCCGAATTTGCCACCCACCACATGCGCGGCTATGTCCGTGCGCGTGCCGAATGCATCGCCCGCCATGGCCGTTGCGCCCGCACGGTCGCCCGCGAGGTCACCGCCGCACCGGTCGCCCGCAAGCTGCTGCGCCGGTTCGTGCACCACGCACGCGGCATGCAAACAGTGCACGCTCATTCCGCCGCGCACACATAAAAGCAGCGATAATCGCGGTACGCCGGATGGTCCGGCGCGCGTATCGATTCGGAATGGGAATGAGCGAAATTCGCAAGGTGCCGGCATCTGCCGGCGCAGAATGGCTGTTGACCGGTTTCTCGCTGTTGAAGCGGGCGCCGCTGGCGCTTGGCTCGCTGGGGGTGATCTGGAGCGTGGCCGCCTCGCTGGTGGTGTCGCTGTCGCTGCTGGTCCCGCTGCTGGGCTCGGCACTGCAGTTCCTGCTGGTGCTGGCCGGCCCGTTATTCATGGGCGGCATGTTGTGGGCGATTCGCGAGGTCGACGAAGGCCGCATCGCCAAACCATCGCATCTGCTGCACGGCCTGCAGGATGGCCGCGCGCCGCATCTGCTGGTATCGCTGCTGCCGCAGCTGATTGCCGGCCTGCTGCTGGGCGTGCTGCTGCTGGCGATGATCGGTGCCAGCGGGCTGCAGCAGCTGGCGGAGGTGATGAACAAGATCAACCAGATCAGCCAGTCCGGTGCGCAGCCGGACCCGGTGCAGATCGAGCAACTGGCCGCCAGCCTGCCGGCCGGGCGCATCCTGCTGTGGCTGCTGCTGACCATCGCCACCTTTGCGGCGATGACGCTGGCGCTGTTCGTGATGCCGCCGCAGGTGATGTTCGACCGCAGCACCGGCGGCCACGCGCTGCGCGAAAGCCTGCGCGCCAGTCTGCATAACCTGCCGGCGATGCTGGTGTTCTTCGTGCTCGCCTTCATCGCCATCTTTGCGATCTATTTTGCGGTGATGATCGTCGCCCTGATCGTCGGCCTGGTCGCCGGCCAGACCGTGGCGATGTGGCTGGCCCAGCTGCTGCTGATGGCGGTGCTGATGCCGGTGTTCGCCGGCTCGGTCTACGCCGCCTGGAAGCAGATGTTCAGCCACGAAGGCGCCGTCGCTCAGCCCACTCCGCCCTCGCGCCCGGATGTGTTTGCGGCTTGAGCCAGGCTGGCATTGCCGATCCCTGATAAAAAAGCCGCTCGAATGAGCGGCTTTTTTGTTTTTCCAGGGTGAATGGTGGAGCCCTGCCGACGCCAGATTCTCGTGTTTAGGGCATCGGCCACGGCATCAAGAACATCACCTCTATCCCTCAGCCAGCAGCGTTGGACGCAGTATCCTTCGGCCCCACAGCCCGCGAGGCGATGATGCCCAGCTCGTAGAGCAGGCACATCGGGATGGCCAGCATCAGCTGCGAGACCACGTCCGGTGGGGTGAGCACGGCGGCCAGGATGAAGATGCCGACGATGGCGTAGCCGCGGCCTTCGCTGAGCTGTTTCGGCGTGACCCAGCCCAGCAGCACCAGGATCACCAGCGCCACCGGCAATTCGAAACTCGCGCCGAAGGCGAAGAAGATCGCCAACACGAAATCCAGGTAGGAATTGGCGTCCGGGGTAATGGCGATCACGTCCGGCTTGAACGTGGTCAGGAAGTGGAACACCGCCGGCAACACCAGGAAATACGCGAACGCGCAGCCGATGTAGAACAGCGCCACCGCCGAGGCCAGCAGTGGGAATGCCAGTTTCTTTTCGCGCTGATACAAACCCGGCGCCACGAATGCCCAGGCCTGGTACAGCAGCCACGGCACGCTGAAAAACACCGCTACGAAAAAGGTCAGCTTGAGCGGGGCGAAGAACGCGCCGGCCGGGTTCATCGCGATCATCGTCTGCCCCAGCGGCAGCTGCGAGACCAGCGGCGCGGCCAGCCACGAATAGATCGCCCGCGAGAACGGCAGCAAGGCCAGCAACACCACGCCCAGGCCGATCAGCGCGCGGACCAGGCGGGCGCGTAATTCGATCAGATGCTCGATCAGACTGCTTTCGGCCTGTGCGTCGTCGAACAGGCTCACGGCTGTTTCTCCTGGATCTTGGTAGGCGCAGCAGGTGTGCCCACATCGACTGGCGCGACGCCTGCCGACGCAGGCGCGCTGGTGAGATGCGCGGCATGCGGCGCCGGCACTCGCGTGTCGTGGGGAGCCGGGACCGGGGTTTGATGCGGCGCAGGCGCAATGGGTTGAGCCTGCGCAATCACCGGCGCGGTGTGTGCAGTTCCTGCCGCATCCGTTGCGCCTGCTGCCGTATCGATAGCAGGACTGGAAGATAAGTCTGCATGCGCCAGTTCCAGCGGCGTTGCCACCGGCGTGGCGCTGCTGCGGATATCGATATCGCGGCCGACATCGTCGTGCAGCGCGCGGGCGCCCTGCTCCAGGTGCTGCTGCTTGTTGCGCAACTGGTCTTCGGCCTCGCGCAGCGAGGTCTGCACGTCCTGCAGGCTGCGCTTGAGCTCTTCGGCTTCCAGCTCACGCTCCAGTTCCTGCTTGACCGAATCCCATTGCATGCGCGCGCGGCGCACCCACAATCCGGCAAACCGGGCCGCCTTGGGCAGACGCTCGGGACCGAGCACCACCAGGGCGACGACCGCAATGAGCGTCAGTTCGCCAACACCTATGTCAAACACCGACGCCGCTCCGGATCAGCGCGCGTCGCGGTCGCGTTCGGCTTGCGCCTCACGCGCCTGCTCGGCCGTGCGTGCGTCGTCGCCAAGCTTTGCGGCCGGCTTGTCGTCGTCGTGCATGCCTTTCTTGAATTCCTTGACCGCGCTGCCGAGATCCTTGGCACCGCTGGTGAGCCGCTTGGTACCGAACACCAGCAACACGATCACCAGCACGATCAGCCAGTGCCAAATGCTGAAACCGCCCATGATCTGCTCGCTTGCTGAAAAGAAGGAAGACGCAGGATACCCCAGCGCACCGCGCAGGGGGATGACAGCGGTTTAGCGGTTGCCGTCCAGCGATTCGGTGCGAATTTCGCCATCGGAGACCGGCTGGAATCCCTGTTGCGGCGGCGGCGTGGTGCTGGGCTGCATCGGTACCGTGCTGGCCTCGCTGGCCGGCGGCGGGGCCGATTGCGCTGCCGGGGCGGCGCTAGCCGCGCGCGCCGGCGGCGGCGGCGGGGTCTCGCCGCTGTCGCTGTCGCCATCGCTGGTGCGATTGGCGCGCGCGATGTAGGTGACTTCTTCCAGCCTGTCGCGGAAGGCGATCACATCGGTGGACGGGCGCTCGTTGGTGCGGCCTTCGAAGATCATGCGCGGGGTGGCGCCGCTGCCGTAGGCGTTGAGGTCGGCGGCATCGTCGATCTGCAGCACCGCGCCATCCAGCGCCACGCCGGCGAACAGGCCGCGGGCACGCGACCACGACCAGATTTCTGCCTTGAGCTGGCCATCGGTGGCGGCCGCGGCGTTGCGGCCCACCGGGCCTGCGGCCACGCCGGCATCGGCGCCGAGGGTGAACTTGCCGTTGACGATGTTGTCCAGGCTGCGGTCGTTGCGGAACACCAGCACCACGTCAGACGACTGCACGCCGGCCTGGAAGCCGATGCTGCCGCCGGTGAGCTTGACGAACACCGGCTGCGACCAGCTGCCGTCGGCGTTCTTCATCGACATCACACCGTGCCCGCGGCGGCCGCCGATCACCAGGCCGGCCTTGAGCGTGTCGGGGATGACCACGATGGCGCGCGCCTCGTCGAGCAGCTTGTCCGGGATGGACTGCTCGGGGATCTTCATGATCTCGTTGAGCACCCGCACCGCATTACGTGCGCGCTGGTCTTCTTCCGGGCCGGCGACGGCGTGGCCGGCGGCGAAGGTCAGCGACAACAACAGGGCCAGGCGCGACAAACGAGGCATGACAAGCTCCAAGGGATATTCCGTCAAAGATAGCAATGCCGCGACGGTAGTGCTGGCGCAATGAATCGGTGGTGAGCGCAAACCGGGTAGAAGGCGCGACCGATCGTCGCCATTGGTGCAGTGTTCTCGGCAGTTCTGCCCGGCTCTGCCAGAATGGCACGCATGAACACCACTCCTGATACCGCCCTGCTGGTCGTCAACCTCGGCACCCCCGAATCGCCGACCGCCCCGGCCGTGCGCCGCTACCTGGCCGAGTTTCTCAGCGACCGCCGCGTGGTCGCGATTCCGCCACTGTTCTGGAAGCCGCTGCTGTACGGGGTGATCCTGCCGATCCGCGGGCCCAAATCGGCCGAAAAATACGCCAAGGTGTGGCTGCCGGACGGTTCGCCGCTGGCGGTGTACACGCGCCGCCTGGCCGAAGGCCTGAAAACGGTGATGCCCGATTGGCATGTGGAATGGGCCATGCGCTACGGCGAGCCGGCGTTGCGCAAGACGCTGGATGGGCTGCGCGCGCGCGGCATCAAGCGCATCGTGGTGTTGCCGCTGTACCCGCAGTACTCCACCACCACCACCGCCTCGATCCAGGACGTGGTGGATGCCTGGCGCCCGAGCGCGCCGGAGATTGCGGTGGAGGTCATCCAGGACTACTGCGAAGACGCCGGTTGGGTGGCGGCGATCGCCGACTCCATCCGCGCGCATTGGCAGGTGCATGGGCGCAGCGAGAAGCTGATGTTCTCCTTCCATGGCCTGCCGCAGCGCGTGGCCAATGCCGGCGACCCGTATCCGCAGCAGTGCGAGCGCAGTGCGCAGGCGATTGTGGCGGCACTGGGCCTGGGCGCGGACGAATGGCAGATGGGCTACCAGTCGCGCTTCGGCGCCGAACGCTGGTTGCAACCCTACGCCGAACCGACCTTATGGGCATTGGCCGAAGGCGGCGTGCGCAGTTTCGATCTGGTGTGCCCCGGCTTTGCCACCGACTGCCTGGAAACGCTGGAAGAAGTGGCGCTGGGTTTTGCCGAAACGCTGGCCGAACGTGGCGCCACGCTCAGCTATATCCCCTGCCTCAACGCCAGCGATGCGCATGCCCAGGCACTGGCGGCCGTGGCGCGTCGCGCGTGAGGTTGGAGCCGTTTGCGTGCGAGCTGGCCATTGGCCGGGTTACCGGACTGCGCAACCCGGATCACGGCGCGCGCCGGGTGCTGGCCCTGCATGGCTGGCTCGATAACGCCGCCAGCTTCGTACCGCTGAGCGCGCATCTGCACGCGCAGGAGCTGGATCTGGTGTTGCTGGATCTGCCCGGCCATGGCCACAGTGCGTGGCTGCCGGTGGGCGCCGAGTACACGCTCAGCAGCGCGATCCACAACCTGTTGCAGGTGGCCGATGCGTTGGGCTGGGACCGCTTCACGTTGTTGGGCCATTCGCTCGGTGGCGGCGTCGCCAGCCTGATGGCCGCCGCCGCGCCGGAACGCATCGAGGCGCTGGTGGTCATCGAGGCGCTGGGCGCCCTGGCCGAGCCGGTGGAGAGCATGGCCGAACGCTTGCGCGATTCGGTACGTTCCACGCGCACCCTGCCGCAGCGGCCGCTGCGGGTGTTCGCCTCGATGGAGGCACCGGTGCGCGCACGCATGATGGCCAACCAGCTCACCGAACCGGCCGCACGGCTGTTGGTGGAACGCGGCCTGCGCGTGGTGGAAGGCGGCTATAGCTGGTGCACCGACCCACGCCTGACCCTGCCCACCGCCATCCGGATGACCGAGGCGCAGATCGACGCGGTGCTGGCTTCCATCGTGTGCCCAACCCAGGCGATCTTCGCCACGCCGGCGCAACCGTATTTCTCCGATACGCTGCGCGACCACCGCGTGGCGATGGTGCTCGACGCGCGCCTGGCGCTGCTGCCGGGCACGCACCATGTGCACATGGAAACGCCGCAAGCGGTGGCGGCGGTGATCAATGGGTTCTTGCAGGCGTTGCCGAACGCGTGATGCACGCATGCACAGCATGCACAGCATGCAGGTGAACTAGACCAATGGCAGATGCAGCCCGTGTCGTCATCGCACTTGAATCGTTCGATTCGTGGCATGCGCCGTGGGCATTTATCGCAGCGGTGCGCGCGGCTCCACACCTGGACGCGGATGATCGCGCCCTGTTGGAACAGGTATGGGCGGCTGCGTGTGACGCAGATCACTGGATGTCGGCTTGCACGCCGGATGCGGGCGTTGCGGCCGCTGAAAGCGCCTTAGCAAACGGTTTTACCTGGTTGTCACCGTTGGCCTGCCGACAACTTGCCAGGGCTGCGTCGTACGAGTGGCGCTAGCCGTTCCGTCGCCGCGCGTCTGGCCGCCGCGGAATTACCGCGTCAATTACCACTGCCGCAATCAAGCGCGTGCCACTGCTGAATAGACGCCTCACCGAAACGGCTCACGCTACGGGTGCGTCACTCGGCGTGCAGCAACCGCCGCAGCTGCGCCTTGAGCTGGCGGCCGTGTTCGTGGAAGTAGCTGCGCTCGTCGCGCCAGGTGGGGAAGCGCTGTTCCACTTCGGCCCAAAAAGCGGCCGAGTGGTTGGCCTGCAGCAGGTGGCAGAGCTCGTGCACCAGCACGTACTCGAAGGCGGAGGAGCGGCCGAGCACCAGTGCCAGATCCAATGCCATCGAGCCATCCGGGGCGAGCGAGCCCCACTGCGAGGACATCACCTTCAAACGCAGCAGTGCCGGTGCGCGCGGCAGGCCGGGCAGGTAGGTGGGCAACCAGCGGCCGACATCGGCGCGGGCTTGCGCTTCATAGAATTCCTTCAGGGTGCGGCGTAGACCGGCATCGCCCAGGCGGGTGGGCACATAAAACTGCGCGCCGTCATCGGTGATGTCGATGCGTGCGTAGCGCCCTTCGTGCCAGCTCAGCGGCAGCAGTGCACCGCGCAACGGCAGCAGCCCCGGCACGCCGCGTACGAGCGCAGGAAAGGCATCGACCTGTTGATAGCGGGACAACTGCGTGCTCAGCCACTCCAGGTGCGCATGCAGAAAGCGTTCGCCGGAGATCAGGCTTGCGCGCAGCGGCAAGGTCAACCGCGCGCCGCGTTCGTCGACGCTGAGTTTGATGCGTCGCGCACGCGGGTCGCGCACGCGCAGGACGTCGATGTCGCGGCCTTCCAGTTGCACGCGCACGCAGTCGCGTTCGACAACCTGCGAGGGCGGCGCAATCAGGCGGCGGACGGGCTTGAACATGCGCACAGGATAGCGCTGCGATGTGTCAGGTGGTGCGACGGCGCATGTGATGCATTCGATGTTGGCGCGAATTAGAGCGACTCACCAAACGGCCACGCCCACTGGCAGATGGGCGCAGCCGAATTGGGTGGATCTGCGGCCTGGCTGCGTGGCACTGCCTTCCACCGCACGACACCCCGCGAGTACATCCTTCACGAAGGTAGCCGACGAACGTCCCTGTGCGGTGTCCTCGCCGCTTGCGGGAGCGTTGGCGGCACGGATGCAGTCAACGAGCCGTCATGGACGGGTTTTACGGCGTGTCCCGCGAGCGGTAAGGGCCGCGCACTCGACGTCTTTGCGCTTGCTGCAGGGCCCTTTCCCGCCCACCATCGCAGGACACGCCGTGAATCCGTCCATGGAGGCTCTGGCGCGGCATCCATGCCGCTCAAGGTCCCGCGACGGTGAGCGGGCAAGGACCAGTCGAGTTGGTTGGTGCGTACAGTTTTAAAAAACGTGGCCCGCAAACTGTCTGATGCTGTGATTTCATTCTTCAATGAAGTCATCAGCAAATCGTCTGGTGCGTTGATTTAGTTCTTCAAATGAAGCCACCAGCCAACTGTCTGGTGCGGTGTCCTCGCCGATTGCGGGACCGTTGGCGGCATGGATGCTGCCATCGAGCCGCCATGGACGGGTTAACGGCGTGTCCCGCGAGCGGTGAGGGCACCGCGCACTCGACGTCTTTGCGTTTGCTGCGAGGCCCTTGCCGATTGCGGGACCGTTGGCGGCGTGGATGCTGCCATCGAGCCGCCATGGACGGTTCACGGTGTGTCCCGTAAGTGATGAAGGCATCTCGCCCTCGACTCACCGCTTTTAACTCGCGTATTCAATCCCGGATGACAATGCCGCCACAGGTCGAAACCTGGTTACTCCGCCTTGCTGAGCTTCAGCGCGGTTTCCAGCAACAGGAACAGCCGGCGGATTTCGGCGCTCATCAGCGTAAAGCGTGCGTCGAGTTCGGCGCGGGCGCCGTCGTCTTCGCTGTGTTCGAGCTGGTCCAGGGCGCCGTCGAGGAACTTGAGCTTGCGGATCACCAGGTCGTCCCCGAGCACGAAGGAGAGGTTGTCGTCCAGCACCAGCGCCAGCTTGGTGACCTGCTTGCCGGCTTCCAGGTGCTTGTCGATCTCGTCGCCGCGCAGTTCCTGGTGCTGGCACTTGACCACCGCGCCGCCTTCGATGGGGTCCTTCATCTCGCACTCTTCGCCCAGGCTCAGGCCTTCGGGCAAGGGCTCGCCGGCGATCCAGCCGGTGAGGATGGCGCGCGGGGCGACTTCGGCATTGAGCGGCAGCGCCGGGAAGCTGCCGAGCGCGCCGCGGATCTCGCTCATCACGTTCTCGCCGCTCTTGCGGCTGGAGCTGTTGACCGCGATGTAACCGTGCTGCAGATCCAGGATGGCGTCGGTGCGCGAACTCTTGACGAAGGCGCGCGGCAGCAGCTCATGAATCAGGTCGTCCTTGAGGCGCTTGCGGGCCTTGCCACCGGGGCGGCGGCCCTCTTTTTCTTCGATCTCGGCGACCTTGCGCTCGAGCAGATCGTTGACCACCGCGCCGGGCAGGATCTTGTCCTCGCCACCGACGGTGAGCCACAGGAAATCTTCCAGGCGGTGCGAGAGCACGTCCTGCTCGTCGCGGCCGAATGGCGAAATGAAACCGCGCGAACTCATTTCCAGCGGGCCGACCGGCTTGAGCTGCACGGGCGGCAACAAGGTGTCGATCTGCGAAAAATCCAGGGTGGTTGGAAAGCGGAACAGGGTGAGATTGCGAAAGAACATGCGTTGGACCGAATGAAGAAAAACGTGGAGGGTGGAAGACTGCCGGCAGCCGGATCGGCCGCGTCAGTCGCTGTCGTGTGTGGCGTCGCCGGCGGCCAGCCATGCGGTGGAATCGGGATCAGGAACGGCCGGCGCATCGCCGCTGCGGCCCAGCGCCAGGAAATCGAACAGCGTGCGGTCGGCCAGCTGCTCGGGGCGCACATCGCCCAGGGCGCGCGCAATCTGCTCCACGCGCCCGGGCTGTTCGCGATCCCACTGCTGCAGCATGCGGCCGACCTGCTGGCGCTGCAGGTTTTCCTGGCTGCCGCACAGGTTGCACGGAATGATCGGGAACTGCCGTGCCTGCGCATAGGCGGCAATGTCGGCTTCGCGCACGTAGGCCAGCGGGCGGATCACCACATGCGCACCGTCGTCGCTGCGCAGCGCGGGCGCCATCGCCGCCAGCCGCGCATGGTGAAACAGGTTCATGAAAAACGTGGCCACGATGTCGTCGCGGTGATGGCCCAGCGCGATCTTGGTCACGCCATGCTTCTGTGCATAGGCATACAGCGCGCCACGCCGCAGCCGCGAGCACAGCGAACACATGGTCTTGCCGGCCGGAATCACCCGGCTGACCACCGAATAGGTGTCCTGCTCGACGATGTCGAACGGCACGCCCAGCCCGCGCAGGTAGGCCGGCAGTACATGGGCGGGAAAGTCCGGCTGCTTCTGGTCCAGATTGACCGCCACCAGGCTGAACGGCACCGGCGCCTTGCGCTGCAATTGCAGCAGTATGTCCAGCAGGGTGTAGCTGTCCTTGCCGCCGGACAGGCAGACCATGATCTTGTCGCCGCGGGCGATCATGCCGAAATCCGCAATCGCCTGGCCCACCTGGCGCTGCAGGCGTTTTCCCAGGCGCAGCTGCTCACGCTGCAGCCGCTGGCGCGGGTCGCGCGGCGCAGGGTCGGCCAGGGGTTGTGGCAGCGGCAGGACAGCGGTCATAAGCCGGCCATTGTAGCTGCCGGGACTGGCGGGCGACCGGGTTGGCCGCGTGTGGGGCTGCGGGCCGGCGGCGGCCTTCTGACTGCGTTTACTTTGATGCGGAATGGCGCACTCGCCGCTGCGACGGCGCTGGCCGATGCAGACCTGTTTTTTGCGGGCGTTCTCCCGTGGTCGTTGCAGCGCAATCACTTGCCCTGGCTGGCGCACCCGCTGGCAACATCATGGCCTGCGTACGCGGCCGATACCTGCACGGCGCGTCGGCCGCACGCCATGCTTGCGATGGTTGCGCGCCGGCTAACGCCTGCGCGGCCGGTGCCGCAGCACAGTCCGCATCTCGCAGCGCAGCAAGCCTTTCGGCGGCGGGCTGGGTACAGTCGGCAGGTCGCTTCACCTGGGATCGGCATGGCATGTTCGGCTTCGCTACGGTGCGCGGCTTTTTTCAGTCGCAGTTGTGGTAGCGCTAACATTTTTTGGCGTGATGCAGATGGCAATCGCGTGGACGCATCGGCAACACGCGCTGGCGCACCCGGCGCGTGGCGATGGCCCACACGCGGCTGCGCTGATGCCGATGTCCCGGTGTGACGCTTATCGCTTCTTCCCTCCCCTGCTGCAGGAGTTCACCCCATGAGCAACACCGTTTACATCGGCGCCAAGGAATATTTCCCCGGCATCGGCAAGATCGGCTTCGAAGGCCGCGACTCCGACAACCCGCTCGCGTTCAAGGTCTACGACGCCAACAAGCAGATCGGCGACAAGACCATGGCCGAGCATCTGCGCTTTGCCGTGGCCTACTGGCACAGCTTCTGCGGCAACGGCGCCGATCCGTTCGGCCCGGGCACGCGTGCGTATCCGTGGGATATCGGCAACAGCGCGCTCGATCGTGCCGAAGCCAAGGCCGATGCCGCGTTCGAATTCTTCACCAAGCTCGGCGTGCCGTATTACTGCTTCCACGACATCGACCTGTCGCCGGATGCCGACGATATTGGCGAGTACGAAAGCAACCTCAAGCACATGGTGGGCATCGCCAAGCAGCGCCAGGCCGACACCGGCGTCAAGCTGCTGTGGGGCACCGCCAACCTGTTCTCGCATCCGCGCTACATGAATGGTGCGTCCACCAACCCGGACTTCAATGTGGTGGCGCGTGCCGCGGTGCAGGTCAAGGCCGCGATCGATGCCACCGTTGAATTGGGCGGCGAAAACTACGTGTTCTGGGGTGGCCGCGAAGGCTATGCGTGTTTGCACAACACCCAGATGAAGCGCGAGCAGGACAACATGGCGCGCTTCCTCACCCTGGCACGCGACTACGGCCGCGCGATCGGCTTCACCGGCAACTTCCTGATCGAGCCCAAGCCCATGGAGCCGATGAAGCACCAGTACGACTTCGACAGCGCCACAGTGATCGGTTTCCTGCGTCAGCATAGCCTGGACCAGGATTTCAAACTCAATATCGAAGCCAACCACGCCACGCTGTCCGGTCATAGCTTCGAGCACGACCTGCAGGTCGCCTCCGATGCCGGCCTGCTGGGCAGCATCGATGCCAACCGCGGCAATCCGCAGAACGGCTGGGACACCGACCAGTTCCCGACCGACCTGTACGACACCGTCGGCGCGATGCTGGTGGTGCTGCGCCAGGGCGGGCTGGCACCGGGCGGGTTGAATTTCGATGCCAAGGTGCGGCGCGAATCGTCCGACCCGCAGGATCTGTTCCTGGCGCATATCGGTGGCATGGACGCGTTCGCACGCGGGCTGGAGGTGGCCAACGCATTGCTGACGTCTTCGCCGTTGGAGCAGTGGCGCGCCGAGCGTTACGCCAGCTTCGACAACGGCGCCGGTGCAGACTTTGCCAACGGCACCAGCACGCTGGTGGATGTGGCCAAGCACGCCGCCGGCAATGCGCCCAAGCAACTCAGCGGCCGCCAGGAAGCCTACGAAAACCTGATCAATCAGTATCTGATGCGTTGATCGTTGCCACACGCGCTCTCGTCACGAGGCGCGTGTGCAATGCATGCCTGCATTGCGGCGGCGCACTGCAACGGCGCGACCAACTGCAACGGCTGCCAAGGTGGCGCGGTCATCGGAAGGGGAGTGCGCTGACGAGAGCGATGCATGCGCACCACAGACAGAGGTTTGGCAATTGACCGCGTCTTCCCTGTAGCGATGCAGTGGCGAGGTAGACGAATTTACTCGGCCGTATCGACGGGTGTCGGTGCGGCCACCGAATCCCGCTTGACCAGCAGGTGCGCGACCACATGATCGACCATCTTCGCCGTGCGCTCCTTGGCGCGAATCGTCTTCAACAGGATGTCCAGCGCGGCGTCGGCCATGGCGGCGATGGGCTGCTGCACAGTGGTGAGTTCGGGCCACACCGCAGTGGCGGCAGAGGTGTCGTCGAACCCAACCACCGACAGATCGCGCGGCACATCCAGCCCGCGCCGGTGCGCGACCGAGATGGCCGCTGCGGCCATGTCGTCGTTACTGGCGAAGATGGCGCTGGGGCGGCGTTTGCGCGCCAGCAATTTTTCGGCGGCAACCAGGCCGGATTTGTAGGTGTAATCGCCCGGCTGCACCAGATGCCGATCCAGGCGCAGACCGGCGTCGGCCAAGGCCGCCTGAAACCCTTCGAAGCGTCGCGTGCTGGCCGACAGATTCGGATGCCCGGCGATATAGCCGATGCGCGTATGCCCCTGTTCGATCAGGTGTTCGGTGATCTCCTTGGCGGCAGCGAATTCGTCGATGCGCACGCAGGCCACGTCCGGGCTGAAATGGTTGGAAGCCACTGCCACCACCGGCACCTTGGCGCGTACCAGCTCCAAAACCGCGGCCCTGGATTCGCACAACGGCGGCGGCAGGATCACGCCGGCAACGCCTTTGGCGAGCTTGCGTGCCGCCTTGCGTTCGGCTTCGGCATCCAGGTCGTCCCAGCAGTCGATCACCAGCTGGATCGACGTGCGCGAGGCAACCCGCAACACGCCCAGCAACAACTCGCGCAAATACGCGCCACTGGGGTCGCTGTAGATCAACGCAATCCGCGTGCTCTGCGCGGCCGCCAATGCGCTGGCGGCAAGGTTGGGCGTGTAACCGAGTTTGTCGACCGCGCGCATGACCCGTTCGCGGGTGGCATCGCGCACGCTGCCGGTGTTGTTGACCACGCGCGAGACCGTCATCGGCGACACTTTCGCCAGCGCCGCCACCTCGTCGATGGTGGTCGCGCGACTGGTGCGGCGGACCGATTTCCTGACCTTCTCCAAGCGTGGCCTCTTCAAGTGCGTGCGAACGTTGCGGGATGCAGCGGCGTTGTCGCGATAACGCGAATGCCGGGTGCAGGCATGACGGTGCGAGCCATGGTACCGGGAAGCAGGCAGAGCGGCGATACGCGCCTGCTTGCAAGCGCAACGCTGAGGCAGGCCGCATGAGCGGGGCTGGAATAAAACGGCAGGGTGCCTGGATCGGTGCATTCCCGCTGCAGTGGCTGATGTGGCTGGCGCTGCTGTGCGGCGGGCTGTTGGCCACCGCCAGCGCGCGTGCAGAGGACGGCTACGACCTATGGTTGCGCTACCAACCGCTGGCCAATGCCGGGCAACTGCGCGACAGCGCAAGCGAATTGGTCATCGTTGGTGAGTCGCCCACCCTGCATGCGGCACGCGATGAACTGGAGCGTGGCTTGCAGGGATTGGTGGGAAACACACCGCCACGCGTGGACGCAGTGACGCGCGATGGCGCGCTGATGCTGGGCGCCGCCCGCGCGCCGCAGATTGCGGCTTTACAGCTCGATACACGGCAGTTGGGCCGCGAGGCCTATCTGATCCGCAGTGTCCGTGTGGATGGCAAGCGCGCCACGGTCATCGTCGGCGGCAGCGATATCGGTGTTTTGTACGGCACGTTCCACCTGTTGCGTCTGCTGCAAACCGGCCAGCAGATTGCCGCACTGGATCTGCGCGAATCGCCGCGCCTGCAGCTGCGCATGCTCAATCATTGGGACAATCTCGATGGTGTGGTGGAACGTGGTTATGCCGGCGCCTCGCTGTGGAACTGGCAGACACTGCCCGGCTACCTGGATCCGCGTTACACCGACTACGCGCGCGCCAATGCCTCGCTGGGCATCAATGGAACCGTGCTCAACAACGTCAATGCCAAGGCGTGGAGCCTGACGCCGCAGTATCTGGACAAGGCTGCGGCACTGGCGCGGGTGTTTCGTCCCTATGGCATTCGCGTGTTTCTCAGTGCGCGCTTCAGTGCGCCAGTCGAGATCGGTGGTTTGAAAACCGCCGACCCACTGGACCCGCAAGTGCAGCGCTGGTGGCGCGACACCGCCGACGCCATCTATGCGCGCATTCCCGATTTTGGCGGGTTTCTGGTCAAGGCCAATTCCGAAGGCCAGCCCGGGCCGCAGGACTATGGACGCAGCCACGCCGATGGCGCAAACCTGCTGGCCGATGCGCTGGCGCCGCATGGCGGGGTGGTGATGTGGCGCGCCTTCGTCTATTCGCATGAGCAGCCGGACGACCGTGCCAAACAGGCGTACAGCGAATTCGTGCCGCTGGATGGCGCCTTTCGCGGCAACGTGATCGTGCAGGTGAAAAACGGCGCCATCGACTTCCAGCCACGCGAGCCGTTTCACCCGTTGTTCGGCGCGATGCGCAAGACGCCGCTGATGCCGGAGTTCCAGATCACCAAGGAATACCTGGGCTTTTCCACGCATCTGGCCTACCTGGGCACGCTGTTTTCCGAAACCTTGCAGGCCGACACCTATGCACGCGGCAAGGGCTCGACGGTGGCGAAGACGGTGGATGGCAGCCTGTTCAACGATGCAAAACGCACACGGCTGACCGGCATTGCCGGCGTGGCCAATATCGGCTCCGACCGCAACTGGAGCGGCTCGATCTTCGATCAGGCCAATTGGTATGCCTATGGGCGGCTGGCCTGGGACCCGCAACTGTCGCCACAGGCGATTGCGCAGGACTGGGCGCGCATGACGTTTTCCAACGAGCCGGCGGTGGTCGAACCGGTGGTCGGCATGCTGCTGCGTTCGCGCGAGGCGGTGGTGGAGTACATGACCCCGCTCGGCCTGCATCACCTGATGGGGCGCGGCCACCATTACGGGCCGGCGCCGTGGGATGCCGGCAGCGAACGGCCGGACTGGGACCCGGTGTATTACCACCGCGCCGACCGCAACGGGATTGGCTTCGACCGCAGCGCCAGCGGCAGCAATGCCGTGGCGCAATATGCGCCGCCAGTGGCGCGCGTGTTCGGCGATGCGCAGCGCGTGCCGGAACAGTTGTTGCTGTGGTTCCATCATGTGCCGTGGGATCACCGCATGGCCTCTGGCAGGCCGCTGTGGGACGAGTTGGTCTGGCGGTACGACCATGGCGTGGCCGAGGTGGCTGCGATGCGCACCACCTGGCAAGGCCTGGCCGGCAAGATCGATGCGCCGCGCTACGCGCAAGTGGACGCTTTCCTGGCGATCCAGCAGCGCGAGGCGCAGTGGTGGCGCGATGCCAGCATTGCTTATTTTCAGAGCGTGTCCGGGCGCCCGCTGCCTGCCGGCGTGGCACCGCCAGCGCATCCGTTGGCGTATTACCAGGCACTGACATTTCCGTACGCACCGGGGAATCCGAAGTGAGCGCATGCCGGCTGAACGTGTTGATCGCCGCGTTATCGGCGTTGCTGCTGCCGCAACTGGGAAGCGCTGCAGATGCACCGCTGCTGCATCCCGTTTTCCAGGACCATGCGGTGCTGCAGCGCGATGCGCCGATTCGCCTGTGGGGCGATGCGGCGCCGGGCGCGCGTGTCACGGTGCAACTGGAGACGGCGCAGGTGCAGGTTCGCGCAGACCGGCAAGGGCATTGGCAGGCGCGCCTGCCCGCGCATGCGGCCGGCGGCCCGTACCGCCTGAAGGCCAGCACTGCCAACGGGGTGGTGCAACAGATCGACGATATTTTGATCGGCGATGTATGGCTGTGTTCGGGGCAATCGAACATGGAGCTGCAGGTACATCGCACGCTGGATGCGCGCAGCGAGATTGCCGACGCCGACCACCCCAACATCCGCATGTTCAAGGTGCCGGCGCAATCCAGCCCCACCCCGCAACGTGGCTTCGGTGGCGTTGCAACGTGGCAGCGCACCACGCCTGAGACAGTGAAAGAGTTTTCTGCCGCGTGTTACTACTTCGCGCGTGAGTTGCAGAAGCGTGTCGATGTGCCGATGGGCTTGATCAACGCCTCGTGGGGCGGCTCGCAGCTGCAGGCCTGGATCGGCGACGCGCCATTGCGTGCGGCCGGCGACGATGGCCCGGCACTGGACGTGCTGGCACGTTACGCAACCGACCCGGTGGCTGCCGCGCCGCAGTGGGCCGCGCTGTGGGAAGCCTGGTGGCATGCGCATGGCGAAGGCGAACCGTGGCAGCCGGATGCGCCCGGCGACTGGCAGAACGCGCCGCCGGCACTGGGCGCATGGGACGACTGGGGCGTGCCGCAGCTGGTCGGCTTCAACGGCATGGTGTGGTACCGCACCAGCGTCGAACTGACACCGGCACAGGCCGCCCAGGACGCCACGTTGTTACTGGGCCCGGTGGACGAGCTGGACCAGACCTGGGTCAACGGGCGCGGCGTGGGCAGCAGCTACGGTGCGGACCAGCCGCGTCGCTACACACTGCCGCGTGGGCGGCTGCATGCCGGGCGCAACAGCATCGTGCTCAATGTGCTAAATACCTATCGGCGCGGCGGTGTGTTGGGCGATGCGCAATCGCGCGCACTGCAGTTTGCCGATGGCAGCACGCTGGCGCTGGATGCGCCCTGGCAATACCGCATCGTGCCGCAGGCAGTGGGCTCGCCACCGCGGGCGCCGTGGTCGTCGGCTGCCGGGCTCACCACCTTGTACAACGGCATGATCGCGCCACTGGGGCAGCTGGGCCTGCGTGGGGTGCTGTGGTACCAGGGCGAATCCAATGCCGGCGATGCGGCACATTACCCGGCCTTGCTCAACGCATGGCAGCGCGACTGGCGACAGCGCTTCGGTGCGCAATTGCCGCTGCTGGTGGTGCAGCTGGCCAATTACGGCACCCCGCCCACCCAACCGGCCGAAAGCGGTTGGGCGCAATTGCGCGAGGCGCAGCGGCGCTTCGTTGCCGACGATGCACACGCCGGCTTGGCGGTGGCGATCGATATCGGCGACCGCTACGACATCCATCCGGCCAACAAGCAGGAGCTGGGCCGGCGCCTGGCGCGTGCAGCGCGGCATGTGGTGTATGGCGAGGCGATTGCGCCGTCCGGCCCGGTGTCGCGCAGTGCCCATCGTGCGGGCGAGGACGTGCGCATCGGCTTCGACGCTGTCGACACCACGCTGCTGAGTTATGGCGCCGACGCGCCGATCGGCTTTGAGCTATGCGGCGAGGCTGCCGGCACCTGCCGCTATGCCAGCGCCACGCTGTCCGGGCGCGAGATCCAGCTGCGTGTTCCCGCCGGCCTGCAGGCCACACGCGTGCGCTACTGCTGGGCCGACAGCCCGGTGTGCACGCTGTACGACCGCAGCGGCCTGCCGGCCGGCCCGTTCGAACTTCCCGTCACCGCCACCCCTTCCCCCTGAGCGAGATCACGATGTCACAGACTCCCGACTCCCCTGCACCGCTGCAAGGTTCCGCCCGCGACCGCGAGATCGTCGAAGCGCGCGTCATCGTCAGCTGCCCCGGGCGCAATTTCGTCACCTTGAAGATCCGCACGCGCTCGGGCATCACCGGGCTGGGCGATGCCACGCTCAACGGGCGCGAATTGGCGGTGGCGGCGTACCTGCAGGAACACCTGGTGCCCAACCTGATCGGCCGCGATGCCGGGCGCATCGAGGACATCTGGCAGTTCTTCTACCGCGGTGCGTACTGGCGGCGCGGGCCGGTGACGATGAGCGCGATTGCCGCAGTGGATGTGGCGTTGTGGGACATCCTGGGCAAGATGGCCGGCATGCCGCTGTATCAATTGCTTGGCGGGCGCTCGCGCGAAGGCGCGCTGGTGTACGGCCACGCCAATGGCCGCGATATCGCCGAAACCAGCGATGAGGTAGGCCGCTTCCGCGAGATGGGCTTTATCGCCATCCGCGCGCAATGCGGCGTGCCCGGCATCAAGAAGACCTACGGCATTTCTGTCGGTGGCAAGCCCTACGAGCCGGCCGAAAGCGAGCTGCCCACCGAAACCGTGTGGTCCACGCCGCGCTATCTTAGTGTGGTGCCCAAGTTGTTCGAACAATTGCGCAGCGATCACGGCGATGAGATCGAGCTGCTGCACGATGCGCACCACCGGCTCACCCCGATCGAAGCCGCGCGCCTGGGCCGCGACCTGGAGCCATACCGGTTGTTCTGGCTGGAAGACGCCACCCCGGCGGAAAACCAGCGCGCATTCGAGATCATTCGCCAGCACACCGTGACACCGCTGGCAGTGGGCGAGGTGTTCAACTCGATCTGGGACTGCAAGCACCTGATCGAGCAGCAACTGATCGACTACATCCGCACCACCATTGTGCATGCCGGCGGCATCACCCACGTGCGCCGGCTGGCCGATTTCGCCGCGCTGCACCAGGTGCGTACCGGCTTCCACGGCGCCACCGATCTGTCGCCGGTGTGCATGGGCGCGGCGTTGCACTTCGACACCTGGGTGCCCAACTTCGGCATCCAGGAATACATGTTCCATTCCGACGAAGCCAACGCAGTGTTCCCGCACGACTACGTATTTCGCGACGGGCGCTTGCACTGCGGCGAAACCCCCGGGCATGGCGTGGACATCGACGAGGAGCTGGCAGCCAAGTATCCGTATGTGCCCAAACAGTTGCCGGTGGCGCGGCTGGAAGACGGCGCGATGTGGGACTGGTGATGCGCCCGCTTCCCGCGATCTGGGGGGCAGTACTGATGGCCTTGGCGGCGCCTGCAGGTGCGCAGGCGCCAGCGTCTGCCGATGTCGCCTTCGATTGGTTCGACTACCGCGGCGACGATGCGGTGTTCGCCACGCCGCTGCCGGCCGGCCATTACCGCAATCCGGTGCTGGCTGGCTTCTATCCGGACCCCAGCATCACCCGCGTCGGCGAGCGCTATTACCTGGTCAATTCCACGTTTGCGTATTTCCCCGCGATCCCGGTATTCGAAAGCAGCGATCTTGTGCACTGGACACAGATCGGCAATGTGGTCGAGCGCCGCGAGCAACTGGATTACGACGGGCTGGGCGTGTCGCGCGGCATGTTCGCCGCCAGCATCCGCCATCACGCCGGGCGCTTTTACGTGGTGGGCACCTCGGTCGATAGCGGGGGCAATTTCATCGCCAGTGCCAGCGACCCGGCGGGCCCGTGGTCGGCGTTGACCTGGCTACCCAGCATCGATGGGATCGACCCGTCCTTGTTCTTCGACACCGATGGCAGCGCGTATCTGCTCAACAACGGCCCACCGCAAGGCACGCCGTTGTACGAAGGCCATCGTGCGATCTGGATGCAGCGTTTCGACCTCGCCACCAAGCAACCGGTTGGCCCGCGCAAGGTGCTGCTCAATGGCGGTGTGGATCTGGCCAGCAAGCCGATCTGGATCGAGGGCCCGCACCTGTATCAACGCGACGGGTGGTACTACCTTTCCTGCGCCGAGGGCGGCACCGGGCCGCAGCACTCACAGGTGGTGTTGCGTAGCCGCAACGTGTGGGGGCCGTATGCGCCCGCACCGAACAACCCCATCCTGACCCAACGCGATCTGCCGGCCGCGCGTGCGCACCCGATCAGCAATGCCGGCCACGTGGACCTGGTGGACACGCCCGATGGGCAGTGGTGGGCGGTGTTTTTGGCCAGCCGCCCGTACGCCGGCGATCGCTACAACACCGGGCGCGAAACGTTTTTGCTGCCGGTGCAGTGGCGCGATGGCTGGCCGTCGATCTTGCCGGCGGGCCAGCCGATTCCCTACATCGCCCAGGCGCCCACCGGGGCGAAAACAGCACGTGTCACGCAGCCGCCGTTGTCGGGCAACTTCACCTGGCATGACGACTTCGACAACGCCACGCTGCAGCGCGAGTGGCTGAGCGTGCGCGTGCCCAGGGGTGAGCTGGCCGATCTGCGCACGCGTGCAGGCTGGTTGACGCTGCATGCCGGCACGCAGGGGCTGGACAGCGCCGGCACACCGGCCTTCCTCGCACGCCGCCAGCAACACACGCGCTTTACGGCAAGCACGGCGCTGGATGTGCCCGTGCGGGCAGGCGTCAGTGCGGGGCTGGCCGCGTTTCAACATTCCAACGCGTGGTATGCACTCGGCGTGCGTCGCGATGGCGATGCGCTGCGGGTGTTCCTGGACAAGCGCGATGGCGCCACCACCACCACGCTTGCACAGACCCGCATTCCGGCAACCGCACAGCTGCGCCTGCAGATCAGCGGCGATGGCGGCGCGTACAGCTTCGCCTTCGACGCCGATGGCCGCGGCTGGCAATCGCTCCGCCGCAACGACGATGCCGGCTTTCTCAGTACCGAACAGGCGGGCGGCTTCGTCGGCAGCATGATCGGGCCGTTCGCCAAAACGCACACCGACCGCCAACAGGACTGACCATGCCCTCCTACCCGCCCGCCCGTTTCCGCTCGCTTGCGCACGGCGTCCTGCTTGTACTGGCGTGCGCCACAGGCGCTGCCCAGGCCGCCACACCACCGCCGTACCTGGACACGCAACGCAGCTTCGACGCGCGCGCCGCCGATCTGGTGGCGCGCATGACGCTGGAAGAAAAAGCCGCGCAGATGCAGAACGCCGCGCCCGCCATCGCGCGCCTGCAGGTGCCGGCCTACGATTGGTGGAACGAAGCGCTGCACGGCGTGGCGCGTGCCGGCGGTGCCACGGTGTTTCCGCAGGCGATCGGGCTGGCGGCCACCTTCGACACCCCGTTGATGGCCGAGGTGGCCACCGCCATCGGCGACGAAGCGCGCGCCAAGCATCATGCATTTCTGGCGCGCGGCGAACACAAGCGCTATCAGGGGCTCACGTTCTGGTCGCCGAACATCAACATCTTCCGCGACCCGCGCTGGGGCCGCGGGCAGGAAACCTACGGCGAAGACCCGTTTCTCACCGCACGCATGGGCGTGACCTTCGTGCAGGGCCTGCAGGCGCAGCAGGGGCCGTACCGCAAGCTCGATGCCACCGCCAAGCACTTCGCCGTGCACAGCGGCCCGGAGGCAGACCGCCATCACTTCGATGTACACCCCAGCGAGCGTGATCTCTACGAGACCTATCTGCCGGCGTTTCAGGCCCTGGTACAGGAGGGCAAGGTTGCTGCGGTGATGGGCGCCTATAACCGCGTCAATGGCGAATCCGCCTCGGCCAGCACGCGGCTGGAAGGCATCCTGCGCCGCGATTGGGGTTTCGACGGATACATCGTCAGCGACTGCGCCGCCATCCGCGACATCTGGCAGAACCACAAGATCGTGCCCACGCCCGAAGCGGCGGCCGCACTCGGCGTCAAACACGGCACCGACCTGGATTGCGGCGACACCTACGCCGCGTTGCCGGCGGCGGTGCGTGCCGGCTTGATCGACGAGGCCAGCATCGATACCTCGCTCAAGCGCCTGATGACCACGCGCATGCGCCTGGGCATGTTCGACCCGCCGGCCAGCGTGCCGTGGGCGCAGATTCCCGCATCGGCGAATCAATCGCCGCAACACGACGCATTGGCGCGCCGCACCGCACGCGAATCGCTGGTGTTGCTGAAAAACGACGGCGTGTTGCCGCTCAAACCCACGCTCAAGCGCATTGCCGTGGTCGGCCCCACCGCCGACGACCCGATGTCGCTGCTGGGTAACTACTACGGCACGCCCGCCGCACCGGTCACCATCCTGCAAGGCATCCGCGATGCCGCACCGCAGGCGCAGGTGGTCTATGCGCGCGGCAGCGATCTGGTGGAAGGACGCGAAGACCCCAACGCTGCCGCACCGATCGAATCGCGCTATTTGCGCCCGGCGGCCGGTGCCACGCAGAACGGCCTGACCGGCGACTATTTCAATGGCCGCGCCCTGGCCGGCCGGCCGGTGCTGACCCGCATCGACCCGCGCATCGCCTTCCGCTGGGACCGCAACGCGCCCACCGACGATGCGGTTGGCCGTGGCGAACTGCAGCCCGACCGCGCGCTTGGCAAGGACGATTTCAGCGTGCGCTGGCATGGCCAGTTGCTGCCGCCGGTTTCGGGCACGTACGACCTGCAGATTGCCGCCGACGATGGCGTGCGCCTGTACCTGGACGGTAAGTTGCTCGTCGATCAATGGAGCGATGCACCACGCATGCGCGGCGGCAATGCCAGCGTGGCGCTGGAGGGCGGCAAAGCCTACGACCTGCGTGTGGAGTATTACGAAGCCACCCGCGATGCCGGGGTGCGCCTGGCCTGGCGCATGCCCGGCGCCACACCGCCGCTGCAGGAAGCGGTGGACGCCGCGCGCGATGCCGAGGTGGTGGTGTTCGTCGGCGGCCTCACCGGCGATGTCGAGGGCGAAGAAATGGACGTCAATTACCCCGGCTTTGCCGGTGGCGACCGCACCGACACGCGCTTGCCCAAGCCGCAGCGCGAGCTGCTGCAGGCGCTGCAGGCCACCGGCACGCCGGTGGTGGTGGTGCTGACCACCGGCTCGGCGCTGGCCATCGACTGGGCCCAGCAACACGTGCCCGCCATCCTGCTGGCCTGGTACCCCGGCCAGCGCGGCGGCAGTGCGGTGGGCGATGTGCTGTTCGGCCAGGCCAGCCCCGGTGGCCGCCTGCCGATCACCTTCTACAAGGAAGACGAGCGCCTGCCGGCCTTCGACGACTACGCCATGCGCGGGCGTACCTATCGCTACTTCGCCGGCAAGCCGCTGTATCCATTCGGGCATGGCTTGTCGTATACGCAGTTTGCTTATTCCACCGTGCAGCTTGATCGCAAAACCGCGGCTGCCGACGGCACGCTCACGGCAACGGTCACGTTGAAGAACACCGGCCAACGCGCAGGCGATGAAGTGGTGCAGCTGTATCTGCAGCCGCTGAAGCCACAACGCGAACGCGCCATCAAGGAACTACGCGGCTTTCAACGCATCACGCTGCAGCCGGGCGAGCAACGCCAGGTGCGCTTCACCATCACGGCGCAGGACGCGCTGCGCATCTATGACGACCAGCGCAAGGCGTACACCGTGGATCCGGGCGCCTATGAGGTGCAGATCGGCGCCTCCAGCAGCGACATCCGCAGCAAGCAACGCTTCACCGTCACCGACAAGTAATCGCGCCCCCAGAAGCCGCCGTGAAAAGCCCCTCTCCCTCCGGGAGAGGGGTTGGGGTGAGGGTACGGCCACCAAGCAAACCCGCAGCACCCCACGATTAAAAAAAACCATGCCAATCCCCACGCTCTCCATCCCAGCACTCGCTCACCTACCCACCACCGTTCTCACCCCAAGCTACACCCCAAAACACACCACCATCGGCATCGTGCATCTGGGCGCAGGCGCCTTCCATCGTGCCCACCAGGCCGTCTATATCGACGACCTACTCGCCGAAGACCCCACCTGGGCCATCTGCGCCGTCTCCTTGCATAGCCCGCGCGTGCGCGATGCGCTGCGTCCGCAAGACGGGCTCTACACCCTCGCCTTGCTCGACGAACACCCGCAGCTGCGCATCATCGGCGCCATCCGCGAGCTACTCTGCGCGGCCGACGAACAACCTGCTGTGCTCGCACGCCTGGCCGACCCTGCAGTGCGCCTGGTCACGCTGACCGTCACCGAAAAAGGCTATTGCTTGGCCGGCGACACGCTCGACCTGGCGCATCCCGACATCGCCCACGATATCGCCCACCCCGCAGCCCCACGCAGTGCCATCGGCTACCTCGTCGCCGGGCTGCAGCAGCGCATGCACGACGGCACCGCGCCATTCACTGTGCTCAGCTGCGACAACCTGGCCGACAATGGCACGCTGCTGCAGCGCGCCGTGGTGCGGCTTGCGGAACACAATGACCGCGCGCTCGCGGCGTGGATCGCGCAACACGCAGCCTTCCCGCGCTCGATGGTGGACAGCATCACGCCCGCCACCGATGACGCGCTGCGTGCGCACGTGCAAGACCAGCTCGGTGTGCACGACGCCTGGCCGATCCAGCGCGAGCGTTATAGCCAGTGGGTGATCGAAGATCGTTTCTGCAACGGCCGCCCTGCATTCGAACGCGCAGGCGTCACCCTGAGCGAGGACATCGCCGGCTATGCGCGCGCCAAGCTGCGCCTGCTCAACGCGCCGCATTCCGCGCTGGCGTATCTCGGCAGCCTGCTCAACCTGGAGACGGTGGCCGACGCCATGGGTCACCCTGAACTTGCGGCTTTCGTCGAGACGCTGATGCGCGATGACATCGCGCCCACCCTGCAGCCGATGCCAGGCTTCGACCCACGGCACTACAGCGACGCCATCCTGGCGCGCTTCCGCAACCCCGCCATCCGCCACCTGCTCGCCCAGATCGCCTGGGACGGCTCGCAGAAGCTCCCGGTACGCCTGCTCGGCACGATCGGCGATGCCCTCGCTGCCGGCCAACCGATCCAGCGCCTATGCCTGCCGGTTGCCGCGTGGCTGCACTTCATTCGCAGGCAGGCACACGAGGGCGTGCCGTTGGTCGACCCGTTGCGCGATGCACTCGGCGCACTTGGACGCACCGCAACCGGCGACGCAAGCCATGACGTTGCTGTATTCCTGACGCTGGAGGCCGTGTTCGGATCGTTGTCCGCAGACCCGCGCTTCTGCGGGGCGCTGCAGACGGCTTACGCGACCCTTGGCACTGCGACCCCGAATGAGGTGGCGCAGTTACTTGGTTCGCTACATGGCGCGTAGGGCCATGCCGTCAACGATGTTCGGTGACAAAGCAAAGAGGTCACGTGCAGCGTGAAAACGCTGACGGATTTCGGTCTACAGCGCGCCTTGTGTGGTTCGGGCATCCACAGCACATCGGGGTTGATCGGAGTGCACTCAACAAGACGTATCGTTTCGTCGGTCGTTGCAACCCAATGGGCTGCGATGAATGCTTCTGCATTGCATCTGTTTTGCTGGCGCAACCGAACGTCATCCAGACGCGATCACCTGCCCGATCCGAATCAGATTGCCGCTCTCATCCACAATAGCGAATTCGCGCATGCCCCAGGGCTTGTCGCCAACCGGATCGAGCCGGGGAATGCCTAGCGCCGGCAGCGTAGCGACGTTCATTGCTGCGTGGAGGGCGTCCGCATCGCCCACGCGGATGTAACAGCCTGCATAGCAGGCAGCCGGATCCAGGTCCGGATGCGCGAAGAAGTGTAGCTCCACATCGCCACGTTGCAGGATTGCGTAGCCCGCATCATGCGGATGCGCATCGCCGACAAAGCCGAGCCGCCGATAGAACGCCACGGTCTGCGCGATCGAGCGGCTGGGCACTGTTGGAATGGTTTACGCGTTCGTGTTGATGCCGGCTTCCATCACCAACCTCAATAGATGTCAGGGCTTCAGAGTCGCGACGAACCTCGCGAGCAGTCGTGAGGCACGTGTGGCCGGCACGCTAATAGGCGGACCGTACACTTGCAACATGCCAACTCCATGCGTCGGCCACAACGTACTGGCGGTTACGCAATCGCTTAGTTAGTCGCACTTGAACAGACCGCAGTCTGCAGAGCGGAACAGCGCCAGCTGCGTACACTGGCAACAATCGCTGCACAACCGGATTGCCTGGCATACCAAGCCGGCGCAAATAGCCGCAACTATAGGCGCTAAAAGCATAGCCCAACGCCCGCAACAGCTGACCGCCCCACCGCATGCAACCCTCGCGCCAGCCCGGCACGAATCTTCCCATCACTACCGCGCCACACTGGCCTGCCAACAACGTAAGCAAACACGTCGATGCCAATCGTGACCAGCACCGGCACCAACGCTGCAAGTTTCGGATTCGACGCGAGACATGCAATACCACCGCCGTCAGAACGAAGATCATTTTGCGATTCCACCTTGTTCGCCACATGTCTACATTCCCTTTGGGTTGCAACTTCGTCGACACAGGCGTCATCAAGAAACCGGGCAGGTGGCCGCCGGATCAAATCGTTTGCGGTTGCTTGCTGCTACGCATTTCTGAAAGACGCATCAGCACAAGGACCAGCAGGGCCACAAAGCTCAGCTCCCAGACGTAGAACGCTGCACCCACCTGGTCGATGATCACTTCGTGCCCGGCTTCGTTTTTTAGATAGCGGGTGGCGCGAAAGGTGTCCATGCCGATCAGGCAGGCCGCAAACAGCAGTCCCGATGCCATTCTATAAAATTTGACGAAGTAACAGAGCCAGGCGCCAAAGAACAGCAGATTGCTCACCCATGCAATACATTGGCCGTCCAGTATCTGGATCCAGCCAAACAACAGGATGATCAGGCCACCTACTTGATCCGCGCCCCCGTGCAGTGCAGGAAGACACAGCGCAACAACGTAAAGAAGTGCCGACGCGATCAGCAAAAATGATTTCACGAACGTCCTTGTTTGAGAGGGGGAACATGTGTCGCGCAGCGTGTTCTGGTATCCCGGGCGTGTTATCAACCTGCTGCCCCAGCACTATAACAAAGCAAGACTGCATCCACGCCTTGCTCGGCCGTGCTTTGTCGCACACGGATTTCCGCATTGCGCATGCTATGACATGCTGGCGTCCCACAGTAGCGACACGTCTTTCAGATTCCCCGACCAAATGGCGACACGTAAAAAACAGGATCTTCCGGAGAAGGTGTGCATACAATGCGGCCGGCCATTTCGTTGGCGCAAGAAGTGGGAGCGCGTGTGGGATGAGGTGAAGTACTGCTCTGACCGCTGCAGGGGCGAGAGCAAGCGCCAGCGCCCTGCTCCGTAGCCGGCACTTGCTCGGCGCAGGCTGCTTACCTGCAGGCCGCTGACGCATGCACGCACTCGCCTGCGTGCAGCTTGCGCTTCCGCTGGGATTTGCCGATGCCGTTATTTCTTTCCTGCGCCGTTCTTCGGGGCGCCGTTCTTCGGGGCGCTTGGCTTGGTGGCGCGTTTGGTCGTGCCGCGCTTGCTGGCCACCGCCATGTTATCCACCAGGTTCGGGTAAGGGCGGCCAGCCGCTTTGGCGCGTTTGCGGGCCTGGGTCTTTTGCGCCGCAGACAGCGGCTTGGCGCGCGCGGCGCCCTTCGGGTTTGATTGATTCCAGGGTGCCGAATTCTTGCTTGCAGCCTTTGTTGCAGTGCTTGCAACGGAGGCACTCTTCTTCGCCGCACCGCGCTTGGCCGGCGCCTTTTTGGTCGTGGGTCTCTTTGTAGCGGTTTTCTTTGTTGCGGTTTTCTTTGCGGTCTTCTTGGATGCCTTTCTTGCAACTGGCGACGACGCAGCATTTTTGATGGAGGCACGTCCGGCCGCAGCCTTTTTCGTCGCGCTCTTCTTGACCGCGGTCTTTTTCGCCACCGACTTCGTTGCGGGCTGTGTTGTCGCCACTTTTTTGGCTGCGGCCTTTTTGACCGCGCTCTTTTTTGCACTTCCCTTCTTTGTTGCGGTCTTCTTTGACCCATCTCCAGTTTCAGCACCCTTCTTGGGGGTTACGTCCTGCAGACGCTGGTACAGACGGGCTGCCCAACGTTGGCCCGCATCGCCACCCCAGAGCAGCCAGGCGATGTAGCCGGCCGACGGTGCCTTGGCGTCCGCCCAGCCCTTGCCGTTCTTGTCGACACTGTGCCGTGCGAAGTACAAGTACATGCGGCGAATGGTTTGAGCGGACAGCGCCTTTTGCGCAGACAGATCGCGCGCACGCGCCACACCGATCGCGGTACCACCACGGCCATGCTGCTGGCGCAACTTCAACCCGCGCGCCGCCGCCTGCGCAACGTTTTTGGGTGGCGACAGATCAATCGTATGAGATGTGGCGGTGCGCGGCATGCGGTGCTCTCGGTGTCCAAGGGTAGCCGGTAGTGTTCGCATGCAGCGAGCTAATCTGCGTGAAGGCACGAGAATAGCCTGGTGGCTATCGGCGAGCAGCTCTATCTGATCGGTGGGCGCGGCCAGCGGCCACTGGACATCTACGACACCCGAACGCAGCGTTGGTCGCAAGGCAGTGCGCCCCCGCTGATGGTCAGCCATGCGCAGGCAGTGGTGGTGTCGGGCAAGCTGTATTTTGTGGGCGGGTTCACCGGCGACTACCCGGAAGAAGCCTCGCTGAGCCACCTGCTGATCTATGACCCGCAGACCGACACCTGGCAAGTGGGGCCGGAAATTTCCGCGCACCGTCGGCGTGGCGCGGCTGGCGCGGTTGCGCATGATGGCGTGCTGTATCTGGTGGGCGGCAACACGCGCGGGCACATGAGCGGCTATGTGCCGTGGCTGGACGCCTTCGATACCAAGACCCAGCAATGGACGCAGCTGGCCGATGCCCCGCATGCGCGCGATCATTTTCATGCAGCAGTGATCGACGGCAAACTGTATGCGGCAGGTGGGCGCCGGTCAGCGCATGAAAGCGGCAACACGCTGGCGCAGACGATTCCGGAAGTGGACATCTACGACATCAAGCGCGGCACCTGGTCGGTGGCGCAGGCGGCGTTACCGACGCAGCGTGCCGGCGCCGCTGCCATCGCTCGCAAGGGCCAGCTGCTGATCATCGGCGGCGAGAGCATGCGCCAGGTCAAGGCGCACGACGAAGTGGAGGCCTACGACCCGCACGCAGCCGTGTGGACCACGCTGGCTGCGCTGCCGCAGGGGCGACATGGCACGCAAGCCGCAACTATCGATGGGCGGCTTTATCTCGCTGCGGGCAGCGCCAACCGTGGCGGCGGGCCGGAGCTGGACGACCTGCTGATGCTGGATGCAAAGACGTTGGCAGAGTAGTCGGTGGCGCATCGAAGGCTCGGACATCGCTGATGCGGATGCATGCGAACGCAACCAAGTTGCGCGCGCATGTGTTGGATGCATCAACGTACGAACTGCAACCCCAGCGCCTTCACCCGCACCCGCGTCAGCATCGCGTGCGAGGTCATGTACAGGGTGTGGCCATCGTTGCCGAACGCGCAGTTGGAGACCGCCTCGCCGGTGGCAATCCGGCCTAGCCGCTTGCCGGCTGCATCGAACACGATCACGCCACCGGGGCCGGTGGCGAACAGCGTACCGTCCGCGGCCACGGCCATGCCGTCGGGCAAGCCGGGGACGTCTTTGGCCATCAGGTCGGAGGCATCGGCGAACACGCGCTTGCCGGTGACCGCGCCTTGCGCATCGAGTGTGTAGGCCATCCAGATCGGGCGCTTCGGATCGGAGTTGGAGACGTACAGGGTGCGCGCATCCGGCGAGAGCGCGATGCCGTTGGGGAAGCTCAAGCTGTCGTCCAGCAGGTGCACGCTGCCATCGGTGTCCAGGCGATAGACGCCGTTGAAACGCAGCTCCTTGACCGGCGATTGATCCAGGTCCTTCAACCCGTACGGCGGGTCGGTGAAGAACACCACGCCATCGTTGCGCCGCACGACATCGTTGGGGCTGTTGAAGCGGTGGCCTTCGAAAGCGGTCGCAAGCGGGGCTTTCTTGCGCGTGACCGGGTCGAGCCTGGCCAGGATGCGGGTGCCGGAGTCTGCAAGCAGCACACTGCCGTCGGGCTCGGCATACAGGCCATTGGCGCCGGCTTCGCGCAGCGTGGGCAGCTCCGGGCCGGTGTAGCCGGAAGGCGACAGCAAGACCGACAGGCCGGCCTCTTCGGACCAGCGATACAGCTTGTTTTCCGGTACATCGGTGAACAGCAGATAGCCGCCGTTGCGCACCCATGCCGGGCCTTCGGACCAGGTGAAGCCTTCGGTGAGCTTTTCGATGCGTGCATCGCTTGCGACCACAGCACCGAAGCTGCGGTCGAATGTCTGCAACTGGCCGATGGCAGGGAAACGCGGCGTCGGTGGGGTCTGCTTGGTGCAGGCAGCAAGCACCGCCAGCAAGGGCACGGCCAACAGCAGATAAGGCGGCAAGCGCATCGGTCAGTCCTGTCTCAAGGTGCGGGCATGATGCCATCATGCGTGTGCAGGCTGCTGCGCGGGTTGGCGGCCGCTAGCGGACGTCGCTCGCCGCCGGCACCGCCAGCACCGCATCCAGCGCCGGTTTGGGCTGATGATTGCGGTCGAACAGCAGCGGATAGTTGCTGCGGCCAGGCACGGGGTAATCGTTCTTCCACGACATGGCATCGCTCACGCCCCACACGCTGACGCGCGTGAGTTTGTCGCGCTTGCGCCAGAACAGTGCGAACAATTCGGCGTAGCGGTCGCGCAGTTGCGCCTGCACATCGGCAGGCAGGCCATCGCGATACGGGTCGAGGAAGCGCTTGAATTCCGGCAGTTGAAACTGTTTGTGCGCCATGCCGCTGCCGATGACCTGGCCTTCCTTGGTGAGCGGCAGCACGTCGATGTCCAGCTCGGTGATCATGACCTTGACGCCAAGCGCGGCGTACGCATCGATGGCGTCTTCGATATCGCGCAGGCTGGGGTAATTCAGGCCCCAATGACCCTGCATGCCCACGCCATCGACGCGGATACCGGCCTGCTGCAGCATTCTGACCATGCGCACGATGCCATCGCGCTTGGCAGGCCGCCATGCATTGAAGTCGTTGTAGTAGAGCTGTGCATCGGGCGCGTAGCGCTGCGCAAAGCTGAAGGCATTGCGCACCACCGTGTCGCCGTCGCCAATGCGCTGCACCCAGTTGGTCGAGCGGTAGCTGCCGTCTTCGTCGATGATTTCGTTGACCACGTCCCAGGCTTGCACCTTGCCCGTATAGCGCCCGGCCACCGTTTGGATATGTGCGCGCATGCGCTCCAGCTGTTGTGCAGGCGTATTGGGTTGACCATCGGCGGTGGTGAAAAACCATTCCGGCGTCTGGTTGTGCCAGACCAGGGTGTGGCCGACCACGAACTGCTGGTTGCGTTGTGCGTAGGCCACGAACGCGTCAGCGGCACTGAAATCGAACACGCCGCGCTGTGGTGCGAGCACTTCGGCCTTCATCACGTTCTCTGCGGTGACGGCATTGAAGTGGCAGGCCACCAGCGCGGCAGATGCGGCGTCGTGGCCGGAGACGATCTCGGCATTGACCGCGGTACCGAGCAGAAAGCCATCTGCATATGCATGCTTGAGCGAGGTGCCAGCGGTGCCGCACGCGGCCAAAGCCTGCGCCGTGAGCAACCCACTCACGCACGCCACAAGCAGTGCCAGGCATCTGCTGCGGCGAACGCCTTGATTGTGCATGGCAGAAGCTCCGTTGAGGTGCCGCAGGGTTCGATTGCACTGTATCGCCATCACTGCACCACCAGCTGTGTCTGTGCGCTTTGCAAGGTGTCCGATTCCACGTGCACGGTGATCGTGCCGCGCGCCCCGGTTTTCGCACGCACAATCGCCAGGCATAGCCCGTTGAACGCGTTGCGTTGCGAGGAGGCGAACACTTCCAGGTTGGTGGGATCGCCGTTGTCGGTGGCCACCAGTTCGCCGGGGCCGTCGATGCGGAAACGCAGGCGGTCGCCGGCGGTCGGTGCAGGACGTCCCTCGCGGTCGAGCAGGCGCACGCTGACAAAGCTCAGGTCCTGTCCGTCGCCACGGATGTTGCTGCGGTCCGGCGTCAGCTGCATGCGTGCGGCGGGGCCTGCGGTGTGCACGCGCTCGCTCGCCCACGGCTTGCCGTGCTTGTACGCCTGCACGCGCAGTTCGCCGGGCTGGTACACCACCGCGTCCCAGCGTAGCCGGTACTGCAGCGGTGCCTTGCGCTGGCGCCCCTGCGAGATGCCGTTGACGAAGAGCTCGGCCTCGTCGCCGGAGGTAAACACATGCACGGGCGTGACCTGTCCTTCGCGCCCTGGCCAGCTCCAATGCGGCAACAGATGCGCCACCGGCACCTCTGGCCGCCAGCGCGATTGATACAGCCAGTAGCGGTCCTTGGGAAAACCGGCCAGATCGAAAATACCGGAGTACGAACTGCGCGAACTGTAGTAAGGCGTGGGTTCGCCCAGGTAATCGAAACCGGTCCAGACGAACTCGCCGGCGACATAGGGGTGCCGATCCAACGCGGCGAACACCTTGTCGGCGCTGGAGCCGAAATCCACCGCATGCAGCTCGTAGGCGCTGACCTGATGCGCCACAGGGTCGCCCCCACGGCCATCGCGTACCGGTGCGCTGTTGTCCGGCGTGACCGGAAATAGATACACGCCGCGGCTGCTCAGTGCCGATGCGGTCTCGCTGCTGAGGATGGCCTTGTGCGGAAACCGCGCATGAAACGCCGGATACTGCGGCTGTTTGCGAATGCGCTCGGTGCCTTCGAACTCGGGCGCATCGCGAATACCTTTGCCTTGGTAATTGAGGCTGATGACATCCAGCGCAGCCGGTAGCGGCATCTCGGGCGAGGCGTAGTTCATCGCCACCGTGGCCGGGCGTGTCGGGTCTTCCTCATGCACGATGGCGTGCAGCGTGCGTGCGATCGCTGCGCCCTGTTCGCCGGTGTATTGCTCGCCGACCTCGTTACCCACGCTCCACAGCACCACCGAAGGATGGTTGCGGTCGCGCCGCAGCATCGCGCGCAGATCCGGCTCGTGCCACTGCGCAAATACCAGATGGAAATCCAGCGGGGTCTTCTTCATCTCCCAGCTGTCGAACACTTCATCCACCACCAGCAGGCCCATGCGGTCGGTGAGCTCCAGCAACTCCGGTGCAGGCGGGTTATGGCTCATGCGAACGGCGTTGGCACCCATCTGCTGCAGCAATTGCAGTTGGCGCTCGGCCGCGCGCACGTTGAACGCCGCGCCGAGTGCGCCCAGGTCGTGATGGTTGTTCACCCCACGGATCGGCACATGTTCGCCGTTGATCAGTAGCCCCTTGTCGGCATCGAAGACGATGCTGCGGATGCCGAAGCGGGTTTCGTAACGGTCCACCACACGCCCGTGCTGGCTGACCTCGGTGATGGCCACATAGCGATGCGGTTGCTGTGTGGGTGGCGGCCCCCACAGACGCGGCGCCTGGATGCGGGCGCTGCCTTGCACGCGCGCGGAGCCATCGGCAGGCACGCTGACCGGCTGTGCTGGAATGCGCGCGACCGGCGCGCCGCTGGGCGTGCCGCTTGCATCGTCGAGCAGATAGATCGCCGTGTTCACCTGCGCCTGTGCCGCGCTGCGCGCTGTATTGTCCAGCGTCACCGCCAGCTGCACCTGCGCAACATCCGACGCCACCTGCGGCGTGGTCAGCTGCGTGCCCCACTGGGCGATATGCAATGGCGCCGCTTTGGTCAGCCACACATTGCGATACAGTCCGCCACCGGGATACCAGCGCGCAGACTCGGGCGGGTTATCCAGGCGAATGGCCAGTTGATTGCGCTTGCCCGCAATGGCGTACGGGGTCAGGTCCACGCGCCAGGAGCTGTAGCCGTACGGCCAGCCGCCGACAAGTTTGCCGTTGAGCCAGACCGTGGCGTACGCCATCGCGCCATCGAGATCCAGAAACAGCGCGCGGCCGCGATCGCTGGCCGGGATGTCCAGGCTCTTGCGATACCAGCCGATGCCCCAGCTCGGCAACCGCCCCATGCCACCGTACGGCCCATCGGCCAGGAACGGCCCGGCAATGGCCCAGTCATGCGGCAGGTCTACGGTTTCCCATGCGCTGTCGTCGAAGTGCGGCTGCACGTAAGCCACCGTGCTGCCCGGGTTGCCCGGTGGGCGTGTGTGCCGCTGGGCCGGATCTGCGATCAAGCCGTTGGCGGTGGGCAGGATCCACGGTTTGAGCACGCGCACGGCCGCCGTATCGACGTGCTGCGCCTGTTCGGGTTGCGCATCGGCCACCTTGCCGTCTTCGCTGCGTATCACCTGTGGGCGTACCGCGTAATCCAGGGTTTCCTGGTTGCCGGGCGGGTCGCCACGCTGAAAGCGCCACTGCGCGTTGAGCGATATACGTTCGCGCGGGGTATCGGCGCTGGCGTGTGGTGCGGCCGCTGCGGGCAATGCGGGCAATGCGGGCAATGCGATGCAGAGCCAGGCAAGCGCTGCGCAGGCGCGTCGCGCGTGGTGCGCGAACAGGTGCCGCATCGTGCCGGTGCCAGCAGCGCTGCAAAGCCTTTCGCGCCGCTTCACAACCTGTACGCCTGCTTGGGCAGGCGATATGCCAGATCGATCGCCACCTCGAGCGCCTCGTCCTCTTCCAGCCGATGCTCGGCCACCAGTTTGGCGAGGAAGGCGCTATCCACACGCCGCGCCACATCGTGCCGCGCCGGAATGGACAGGAACGCGCGCGTGTCGTCGTTGAAACCCACGGTGTTGTAGAAACCGGCGCTGGCCAGGGTCTGTTCGCGAAAGCGCCACATGCCTTCCGGCGCGTCATGGAACCACCACGCCGGGCCGAGCAGCAGCGATGGGTAATGCCCGGCCAACGGCGCCAGTTCGCGGCTGTAGCTGGTCTCGTCCAGGGTGAACACGATCAAGCGCAAGCGCGGGTCGTTGCCGTAGCGATCCAGCAATGGCTTCAACGCATGCACGTAATCGGTGCGCATCGGAATATCGGCGCCCTTGTCGCGCCCGTAGGTGTCGAACACCTGCCGGTTGTGATTGCGAAAACAGCCCGGATGCAGCTGCATCACCAAACCATCGTCCAGGCTCATTGCCGCCATTTCGGTCAGGACCTGTGCGCGGAACAGCTCGGCCTGCTCCGGCGTTGCAGCACCGCGCACCACCGTGTCGAACAGGCGCTGCGCCTCGGCCGGCGACAGATCTGCGGTGGCGGCGCTGGGGTGCCCATGATCGGTCGAGGTGGCACCGTGCGCAGCGAAGAACGCACGCCGTTGCCGGTGCGCACGCAGATAGCCGGGCCAGCTCAGCACGTCCTCACCGGTGAGCGCGCCGAACTGCTGCAATGCACCGGCAAAGTGTTCGTGTTCCGGGTCCACCACCGGGTCGGGGCGATACGCAGTCACCACCCGTCCCTGCCAGCCGCTGGCGGCAATGGCCGCATGGTGCTGCAGCGGATCCAGCGGCGATTCGGTGGTGGCGATCACCTCGATGTTGAAGCGCTCGAAGAGCGCACGCGGGCGAAAGCCCGGCGTCTGCAGCGCAGCAGTGATGTGGTCGTAGTAGTGATCGGCGGTGCCGGCATCGAGCCGGATGCGCAGATCGAACACGTTGTGGAACACATGATTGAGCCACAGCGCCGACGGGGTGCCACGCAACAACGTGTAGTGCTCGGCAAACACACGCCACGCCGCACGCGGGTCCACTGCTGCGCGCGTGCCATCGGCGCGTGGGATGCCCAGCGCATCCAGGCCGATGCCCTGGCTGTACAACATGCGGAACACGTAGTGGTCCGGCACCAGCAACAACTCGGTGGCGTTGGCGAACGGCGCATTGCCGGCGAACCACGCCGGGTCGGTGTGGCCATGCGGGCTGATGATCGGCAGGTTGGCGATCTGCGCGTACAGCCTGCGGGCGATTGCACGCGTGCCGGGGTCGGCAGGCAACAGGCGGTCGTCGTGCAGCGTCAGGGGTGAGGGCATTGGCATGAGTCAGGACACCGGGCAAAAACGTGTGTGGGCGCTGCGCGTTGCAAGAGCAGTCATGGCGCAGGCGTGCCGGGGTGCGCAGCCACGTAATCACGCAGCCACGCCAGCGCGGGCCGCTCGCTGCCATTGGCGCGAATCAGATATGCCGCTTCCTTGTCCCGCCACAGACCGGGCCGAAACCCCCACAACGTGATGCCATGCACTGCCGGGTGTTCCCAGAACACCGGAAACACGCGTTGATAGTCGGCCAGCTGCTGCGCATCGGTGGGCCCGTCCAGATCGAACTCGGTGATGTAGATCGGCAGGCCGGTGGCGGCCAGCGCATCCAGATTGTCGCGATGTACCGACATCGCCACGTTCGGCGTGGTCTCGAAGGCATGCTCCTGTACGCCGATGGCGTCGATCAGGTGCTCGCGCTGCAGCAGCCGTACGATCTGCAGATATTTCTGCGTGGCCTGCGTGCTGTTGGTGATGCTGTAGTCGTTGATCATCAGCTTGGTTTGCGGAAAGTGCTGACGCGCAAGCCGAAACGACTGCAGCACCCATTCCCAACCGCTATCGCCGTTTCCGCCCAGTGCCTGCAGGTAGTTGCCGCCGCCGGTATCGGCCTTGCTTGGCGGGTCGTTGAGCGGTTCGTTCACCACTTCCAGCAGCGCGATGTCCGGGTAGCGCTGCGCAACGGCGGCAAACCATTGCTCGATCTCGCGACGCTGCTCGGCCGGCCGCAAGGTCTTGATCCACTCCGGCTGCTGGTTGCCCCACACCATCACATGCATCTGGAACGGCAGGCCGTTGGCCTGCGCGAACCGGTAGGCGGCGTCGAGCGTGCTCCAGTCCATCTGGTCGCGCACCGCCTCCACGGTGCCCCATTTGCCGCCATTCTCCGGGGTGAGCTTGTTCCAGTACTGCACAAACCCGGGCGCCTGTTGCGGGGCATAGGCACTGCCCAGAAACTTGGATGCACCGGCCGCCAACGGCGCGGCCTGCGCGGTCGGTGCGTGGCTTGCCGCCAACAACACGGCCAGGGTGAACAGGCGCAGATGCATGATGATTCCTCAGGACGAAGAAGGCGTTGCAGTGGTTGCCGGCAGCTGCGCCGGGTCCAGTCGCGGCACCAGAGAGTGCACCACTGCCAGCGCCAGCAGATAGGCCGATCCTGCCATCAGGAACACCGGCACATAACTTCCGGTCGCCTGTAGCAAAAAGCCGATGAAGGTGGCAATGAGCATGCCGCCCACCGCCCCGGCAAACCCGCCGATGCCCACCACGGTAGCCACCGCATGCCGCGGAAACATGTCCGAAGGCAGCGTAAACAGGTTGGCCGACCAGCCCTGGTGCGCAGCCGTGGCCAGGCCGATCAGCGCCACCGCCAGCCACAGGTTGTCGGCACGCGCGGCAAACACGATGGGCACGACCGAAATCGCGCAGATCAGCATCGCGGTCTTGCGTGCGCGGTTGACGCTCCAGCCGCGCGCGATGAAACGCCCGGCCACCCATCCACCGGCAATGCTGCCGATATCGGCCAGCACGAAGATCACAATCAGTGGCGCGCCCAACTGCAACAGGCTCAGGCCGTATTCGGCGTGCAGGAACTTCGGCAACCAGAACAGGAAGAACCACCAGATCGGGTCAGTGATGAGCTTGCCCAGCACAAATGCCCAGGCTTGGCGATGGCGCAGCACCTGCAACCACGACAGCCGGCGTTGCACCGGCTCATGCGCATCGCTGCGGATATGCGCCAGCTCTGCGGCCGACAACCCGGGTTGTTGCTCGGGCGGGTGATAACTGAACCACCACACCGCCAACCAGGCGGCACTGAGCACCCCGGTGAACAGGAATGCCGCCTGCCAGCCCCAGGCGGTGGCGATCAACGGCACCAGCAATGGCGCAACGATGGCACCGATATTGGAGCCGGAATTGAAGATGCCGGTGGCCAGCGCACGCTCGCGGCGCGGGAACCACTCGGCCACGGTCTTGAGCGCTGCGGGAAAATTGCCGGATTCGCCAAGGCCCAGAAAAAACCGCGCAATCGCAAAGCCAAGCACGCTGGTAGCCAACGCATGCCCCATCGCCGCAAGGCTCCAGATACCGATCGCCATGGCATAGCCAAGCCGGGTGCCGAAGCGGTCGATCACCGCACCGCTGCACAGCAAGCCCAGCGCATACGCCGCCTGGAATGCGGTGACGATGTAGCCGTACTGGATTTCGTTCCAGCCGATCTGCGTCTGCAGGAACGGCGCCAGCACGCCCAGCACCTGGCGGTCCACATAATTGATGGTGGTGGCCGCCAGCAGCAAGGCGCAAACGCGCCAGCGCACCCGGCCCAGCCGTGCCGACGCAGCGGCAGGCGCAACGGTGGGCAGCTCGCTCATGCGTGTGGCCTGCACCACCGCAGCGGATCGCCTGCGGCCTGCACAGGTTGCACGGCGCTGTGCATGCGTAAGCCAGCCAGCTGCCAGCCGGGCGCATCGCTGCCGCGTTGTTCGGTTCGATTCATCGGCCACTGCACCTGCACGAAGGTGGCCTTGCGCCACGGGTGATAGCGCTACCATTACCACGGCATTGCGATAAATCCATCGCGCAGTGCAGCACTGCGCCACCGTATGCAGGCGCTTGGGCGCTGGTTTCCGCGCCCGCGCCGGCTGCTTGCGGCCATGCCCACGCACCTATGCTGCCCTGCAGCGTGATGTTCCGAATTTGGTAGCGCTAACATCCAGCGCACTGATCGTCCGTCTCCCCCATCGCACCATCGTCGCGCCGCTCACCGGCAGCGGCACTCCCTGCGCAGGGGCGATGCGTAGGACATCTGCTCACCTGTTAGGGAAGGGATTACGGTGAAGAACAGCTACGCACGTACCGCGTTGTCCTGCGCGTTGGGGTCCATCCTGCTGGGCATGGCCAGCACCGCCGCCTGGGCACAATCCACCGACGCCGACAGCGCCGCGCAAACGCCACCGGCCGCTGCCGGCAACGCCGATGCAGTGACCCAGCTGGACACCGTCACCGTCTCCGGCTACCGACGCAGCATCCAGTTTTCCACCGACGCCAAGCGCGATTCGGTGGGCTTTGCCGACACCGTGTTTGCCGAAGACATCGGCAAGTTTCCGGACATGAATATCGCCGAGTCGCTCAACCGCATTCCCGGTGTGCAGCTGGCGCGCGACGTCAACGGCGAAGGCCTCAACATCGCCATCCGCGGCCTGGGCACCAGCTTCACCAAGACCACGCTCAACGGCGCCAGCATCGCCACCGCTTCGATCGGCTTGAATGCGCAGAACCAGAATCGCGAAGTCGATCTGAACCTGTTTCCCACCGAATTCTTCACCCAGCTCACGGTGAGCAAGACGCCCACCGCCAGCATGCTCGAAGGCGGCGTCTCCGGTGTGGTGGACATGCGCAGCGCGCGTCCGTTCGATCGCCCCGGTGTGCACTTCACCTATCAGGCGCAGGCCGACTGGAACAGCACCAGCGAAAAGACCACTCCGCGTGGTGCGTTCATGGGCAGCTGGACCAATGAAGCAGGCACGCTCGGCGCGTTGTTCGGCGTGGCGTCGGTGCGCAGCAAGCTCGGCGTGCGCGGCTTCGAGAGCGTGGGCTGGACCAACCCCGGCCTGACCTACACCCAGTGCGGTCTCACCCCGCCCGCGGGCACGCCGGCCACCAATCAACCGGCCGCCTGCAACGTCAATGGCGGCGGCAACTGGCGCATTCCCGACCGCGTGCCGGCCACCGCCGGCAGCGGCCTCACCACCGGCGAAACCATCGACGCGGCGTGGCTGCTGGAACGCAACCCGGGCCTGAGCATCGACCAGATCAGCGATGCCTTGATTCCGCGATTAGGCCGCCAGGTCTACATGAATGGCGATCGCGACCGCGATGCCTCGGTGATGTCGCTGGAATGGCGCCCCTCCGACAGCATGCATTTCTACCTGGATACGCTGTATTCCGAAGCCAAGCGCACCACCGAGCGGATCAGCATGAATCTGATCGGCCGCAACGGCAACATGATTCCACTCGGCATGCAGCTGGACCAGAACAACGTGGTCACCAGCGCCACCTTTGCCAATGCGCAGTACTTTCTGGAAGCGCGCCCGTACCGCGAAGAGGTCAAGTTCTGGAGCGTCAATCCCGGCGCGGAACTGCTGTTCGGTGCCGAGCAGGACATCAAGCTCAATGTGCAGGCCAATGCCACGCGCAGCTGGCTGGACCGCGAATCGCCCAGCATCCTGGTGACCTCGCCGTTCACCACCGTGGACTATCGCAACCAGGGCGGCGACCGCCCCTCGATCAGCAGCCCGCTGGATCTCAACGACCCCAACCTGGGCTGGGGCTGGAACGGTGGCCGGGTCAATATCCAGAACGAAAAGCGCATCACCGAAACGCGTGGCGGCCGCGCCGACCTGCAGTTCGGCGAAGACAAGCGCAACATCAAGATCGGCGCCGCCTACGACCAGGCCGAGCGCACCATTCGCGGCTTCGACAACAGCGTGGCGTGGGAACAGGTGGTGTGCCGCGGCGGTGGCGGCAACGTGTGCAACGGCGGGCCTGGCTCGGCGATACCGAATTCGGCACTGGCCGGCTATTTGCGGCCAGGCCCGGACGGCTTCATCACCGCCGATTTCGGCCGCTTCCTGCGCGACACCAACTATTACCCACTGCGCGATTCCGCACCGGAAACCAACTCCGCCAACACTGGCGCTTCGGCCGGCGGCATTCGCGAGAAGAACCTGGGTTTCTACATCGAAACCAATGCCGAAACCGAAGTGTGGAACCGCACGCTGCGCTTCAACGCCGGCGTGCGTTACGTCACCACCGACCAGACCATCACCGGCCCGGTCACCATCAACGGCATCCGCCGCGTGCAGGTGCTGGATTCGGATTACAAGGAAACCCTGCCCTCGTTCAACGCCGCCTGGGATGTGGCCGACAACGTGGTGCTGCGCCTGTCCAGCTCGCGCACGCTCACCCGGCCGGATCCGAGCGCGATGTTGCCCAACACCAACTTCAGCGACCCCTCCGCGCAGACCGCAACCCAGGGCAATCCGAACCTGGCGCCGTACCTGTCCACCAATGTGGATTTTGGCGGCGAGTGGTACACCGGCGGCGAGGGTTATGTGGGCCTGACGCTGTTCAACAAGCGCATCAGCGGCTTCACCGTCAATGGCGTGCGGCGCATTCCGTTCAACGACCTGGGCGTGCCGTACGAGAGCCTGCTGCCGATCCAGCAGGCCGGGCTGGACCAGCGCGGTGGCCCGAACGCCGCCACGGTCGATGTGCAGACCCAGGTCAATGCCGATGGCGTGCTCAACATCCGCGGCACCGAAGCGATCTGGGTGCAGCCGCTGGACAAGCTGGTCGACGGCATGGGCTTCAGCGTGAACTACACCCATGTCACCCAATCCTCCGAAGGCGAAGGCATTCCGGCAGTGGCGGTCGGCGTGGCGCCGAACCTGTGGAACGGCACCGTGTACTGGGAGAAGAACGCCGCCTCGGTGCGCCTGTCCTACACCTGGAACGACGACATGGTGATCTCCGGCGCCAATCAGAACGGCATCCCGTACGCACGCCTCAACGCCGATGCACGCGGCCAGCTGGATCTGTCGGCCAGCTATGCGCTGGACTGGCTGCCGTCCAAGCCGCAAATCACCCTCAACGTCACCAACATCACCGACGAGCCGCTGCGCACCACCTACGCCTGGCCCAACGCCACCTACGATCTGTACGAGCCCGGGCGCACGGTGATGCTCGGCATCCGCGGTACGTTCTGAGCGTGCGCATCGCCATGACGACGCAGATGCCGGGCCGATGCGGCCGCGCCACCGCACGCGCGTGGCCTTGCCGCATGCTCCGCGCAGCGCGCGCCGTCGCCCCCTCCCTGGCGACGGCGCGCACGGTTTTGCTGGACACTTCAGCCGCCATGCCTGCTGCCGCGATCCGGATGGGTCGCGGTCAGCAGCATGGCGCGCGCCGCGGCGTTTTCCGCAGCATTCTTCGAGCCCGCCTCACCTCATGAACGATCGGTCACAGCAGCTCTCCGTGCGCGAAAAGATCGGCTACAGCCTGGGCGACCTGGCGGCCAATCTGATCTTCCAGACGCTGGTCACCTTCCTGGCGTTCTTCTATACCGATGTGTTCCGCATCCCGGCGAGCGCGGCGGCCACGTTGATCTTCGTGGTCGGCCTGCTCGGCGCGTTCGTGTTCACGCCCATCATCGGCATCCTGGCCGATCGCACCCGTACCCGCTGGGGCAAGTTCCGCCCGTGGATCCTGTGGACGGCACTGCCGTTCGGCGCATTGTCGCTGGCGGCGTTCAACACGCCCGACCTGGGCGAGCACGGCAAGATCACCTACGCCTTCGCCACCTACACCTTGCTGATGCTGGTCTACGTGGCCAACAACCTGCCGTATTCGGCGTTGAGCGGCGTGCTCACCGGCAGCATGGAGCAGCGCAACAGCCTGTCTGCGTATCGTTTTCTGGCGGTGACCTTCGCGCAGTTCATCATCCAGGTGTTGCTGCTGCCGCTGGTGCTGATCCTGGGCAATGGCGACAAGGCGCAAGGATTCCGCAACACCATGGCGCTGTTCGCGGCAGTCGGCACGCTGTGCTTTCTGATCACCTTTTTCACCACCCGCGAGCGCGTGCTGCCGATCGCCGAACAACGCAGCAGCGTGCGCCAGGACCTCACCGACCTGGTGCGCAACAAACCCTGGCTGGTGATGCTGGCACTGACGATTTTGGTCTTCATCAATCTCGCCATGAAGGGCGGGATGTACATCTACTACTTCAAGTATTACCTCGACGCCGGTGCGCTGACCCACTTTCTCGACGCAGCAGGATTCAACCGCTTCATTGCTGCCATCAACAGCGTGCTGACCGGCGCCGGCATGAGCGCCTTGCAATGGCCGCAGGACGCACCGACCTCGGCCTTCAGCGTGTTCAGTGCCGGCGGCATCGTGGCGATGATCGTGGGCATCGGTTTTTCCAAACGTCTGGCCGACCGCTACGGTAAGCGCAACGTCTTCGGCGGCGCGCTGCTGATTTCCACGCTGTTTTTGCTGGCGTTCTACGTGTATCCGCCAAATGCGATTGGCTGGGTATTCGCCTCCTACGTGCTGCACGGCTTTTTCTACGGCATCACCATCCCGCTGCTGTGGGCGATGATTGCCGACGTGGCCGATTACTCGGAGTGGAAGAACCACCGCCGCGCCACTGCGATTATTTTTTCGGCAATGTTGTGCGGCCTGAAGATCGGCCTGAGCGTGGGCGGCGCGCTGGTCGCCGGCATCCTGGCGTTTTACGGCTATGACGCAGCACTGCCGCAGCAGAGCGCGGCGGTCACCGACGGCATCCGCCTGGCGATCAGCGTGTATGCGTCCCTCCCTTTCCTGCTCGGCACCGCGCTGCTGGCGCTGTACGAAATCGACAAACCGCTGGAAACCCGCATCGAACACGAACTGGGCGTGCGCCGTCAGGCCGTTCCATCCGCTTCGCCGTGATGTCTCTCTCCCACCTCATTCACAGGTACGCGCATGTCCGATGAACTGGAAGCCGCTGCATTGCAGGCGCTGACGCGCACCGCCATTTCCGCACCGCTGGTCACGCACCTCTACACCGCCGACCCGTCCGCACATGTGTTCGACGGCGCGTTGTACATCTATCCCTCGCACGACATCGATGCCGGCGTGGCCTTCAGCGACGACGGCTCGCATTTCGACATGGCCGACTACCACGTCTTTCGCATGGCGCATCCGCACGCGCCTGTGGAAGACCTAGGGCAGGTCCTGCATGTCCGCGACGTGCCTTGGGCACAGCGCCAGATGTGGGCACCGGATGCGGCGCAACGCAACGGCAAGACCTACCTGTATTTCCCGGCAAAACGCGCCGACGGCATCTTCCAGATCGGCGTTGCGGTAGGCGACCAGCCGCAAGGCCCGTTCGTCGCCGAACCCGAACCGATCGACGGCAGCTACTCGATCGACCCGGCCGTGTTCGCCGACGACGATGGCACGCATTACCTGTATTTCGGCGGCATCTGGGGCGGCCAGCTGCAGCACTACCGCAACAACGCTTACGCAGATACGCATCAGGAACCGGTGGGCGACGCGCCCGCACTCGGCCCGCGCGTGGCGCGCCTCCATGACAGCATGACCGAACTGGCCGAGCCCACCCGCGAGATCGTCATCTTCGACGAACACGGCGCCCCGCTTTGCGCCGACGACCACGCCCGCCGCTTCTTCGAAGGCCCCTGGGTCCATCGTCACGCCGGCCGCTATTACCTGTCGTATTCCACCGGCGACACCCATCGGATCTGCTACGCCACCAGCGATTCACCCTACGGACCCTTCGTCTATCAAGGCGTGCTGCTCGCACCGGTGGTCGGCTGGACCACGCATCACTCCATCTGCGCCTTTGACGGCCAGTGGTATCTGTTCTATCACGATGCCAGCCTGTCGCAGGGCCAGACGCACCTGCGCAGCATCAAGATGACACCGCTGCAGCACGATGCCGATGGCAGGATCGCCACGATTTACCCCTACGGCGCCGATGCGGTGTCGCCTTGGTGAGGCGCCATTGGGTAACTGCCTGCCGGGTTGCATCAAGCCCGTCATCGCTCGACCGCTGTCACTGAACGAGGCGGGCTGTTACCGCTGCGGTTTCAAGGCACGTCGTGATTCTCACTGCGACTTCTTGGACCTAGCGCAAACGGCTCCCTAGTCGAACATTTCTTTGCATGCGCAACGCCTACCTCTGGCGCTTCAACGCCGCCATGCTGTGGCGAGCGCGACCGTCATGTCCTGCCAACGACTGTGGCGCCAAGCCGGCACTGCACCACATGAGGTTGCATCCGGACGCACCGCAACTCCGTAGGTTCCTGCATCTGCCCTTTGAGTTGGAGAGTGCCATGCCACGTCGTTCGATGCTGTTGTTGCTGACGCTCGTGGTCTGGGGGAGTGCAAGCGGCAGCGAAGCGGGCTCCGCCCTGCCCCGCGCAGATAGCGTCGACGTGCCACGCTTCATGGGCGATTGGTATGTGATCGCACACATTCCCACCCGGCCCGAGCGCAAGGCCTATGACGCGGTGGAGAGCTATGCGCTGCGGCCGGACGGCCGCATCCAGACCACCTTCACCTTCCGCAAGGGCAGCTTCCAGGCGCCGCTCAAGTCCATGCATCCAGTCGGCCAGGTTGCAGAGGACGGCAATGGCGCGCTGTGGAGCATGCAGTTCCTTTGGCCGTTCAAGGCCGAGTACGTGATCGCTTGGTTGGATCCAGGCTATACACAGACCATCGTGGCGCGTAGCAAGCGCGACTACGTCTGGTACATGGCACGCACCCCGCAGGTGTCCGATGTCGACTATCAGCAGGCTGTCCAACGCATCGCCGCCATGGGCTATGACGTGTCGCAGCTGCGCCGCGTACCGCAGTCGCAGCACTGATGCGGTAACGCGGTAAGGGTGCAACGAGCTCAGCGATGCCGATGACTGCGCATCGCCACCTCTCGCACACTGGCTGCGTCAGGCGTCCTTGTCATTCACGGAAAACTCCCAGCCGTCATTCAAGCCACCCAGGGGCTTGGCCTCCGTTGCCAACTCTTCCTCGAATGCACAAATCGCCTTGTACGTCGGCACCATGGTCGGATACACGGTGACATCCATCGGAAACGCCGTGTTTTCCGGGTAATGGCAGCAACGCACCTTTTGCTCGAAGCGCAGCATCGTCACCGAAAACGCCAATGCCGACTCCTTCGTGGGGAAGACCACGGAGAACGCAATCTCGCGCGGCGTCGAAACATCCACCCCTTGCTGGGCGATGTGCCAAAGGGTGTCGCCGTTATCGTCGTTAGGATACATATCCGGATTTCGTTGCATGGGGGCTTCTGTTTTTTGGGCCCATGGGCCGAGGAGGAATTCTAGTGCACTGAATCCGAGGAATCGGATGTGATGCGTCGAGTTGGATCAGCGAAGGTCCATTTCAGCGGTTTTGGGTTTTTGTTGTACTGGCGGATGTAGCGCATGAGCTTCTTATCGAGGTCTTTG
>NZ_LYMI01000015.1 GCF_001660815.1 Xanthomonas nasturtii
AGCGGCGCGCGAGAGATTTTAGGCGAGCAGCTCACGGTGCAGATTGCCAAGCGCAGCGAACTGCACACCTTCAAGGTCATGCCCAAGCGATGGATTGTCGAGCGTAGTTTTGCTTGGCTGGAGAAGAACCGAAGGCTATGGAAGAACTGCGAGCGCAAACTCAACACCAGCCTGCAGTTCATCCATTTGGCCTTCTTGGCACTGTTACTCAGAAGATTGTGAACAGGTTCTTACGCGGCATCCATGCCGCGTAAGGTCCCGCGACGGTGGGCGGGCAAGGACCAGCCGAGATGGTTGGTGTACGCGGTATGCGTTGTGTCTCGAGGGCGTCCGCAGTGCGGATAGATCAGTTGCGGAGCGGCGGGATCTGCGGCTTGGCTGCAGGGTCCTTGCCCGCCCACCATCGCAGGACACGCTGCAAGTACGTCCTTGTAAGCTCTTACGCGGCATCCATGCCGCGTAAGGTCCCGCGACGCTGAGCGGGCAAGGACCAGTCGAGACGGTCGGTGTGCACAGTTTCATCAAGGCAGCCGACTAACTCTCTGGCGATGGCACCGCACCCTTGACCAACTAATCCGGCAACCACGCCTTACTCCACCGATCGAGATTGCTGCCGGTCAACATCCAGTCGCGGCGAACGACTTCACGCAATGCCGCGCCCTTTGCCGCCGCAGCGGCCGAGTCGGCCAGGTGCTCGCGGATGGCGCCGATCCAGTCGCGGTAGCGGTTCTTCACCAGCGTCACCGGCAAGCTGCCCTGGTAGCAGCGCACGTCGCTGGCGATGACCGGGTAACCGCAAGCGCCGTATTCGAGCAGCCGCAGATTGCTCTTGCACGCGTTGAACAGGTTCTGCTCCACCGGTGCCAGCGCCAGATCCAGATCCAGCGCGGCCAGCGCCGCCGGGTACTGATCGATCGGCACGCCTGGCTGGAAGTGATGGATGTGCTCGCGCAGCGCGAACGGGTACATGCCCATGAACACCCATTCGACTTCGTCGCCCAGTTCGCGCACCACGTCGGCAATCAATTCCAGATCGCCGGTATGGCTGGCACCACCGGCCCAGCCGATGCGCGGCTTGCCACCCTGGCGTTCGGCGCGCGCTGGCAGCGATTCCCACCAATGCGGCGGCAGACGGTTTTCGGCCACGCGGATGTCGCTGTGCAATCCCGCGAACGCCTCGGCCAGGGCGGGGGTAGATACCACGAAGCGGTCTACCATGCTGAGCCCGCGCCGCACTGTCTTGAGAATGTCCTTGGGCATGTGCTCGCGGTGCGCATTCTTCAGCGGCAGATTGGGCAGGTAATCGTCCAGCTCGTAGACCTTGAAGGCGCGCGACAACGCCTTCATCCGCCGCATCGCCTCCAGCCGTGCCTCGCCGACCTGGCGCTGCAGGATCACCACGTCGGGATCCTGACGCGCCAGCTCGGCAATCTCCAGATAACCGTTGAACAGTACGCCTTCGACCACCCCGGCCTCGCGCAAGGCGCGTAGCGGCTGGATCACCCGATAGTGGCCGCAGCCTTCGATGTCGGCCGGCAGCGCGATCACGCTGGGCAACGGCCGCCAGGATTGCAACGGCCGCCAGCTGGCGCGCGGGTCGGCCAGCGCGAAGCCGGCGCCGGGGTCCAACGAAAACCCCGGGTTGTAGGCCGTGTCGTTGGCCATCACCGGCAGCCAACGCGTGTACATCGCCTCTTCGTCGAGTGCCGTGGCGGGCGTCGCGTCGGGCGGGTCGATCAACAACTGCGCGCGTGCCGCATACACATTGAGATAACCGGCCTGCTGCAGGCGCAGGCACAGGTCGACATCGCTCCACTGCGCCAGCGCCGGCTCCAGCGCGAAGCCGCCTGCGTCGAGAAACAGCTGGCGCGGCAGCATCAGGCATTCGCCACTGAGTGCGCTGTAGTTCTGATCCAGTTGCAGGCGCTGCAGATAGCCCGATTCGTCGAATGCGGCGCCTTCGAATGCCCGTGCCGCCGGTGCCCCCAGGCCCAGCAGCAGCCCGGCGTGGTGCACGGTGCCATCGCCGCGCAGCAGCTTGCCGGCGACTGCACCGACCTCTGGCCGCAGCCCATGGTTGAGCAACTGATCGAGCCAATCGGCCTTCATCACCGCAGCGCCAGCCGACAGCCACAGCAGCACGTCCCCACGTGCGTGCTCCACCGCCGCATTGCACACCGCCTCGCGCGATGGCTCGGCAGCAAAGCGCAGCACGCGGATCTGCTGCATGCCCAGGGTGTCGATGCCGGCCAGCCAGGCGTGCAGCCCCGGCTCGGTGGTGCCGCGATCCAGCAGCAGCACCTCGTAATGCGGATAGCCGGTGTTGGCCAGGATGCTTTCCAGGCAGCGCTCTACCTGCGGCAGGCGCCCATCCACCAGCACCAGGATGCTGACCAGCGGCTGCTGCGCATGGCGGTAGTCCACCGCATGCCGGCCGGGCGCTGCGCTGTGCACCACGGCGTCCACGTAGCCGCGTGCGCTGAGGTGGCGCGCGATGGCCTGGCGTTCGTCTTCGTCGTCATGCTGCGGCTTGGCCGATGCAATCAGCAAAGGCTCGGCGATGTGCCGAATGCAGGCCAACCCGTAACGCTCGACCAGGCCCAGCTGGTAATCCAGTTCGAATGCCGCGCTGGGCCCGCTGGGAAAGCCACCATCGGCCAACAGCGTGCGGTGCCGGAACACCCAGTGCCGCGAAAGCGTCGCCGGCGCGCTCAATAGCATGTCCAGATACAGCGCCGGCCGTAGCGCCAGACCCAGCTGGCCGTTGTCCAGCGTCATCACTTCGTCGGCGTAGACGGCCTGGCATTCGTCGGGCAAGGCGAGCATCTCCAGCGCCAGCATCAGCAGACCGCTGGCAGTGAACAGGCTGCCGGCGTCGACCAGCAGCACCCAATCGATCGCTTCCTGCGCGGCGATGACCCGATTGAGCGTTGCCAGCAGGCCGTGCTCATCGATCAGCACACCGCGCGCGCCGTGCTCGGCAACTTGCTGCGGTGCGCTGCTGATGACCCAGGGTTGATGCTGTCGATAACAGGCCACCGCATCCAGACTGGCCCGCGTTGCCGCGACCGCTGCGGCATCGCCTTGGCGGTCGATCAGCAGTACCGCGATGCGGGGGCCGCCGGCATGCGCCTGCAGGCGTGCTTCGATCAACGCTCGCTGCACTGTGCTCGGCTGGCGCACGCCCAGCCAGGTCGCCGGCGACACCCGCTCGGCCATGCCGGCGCTTTGCATCAACGCATTGACCAGATCCACCGGCTTGAACACCCGCGCCTTGTGCGGGCTGAGCGGGGCCACGCGCACCTGCCGGTTGTCGCCAGTCTCGCGCCGCCAACCCAACTGGCGGATACCCTGGCGGAAGTCTTCATGGCCCTGATCGCCGACCCCGACCTGGTCGCGGCCGGCCTGGCTGAACTGCGCGCTGGACACGCGGAAGTGCGTAAGCGGGCTGGCAAGAAACGCCAGGTTGCCGCGACGCAGCAGCTTGACGTAGATCGCCAGATCGCCGACCCAATGAATGGCCTTGCCGTTCAACATCATCAGCTCGTTGCCCAGCGCCAGCAGATCGGCGCGGCGTGCCAGCACGCAACTCGGCTCGCCAATGAAGTTGATGGTGTGGTCGGCCAGGAACGACACCAGCTCCGGCCCATCGATCAACACATCGTCGGCAAACGGAAAGCAGGTGGCCAGGATGTCCGGCAACGGCGCGCCGTCGTCGTCGATCCGCACCCGCCGCGACGATGCCAGCGCGGTGCCTGGGTTGCGCTCGATTGCCTCCACCAACTGCGCAATACAATCGGGCTGCAGCACATCGTCATCGTGCAGGAACTTGACGTACTCGCCCTGTGCTAAGCCGATGCCTTTGACCGTGCTGCCCAGCTCGCCGAGCCGGGATGCATTGCGATCGTAGCGAATGGGGAAGGGCGCATCCGCCAACCTGGATGCCAGCACCGCCTCGATGGCACCATCGGCATTGTCGTCGCAGATCACCAGCTCCAACGCCGGGTAGGTCTGTGTCAGCACGCTGTCCAGCGCTTGCGCAAAGTGCCGGGGCTTATAGGTCGGCATGACGATGCTGACTAGGGCAGAAGAGCTCAAGGGCGGTGGTCCGAGTTGATCATTCAAGAGTTATCCGATGCTAGACGAGATGCCGGCGCGAATCGGTCCGATCACCCCGGAAGTCAACGAGCATCGAACTGGCCGAGAACCAATGCAAGATGCACGCCGCTTGCATCATGATGCGTCACCACTGAGAGCAATGGCTGCGGTGGCACTGGGAGCAGGCCCTTGCAAGTCCTGACTTTTCCCGCGCTTACTCAGCCCAAGGCGGCGGTGCCGCACCGGCGACAGGTGATGCATACAGAACTAGGTCGTAGTAATGGCCGGGAGAGTGCTGACGTAGACGGAAGTGATAGCCATCGACCAATTTGTCTAGTTGTTCCACGATATCCAGCAAATCCTGGGCGTAGTGGTAGACACAAATCGCCATGCGGGGGCGCTGGCTACGGATGAGGTGAGATGCGCCTTCCAGTGCCCTGGCTTCAAATCCTTCGATGTCCAACTTCAGAAACGTCAGCTTTTCCAATTCGTCGTCCAGGCGTGTGGTAGCCACGGAGGTTTCCCCGCCCGGCGATACATGGCTGGCAACGGTGCCGGTCTCCTCGAAGCGCAGCGTCGTATGTTCGTTGGAGATGGCTTTTTTGAGGGCCTTGAAATTGTGCAGGGGGAGGGGGAGGGAGCTCGCGATGCCGTCCAGTTTCTGGAAGTTGATGCTGTCGGGTTCAAACGCTGTGATGCTTTCGTAGCGATAGCGGGATGTTTCCAAGAACTTTCGGACGATGGGGCCATGGAAGGCACCGCCATCGCAGAAATGTTCACGCTGGCCAAGCTGGAATGTGCTGCTATCGGCGTATTCTGAGAAGTACTGGTTGATGGGCGTCGCCCAGCAGTCCAACAGGAGGCTGGAGTCGTAGGTAAGGCGGAACAACAGGTTGCTGTAAAGCGTAAAGACGCTCAAATCGTCCTCAAGTCGATCCGCAAGACGCAGAAATTCGTCCAGGCGCAGAAGCGTCCGCTGACGGTATACCTGGGCAGGCTCGTATACGGCGGGCATCCCACAGTGCGCAACGGCCAGGCAGGCATCTACTCTTTCGATACCTGCTTGCTCGCAAAGCTTGCGGGCCAAGCCCGACTCTCCCGGGCTATAAGAAAAATCGATGGCCAGTGCCTGAGAATGCTGGGCCGCTTGTTCGATGAACTGGCGCGCGCTCCAACGCGGCGCCCCATGAAGGATGTCGCTGTCGCTTTGCTGGTCGTCAACGGCGGCAATGACATGGCTGGAGCGCTGGACGATCCCTGGGCCATAAATGTTGCCAATGCCCGAGCGCGGTTGGAGCAGAAAGAGAGGGCGCTGCTCGAAACCTGGGATCAGCGGATCAGCGGAAGGCTTGATGCTCAGTTGTTCAATGCCCGCGCTGGTGCAGAGGTCATTTGCAAACGCCCGTCCGCGCGGGCTGCAAGAGAAATCGATAGCGATTGCATCGGCGTACTGGCCCGCCCTGGCAATAAACTCCTGACTGCTCCAGCGCGGCGCGCCGTGAAGGCGGTCCAAGTGGATGCTTTGGTCATCAATTGCGGCAACAACATGACGCAGGCCGGCAATAACTCTGGGACCATGCGCCATGCCCACATAGGATTCGGGAGCGATGAGGAATACAGGGCGGTTGGCAATCGCCGGCAGGCGCGCAATGACGTCCTCAAGCGCAGGGCGCTCCTGCTCCGCAATACGTAGAATCCGTTGGCGAAGCTGCTCATTTCTTGAGTTCATGAACCTCATGTCCCGTAGGTATGAATGGGGGGGTATCGGGCATCGCAAGAGGTCTTGGCAGGCACGTTCTCGCAGTAGACACGTGGCCAACCAAGTTCGCAGCCTAGTCTCACCTTGACTCAGCCTTCAGGATGGCGTCGGTTCGCAGGACACTGTTGCCGCCGATCCCAACGCCGATTTGCAGACGATTCTCCATCCAGCATGAGGATTTGATGCGGCATGCCGGTCCGCGGTAAGCGCCGGCATCGATGATATTGTCGTGGTCGGCGATGGTTCGGCGCTCTTAAGAAGCCGCCATCGCTGATACGGCTTGGGCGTAGGTCAACCACATTTCGGCAGAGGTTGATCGCATCCAGACGGGTGGTGGTCTGCACCAGTGCAAAGCGGTCCGCCTTCAGGTCCAGCATCAGAATGACGATGCGCCGTCCGCCACTGGCCTGCCGCCGCTGACCGACCAATCGTTGCTGCGCCTGGCTGGGTGCGCGGAGCCTTGGGTGCCGCCCCCGACCCGGCGATTCCGCGCCGGTGCGATACCAGTCAATGCCGCGCACGCCCTGGCGGAAATCGATGTGGCTGTGCTCGCCAGTGCCCATACGGTCCGGATATTGTTTCGCCCGTGATCAGTCGGCAATCCACTTAGTTCTTGCGGCAGACAGTCAATAGAAATACAGGCATGTATCCCAACGATCTTGCGTGTGATGGCGCAGGCCGATCTTATAATCCGGATTCAAAGAGAGCGCCAAATCGCTGAGATCCAGCAAGTCGGTGGACCTGTGATAGGCAGAGATTGCCATTTTGGGCTTGCACAGTTTGATCGTCTTTTCCGCACCCCTCAGGGCTGCAAGTTCCGACCCTTCGATGTCCATTTTGATGAACGTGGGCGCATCGTCGATGATGTTGTCGATGGGGCGCACGTCGATCATGTCTGTGGGCTCGCAATCGCCACTCGAGGGCCTGATGAAGCCTCCGTGCCCACCCTCGTGCTTGAATGGAACCCTGGTTTCCGTCTCGCCAACGCCGCAGCGGTGCAGACTGATTTTAGATCCTAGAGGCGTGCCTTCATAGCGGCGCATCACGTTATTCAGTGTGCCTATGTTGAGGCGATCAGGTTCGATCATCCACGAACGCGAGAATTGGCCTTTGGTGACGCCAATAAGGCCGGTGAGGGATTCGCCGATGGAGGCACCGCAATCCACCATCTTTTCCGAATCGCCGAATCGCAGCAGACCAGAGCGGAAATACAAGGTTGTATAGGGGCGTTCAATTTCGTGGTAGTACTCCGGATCACAGGTCAGGTGGAAGTTCAGAACGGAGAACAAGGTTTGTGCAGAGTAGTCGTCGGACAAACGTTTTGCTAGACGCTGAAATCTGGCGACGTTGCGCACGATTTCCTGTCCCCAGTCGTCCACCCTGTAATCGACTCGCCCTTGCAAGCCGAAAGCGCGAACGGCCTGTTCGAAATTGATGTGGGGAATGTTGTGCTGCCGGCATATCTGATCAAAAAAGCGCTTAGATCCATCTTGTCGGCAGGTATTGAAAGCGATGATGTCTCTGGATTTTGCCAGTTCTACAAATCTGTCCGTAGAGATTATGGGCGTGTCGTAATGCAGAGCGCCGGAGTGATAGCGAAAGTCGTCCACGGAGGCAATCACGTTGCAATGCCAATCCTCTTTCAGACCTAATAAGTACCCACCGAAACCTCCAGTACCGAGGATGATCACCTTGGTGTCATCGCCATGCTTTGCAATGAGGCGGCGCACGTCCTCGGGAACACCGAACATTGGGTCATCACTCAGACCCTGGGCAGCAAGAAGAAAATTTTCCTCCATTGACTGGGGATCGATGTTCATTTTGGTTTGGATATCTGTTTGCATCATTGGGCCCTTGGTCGTGTTCGGTAAACACCGATCGGATTGTTGTAACGCGGGTCGAAATAAGGCTTGGCGGCAACGTCCTCCCGCTCGATGTAACAGGATTTGTAGGTACTCACGACGATTCTGACTATTGAAAGGGGGCATCAGCGCGGGGGCGGCGTCGGCAATGGCAACCGCGCGTGCTTAGCGCAAGTGCCGACGTAAGTCGTCCCAGTCCAGCAGGTCGGTGGCCACACCGCGCGCGGCCAGTAGGTCTGAGTACTGCTGCAAATCGTAGGACAACGCTGTCCGCAGCGAGTCGAACTTCGGTGCCTCGAAGTTGGGCTCCTGCTCGTCAAAGGGCAGGTCGCGGCTGGAAAAGCCAAACTTCACGTCATCCGTCTCAGGTACCTCGCCGATTAGCCTTGACAGGAACTTCGCGCGGTTCGCCTCCTCCTTCAGCTTGTCGAGTGACACCAGGATCAGGTCTTCCGGGCGGTACCGATCAAGGAAGCTTTTGATGCTGGTGTAGTAGAAGCTCGCCACCAGCACAGACATGAAGGGGAAGCTCCGGCGAGTCATCAGGAAAGCTGCCTCGTAATCCAGCCTGCCTGCGAAGTCTCCTTGTCGGAGTCTATCGATCTCGGCATCGAAATGCTGTTCGACGTAACCAGAGGAAACCCGAGGGAACATGCGTATGTGAAGGTTCTTCTGCTCCTGATAGATAGTGGACGCGGTGATCTTTGGCAGTCGCGTCCCATCCCGGGTTGTGGTGGTTCCTGAGGTTTTCAGGTAACTGTCGGAAAGCGCCAGCGACTCACTATCCTGGAGGGCGTTGATCTTCTTCATGCGGTAGGAGCTCCAGGTCCGCTCGAAGGGATTGCGCAGGCATAGCACGATCCGGGTGCCATGTTCGGGTAGTCGCGAGATCGCATAGGGGCTGTGGGAGTAGCCGGCGCTGGCATCCAGCCACGGCAGTTGCGCCGGTGGGGGCAGTTGCGGCTGCGTGCCGGGAATCAGGTAGCCATGCGGTTCCTTGATGTCCTCGACCAGATACTGTGCGATCCCGTTTCCGGTCAGCCAGCCGGCCAGGGTCGTGGTCCCGCATTTCTCCATGCCGGAGAGGAATATGTAGTTGGTTTTCATTGCGTAATAGGCGTGCGGCCCGGCTCCTTTCGTTACTGTCCGTAGACCAGGATGGGTTCGTCATAGCGGGTGTCGTACACCGCGCGACTGGGCACGTCCCGGTCATACAGACGTGGCCAGCCCAGTTCGCAGTGGCGGCCGATCCGGACGCCAGGGCCGACCACCGCTCCCATACGCAGGATGGCGTGCGCGCCGATCTCGGCGCCGTGGCCGATGCTGACGCCGATATCGCACCAGCACGAAGCGCGCAGATGCACGCCAGCGCCGATCTTGGCCCCGGCATGCAGCACGGTGTTGTAGTCGATACGGCTGCCCGCGGCGACCACCACGCCGTCGCCGATGAAGCAGTTGCGGCCGATTACCGCATCGGCAGCGACCACGGCCGAAGTACTGACGAAAGGCTCTAGGCTGAAGCCACGCGCCATCGCCAGCTGCATCAGCTCCATGCGCTTGAAGTTGCCGAAGCGTTCGTCGTAGGCCACGAACATGGCCCCGTCTGTCGGATTCTGTCCATCCAGCACGCCAAGATCGAACTCGTGTTCCGAGTCTTGTGGCACGTTGATCCTGATGACAGTCTCATCCTGGCGTGCCTGCTTCCATGCGTGAAAGGCCAGATCGAGGTATTCGCTACTGCCGATGATCCACCTAGATTTCATGTTCGGTCTCCATCAGCTGCGTATACCAGCGTTCGACCAGGCGATTCATGGATTCGTAGGCACCCTGGGTGGGTAGCGGAGCGTCTGTGTGCAATGCTGCCTGCACCCGCTCCATGATGTCCACGTCTTCGCCTACCACCACCTTACTGCCGTGCATCTGTGCCAGTAGTACTTGGCTGGAAGAACCGTAAGGCTGTTTCTTGCGTGCGCTAAACCAATAGATTTCCAGATCGGTCCGGTCAGGAGCGATGGGGATGTGGTGTTCCAGGGTGAAGGAGTAGCCGCCATTGGAACTGGCGATATGCATGTTCGGGAAGGCCAACCAGTTGAAGTAGGCGTCATTCGTGCCCCAGCGTTCCACTTTCTCGTGCCAGCCGAAGTGCTGAAGGTTGGGTATGGGGGCTTCCGGGCCGCCGAAACTGAAGCGGCGCATCTCGCGCTTCAAGGCAGCGGGCGAGCTGTTTTGCAACGCTTCCATGGACTCCTTGGCTTGTTCTTCGTTTACTTCGGCAAAGAAGCTGACAGTCTTGGCCAAGGTCTTAGGGTGGACGAAGCGCGGGTGATTGGCATCCCGAAGATTTTCGTAAGCGAGCTTCCAGTTGTACCGGCCACGCCATGTGGTCACCATGACTTCAGTGTCATAGGCGCTTGAACTACTTTCCAGCAAGGCGATGAAGTCAGGCGAAAACTGCTCCTCGATGGGCATTGGATTGAGATCGAGGTTGACGAACAGCAGGTTGCCGATGGCGCGAAGTGAAAATTCGCGCAGCTTCAAGTTGTCCTTTTCACTATCGTCCAAGCGGTAAATCGCATCGCAGTCCGGGATGTTCTTTACCCGGCCTTGGTCGTCGTAACTCCAGGCGTGGTAGGGGCACACAAGAGGCCGGCAACCGATAGCACCGCTTTGAATCAATGCACTGCGGTGGAGGCAGACGTTCTCGAACGCACGCAGTTGGCCGTGGAAGTTCTGGATCACCACGGGAATGCCCGCAATCTTGCGGGTGATGAAACAGTTGTTCTCCCGCAGTAGCGTCTTGAGCCCTGCAAACAACCAAACACGACGGAAGATCTTGCGCTGCTCACGCTCAAAGATCTCCTGCGACAGGTAGTACTTGGGGTGCATCCGTGAGCGCATGGATCAGTCTGTCGGTATGTTTTTGTGGAACACAATTTTGGCTGGATTGCCGAACACCGTGGCGCCGGCCGGCACGTCCCTCAGAACCACCGCACCGGCTCCGATGACCGCGCCGTCACCGACCTTGACGCCTGGCATCAAGGTGGCGCGTGGGTGCACGGTGACGAAGTCGCCAATCTGCACGCCGCCGCCCATGAATGACATCGCGCCAATGTGCACGTAGTTACCGATCCGTACGTCGTGCCCGAGCATGCTCTGGGCATGGATAGTGACAAAGTCGCCCATGCGCACGTCCGGCCCGGAATGGACCATTAGGCCAAAGAAGCAGCCCTGGCCGAAATGCACCCGCCTACCCATGCGGAAGTCGGTACAGATGGGAATGAATCGCCCGCCTTTTTCGAGGATCGGCAGAGCGTAGCGGTGGCGGTCATAGGGATTGCCCATCGCACAGACGAATACATCACCAAGCTGTGGCAGGTAGCTCATCGGATCGCCAATGATCGGCGTGTCGACACCGTAGCTGTCCAGGATATCGGCGCGGCTGTCCAGGAATCCGCCGATCAGCCAGTCTTTGCCATGCCCGGCATCGCCACGCATTTGCTCCAGGACTTCGCGGCCCCAGCCGCTGGCGCCGATAATGAGGACGCGTTCCATCAGAGCACCGCCCCACCGTCCATGACCAGGCTGGTGCCGGTGACCCAGCGGCTGGCGTCGGACAGCAGATAGACCGCAGCGTTGGCGACATCTTGTGGTGTGCCCAGACCCAGCGGATGGCGCGCGCGTTGCTGGTTCAGTGGTTCGTTGAGACCGGTGTCCTCGCCCCAAAGGCGCGGAGTGGGCACGACCGATGGCGAAATCCCGTTGACTCTCACGCGGTGCTTCGCCTGTTCCAACGCCAAGCACCGGATAATGCCCAGCAGGCCGGACTTCATTGCCGAGTACGGCCCCACGCCGCGTGTCCCAATATGCGCAGAGGTGGACAGCATGAACACGATGGAGCCTTGCGCATTGATGGCATTGGCCTGCAGCAGACGCTGGGTCAGCATGACCGGTGCCAGGAAATGCACCTGGTACATGCGCGTCATCAGTTCTTCCTTCAGCTGGCGGATCGGCGACAGCATCTGCCCGCCGAAGCAGTGCACCAAGCCGTCGATGCGCTGGCTGGCTTGCACCAGGCGTTCCCGTTCCTCCGAAACAGTGAGGTCGGCCTGCACCTGTACATGCCCGTCGCCGGCCAGTTGCGCATAGGTTTGCTGGAGACGTTCGGCATCGCGACCGCTGATGACCAAGCGCGCGCCGCGCCGCGCGCAGGTCAGTGCAATTTCCTGGCCAAGGCCGGACGATGCGCCGGTGACCAGGATGGTCTTACCAGTCAGGGAAAAGGCTTCGCGAGTCGGATTGCTCATGCGTAGATGTCCATCGGCACGGTCAGGCCACCATCTACGACGAAGTAATTGCGTGTGACCCAGCGACTTGCGTCGGACAAATAAAATACCGCTGCATATGCCACGTCTTCTGGTTCGCCCAATCCCAGCGGGGTCAGTTTGGCGTGCTCGTCGATGTTGCCGCCGCTCTGGTTGAGGCCATCGAGCATTGGCGTGCGCACATAGCCGGGGGCGATGCAGTTGGCGCGGATGCCCTGCCTGGCCACTTCCAGCGCCAGAGTCCGCATTGCACCGAGCAGTGCTGCCTTGCTGGCAGAGTAGGCGGCAGTGGCGACAGGTCCGACGTGCGAGCCGATCGCAGAGATGAAAAGGATCGAGCCGTTAGCCTTGAGGCGCTTCTTCGCCAGCAGGCCGCGCGTCAGCAGCAGTGGTGCATAGACATTACTGGCAAAGGTTTCGTCCAGATGCGCACGGTTGATCATCCGGAATGGTGCTAGCCGGGCGATACCGGCCGCGTGCGCGACGCCATCCAGGACGCCGACCGACGCTACGAGATGGTCGATATCATCCTGCTTGTCCAGGTTGGCGATGACCTGCTCATGCCCTGTGCCTTCAAGTGTGGCGAAGGTCTCGGACAAGCGGATTTGGTCGCGGCCGCTGATGACCAATTGAGCGCCGATCTGCGCGCAGCTCAGCGCGATCTGTCGTCCAATCCCTGATGATGCACCGGTGACCAGGATACGTTTGCCCTGCAACGAGAACGGGTCGTTCGGATCGAGGGCGGCAGTCACGACTCGATCAACTCCGGAAACACCGCGCCTTCGATATCAATCAGACAGGTGCCCCAAGACAACCCGATTCCGAAGCCCGAAAGAAGTACACGCTTGGGCCCAGATTCCAGCTCCTTGTTGATGCGCGCGGTCATGGTCACCGGCAGCGATGCGCCGCTGGTGTTGCCGAAGTCGCGCAACGTGGAGGGTACTTTTTCCACCGGCAGGCCGAGCTTCTTGCGGATGGTCTCGTTGATCATTCGGTTGGCTTGGTGGAACACGAAATAATCGATGTCATCCTTGCTTACACCGGAATACGCGATCAATTTTTCGACTGCGGGAGGAACGCGCTGGGTCGAGAAGCTGAGCACGGCGGTGCCGTCGAGTTGCAAATCGGTGGCCTGATGCCAGCGATCCTTCTCGTTTTCACGATAAGGCAGCAAGTGTTGAATGGCGACCGGCTCGCGTTGCCCGCCCACCGGCAGGATGATGGCTTTGTAGCCGCTGCCGTCGCTGTTGAGGTCGAAATACATCGGCGGCGCGTCGGCGTTGAACTCCAGCGCGGTGGCAGTACCGGAATCGGAAAAGATCGGGTCTTCCAGATTCGCACTGCGGTCACCAACCAGCAGCAGCCCTTTTTTGACGCCGCCGGCGGCGATCATCGAGCCGAGCAGGTTGATGCCGAACGGGTAGGCCGAGCAGCCCAGGTTGACGTCGAAGGCGACCGTGGCATGCGACAGGCCGAGCCGGTCCTGCAGGATGATGGCGGTGGCCGGAATCGGATAATCCGGCGACTGCGTCACCACGATCAGTGCATCGATCTCCTCACGCTTCCACTGCAGTTTTTCCAACAATACCTCAGTCGCATCGAAGGCCAGGTCCGAAAAGCACTGCCACGGCTGGGACATGCGGCGCGTTTCGATGCCGATGTTGCGCACCAAGCGCTCACGCTCGGAACGGATCTGCGGCCGGCAGTCGGTGAGATTGGACACCACACGCTTGGGCACGCATGTCGCCATGCCGGCAAAGCGGACGTTGTGCAGCGTGGAGGTCGGCATGGTGCTTACGCCTCGGTCAGTTTGTAGAGGTCGCCCACGGTGATGGCAGTGGTGAGATCTTCGCCGGTGATGGTTTTGCCGTATTCCATGTCGAACATCACGATCACGCCGAGCGCCGCCAGCGAATCCCATTCCGGCAATTCGAGCAGCACGGTGTCCAGCGTGACCTCCACCGGCTCCTGGAAGTCGGTGGCGGAGATGAAGTTCTCGATAAACGTTGGCTGGGTCATGCGGTCTCGCCTGGTTGCCTGTTGGAGATGCGGGGAGTGAGAAGGAACGTGGTGCGTAGTGCAGTCATGTCGCCTGTTGGCCGGCGATCAGATCGGCAATGGTATCGACCTGGTCGCGGGTCAGGCCAGGAAAGATCGGCAGGCACAATACCTGTGCGGCCACCGAGCGCGCGACCGGCAGCCATGCCGGCGCCGAGGAGGGCAGGGCACGATACATCGGGAAATCGCTGATCAACGGATAGAAGTACCGCCGCACCAGGATGCCGTGCTCGCGCATCACTTGGTACAGCGCATCGCGCGACAGCGGGTAGTCGTCCTGCACCAGGATCGGAAAGTAAGCATAATTTGGGCTGGAATGCGCGTGCCGCGCCACACAGCGGATACCGCGCACAGCGCTCAACCGTTGCCGGTACTGCGCATCGATGGCGCTGCGCTGGGCGATGGCGTTGTCGATGTGCTGCAGCTGCAGCAGGCCGAACGCCGCGCTGATTTCATTCATCTTGCCGTTGATGCCCGGTGCCACCACCGTGGTTTCGTCGACGAAGCCGAAGTTCTTCAAATGCCCGATGCGCTGGTAGGTTTTTTCGTCGGGGCAGACAATGGCGCCGCCTTCGAAGGTGTTGAATACCTTGGTCGCATGAAAGCTCAACACGCTCAGGTCGCCGTGGCGCAGGATCGAGCCGCCATCATCGCGCACGCCGAAGGCATGCGCGGCGTCGTAGATCACCTTGAGGTTGTAGATGTCGGCGATGCGCGTGATGGCCGTCGTATCGCACGCAGTGCCATAGCAATGCACCGGCATGATGGCGGTGGTCTGCGGCGTGATGGCCGCTTCGATCTTCGACGGGTCCATGTTGAGCGTCACCGGGTCGATGTCCACGAACACCGGGGTGATGCTTTTCCACAACAGCGAGTGCGCAGTGGCAACGAACGAGTAGGGGGTGGTGATCACTTCGCCGGTGATGCGCAGCGCCTGCAGTGCGGTGATCAACGCGGTGGTGCCGTTGGTGAGCAATGCCAGATGCGGCACGCCCAGGTAATCGCACAGTGCGCGTTCGAGTGCGCGGTGCATCTCGCCACCGTTGCTGACGATGCGGCTGGTCCAGATCCGCTCCAGATAGGGCAGAAATTCTTCCAGCGGCGGCAGCAGCGGACTGGTGACGGGGATGGGCATCAATGCCTCGGCTGGTGCTGGTGAAGGTCGGGATTCCGTCGCAGCCGGCAGCTGCGAACGGAGTGATCCTGCTGAAGCAAGCGCTATGCCAGCGAGCGGAACCTGAGCGTGGTTGCGCTCAGTTGGCCAACTCGGTCTGCTCGCGGTCGATGCCGTACTTGCGGAGTTTCTCCACCAGCGTGGTGCGGCGCAGGCCGAGCAGTTGGGCGGCATGCGCCACCACGCCCTGGGTGCGTTCCAGCGCTTCGTTGATCAGCGCCAGTTCGATGTTGGCCATGTGCCCGCGCAAGTCGATGCCGTCGTCCGGCAGGCTGGACGTGGCCGCCGGTTCGGCATCGGCCGTCTTGGGCTGCAGCGTCACCACGTTGCTCGGCAGATCGCTGACTTCTACCGGTGCCGCTACGAGCGCCGGCTCGGGTGGCGGCTCGACCGGGATGGCCGAGGCGAAATCGCCGCGATACCGTGCCGGCAGATCCTGCACCCGCACCAGCCCGCCCGGATGCAACACCGCCAGGCGCTCCACCAGATTGGTCAGCTCGCGCACGTTGCCGGGCCAGTCGTAGCTGCGCAGCGCCTGCAGGGCTTCGTCGGCAAAGCGCACTTCGCCGCGGCCGGTACGCGCCAGCTGCCCGGCGATGGTCTGCACCAGAATTGCCAGATCGTCCACGCGCTCGCGCAGCGCCGGCATCTCGATCGGAAACACGTTGAGGCGATAGAACAGATCCTCGCGGAACTGGCCGTCGCTGATGCGGGTTTCCAGGTTGCGGTGGGTGGCGGCGATCACGCGTACGTTGCAACGGATGGTCTGCCCACCGCCGACGCGTTCGAAGCTGCGCTCCTGCAACACGCGCAGCAGCTTGACCTGCATCGGCAGGCTCATGTCGCCGATTTCGTCCAGCAGCAGCGTGCCGCCTTCGGCCATCTCGAAACGGCCCTTGCGGGTGGTCAGCGCGCCGGTAAAAGCGCCTTTTTCATGCCCGAACAGTTCGCTTTCCAGCAGGTCCGGCGGGATCGCGCCGCAGTTGATCGCCACGAACGGCCCATCGCGGCGCGGCGAATGCTGATGGATGGCGCGTGCCACCACTTCCTTGCCGGTGCCGGATTCGCCCAGTACCAGCACGGTGGTGTCGAACGCGGCTACCTGGTCGATCAACCGGCGCAGGCGGGTGACCGCCTCGCTGTTGCCGGTCGGCCCGGTGTCCTGTTGCACGCCGGCCTGATGCTCTGCATCCAGCCGCTTGAGGCTTGCGCGGCGCAGCAGGGCTTCCAGCTGCGTATGCCGCAACGGCGTGTCCAGGGTCCAGACATTGGCTTCGTGCAGGCCGTGGGTCTGCGCGAACGCGCTCGGGCTGCCTTCCATCAGCAGTACCGGGGGCGGCAACTTGGCGTCGGCCAGCCAGTCGAAAAATTTATCGGCCTGCGCAGCATCCTGCGCCGAGCCCACCATTACCGCCATCCATTCGTCGTGGCGATGACGGCCAGGATTGATGTCGGCGCCGTCGGTGACCCAGCGTGGATTGAAGTCCATGAACTCGAGCAGCGACACGGTGCGCTCGGCGCGCACGGCGTCACTGTCGATCAACAGAATGCGGGACTCACTCATTCCTGGCTCCTTCCGTCAGGCCCTCCAGGATTGGCATGACTTCCTGGATATAGGACAGCTTGCTGACAAAGTTGTCAGCACCCGCGCGAAGAGCGTGTTCACGATGCTCGGCATCGTCGAAGTGGCTCGCGATGACAATATACGGCGGATCGTCCTGCGTCTTGATCAGACGCGTCGCCTGCAGCCCGCCCATCTCGGGCATGGCCAGGTCCATCAGCACGACATTGGGGCGCAGCGACTCAGAGCGCTCGATCGCTTCCAGTCCATTGGCGGCACTGCCCACGATGTTGAGCCACTCCACTTTGCGAAAATGACGCATCGCAGCGTTGATGAAGCCCTCGTGGTCGTCGACCAGCAGCACGGTGAGTTTGCTCATAGTAGTCCTTATCCTGCCCGGGCAAGCAGCGGTTTGTTGGTGCGGCGGCGCTCGCGTGCCGGGGCGATGTCGAGTTGTTCGCGGTACTTGGCAACGGTGCGCCTGGCGATATTAACGCCCTGGCGCGACAGCAATCCGGCGATGGCTTCGTCGGCCAGCGGCCGGCCGGCCGGTTCGCTTTCGATCAAACGGCGCACCATCGCCTTGACGGCCTGGCCGGAGACGCTGGCGCCTTCCAGCCGCACCGCGAAGAAGTGTTTGAGTTCGAAGGTGCCACGCGGGGTCTGAATGTACTTGCCAGTGGTGATGCGTGAAATCGTCGATTCGTGCATGCCGATCTCGTCGGCGATTTCCTTCAGGGTCAGCGGCGCCATCGCTTCTTCGCCGCGCGCCAGGAAGGCGGCCTGGCGTTCGACGATGGCGCGCGTTGCGCGCAGCAGGGTTTCGTAGCGCATCGATAGCCCGCGGGTCAGCCAACGCGCTTCCTGCAGCATGTCGCGCAATGGCTGCGCCGCGTCGCCGGCTTCGGCCAGCGCGCGTTCGTGCACCGGGTTGATGCTGACGCGATGGGTGGTGGCCGGATTGAGGGCCACGCGCCAGCTGCCATCGGCATGCCAGGCGAGCACATCCGGGATCACGCTGGCGTTGCTTTCCTGCAGCAGGTCGTCGCCCGGGCGCGGCTGCAGCGACAGGATCAGCCGCACCGCCTCGCGCGCATCGTCCACTTCGGCATCGTGCGCACGCGCCAGCACCGCGTAGTCATGCGCGGCCAGCAGTTCCAGGTCGCCATCGAGGATGCGCGCGGCCAGATGGCGTGCCGGCACGCGGCCGGGCAGGGCGGTCAACTGGGCCTGCAGGCACTCGCGCAGATCGCAGGCGGCCAGGCCGGCCGGGTCGCCGTGCAGCAGCCGCTGGCGGATCGCTTCCACCGCCTGCACGGTCATCCCCAGACGGGTGGCGCCCAGCTGCTGCAGCGTGGCCAGCGCTTCGGTCAGGTACCCTGCGTCGTCGGTCTGCTCCAGCCAGAACGCAGCGGCCCCCAATGCCGCTTCGTCCAGGTCCAGCGCCAGCTCGCGCAGGATGCGCACATGCGGGTCGGTGGACTCACCGGCGGCCACGCGCTGCATGCGGTCGTCGTCGCCATCGTTCCAGCTGCTGCTCTGCACGTCCCACATCGTGCTTTCCGGCAGCTCGTCGAACGCGGCGATATCGCTGGCGCCATCGTCGTTGGTGGTGGCCGCGTCCCCGTTGTCGGCCAGCTCTTCCAACTCCAGCAACGGATTGGTTTCCAGGGCACGACGGATTTCCAGTTCCAACTGCATGCCGTCCAGTTGCAACAGACGGATCGACTGCAGCAGCTGCGGGGTGAGGTGCAGTTGCTGGCCAAGCTGGGCGGAAATGGTCGTCTTCATGGAAGCGCTTCCGAAGGGCGCTGCGTGCAGCAGCGATGGAATGCATCTTGCAGGACAACGCGACGGGTTTCTAATCAGGGAGTCAGGTGAGGTGACTCATGATTTTCCCGACAGTCTGTCAGGAACTTCCTGACATTGCAGGCGGGCTCAAGCATGCCCGACGGAATCCTGTCACGGTTTTTACCGTCGCTGGCCTGACGGCACGCACCGGGTTCGGCGCGTCAGACCAGCTCGTTGTGGTGTTTGGCCGCCAGCAGCACCAGGTCGTTGGCGCGACGGCAACCGAGCGATTCCATCATGCGTGCGCGATGGGTTTCGACCGTCTTGACGCTGATCCCCAGGTCGGCGGCGATTTCCTTGTTGCTCTGTCCACGGCCGATTTCGCGCAGGATCTCGCGCTGGCGCGGCGACAAGGCAGCGATACCGACCGGTTTTTCGCGGCCCAGCATCGGCGCGATCATCTTGGACGAGATCTGCGGGCTCAGGAACACCTGGCCGGCAGCGGCGGCGCGCAAGGCCAGCTCCAGCTCCAGCGGTGCGGCGTCCTTGACCACGAAACCAACCGCGCCACGATCGAGTGCGTCGCGCACGTGCACCGGGTCGTCATGCATCGACATCATCACCACATGCGTGCGTGGCGCGGCGCGCAGCACGTCGGTCATGGCATCCAGGCCGCTGCGGCCGGGCAGGGATAGGTCCATCAACACCAGGTCGGGCCGGTGCAGGGATGTCATGTCCAGGGCTTGTTGCGCGTTGCTCGCTTCGCCCACGACATCAATGCCGGCGAAAGTTTGCAGCAGCCTGGACAGGCCGGCACGTACAAGGGTGTGATCGTCGACGATGATGACTCGCACGGCGCAGAAGAGACCTATTTTCAGTAAAGGGCACCTTAGCTGACCCGGCGCCCCGCGCCAACCATCGGGATCAGCGTTGGCGACGGGCGTCGGCGATCTGACGGCGATGCAGGCGAAACAGGTGACGTTCCAACGCGTCCTGCAGGCCGGGTGCGAGCGGGGCAAACCGCAGCCACAGCCAGGAATCATGGCCGTCGCTAGCGCTTGCCAGCACTGTGGCAGGAAGCTGTACCAATTCAGGAAGCCAGTCGGAGGGCTGCAGGCAAACGCTGCCCGCCGTGCCCGGCGCGTGGGTGGTTGCGCAACTCAGGCGGATTCCGCGCACCGACCAATGCACCATGCCCTGGGTCAGGCCGCTGTCGCCCTGGCGCACCAGGCGACCGATCAGCGCCAGCATCAGATCGAGTTTGGCATCCATGCGCTGCACCAGCAGCGGCAGTTCGCCGCGGTCTTCGCTGGTTTCGTCGCTGCGCAGGTCTTCGACCTGGCCAAGGCTACGCAGCAGCGTTTCTGCGGCGCTGTGCGCGCCGGCATCGCTCCCGGCGCGGAAGCCGGACGGCAGCTGCAGTTCGCAGCTGAGCGTGTCGGCAAACAGCTCGGCATCGGCGGATGGCGCGAGTGTGCCGAGCGCGGACATCAGATCCGGCCGACCCGGGCGTAGGCGCGGCTGGCCGAGGACGAGGTGCGCTGTGCGCGGATCAGGTCCAGCAACTTGCGCTGACGCTCGCGCATCATCCGCATCAGGTCCTGGTGCATCGTCAACAAGGTCTGCAGCGCGTCGCGGTCCTGTTGGATATCCACCTGCTGCGCGTATTGGCGCAGGTGCAGGTCGTGGGCGTCCAGCATCAGCGGCATGTCCTCGAACTCCTCTTGCGCCATGGCGATGCGGAGGTCGGCGATTTCTGCTTGAAGGCTTTGCACGCTATGCATGGCAGGACTCACGAAACGGCGGAAAGACCGCGTTGTTCGAGGGGGATGGAGTTCCACGCCGAGTCGATTTCGCTGAGCAACTCCAGCGCTTCGGTCAACGCAGTCTCGTCGTTGTGCAGGTTGGCTGCGGTCAGCCGCTGCATCACGTAGTCATACAGGGCAGAGAGGTTACCAGCGATCTCGCCACCGGCTTCGTGATCGAGCGAACCGTTCAAGTGACCGACGATCGCACAGGCCTCGCCAATGGCCTTGCCCTTGCGCGCCTGGTCGCCCTGCGCCAGGCAGGCCTGGGCCAGACGGATGCGCTGGCAGGCACCGGCGAACAGCAGCGACACCAGCTTGTGCGGGTCGGCTTCGGTCACGCTGGTGGACACGCCGACCTTGCGGTATTGCTCGGCATACTGACGATTGGAACCGTACATGGATGACTCCTCAATGGGCTGACCTTCGCTGGTCCCGGAGCGCTGTGCTCCTGCGACGACGCTCCTGCCGGAAGGCAAGGCCGAAATCACGATAGGCCCTTCTTGTATCGGCAAGACCCTTGCGGGACTTGAGGATCGTCATCACGGAAATCAGCTTGTCAGCAGGCTGCTGAGCGAACTGGTGCTGCTCTGCAGCTTGCTGATCATGGTTTCCATCGCGGTGAACTGGGCGGTGTAGCGGTCGCTGAGTTTTTCCATGCGTGCATCGAGATCGTCCAGGTCCGATTCGTAGCCCTTGATGGTCTTGTTCAAGCTGTCCGAACGCAGGGTCAGGGTGCCGTTGGTGACGTTGACGTTGCTGTCGAGCAGCTTGGTCAGGGTGCCGCCGAACTTGCTGTCCTTGCCGAACACCTCGGCTGCGGCGCCGCCGTCGGACGCGATGGCGGTGTCGAACTTGCCGCCGTCGAAACTCATCACGCCATCCTTGTCGATGGTCAGGCCAAGCGCCTTGAGTTCGTTGACGTTGCCGCTGACCTGGCCACGCAGCTGTTGCTGCAGGCCGCGTACCAACGAGTCGCCGGTCAATGCCGAGGCGGTACGGGTTTCGGCGTTGTAGCTGCTGCTGTTCTTCAACAACGTGTTGGCGGTGTTGTAGGCCGCGGCGAAGGCAGTGAGGTTGCCCTTGAGGCCGCTGGTGTCGGCTGCCACGCCCAGGTTGAACTTGGTGCCTTCGGCAGCCTTGGTGAGGTTGAGCACCACGCCTGGCACGATGTCGGTGACGGTATTGGAGCTGGAAGTGCGCTCGAAGCCGTCCACGCGCACCAGCGCGTCGGCCGCGGCCACGGTCTGGTTCAGCCCGCCGGTGACGCCAGGCCCGTAGGTGAGGCTGCTCAGGCTGGGGTCGCTGGCACTGACGGTCAGCGCGCCCTTGGTGCCCGAATCCACTGCATTGAAGACCAGATGCTGGCCATCGTTGGCGGTAATCACGCTGGCGGTGACGCCCTTGCCGCCGGCGGCCTTGTTGATGGCCGCAGCGATATCGGTGAGCTTGTCGGTGCCGCTGATGTCCACGGTGACGCTCTGGTCGCCGTAGCCGATGGTCAGCGTGCCGCTGCCCACGGTGGCATCGGCAGTGAATGCGCCGGATGCCAGCTTCTGCGAGGTCGCCAGCGACACCACTTCCACCGAATAGTTGCCCGGCGCCGCCGAGCTGGTGGTGGTGGCGGTGAAGCCGGCATCGGTCGGCACCGTGGCCTTGTAGGCGTTGGTGTCGGCGCTGCTGACCACCTTGTCCAGCGCAGACTTGAGCGTGGTCATGCTGCTCTTGATCTGGCTGATTGCCGACAGCTGCGTCGTCGCAGCGGTGCCGGCCTTGTTGATGCGTGCCTGCTCGGGGTCTTTCTGCCGGGACACCAGGGTGGACACCACGGTAGGGATGTCCAACCCGGAGGCGGAAGTGCTGATCACCGATGCCATGTTGCATTCCTCGTCTGGGCGTCCGAAACAGACGGACGCATGGGATTACGTGACGGGTATCGGCCGCATCCGGGAGGACTTTAGCGGCAGCGATGGATCACGCTCACGGATGAAGTCATGCAAGTTCCGTACCCGCACAGGGCCGGCGGCCGGCGTCAAAAACCCGCTTGGTCACTGTGCCAGGGCAGCGGCCACAAAAAAGCCCCTCCGAAGAGGGGCTTTGGACTGCGCGGAGCGCTGCCGCACTGCTGCGGCAGATGACTGCAAGTTACTGCAGCAGGCTCAGCACGTTCTGCGGAACCGACTTGGCCTGGGCCAGCATCGCGGTACCGGCCTGCTGCAGGATCTGCGTGCGGGTCAGTTCGGCGGTTTCCTTGGCGTAGTCGGTGTCGGAAATGCGGCTACGCGAGGCCGACAGGTTTTCCGAGGTGGCGCTCAGGTTGGCGATGGTGGAGGTGAAGCGGTTCTGCACCGCACCCATGTCGGCGCGCGAGGAGTTGACTGCGGTCAGCGCCTTGTCGACGATTTCCAGGGCCTTCTGCGAACCGGCAAAGGTGGAGATGTCCAGGTTGGTCAGCGTGACTGCGGTGGAGCCGGAGGCTGCCGAAGCGGTCTGCAGGCCGGCGCCGACCGTGACACCCGTAGCGCCGGTGGTGCTGCCCATGGTCAGCGAGGTGAAGTCCTGACCGGCCTTGAGCGATTCCAGCTTGAGGTTGCCGCCGGTGTCGATCGAGGCATACATGCCGGTCTGGTCGAGCTTGTCGTTGATCGCTGCAGCGACCTTCTTGTTGATGGTCGCTGCATCGTCGCCGTTGGCAACCTTCACGTCGCCGATGGTCACCGTCTTGGCGCTGCCGCTGGCGTCGTTGAATGCAAGCGAGATACCGGTGATCGAACCCGATGCGGTCGCGGTGCCGGTTACGCCTGCGCCAGAGACAGCGGCAGCGAAGTTGGCCTTGCCCAACGCGTCCACGTTGGCATCGACGATGGTGTTGATGCCGATGGTCTGGCCGGCGTCGGCGCCGACCTGGAACAGCGCGCCGGAGAAGTCGCCGTTCAACAGCTTGGTGCCGTTGAAGTTGGTCTGGTTGGCAACGCGGTCGATTTCGGCGGTCAGCTGCTTGACTTCCGAGTTCAGCGCGTCACGGTCGGTCTGCGAGTTGGTGGCATTGGACGACTGCACCGACAGCTCGCGGATACGCTGCAGATTGTTGCCGATTTCCACCATCGCGCCTTCGGCGGTCTGGGCCAGCGAGATACCGTCGTTGGCGTTGCGCGAGGCGACGTCCAGGCCACGGATCTGGGTGGAGAAGCGTTCGCGAATCGCCAAGCCCGCGGCGTCGTCCTTGGCACTGTTGATGCGAGAACCGGAAGACAGACGCTGGATGCTCGTCGACATGCTGGCGCTGCTGGTGTTGAGGTTACGCTGAGCGTTCAGCGACATTACGTTGGTGTTGATTACCTGTGCCATTTTGATTTCTCCTAAGCGATTTTTCCGGCAAGGGGGACTTGCCCGGAGCCTCCGCAGGGGGGCCATCAAGTTGGCCGTTGCCGCTGCTGAGATGAATAACGGCGATGTATCGGGAACCTTTAGCGGAATTCAGTATTTTTTTACTGTTTTTCTGCGTCAGGACGAACTACGTAAGCGTTGCGTATCAAGGGGTTTGGTTTATTCGGCAGCACCCCGCCAATCTTTAGCGCTGGTATAACTCTTCGAAAAATAAACTCCGTCCGCCTGCGCAAGTGCCCACGCGCAGGAGCGAAGAAAACCCAGGTTTTCTGCGGCAAATCAGCGGATCAGGTTGAACAACGACGACGACTGCATCTGCTGAAAAATGGTCTGAGCGGCCTGCAACGAGGCCTTCTCGAGTTGGTACTGCCCGATCGCCGAGGCGTAATCCAGGTCGCGGATCGACGACAGGGTGGTCTTGAGCGTGACTTCGTTGGATTCGAGCAAGGCGTTGGCATTGTCGATCGCCGACAACTGCGCGCCACCGGAGGCGCGCGCATCGATCATCTTCGAGGACGCCTGCGCGATGTCGCGCATCGACGACTGCAAGGTGTTGATCATCGACGCCTTCTGCGGCGGGGTCAGCGTGTCCGAGTTCAGCGCGCCGACCAGATCGTCGATGGTGGAGAACACGTCCTTGGTGGTGGAAGCGCCAATCTGGAAACTGTCGCCTACCGCCGGTGCGCCGCTGATGCGCATGCGCACGCCGGCCGCGTTGATGTCTTCGCCGTCTTTATAGGTGCCGGTGCCGACCACCGCATTGGTGCTGTCGCGCACTTCATAGGTGTTGGCAGCGGTGAACTGCACGCTGTAGCTGCTGCCATTCCAGCTGCCGGTGCTGGCATCGCGGCTGAAATCCAGCAGCAGCCCGGTCCCGGTGTTGGCGGCGTTGGCGTGCGCGTCCACGGTGCCGTCGCCGGTGCGGATGCGCATGAAGATTTCGCTGCCGGGCAGGGTGTCGCTGACAAAGGTGTCCGGCGCCACTTCTACCTGTTTCTGGGTCTGGTCGCCGTTGTAGGTGACGTTGCCACTGCTTTTGATGAACGGTGCGCTGCCATCGGCAGTGCCGCCGAACAGATAGCGCCCGGTGCCGTCGGTGCTGTTGGCCAGGCTGACCATGCTGTCGCGCAACGCGGTCAGCTCCGAGGCGATCGCCTTGCGGTCGTCGGGGCTGAGCGAGGAATTGTTGGCCTGCACCGTCAACTCGGTGACGCGCGCCATTTTGTCGCCGGCCTGCGAGAGTGCGTTTTCCTGCAGGCCCAGGCGGTTCTGCACATTGTTGGCGTTTTCGCCAAAGCGCGTGATCGCGGCCAGCGCGCGATCCAGGCCCACCGCGGTGCCGGCGGCAACCGGGTCGTCCTTGGCGGTGACCAGGCGCTGGCCGCTGGACAGCTGCGATTCGAGCTGGTTCAGCCGCGCCTGCTTGGCCCCCATCGAGGCGACCGACTGGCTGTACATCATGCTGGTGGAGATACGGTCGGTCATCAGCGTACGGCGCCCAGGATGGCTTGGAAGATGGTGTCGGCGGTGGAAATCATCTGTGCGGCGGCCTGGTAGGCCTGCTGCAGCTTCAGCATGTTGGCGGCTTCCTCATCGAGGTTGACGCCGGAAATCGAATCGCGGCTGGCTTGCGCCTGGTCGTTGATGACCTTCTGCGCATCGGCCGAATAATTGGCCGCGCGCGCAGCCGAACCGACGGACGTGGTCAGGCCCGACAGCGCGCCGTTGAGCGTGACCGTGCCGCCGCTGAGTGCCTTGGCATCGTCGATCTTGGCCAGCAATTTGGCATTGCCGTTGTCGCTGGAGCCGGCGCCGGTCGGGCCGACGCCGAAGGTGTCGCCGGCCTTGGGGGCGCCATCCAGCGCGAAGCTCCAGCCGTTGGCGCTGATGGTCTGGCCGGCGGTGTAGGCGAACGGGCCGGTGCCATCGATGGTGTATTGGTTGGCGTCGATGAATTCCACCGACGCCGGCGCCAGCAGCCCCGGGTTCTGCGCGTTGGTGACCTTGACGTCGCTGATCTTGCCGGTGCCCAGGTTGGCCACCGTGGCGGTGGCCTTGACCGGGGTGGCCGCGGCAATGCGCGAGGGGTCGGTGATGGCCACCGACAGGGTGCCGGCCAGGCCAGCGGTAGGCTGCAGCAGGAACTTGTCGCCGTTGGCCGGCGTGCCGCCCACCACCATGCTCACGCCATTGAGCACCAGCGGGTTGGCCGGGGTGCCGGTGCCGGTCATCGGCACCGCAGAGCCGGTGCTGGCGTTGGTGGCCTTCCAGTTGGTGCCATCGAAACTGAGTGTGACGTTCTGGCCGTCCACCGCGCTCATGTTGCTGAAACTGGCGCTCAGCGAGGCGCTACCGGTGTTGTTCGGGTTGGCAGCGGTGGTCGGCGAACCGATGTTGAAGAAGTTGCCGCCCATCGCGCCATACAGGTCCATACCCTGGCTGTGGCCGGCATTGAAGGTGCTGGCCATGCCTACCGCCAGACGGCCGAGTTCGGCCTGGGTCGGTTCGAGCACGCTGCTGCGGAATTCCAGCAGGCCGCCGATCTGCCCGCCCAACGAATTGGCGCTCAGGCTGACATTCTGGCCCTGGGTCTGCATCGCCACCTGCAGCTTGGTGGGCTGGTACGGGTCGGCGACGGTGGTGAGCCTGGAGGAGGTGGTGCCCACCACCAGCGCCTGGCCGCCGGCGGTGAAGACGTTCATGAAGCCGCCGTCCTGGATCACCGCAGTGCCGCCGGTGTAACCCACCAGTTTGGTCACCAGCGCATCGCGTTGATCGAGCATGTCCGGCGCTGCGTTTTGCGCACTGTTGCCGATAGTGCCGTTGAGCTTGGCGATCTGCTGCGTCAAGCGATTGACTTCGTCCACGGACGAGGTCAGTCCGCTGTTGACCTCATTGCTCAGGCTGTCCATCTGCCCGTTGAGCTGCTTGAAGCGCGTCGCCAGCGAGTTGCCGCTGTCGAGCATGCTCTGGCGCTCGGCGGTGGAGGAGGCATTGGACGAGACCGCGCTGGTGGAGTCGAAGAAGTTCGACCACAGCCCGGCCACGTTGGTGGCGGTATTGGAATACAGCGCGTCCACGCGGTTGGACAGCGAGGACAGCTGCTGCAGGCGTGAGAGTTCGCCGCCGCTGTCGAGCAGGCGCGAAATGGCCAACTGGTCGGCCACGCGGCCCACGTCGGTGATCTTGGCGCCATTGCCCACGAACGCGTAGCCCATGTCGGTGGGCGTGCGCGTTGCAAATTCCACACGTTGGCGGCTATAGCCTTCGGTATTGATGTTGGCGACGTTATGGCTAACGGTCGACAACGCCCGTTGGAAGGCGATGAGCGCGCTGGTCCCGGTGGACATGATGGACATGGGCGTTTACCTCAACGACGGATGGTGCCAAGCCCGGCAGGCTCGGCGGTACTGGCGTAACGGTTGGACAGATCTGCCGCTGCGTTGCCGATGGCGGCGACCGCACGGTCGATGGTCGGGCCGTTGGCGATTGCGGCGATCTTGGCGGCGTAGCCTGGATCGGTGGCGTACCCGGCCTGTTGCAAGCCGCGTGCAAAACCGCGGATATCGGTGCCGGCCTGCAGTGCGCCCTGGTAGCGGCTGTTGTTTTTCAACAGGCGCACATAGTCGGCAAAGCTTTCCTCGGCCGAGCCGTAGGCGCGGAAATCCGCGGTTTCGGTGGTCTTGACGCCGTTGACGTATTCGTGGGTGCCGGTGGTGACCTTTGCGCCGTTCCAGCCGGTGGCCTTGATGCCGAACAGGTTGTTGGAATCGCCGCCATTGCCGATGCCGCGCCGGCCCCAGCCGGTTTCCAGTGCGGCCTGCGCCACCAGCGCGCGCGGGTCCACACCCAGTTCGCGTGCGGCTTTTTGCGCATGCGTCCAGATCTTGGCGACGAAGCCTTCCGGGGTGCGTTCGCCCAGGCTGGCCGCGGCGCTGCTGGCGGCGCTGGCATTGACGGCGGCATTGGCGTCGGCCGCGTCGCTGGCGGCTACATCGGCCCAGCGGTCGTTGGCCGACGGCCAGCTCAGTGCGGCCGCATCGTCACCGCCGGATTCGCCAGCACCGGTGCGCCCGGCAATCAGGTCCAGCACCTGGCTCATGCCGACGCCGCCCAGCGCACCTGCGCCGAGCTTGGCCGCCGCGCCCAGGGTTGCGCCGATGCCGCTGGCCGCGCCATCGCGGGCGGGCAGCGGCAACGAGGCATCGCGCTTGCCGGCAACCAGCGAATAGGCCTTGGCCGCATCGGCGGTGCTCAGCGAGGTGTTCAAGGCCGGGCCGCCGGTGTCGCCGCTCAGCTGCTTGGAGATCATCGCCGACAGGCCCAGGCCCTTGCCCTCGGTCAACGCCTTGGCCATCTGCTGGTCGTACATTTCGCGGAACATCTGGTTTTCGCCCGGAAACATCGGGTCGCCGGAGCTGGCGTCGCGCATGCTCTTGACCAGCATCTGCGCGAACTGGCCTTCGAGCTGACGGGAGACCTTGTCGATCTTTGCCGGATCGGCCTTGGTGCTCGGATTGAGCTCAATGGGCGAGGCTGCGATACGCATGTCAGATCACCTCCAGCTCCGCCGTCAGCGCGCCAGCCTGCTTCAGGGCTTCCAGGATGGCGACCAGGTCGCCGGGCGCCGCGCCCACTTCGTTGACTGCGCGGACAATCTGATCGAGCGTGGTGCCACCTTCGAACTTGAACATGCGGCTGCCTTCGGAGGTGGCCGTGATCGTCGATTGCGGCGTCACCGCGGTGCGGCCGCCACTGAAGGCGCCCGGTTGGCTGACGTTGATGTTTTCGCTGATGGTCACGGTGAGCGAGCCATGCGCGATCGCCGCCGGCATCACCCGCACCAGCTGGCCGATGACCACGGTGCCGGTGCGTGCGTTGACGACGATCTTGGCCGGCGCGTCGCCGGGCGAGAGTTCGACGTTTTCCAGCCGCGACAGCAGGCCGATGCGCGCGCCCGGGTCGGTCGGCGAGCGCACTGCCACGGTCACGCCATCCACCGCACGTGCGGTGCCGGCGCCGAAGCTGCTGTCGATCGCCGCAACCATGCGCGAGACGGTGGTGAAATCGTTCTGGTGCAGGTTGAGGGTGATCTCGCCGCTGCCGGCAAACACGTCCGGCAGCGCGCGTTCGACGGTCGCCCCGTTCGGGATGCGGCCAACGCTGGGAATATTGACCGACACCCGCGAGCCGTCCTTGCCCTGCGCGCCGAAACCACCGACCACCAAGTTGCCCTGGGCCATCGCGTAGACCTGGCCGTCGGCGCCTTTCAACGGTGCCATCAGCAACGAGCCGCCGCGCAGCGACACCGCATTGGCGATCGAGGAGACCGTGATGTCGATCGGCTGGCCGGGCTTGGCGAACGGCGGCAGCTCGGCGTGGATGGCTACGGCCGCGACGTTTTTCAGCTGCGGGTTGACGTTCGCCGGAACATTGACGCCCAGCTCGCCGAGCAGGTTTTTCAGGCTCTGCACGGTGAAGGGCGCCTGGCTGGTGCGGTCGCCGCTGCCGTCCAGGCCAACCACCAGGCCGTAGCCGACCAGCGCGTTGCCGCGCACGCCGCCGACCTGGGCGAGATCCTTGATGCGTTCGGCCGAGGCCGGTGCGGCGATCGCGCACAGCGCGACAGCGGCAACGAGCAGACGGAAGGGCAGGGAAGACAGGTTCATGGTCGCAGGCTCAGTAGGGCGACAGACGGGAATTGAAGAAGCGGCTCAGCCAGCCCATTGCGTTGGACTGTGCGATCGCGCCGCGGCCGCCGTAGGCGATGCGGGCGTCGGCCACCTTGCTCGAGGGCACGGTGTTGTCCGGAGAGATGTCGGCGGCGCGCACGATGCCTTGCACCTGGACCAGCTCGTCGCCCTGGGTCAGGCGCAACTGCTTCTGCCCCTGGACCACCAGGTTGCCGTTGGGCAGGCGCTGCATCACGGTGACGGTCACGCTGCCCTGCATGCGGTTGCTTTGCGCGGTGTTGCCCTTGCCGTCGAAGCTGCGGTCGCCGTTGGTGGAGTTGCGCAGCACATCGGTGCCGTTGACGGTGAGCGGCACGCCGAGCAGCGTGGGCGTACTCATGTCCACGGTGTCGGCCTTGCTGATGCTGGTGTTTGCGGTGGACGAGGCGGTGGTGCTTTCCACCAGGTTCACCGTCAGCAGGTCGCCGACATCGCGGGCGCGGCGGTCGCCATACAGATTCAGGCTCGGGCCGGCGGCGTAGATCGCACCGGCGGTGGGCTGCGCGGTCGGTGCCACCACCGGTACGATCGGCGCCAGTTCGGCGAACGGCCGCACATCGCCGGCTGCCACGCAGCCACCCAGCAGCGCGCTGCAGGCAATGGCGAAGCACAGAGAGGAGAGAGAGGGCAGGCGGGACATGGCGTGAGTTCCTGAGAAGGCGGCGAGCGGCGAGCCGATCAGACGTTGTTGTTCAAGTAACCGAGCATCGAGTCGGTGGTGGAGATGGCCTTGGCATTCATTTCGTAGGCGCGCTGGGTCTCGATCATGCTCACCAGTTCTTCCACCGTATTGACGTTGCTGCCTTCCAGCGCGCCCTGCACGGTGGTGCCCAGGCCATTGAGGCCGGGGGTGCCGTTCTGGGCGGGGCCGGAGGCGGTGGTTTCGACGAACAGGTTCTCGCCCTTGGACTGCAGGCCCGAGGGGTTGATGAAGTCGGTCAGCGTCAGCGCGCCGATTTCCTGCGCGGCGGCCTGGCCGGCCAGGGTGACGCTGATGGTGCCGTCGTTGCCGATGGTCAGCGACTGCGCGCCTTCCGGCACCTGGATGCCGGGCTGCAGCGGGTAGCCGCTGTTGGTGACCAGCTCGCCCTGCGCATTGATCTGGAAGGTACCGTCGCGGGTGTAGGCGGAGGTGCCGTCGGGCATCTGCACTTCGAAGAAGCCGCGTCCGTTGACCATCACGTCGAGCGCGCGGCCGGTCTGCTGCTGGCTGCCCTGGTCGAAGCCCTTGAAGGTGGACACCACGCGCACACCGGTACCCAGTTGCAGGCCCGTGGGCAGCTGCGTCTGCGCGGAGGTCGAGCCGCCCGGCGCACGCACCTGTTGATACAGCAGGTCTTCGAACGCGGCACGGTCGCGCTTGAAGCCGGTGGTATTGGTATTGGCCAGGTTGTTGGAAATGACCGACATGCGCGTCTGCTGCGCATCCAGTCCGGTTTTGGCGACCCACAAAGCCTGATTCATGACCCGATTCCTCGTTAGACCCGGGGATGTGTTCCGGGCACGGGTGGGTATATGCACGTGGCGTGCCAAAGCGGTGTCGGATTTCTGCCGGGTGTGCGTAAGATCACGGGTGGCGATGCCGGCTGCCGGCTCGTCCAGGTGCCTGGGGACACCATCACAGCGGGTCTGGGTTGGACCGCCTCGGCAGTTTGCAAGCGGCAGTCAAGCGGTGGCAGCGGCGGAAGCTGGCGGCAGAGCGGTACATCGTTGGTCGGTCAGGGCGGTCCCGCACTTGGCTGGCGCTCGCCTGACGGCAAGTGCAGTTGGTTTTGCCGGTCGCGAGTTGCTTGTCTGGAGCTCAGGGCTAAAAGCCGGGTCGGTCGAGGGCGCGATGCCCTCACCGCTCGCGGGACACGCCGCAAGTACGTCCATGTAGGCTCCGTGGCGGCATCCATGCCGCCAGGGGTCCCGCAATCGGCGAGGACACCGCACCAGAAAGATTGCTGGTCGCTTTGTTAAAAGCCATGCACACCGACCATCTCGACTGGCCCTTGCCCGCCCACCGTCGCGGGACCTTACGCGGCATGGATGCCGCGTAAGAGCCTACATGGACGTACTTGCGGCGTGTCCCGCGATGGTGGGCGGGCAAGAGGACCCTGCAGCAAACCCGCAGAAGTGAGCGACTTTTAGTCGTTCACAAGACAAGACAGGGACGTACTTGCGGCATGTCCTGAAATGGTGGCCGGGCAAGGGCCCTGCAGCGAAGCCACAGAGTGAGCCACGTTTAGCCGTTCAGCCGCATCATCGAATTGGCCGATTGTGCATTGTCGTCGCCGTTTTTGATGATCTTGACCTGCATTTCGAACTGCCGCTGCAGCTGGATCATTTCCACCAGCGCGCCGGCGGCGTCCACGTTGCTGCCTTCCAGCATGCCGCTGTTGATGGTCTTGCCGGTGGCCACCGCAAATGCCTGCGCCGGGTCGGTGCTGGTGTTGCGCATCAGCCCGTCCGGGCGCCGCGTCAAACGATCGGCGGGCGCATCGACCACCTTCATCTTGCCGACGATGGCCATGGTCTGCGGGCCTTCGCCCTGCGGGATGATGGAAATGCTGCCGTCGCTGCCGATTTCCATCGCCTGGTGCGGCGGAATCGTCATCGGGTTGCCGCCTTCATCCAGCACGGCGTGCCCATTGGCGGTGACCAGCTGGCCATTGGCGGTAAGCGCCAACTCGCCGTTGCGGGTGTAGGCCTCGCTGCCGTCGGGCGACTGCACCGACAGCCAGCGGTCCTGTTGCAGCGACACGTCCAGCGGATTGCCGGTGACCTGTTGATGGCCCTGGCTGCGATCGAAGCCCTGGTCCACATGCAGCGCATCGATCCGCGACGGATAGCCCTTGCCCTGGATCTTGAACGCTTCGGTGTTGGCCAGCGCGGCCTTGAACCCCACCGTATCGACGTTGGCGAGATTGTGCGACACGGTGCTCTGCGCCTGCAGGGAAGCGCGGGCACCGGTCATTGCAACGTAGAGGGCTTTGTCCATGGGGAACTCCGAAAGGCCGGAACCGGGGACCCGGGGCCGGGGACCCGGAAAAGCAACAGCGCCGGTGTATTGGCGTTTGCTTTTCCGGGTCCCCGGCCCCCGTTCCCGGGTCCCGAGTGTCATCAACGAATATTGATGATCGTCTGGGTGACCTGGTCCTGGGTCGAGATCATCTGCGAGTTGGCCTGGAAGTTGCGCTGGGCCACGATCATGTTCACCAGCTGCTCGGTCAGGTCCACCGTGGAGGCTTCCAGCGAGCCGGACTCGATCTGGCCCAGGTCCGAGGTGTCGGGGGCGCCTACGCGGGCTGCGCCGGAGGTGTAGCTTTCGGCCCACATGTTGTTGCCCTGCGACTGCAGGCCCTGCGGATTGACGAAGCTGGCCAGCGACACCTGGCCCAGCGGCTTGTCGGCGCCGTTGGAATAGCGCGCGAACACCACGCCGCTGGTGTCGATGCTGATCTCGTTGAGCTTGCCGCTGGCGTAGCCGTCCTGGCGGGTGTCGCGCAGGGCGAAGGCTTCGCCGTACTGGGTGGAGCCGCTGACATTGAGCTGCATGTTCAGCACGCCGGCACCGGTGCTCGGGGTGAACGGGTCCATCGCGATGATGCCGTTGGCCGGGGTGGTCAGCGCGCCGGTGTCGGAGAACTGCAGCGTGGTCGGCGCGCCAACTGCGGCGCCGTCAACATAGTTGTGCACCTGCCACTCGTTCGGGTTGGCGGTCTTGACGAAGTAGGAGGTCTGCACATGGCTGACACCCAGCGAGTCATAGACGTTGATGCCGCCGGTGGAGTGGCTATAGGTCTTGTCGTCGGCCGGGCTGAACGGGGTCACCGTCGGTGCGGTGGCGTTGCCGGGCAGGGTGAAGGCCAGGTTGACCGTAGAGGTCGACTTGGGCGGGCTGTCGGTGGTCAGCAGCTGCAGGTCCGACAGGCGTCCCACATCGAAACCGTTGCCGCTCGGGTTCGGTGCAAACACCTGCAGGCGTGCGCCCTGCGGGTTGACCACATAGCCGTTGGCGTCGGTCTGGAAGTTGCCGGCGCGGGTGTACATCTTGGCGCCGTTGGAGGACACGGTGAAGAAGCCTTCGCCGGAGACCGCCAGGTCCAGGCTGCGCCCGGTCGGGTCGATATTGCCCTGCGAGAACTGCTGCGCCACATTGCTGACGCGCACGCCGGAGCCCACCGCGTTACGCGACAGGCCGTAGCTGGTGCTCTGGAACATGTCGGCAAACTCGGCGCGCGATTCCTTGAACCCGGTCGTGTTGACATTGGCGATGTTGTTGGAAGTAACGTTCAGATCGGCATTGGCTGCGTTGATGCCGGACAACGAGGTATTGAAAGCCATGGATGAGTTCCTTTAAGTGTCGGTTGCCGGCTCAGCTGACGCGGAGCACGTTGGCGAGCGGGGAAGTGCCTAGCCCGGTCAGGTTGAGATACAGGCCGTCCGAGCCGATCGTGACGCTGTCCACCGGTGCGTCGACGTAGGTGGGCAACTTGCTTTTGGAGCCGGCGGTATCGGTTTGGGTTGCGGTGATGCCGTATTTGCCGGCCGCCATGCGGTTGCCATTGGCGTCGGTGCCATCCCAGGCAAACGACACCTCACCGGCGGCGCTGGCCGGCACGCTGAGCTGTTTGACGAACGCGCCGTTGGCATCGGTGATTTCGAAATTGACGAAGCCAGCCGACGTGGCGGCGACCACGCCCTTGGCCGAGCCGGTGGCATCGATCGCCACCTGTGCGGAGGGCACCAACACGTTGTGGCCAACCAACGCGGCGCCCTTGAGCACCTGGTCGGCATTCATCGAATCGGAGAAATTGCCGACCTTGGTATTGAGGTCGCCAATGCCCTGCACGGTGGAGAACTGCGCCAACTGGCCCAGAAACGCGCTGTTTTCCATCGGTTTGAGCGGGTCCTGGTGCTGCAGCTGCTCGGTCATCAATTTGAGGAAGTCGGCCTGGCCGAGTGCTTCTTCCTTCTTGGCGACGGTGCTGCTGGTGCTCAGGCCGAGAGTCTTGTAGAGATCGCTGCCGATCGTGCTCATCTGGAGTGTTCCGTTAGGTAAGGGCTAGGACGGGTCAGCGGCCCATGGTCAGGGTCGCGAGCGCCAGTTCCTTGGCGGTATTGAGCATTTCCACGCCTGCCTGGTAATTGCGCGAGGCGGAAATCATGTTGACCATCTGCGAGACCGGGTCCACGTCGGGCGAGAACACGTAGCCATCGGCATCGGCCAGCGGGTGGCCGGGCTCGTAGCGACGGATCGGCGGCGCGTTGGTGGTGGTGATCTCCTTGACGTTGACCGAGGTCAGGCTGGGGTCCTGACGGCTTTGCTGGGCCTGGAAGATCGGCTCGATCGGCTTGTAGGTCGCCTCGGCAGAGCCCGCCACCGAATCGGCGTTGGCCAGGTTGGAGGCGATGGTGCTCAGGCGTACCGACTGCGCATGCAGCGCCGAGCCGGCCACATCGAAAATGGGAAGGTTGCTCATGACTTATTGGCCCGTGATCGCGGTGAGCATCGAGCGCACCTTGGATTCGAGGAAGCTCAGCGACGCGCGGTATTCCAGCGCGGCGCGGCCGTAGGCGGCGCGTTCGGCGTCGGGATCGACGGTGTTGCCGTCGAGGCTGGGCTGGTCGGATTCGCGGGTGATCTGGAACGGGTTGAGCCCGCCGCCACCGCCCACTTCATAGTGCTTGGCGTCGGTGGCCTGCAGCAGGCCGCCATCCTGCACGCCCTGCGCCGACTTCAGCGCCGCTTCGAAGTTGAGGTCCTTGGCCTTGTAGCCAGGGGTGTCCACATTGCTCAGATTGCTGGCAATGAGCTTCATGCGCTGCTCGCGCAGCGCCAACGCGTCGCCATGGACGCCGAGGAATGAAGAGAAGGGACTGGACACGGTGCTCTCCCGCGAAGTGTTGCAAGGGAGGAAGCAATGTTTGTGCCAAATCGAGGTGTTACGCGTGCGGAGCTGGCAACACATCCGCAGTGCCCGACCGACGGTCTTGGAGCGGTTAACAAACGTAACGCGCAACCGTCAGGTGGGTGCGTCCGTCGCGCTCAGGATCGAAGTGCTCGCGTGGTACAGGTCGCTTCGATCACCGGCCGCGCTCGCCTGGCAGCTGCGCAGTGGATTTGTGAATTGCTCTAGCTGCCAGACCTCACCAAGCGTGCTGCTGCCCGGGTAGCTGTTGCCGCTGGCAGTGCAACTTGCAGGCCAACCAGGATCGTCTGGCGGGAAGTAACTCAGCGCAGCGTGTGATCAGCTGCGCCGAAAGCGTTTTTAAGGCGCGTGCTTGCGTACGGCAACCACGTGTATTCCCAGGCCTGTCGGAAGACAGGCGTTGCTGGTTCTGGCCGTCACCGGTGGGGTGGAACGGCCGCGCAATTGGATCAGGCCGCTTCGGCAACCACTTTCAGGCGGGCCAGCACATAGTCGGCCAGCTCGTGCGCGCTGTACTTGGCCACGAAGGCGTTGGCGCCGACCTGCTCGACCATGGCGTTGTTGAACACGCCCGACAAGGAGGTGTGCAGCAGCACGTACAGGCCCTGCAGGCCCGGCGTGCGCCGGATTTCCGTCGTCAGCGTATAGCCGTCCATCGCCGGCATTTCGATATCCGAGATCACCATGGCGTAGCGGTCGGCCGGGTTTTCGCCCGATGCGGCCACCTGTAGCAGGTGGTCCAGCGCCTGGCGGCCGTCCGACAGCAGGGTCGCCGAAACGCCGAGCTGGTCGAGCACGCTGCGGATCTGCTGACGCGCCACCCGCGAATCGTCCACCACCAGCACCTGGAACTGGCGGTCGTAGGTCACCAGCTGCAGCGACGGGTCCAGTTGCACGTCCTTGCTGACCTTTGCAATGTCGGCCAGCACGCTTTCCACGTCGATGACCTGGATCAGTTCGCCCTGGAAGCGCGTCACTGCCGTCAAATAAGTGGCTTCGGCGCCAAGTTCCGGCGGCGGGTGGATGTCTTCCACCGCGATATTGACGATGCGCTCAACCCCGCTGACCAGGAAACCCTGGACCGAGCGGTTGAACTCGGCCACCACCAGGTAGCCGGGGCCGTTTTCGGAGTGCGAATCGCGTTCCGGGTGGCCGATCGCCAGGCCCAAGTCCAGCACCGGCACCGAGCGCCCGCGCACGTCGGCCACGCCGGCGAACTCGGTCGGCAGGCCCGGCACCTGGAACAGTTCCGGGCGACGCAGCACTTCCTGGACCTTGAAGACGTTGACGCCAAAAAGCTGGCGTCCGCCCAGCCTAAACAGCAGCAGCGCCAGTCGATTGTGGCCAGCCAGTCGCGTGCGCTGGTCGATGCGGTTGAGCAGATCGTGGGTCATGGGGCAGATATCGACAGCGCCCCTGAGAAACTTGAGGGCTTTGTGGTTGGTCGGGGACGTTGTCGGGAATGGGGAGTCGCAATGGCGCCGGGATGAGGTGATTTGGGATTAGGGATTCGCTCAAAAGCGTGCACTAGCCAGTTGGTCAGGTCGCTGCTGCTTCTGCACCCTTGACAGTTTCAGTGACAGGTATCGGATAGATCCGGCGGGTGAAAGGGCCTCGGCAGCGGATAAATGAATCACCCGCGAAGCCGCTTTCACGAATCCCGAATCCCAAATCCCGGCCAAAAACAGGCACACCTCTTGCACTGTCTTCCGGGTCTTCCTCCGGATCTGGTCCCATGCGCCTGCTCCTGCTTGTCATCTTGTTGGCTGCCGCTCCGGCCTGGGCCCAGAGCTACCAGTCTGTCGATTCCATCCGTGCGGCCGCGCTGGCCACCGTCGGGCCCGATGCCGAAGCCGAAGCGACGCTCGACCCGGGGCTGCGCATGCCGGCCTGCCCGATCGCGCTGCAGGCGCAGCCCACCGGCACCAATACGGTGGAAGTGGCTTGCCCGCAGCCGGCCGGCTGGCGCCTGTTCGTGCCGCTGAAGGTGCGCCGCAATCAGGATGTGCTGGTGCTGCGCCGGGGCATCAGCGCTGGAGAAACCATCTCGCTGGCCGATATCAGTATCGAGAAGCGTGACGCCGCCCGCATCGTCGGTGCGGTACTGGCCGACCCGGTGGCCGCAGTGGGCAAGTCGGCCCGCCGCATCCTGCCGGCCGGTTCGCTGCTCTCGGCCAATGATCTGGTGACGCAGCGGCTGGTACGGCGCGGCGACACGGTCCCACTGGTGTCGCGCAACGGTGGCCTGGAAGTGCGCATGAGTGGTCGCGCGCTGTCCGATGCCGGCGAAAACGAACGGGTGTCGGTGGAGAATTCGTCCTCGCGCCGGGTTGTGCAGGGCATTGTTGAAGCGAGCGGAACCGTTGTGGTCTCCAGGTAAAAATTTTCTATAAAGTTTTTTTTCTGGGTGCCGTTATCCCCTACGACCTGTAGAGGAGTTCCTGACATGACCCAGAAAATCGAAGGCAATCTACCGACCGCTGCCACCCTTCGTACCGCGGCCACCAGCAGCAAGATCGCTTCGGCCGGCGAAGATCGCGCGTCCCCGATTGCAGCCTTACCGCCCACCGACAGCGTCAAGCTGACCGGTGAAGCCACCAATCTGCAGAACCTGCAGCGCGAGCTTTCGCAGTCCTCGGCGATCGACACCGGTCGCGTGCAGGCGGTGAAGGATGCCCTGCAGAACGGCAGCTATTCCATCAACCCGGATGCCATCGCCAGCCGCATGATGGATCTGAATCAGCAACTGGCGGGTTGATCCCCGACTTAAAAGGATGAACGTGAACGAGTTCCTGCAACGTCTCAGCGACGCGCTGGCCGGCGAACGCCAGGCATTACTCGAGAACGACATCGATGGGTTGATGCGACACACGCAGGACAAGCTGTCGGCGCTGCGCGCGCTCGAAGCGGCAATGCCTGCAGGCGAAGAAGAGCGCCTGCGTGAGCTGGCCGAAGCCAATCGCGCCAACGGTGCGCTGCTGGCACGCCGGCGGCGCGAAGTGAACTGGGCGCTGCGTCACCTGGGCCGCACCGAAAGTGCGCCGTCCTACGACGCCAAGGGGCAATCGAGCGTGTTGCGCGGCGGCCGTTCGCTGGCAGTCGCCTAAGTCGCCAAGGCGTTTTTTGCAGCACACAGGGCTGCAGATAACGCGGCATGCGTATGGGAGCCGGCTTGCGTTGCGCGGCCTGCGACACAGCGCCGGTAATGCGAAACGGCGATACGGCGCGTCAACGGTTCGGCGTATATTGGGGCATCCTCTCCGCCGCCTGCTCCCGTGACCGCCAAGTTTTTTCTCAATCAAGCCTTACTACCGTCCCCGGACATCCTGCGCGCCTTTGGCGACCAGATGCTGGAGGGCGTGCTGCTGTTCCGCGCCGACGGAAAGCTGATTCTGGCCAATGCCATTGCACGCCAAAGCCTGTGCAAGGAAGACCCCGCCGACGATCGCAACCTGGGCGAGCGGATTTCGCAGGTGTTGCCATCGGACGCACTCAATCAGGCGCGCAGCAAGGGCAGCTGGACCGGCAGCCTGCCGGTGGCCGACCGGGTGGTCATCGCGCATCTGTATTACAACGAAGAGCACGGCCTCGGGCATTTTCTGGCGTTGTTCCACAACATCGAAGGCCAGCAGGATTACGAGCGCGAGCTGCAACAACGCCACGCCGAACTGCGTCAGGCCTATCTGCGTTTGAACGGCGCGCAAGACAAACTGCTGCAGTCGGAAAAAATGGCCTCCATCGGCCAGTTGGCCGCAGGCGTGGCGCACGAAATCAATAATCCGATCGGCTATGTGCACTCCAATCTGGGCAGCCTGCAGGAATATCTGCGCAGCCTGTTCACCCTGATCGAGGCGTATGAGCGCGCGCTGCAGGCGCCGGACCCGAAGGCGCTGATTCCGGAAATCGACGAGATCCGCAACCGCGCCGATATCGACTTCATCAGCCGCGACCTGCCGCAATTGATGGCCGAATCGCGCGAAGGCATCGAGCGGGTGACCCGCATCGTGCGCGACCTCAAGGACTTCTCGTACTCGGACCGCTCCGAGTCGTGGAAGATGGTGGACCTGCACGCAGGTCTCGAATCCACGATCAACATCATCTGGAACGAGCTCAAGTACAAGGTCACCCTGGAGCGCAATTACGCCGAGCTGCCGCTGGTGGAGTGCCTGCCGTCCGAGCTCAACCAGGTGTACATGAACATGCTGCTCAACGCCGGCCAGGCCATCGTCGAGCGCGGCACGATTACCGTCACCACCGGCCGCGACGAGGCGGAAAACGTCTGGATCCAGTTCCAGGACAGCGGCGCGGGCATCGCCCCGGACCTGCTGCAGCGCATCTTCGACCCGTTTTTCACCACCAAACCAGTCGGCAGCGGCACCGGCCTGGGCCTGTCGATTTCCTACGGCATCATCAACAAGCACCACGGCCGCATCGATGTCGAAAGCACGCCGGGGCAGGGCGCCAGTTTCAGGATCGTGCTACCGATCCGGCAGCCGCGCTGACGCGCTGGGATTGGTTGTTCGGGATTCGGGATTCGCAACAGCCGACATTGCCGTCGCTGATCGTCAATGCGCCGTCTGACCCGATGGCGCCGCTCCGCGCTTTTGACCAATCCCGAATCCCAAATCCCTATTCCCGGCCGTTCCGCAACTCATCATGGGTGCGGAATGCCTGGCGAATATGCTCACGCAGCTCGTCGTCGTTCCAGGGTTTGGTCAGGAAGCGGTAGATCGCGCCGCGGTTGATCGCTTCGGTCACCGTGGCCAGATCCGTGTAGCCGGAGAGCACCAGGCGCACGGTGTCGGGGTAGAGCATCTTGACCCGGCCCAGGAACTCGGTGCCGCTCATGTCGCTCATGCGCTGGTCGGACAGGATCACCTGCACATCGTTGGTGGCGAGCAGGTCGAAGGCATCGCGCACATTGCCTGCCGCCAGAATCCGGTAGCCGTCGCGACGGAACAAACGCACCAGCGAGCGCAGCACGTTCTCTTCGTCGTCCAGCAGCAGCAACGTGCGGTCGGGGCGGCTTTCGGCAAACGATTCCGGGCGCAGATAGCGGCGCCGTAGCGCCATGCCGGCGGACTCTGCCGACATCGGCTCGCCAAACAGGTAGCCCTGGAAGATGTCGCAATCGTTGCGCCGCAGAAAGCCCAGCTGCGCCTGCGATTCCACACCGTTGGCGATCACCGTCATGCCGAGCTGGTGGCCCATGGCGATGATGGCGCGCGCAATCGCCGCCTCGCGGCTGCCAGCCGGTGCGCTCTTGATGAAGCTGCGATCGATCTTCAGCCGGTCCACCGGATAGCGCACCAACGCGCTCAGGCTGGAATCGCCGGTACCGAAGTTGTCCAGACTCAGGCTGATGCCTTCGTTGCGCAGGTTGGCCATCGTCTCGTGGACGAAGTTGACGTTGTTGGTCAACGCGCTTTCATTGATCTCCAGCGTGACGAATTGCGCCGGCACGCCGGCGGTTTGCAGCATCGCCATCACTTCGTTGAAGAAGCCCGGGCGTAGCAACTGCAGCGTGGAGACGTTCACCGCGATGCTGAAATCGTCGAAGCCCTGGTCGCGCCACAGCCGCGCCTGGCGCACCGCGTTTTGCAGCACCCATTCGCCGATCTGCACGATCACGCCCAGGCGCTCGGCGGTGCGCATGAAACGCTCCGGCACCAGCATGCCCAGGGTGGGCGATTGCCAGCGCAGCAGCGCTTCCATGCCCACGATGCGGCCGTCGCGCGCACTCACCAAGGGCTGGTAACGCAGGCGCAATTCGCCATGCGGAATCGCATCGACGATCTGCCGCGCAATGATGCTTTCGCTATGCGCGTTGGTCGCCGAATTGCGCGTATACAGCCGCACCGTATTGCCGCCTTCGCGCGCGGCCTGGTAGGTGGCTTCTTCGGCGTAGTCCAGCAACGTGGACAGCGAGGTGGAGTGTTCCGGACACAGGCTGATGCCGACCTTGCCGGTCATGAACAAGGTATACGGCAGCACCGACAGCGGCAGCTCCAGTTGCTGGCGGATCTCTTCGGCGAAGTCTTCCGGCAACGGCGTGTCTTCGCGACGCACCGCCACCACGATCATTTCATCGCTGCCGTGGCGCCACAGCTTGCCGCGCGTTCCGAGAAATTCCTGCAGGCGGCGCGCTACCAGCGTGAGCGCCTGGTCACCGACTTCGCCACTCATGTTCTCGTTGATCGAAGCGAAGTGATCGATGTCGATGTGGAAGATCATCAGCGGCGGGCCGCCGGACGCGGCCGCATCCACCAGATGCAGCAACTCGGGGTTACCCGCGCCAAGTCGTGTGGGCTTGACGATTTCCAGTCCGGGCGGGATTACAGGGCTCCACATGACTCAACGTCCACCATCGTCGTGGACGGACTCGCCGACCGGGTGATAGGGCAGGCGCAACGTCACGCGCGTGCCTGCTCCGGGGGCTGATTCTATCGCGAGCGTGCCGCCGACGGTTTGCGCACGCTCACGCATCACGATCAGCCCCAGCCCGCGCGGACCCTCCGGCTCGAAGCCGTCGCCGTCATCGCTGACTTCCAGACGGAAACTGTCGCCGTCGATCGATTGCAGGCTCATGCGCACCTCGCCCGCACAGGCGTGCCGCAGCGCATTGGTGAGGCTTTCCTGCGCGATACGGAAGCAGGCCTGTTCGATCTCGTTGCCCGGCCGTTCGTCGAGCGCCTGAATGTCCAGCTCCAGCCGCACCTGTGAGGCGCGGAACAGCATCGACGCCTGCCAGCGCAATGCAGCTTCCAGGCCCAACGCATCGAGTTGTGGCGGACGCAACAGCATCGACAGATTGCGCAGCTTGGTCACCGTGCTGTCGGCCAGCGATACCACTTCCAGCAGATCCTCGCGGCGTGCATCGGCGTCCAGCTCGTCCAGCGCTGCATGCGCGGACAGCTTCATCGCAGTGATCGCTTGCCCGATATCGTCATGCAGATCGCGCGAGATGGCGCGGCGCTCGTCTTCCTGCAGCGAGAACAGCCGCTTGGCCATGGCCTGCAGTTCGGCATTGCTCTCGGCCAAGGCATCGCGCATGCGCTCGGGTTCGCTCAGGTCGCGCACCACCAGCAACTTGCAGCTGCGTCCGCCATAGCGGATATCGCCTGCCGACAGACCGGCGTAGAAGGTGCTGCCATCGCGACGGCGCATGGCGCGTGCGCTGGAGACCGGCTCGTTGCGGTCGCTGCCTGCGCGCAGATACTCGCGTACCACCGGCAGGTCGCTGTCGCCGACCAGGGTCTGCAGCGGTTCGCCCAGAATGGTCTCGCCCTGAAAGCCGAACTGGATCGAACCGGCGGCGTTGGCATACATCACGTGCTCGTCGGCCAGGATGAGCACACCGTCGGGCAGTACGCGCACCAGTTCGCGGAATTGTTCCTCGCGTTCGCGCAGTAGGCGGCGCGACTGTTCGCGTTCGCTCACGTCCTGCAAGGTGCCGTGCACATGGCGTGCGCCGCCTGGGCTGGTCACGCTCTCGGCGCGCAGATGCACGGTGCGCGGTTGCGAATCGCCACCAGTCAGCGGCAGCAACACATCGATCTGCACCTCGCCACCGGTGCACATGTCTTCAATCATGCGTTCGATGCGCGCCTGGGTGGCGCTGTCGGAGGCGGTCAGCAATTCTTCCAGCCGATGCTCGCGACGGTGCATCGGCACGCTGCGCCCCAGCAGGCGATACACCGCCGGCGAATAGCGGCCCAGACCGGTTGTACGGTCCAGCTGCCACGAACCCAGCCGTGCGATGCTTTGTGCTTCTTCCAGACGCTCTAGCGCCTCGTCGCGCAGATGCTGCGCCTGGCGCTCTTGGTTACGGTCCACCGTGACCACCAGGCGGGCAGGGCCGCTGGTCAGATGCAGCTGATTGCTGCGCACTTCGACATGGCGTGGCCCGCTGCGCGTCAGCAGCTCCTCGTTCAACACGCAGGTGGCATCTCCTTTGCCCCGAATCTGCGCAATGACCTCTTCCAGCCGTTCACCATCGGCGTTGGGCCAGATCGCCTGCAGCGTCTGCTGCAGGAATTCGTCGCGTTCCCAGCCGAAAAATTCCAGCGCCGCCGGATTGGCATCGAGGATGCGCATGCTGGCCAGGTCGTAGATGAAGGCCGGGCTGGGCAGGGCCAGGAACTTGGCCTGCAGCAAGGCCTCGGACTGCGCCAGCTGCGCGTGCTCGTCCACGATCAACCTCATGAAGCGGCGCAGCACCAGGTGAATGACGATGCTCGACACCACCAGAAAGCTGGCGTCCGACCAGCGCTCCGGCATGGCGGCGCCGGCCAGGTTGAGCAGCCGGTTGCCCAGCAGCAGCCAGACCACACCGACCAGCAGATACAGGCCGGTCAACGTCCACAGGCCTTGCTGCAGGCGCTCGGCGAGGCGGAGGCGGGACACGGGGGCAGACGAAAACGCGGGCGCGGCGACGGGCTGTTGCATGGATCCGCGGACGACCTTGGGTGCTGGCGATACGGCCATCTTAGCCGTAAGTCGGTCCGGTTCGGTCCAGCTCGAAACAGGCGCCTCAACTAATCGACGACACGGCCGTTATCCATTGCGACTCCGAAGGCCGGGGTCGATTCTTCGGAGTGTTCCAGAGTGGACTCAGGCGTCATTGCAAGCATGCTGCAGCACCCGCTGACCTCGGCGGTGGTGTTGTTGGATGCGCATGGCCAGCCTCTGGCGGCCAATCGCGTTGCGCAGTCCCTCGGATTGCCTGCAACCCTTGGTGCATACGCCGAAGTGTTGGAAAGCAGTCGCGCCCAGGTGGCCGACAGCGGTGGCATGGCTCCCTGCGTGTTGCCGGGGACCGGCGGCGGGCGGCTGGAAGGCTGGCTGCGTGCGGTCAGCGACGAACATGGCCAGGTCATGGCGTTCACCTTGAGCATTCCCGAGCCGATGGGCGCCGATGGCACCAGCCGCTGGGAAATGGGCCTGGACAGCGCCGATCACGGCCTGTGGGACTGGGACATTCCGGCCGACGTGGTGTATCGCTCGGAGCGCTGGACCCGCATGCTCGGCTATTCAGAGCAGCCGCTGCCGAACAACCTCACCGCCTTGTCCGGGCTGATTCACCCCGAAGACCACGCGCATGTCAGCGCCGCGGTGCAGGCGCATCTGGAAGGCCGCACCGACACCTACGTGGCCGAATTCCGGCTGCGCCAGCACGATGGGCAGTGGCGCTGGATCCTGGATCGCGGCCGCGTGGTCTCGCGCACTGCCGACGGCCGCCCGCTGCGGATGGTCGGCACGCATACCGACGTGCACCATCACAAATTACTTGAGCAGCAGCTGCGCGAGCAGCAGGCCCAGCTCGAAGAGGCCCAGCGCATTGCCAGCATGGGCAGCTGGAGCTGGGACTCGCACCAGGACGTGCTGTGGGTGTCGCAGGATTTCCTGCAACAACTCGGCATGGCCCAACTGCGTCTGCAAGGCATTCGCGACATCCTGCGTCTGCTCGGTCGGTCTTCGGTTGCGCAGCTGCGCAGCGCCTGGCGCAAGATCAAGCATGAAGGCATGCCGGTGCATTTCGAGCTGGAAATCAACGGCCTGCCCGGCGCCAATCCGCATCACCTGCGGGTGTGGGCGCAGCCGGTGTTCGACGGCGACGGCAGCATGGTGCGCGTCCTTGGCCAACTGCAGAACGTTACCGAGCAACGCCAGACCGACGCACTGATCCGCTGGCGCACCGAATTGCTCAACCGCGTGTCTGCGTTGGGCAAGATTGGCGGCTGCGAGATCGAGGTCGATACCCGGCGCATGCAATGGACCGAGGAGTGCTACCGCATCCACGGCCTGCGCAAGGAAAACATCACCCTGGAGCAGGCGCTGTCGCTGTACACCCAGGATTCGCGCGACGCTTTCGAAGCGGCGCTGCTGCGCATTTCCGATGGCGGCCTGCCCGAGCAGCTGGAGCTGTGCTTCTATCGCAACTCCGGCCAGCGCATCTGGGTACAGGTGCTGATCGAGCTGGACCGTCGCGAAGGCCTGCCGCCGCGGTTTGTCGCCTTGTTCCGCGATGTCACCCGCGAACGCGAAGCCAACGAACGCATCGAGCTGCTGGCCCATTACGACCGCCTGACCGGCTTGCCGAACCGCTTCCTGCTACGCGAGCAGGCAGAGAACGCCATTCGCGAAGCAAACGAGCGCGGCCAGGTGATGGCGATGCTGCTGATCGATCTGGATGGCTTCAAGAGCATCAACGATTCGTTCGGCCATGCCACCGGCGATAACCTGCTCAAGCTCGCCTCGGCGCGCCTGCATCAACATCTGCGCAACAGCGATCTGTTCGGCCGCTTCAGCGACGACGAGTTCATCGTGCTGTTGCGCGATATGTCCGAGCCCGAAGATGCCGGCCACGTGGCGCGCAAGCTGATCGCAGCGCTTGGAGAGCCGTTGCGCAAGGAACATGTCACCCTCAAGCTCGGTGCCAGCATCGGCATCGCGCTGCAGGGCGATGGCCTGTCGGACTTCGACAGCCTGCTGCGTGCCGCCGATGCGGCGATGTATGCGGCCAAGGAATCCGGCCGCAACACCTTCCATTACTACAGCCAGGACGTGCTGCTGCGTGCGCAGCGCCGCCTGGAGCTGGAGCACGCGCTACAAGGCGCGCTCGAGCGCGAAGAGTTCACGCTGGTCTACCAGCCGCTGGTCAACACCGTGGGCGATGCATCGCCGGCGATCGAAGCGCTGATGCGCTGGAATCGCCCTGGCCATGGTCCCTGCAGCCCGGTCGAATTCATACCGATTGCCGAAGAATGCGGCGAAATCGTGCGCCTGGGCGAGTGGGTCATCGGCGAAGCCTGCCGCCAGGCGGTAGTCTGGGATCGCGCCGGCCTGCATTTCAGCCGCGTTGCGGTGAATGTCTCTGCAGTGCAATTGCGCGAACGCGGTTTTGCCGAGCGCGTACTGGAAATCTGCCGCGACAACGGCTGGCCGCCGTCACGTCTCGAGCTGGAATTGACCGAATCCGCATTGATCCGCGATTCCGATTCGCTGCGCCGCTGCTTCGAACTGTTCGAACAAAACGGCGTGCTGCTGGCGGTGGACGACTTCGGCACCGGCTTTTCGAATCTGCATTACCTCAACCGCTTCCCGGTGCAGCGATTGAAGATCGACCGCAGCTTCGTGCAAGGCATGCTCGACGATGCCAACACGGCCGAGGTCACCCAGGCCATCGTGCATCTGGGTCACGCGCTGGGCATGCAGGTGGTCGCCGAAGGCGTGGAAACCGTGCAGGAAGATGCACTGCTGCGTCAGCAGGGCTGCGACGAGATCCAGGGCTATTTCTACTCACGCCCGCTATCGCCGCGCGATATGGCGCAATGGCTACGCGAGGCCGAAGCCGGTATGCGGCTGGGTGCACGGCTGGTGATTGCCAGCTGACGCAGTGCGCAGCTTTGCAGGCGATCAAGCCGCATTTCAGCGGCACGATGCGTGATCCATTCGCCTTGCCCAACGACTTGAAGACAACGGCGATCTCGGGTCGCCGCGATAGTTAGGTGCAGCCAAACACGGCGCAACCAGATGGTAGGTAACCTCACCCCAGACGGGACATGCCGTGACGGCAGCTGCCTGGTGGCATCACTTGCGCCAATGGTTCCGCAATTGGTAAGGACACCGCACCAGACAATGAGTCGGTCGCTTTGTTAAAAACTGTCGTTCGTCGCGTTGCGGAGCTGATCGTCCACGCGCCGATCCAGGTGCCCTATGTCCTACCTTGCTCGCAAACATACACACCAAGATCCCGATGGGTCCTTGCCCGCCCACCGTCGCGGGACCTCGAGCGGCATGGATGCCGCGCCAGAGCTACAAGGACGTACTTGCAGCGTGTCCTGCGATGGTGGGCGGGCAAGGGCCCTGCAGCCAGGCAGCAGGTGCCCAATGCCCTCGCGCCACGTCATTCCAATCGCATCGCGTCGATCGACGCACCACGTTCTGTCGAAAAATCGTCGTGCAGAGGGGCAGGGGATGAGGTCACCCTGATGCTGCAATCGATCGGTTCCGCGTGCGCACAGTCACGCTTGGTGGAACGGCTGGATGCAACAGCGCATTAATGGCTAAGGAGCGGCGCAAGTGCGTCAAACCCGGGCAGCGGAAACAAACCAGCGGGGGCGCCTGCCGAGTCACGCCCCGCTGCTTGACGCATGCGCCTTATCGCCCCGACACGCCAACTGCCGCGCCATCCAGACCCAGATCCCAGGCCACGGTTGCGAACAACAGCTCTTCTTCGCTGCAAGCGCGGTGCGGGTTGATCAATGCCTGCAACTCCGCGCGTGCGCAGCGCTCCAGCCGTTCCAGCGCGGCCGGCATACGGACGCGGCGCAGCGCAGGCTTGGCCGCATCGCTTTGCGCGATGCGCTCGGCGTGTGCGGCGGCCAGTGCAGCGGCCTGCAGCGCGGCGGTGGAAGTGTCGATGGTCGGGGCAAGAAGTGACATGAGCGGAACACCAGGTCGTTACGGAACGACAAATCCCCGGAAGGCCGGGGAATGTCGGAATCAGCAGCTGCGGGGCGGCATCGGTCTTAGAACAACTCGACCGTACCGGCACCCATGCCTTGCTGTGCCACCGGCTTGTGCGGCGGGCGTTCCCACTCCACGCGCATGTCGCGCAGGCGGTTGGACACCTTGGCCAGCGCGGCGACCAGATCGCTGTCGTACACGCCGCCATTGCGATGCAGCAGTTCCTGCAGCGCCACCGCTTCGCGGTTGATCGCGGTGAGGCGATCCAGGTGGGTGTGGATGCCGCTCAGCGTCTGCGTGGCGATGTCCTCGAACTGCAGGGCACGCACCGCTTCGGCCACGCTGCCATCGATGGAACGTGCGCACTCGGAGATTTCGCGCATGCCATCGCCCAACGAGGCGTTGATCTGGGCGACGTTCTCCAGCATGGCGGCCGATTCATGGCGCGCCTCGCGGGAGCGGTCCATGTGACGCGATGCCAGCTGCGAGACCGTTTCACGCACCTTGGCGATCGATTCCTTGGAGCTGTGTGCCAGCTTGCGGATCTGTTCGTTGAAGGTGGTGGAGCGTTCGGACAGGTTGCGCACCTCGTCGGCGACCACCGCGAAGCCGCGACCGGCTTCACCGGCACGTGCTGCTTCGATGGCGGCGTTCAGGGCCAGCAGGTTGGTCTGGTCGGCGATCGACTTGACGTCTTCCAACAGCGCGAAGATGCCATCCAGATGCTGCGCCATCTCATCGATGTGATGGACGGTGTTGGTGCTTTGGCCGCTCACCTGTTCCAGCGCTTCCACCAACTGCTCCATGCGGGAGCTGGCGTGCTGGGCGAAGCGGGCGACGTCGACGCCGGCACTGCCATCGTCACCGGCGCGGTCGACGATGCGGGCCAGTGCCTGGCTTTGCTGGCGCGACTTGCGGTTCATCGCTTCGAAGCTGCCACCAAGACCGGACACGGCCTGGCGGATCAGTTCACGGGCACGCTCGACTTCCGAGCGCGAACCGTCGACTTCATTGCTGACGAACGTACGCAGTTCGTTGAGCAGTTGGTCCTGCTCGCGCAGGATGCGTGCCTGGTCCGGATTAGGCCGGAACTGGGAATATGTCACCCAGGCAGCGAAACCCAACCAACTAAGGGTCATGGTCGCCAGAATCGCCCAGCGCACCGAAGCGGGCCAGTCGAATCCGACAGCGAAGGGATACAGCAAAGTCAGGGCCAAAGGAGCGGCTAGACGGATGAGTGGACGTGAATACATGGGCGTTCTCGGCAGAGTCACGGTTGCTGTATCGGCACTCCCCCCATTGTCTTTAGCGACGATCGCCATCTCGTCCTGCCCATTCAACCCCTGTTGGCGCGTGTCAGCGGCCGCTAGCGCGGCGCTGGCAGCGGTTTTTGGCGCTGTTTAGCGCAGCGCGCGGTCCACCGCTTCGAGCATCGCGCGCTTGGCGAACAGGAAATCCCACAGGCTGCCGCCCATCTGCCGCCACAGCACCGCCGAGCGCACCGCTGCCAGCAACAGGGCGCGAATCTCCGCAACCACCCCGGCCTGGCCCAGATAGTGCGGGTTGCCCTGCACCATGACCTTGGGCCGCAGGTGGCTGATGGTTTGCGCATATAGCCCACCCAGCGCACTGAGCACATCGGGGTGTGCGCTGTCGTTCAGGTGTTGCGCCTGGCGGGCAGCGGCGTCGATCCCGGCGGACACCGTGGCCACGGTCGCGGTGTCGCGCACAAACCGGCGTTCCAGCTGCAGCACCGCCAGCGCCAGGCGCGGCAGCACCTCGTCCTGGCCCTGGTTGCGGAAGTAGTTGTGCAGCAGGCGCAGTCCGGGCGCCAGCGCCGCAGACGAGCCGTACACCGCCTCCGGCGAGGACGCGTCCACCCGGAACACGCTGTCCATGGCGGTACGCACCGTTGCCGCTTCCGAATGCCCGGTTTCGGCGATCCGCCGCACCTGCTGCAGGGCCTGGGCAACACCGGCAAGCGCCAGCACACGGTGATCCATGGAAACACTCATCAAGCCACTACCTCAGAAGAAAAAGAAGATCCCGCTAACTGGCGTTCCAGCGGTGCATCGGTGGCCGCGATGACCGCGCCGCCCAGGCATTCCTCGCCGTCGTACAGCACCAGCGACTGTCCGGGCGTCACCGCCCGCTGCGGCCGCTCGAAGCGCACCTGCACGCTGCCATCGTCCTGCACCTCCACCGTGCACGGCTCGTCGGGTTGCCGGTAGCGCGTCTGTGCGGTGCAACTGAAGCTGCGTGCCGGCGGCGCCCCGGTGACCCAATGGGCCTGCTCGGATTGCAGCCAGCGCGATTGCAGCAGCGGGCTGTCACGGTCCTGATCCACGTACAGCACATTGCTCGCTACGTCCTTGCCCACCACGTACCACGGCGCGGCGGCACGCCCGCGCACGCCGCCGATGTTCAGCCCCTCGCGCTGACCCAGGGTGAAATAGAACACCCCCGGATGTTCGGCAATGCGCTGCCCCTGCGGGTCGCGGATCTCGCCGGTGCGCGCAGGCAGATAGCGGCCCAGAAACTCCCGGAAATCGCGCTCGCCGATGAAGCAGATGCCGGTGGAATCCTTCTTGGCATGGGTCGGCAAGCCGGCGTCCTGGGCAATCCGGCGCAACGTGCTTTTTTCCAGATCGCCGATCGGGAACAGGGTGGCGGCCAGTTGGGTCTGCCCCAGTTGATGCAGGAAATAGCTCTGGTCCTTGCCGCGGTCGGCGCCACGCAACAGGCGCCAACGTCCACCGCTGTGTGCGACCTGCGCGTAATGGCCCGTGGCAATGCGTTCGGCACCCAGCGCCTGCGCTGCATCGAGAAAATGCTTGAACTTCACTTCGCGGTTGCACAACACGTCCGGGTTGGGCGTGCGCCCGGCCGCGTACTCGGCCAGGAAATGCTCGAACACGCCGCTCCAGTATTCGCCGGAGAAGTCGCGGAAATGGAACGGGATGCCCAGCACGCCGCAAACTGCCACTGCGTCGCGGCGGTCGTCTTCGGCGCGGCAATCGCCGCTGCCGTCATCGGCCCAGTTCTGCATGAACAGCCCGGCGATCGGCTCGCCTTGCTGCGCCAGTTTCCATGCCGCTACAGACGAGTCCACGCCGCCGGAAACGCCCACCACAATGCGCGGCGTACTCATGCGACGTGCCGGACCAGCGACAATGGGTAGCGCTGCCCGGCCAGGTAGTCGGCCACCACCTCCCACACCAGCGGGCTGCGCAGGCGCTCGGTCGAGGCGCGCAGTTCATCCGGTGTCATCCACAGCGCGCGCACCACGCCGGTGTCCAGGCTGCGTTCGGGGTGGTGGGTCAGCGCATCGGCCACGAACGCAAAGCGCAGAAAGCACTGGCCGCTCGGCGCGACCCACTGGTAGGTGCCAATGAACTGGGTCAGCTGCACGTCCCAGCCGGTCTCCTCCAGGGTCTCGCGCACTGCGGCATCCAGAAGGCTTTCGTTGGGCTCCAGATGGCCGGCTGGCTGGTTCAACAGCAGGCGGCCACCAATGGCTTCTTCTACCTGCAAGAAGCGGCCGTCGCGCACGACAACCGTGGCAACGGTCACATCCGGATGCCAACGTTGCTCGGGCGCACTCATCGGGGCTGCTCCTGCCGGGGCGGCGCGTTATCCGCGGCGCGCAAAGTGATGCACGTCACCCGGCGCCAGACATGCAGGCGTGCACCACATCGCGCTGCGGGCATGGGTGCAATTGCGCTAGACGACGGCGCCAGCGGCAGCGCGGTCATGGAATCGGTCATCAAGGGCCAGCCAGGGGATCGGACACAAATTGTGCGGGGCGCAGCGCAAATCGTCCAATGCGTGCAAGGTTGAACCGTATAATGGCTGGATGCCTCGGAATACCTCACACGAACACGACCACGGCCTGATGGTCGAAGCCAGCAAGCCGGAAGTGGCGCCACCGCCGCGTTACCAGGTGTTGCTGCTGAACGATGACTACACTCCGATGGACTTCGTGGTGACCGTCCTGGAACAGTTTTTCAACCTGAGCCTTGAGCAGGCCACCCAGGTCATGCTGCACGTCCATACCCGTGGACGGGGCGTTTGCGGGGTCTACAGCCGAGAGGTCGCCGAGTCCAAAGTGGCCCAGGTCAACGAATTTTCTCGTATGAACCAGCATCCGCTGTTGTGCACGATGGAGCAGACCTGAGGCACCCGCCAGATCATTCCAGCAGCGCAACAGTGTGGCTGCAATCACGTGCTAACGCCGTCTGAACATGCCTATCCGATAGGGTTGTGGAAAATCCCAATAAAAGCCGCATATTGTTGGCAACAGCCGTTCGGAGTTATCCATGTTCAGCAAAGATCTAGAGCAAACAATCGGCCAGTGCTACAAGCGAGCACGCGAGGCGCGTCATGAGTTCATGACCGTCGAGCACCTGCTGCTCTCGCTGCTGGACAACCCCTCCGCGCAGGCCGTACTCAAGGCCTGCGGCGCAGATCAGGTGCGCCTGCACAACGATCTGGAACAGGCCATCGAGGCCTCGGTTTCGCGTTTGGCAGAAGACGACGGGCGTGACACGCAACCCACGCTGGGTTTCCAGCGCGTGCTGCAACGCGCCGTCTATCACGTGCAGTCCTCGGGCAAGAAGGAAGTCACCGGTGCCAACGTGCTGGTGGCGATCTTCGGCGAAAAGGATTCGCATGCGGTGTATTTCCTGAATCAGCAGGACATCACCCGCCTGGATATCGTCAATTACCTCTCGCACGGCATCGCCAAGCTGGGTGAGGACGGCGAGCAGCCGTCTGCGCCGGATGGCGAGTCCAAGAGCGAAGGCGGGGAGGGCGAGGCCAAGGGCGACGCACTGGCCGAGTTCGCCACCAACCTCAACGAACAGGCGCGCAACGGCAAGATCGACCCGCTGGTCGGCCGTGCCGACGAGATCGAGCGCACCATCCAGGTCCTGTGCCGTCGGCGCAAGAACAACCCGCTGTACGTGGGTGAGGCGGGCGTGGGCAAGACCGCGATTGCCGAGGGTCTGGCCAAGCGCATCGTCGATAACGACGTGCCCGAAGTGCTCGCCGATGCGGTGATCTTCTCGTTGGACCTGGGCGCGCTGGTGGCAGGTACCAAGTACCGCGGCGATTTCGAAAAGCGTCTCAAGGGCGTGCTGGCCGCACTGAAGAAGGTGCCCAATGCGGTGCTGTTCATCGACGAAATCCACACCATCATCGGTGCGGGCTCGGCCTCGGGCGGCACGATGGATGCGTCCAACCTGATCAAGCCGGCGTTGTCGTCGGGCGAGCTGCGCTGCATCGGCTCAACCACCTTCCAGGAATACCGCGGCATCTTCGAGAAAGACCGTGCGCTGGCACGTCGCTTCCAGAAGATCGACATCGTCGAGCCGACCGTGGGCGAAACCTTTGAAATCCTGCAGGGCCTCAAGCCCAAGTACGAGGCACATCACGGTGTGACCTACGCCGACGACGCGTTGCAGGCGGCGGTGGACCTGTCGGTGAAGCACATCGGTGATCGTTTGCTGCCGGACAAGGCGATCGATGTGATCGACGAGGCCGGCGCGCGCCAGCGGCTGCTGCCGGAGGGCGAGCGCAAGGAACTGATCGATATCGAAGAGATCGAAACCATCGTCGCCAAGATGGCGCGGATTCCGGCCAAGCAGGTCAGCGCGACCGACAAGGACGTGCTGCAGCACCTTGAGCGCAACCTGAAGATGGTGATCTTCGGGCAGAACCCGGCGATCGAGACGCTGGCCGGTTCGATCAAGCTGGCACGGTCCGGCCTGGCCAACCCGGAAAAGCCGATCGGCAATTTCCTGTTCGCCGGTCCTACCGGTGTGGGCAAGACCGAGGTCACCAAGCAACTCGCGCTGCAGTTGGGCATCGAGCTGGTGCGTTTCGACATGTCCGAGTACATGGAAGCGCATTCGATCAGCCGCCTGATCGGCGCGCCTCCGGGCTACGTCGGTTTCGATCAGGGTGGCTTGCTGACCGAGAAGGTCGTCAAGACGCCGCACTGCGTGCTGCTGCTGGACGAAGTGGAGAAGGCGCATCCGGACATCTTCAACATCCTGTTGCAGGTCATGGACCGCGGCATCCTCACCGACACCAACGGGCGCGAGGCCAACTTCAAGAACGTGATCCTGGTGATGACGACCAATGCCGGCGCCACCCAGGCGTCGCGTCGGTCGATCGGCTTTACCAAGCAGGATCATTCCACCGACGCGATGGAATCGATCCGCCGCGGCTTCACGCCCGAGTTCCGCAACCGTCTGGATGCGATCGTGCAGTTCCAGCCACTGGCGTTCGACCACATCCTGCGGGTGGTGGACAAGTTCATCATCGAGCTGGAAATGCTGTTGCAGGAAAAGCACGTCTCGCTGTCGGCCACCCCGACCGCGCGCGACTGGCTGGCCCAGCATGGCTTCGATCCGCTGATGGGCGCACGCCCGATGTCGCGCGTGATCCAGGAAAAGATCAAGCGCCCGCTGGCCGACGAGCTGCTGTTCGGCAAGTTGGTGGAAGGCGGCCGGGTCAACATCGACGTCAAGGATGGCGAGCTGCTGGTCGAGGCGCATCCGGAGCCGGAGCGTCTGCTGCCTGCAACGGTTGATTGATCGCAGCCTTGATGGTCAAAAAAAAGCCGCTCAAACGAGCGGCTTTTTTTGTGGGCGCCTGCGCGCGTAACGCGCTCGCGAGCCAGAATTGGTTTGGACCCGACCAAAGCACGCCCGCGTTGCCTGGCGCCGCCGAACTCACAGCGTCCGGCGAGTTATTCGGTCGCTCTCAGGTCGCTGCAGCGCTGCATCGCCTCGCGCCATATGGCAGGGCTCTGCTCAGCTCGACAGCTCAGCCGCTGCCGGTGCCGGTGCCTGGCGCGTCCGATGAATTCGAACCCGCACGGCGCGAGGCAATTCGGCGTAATGAAGAGAAGCCGCCCATCAAAGCAAGTTTCAAGCAATAACTCGCAGGCACAACAAAAAGCGGCCAGTGGCCGCCTTGCGTCTCAGCACCAGAACCGCTTACTTCATGCGGTAGGTAATACGACCCTTGGTCAGGTCGTAGGGAGTCATCTCAACTTTGACCCGGTCGCCGGTCAGGATGCGGATGTAGTTCTTGCGCATACGGCCGGAGATGTGGGCGATGATCTCATGCCCGTTTTCCAGCTTGACCCGGAACGTGGTGTTGGGGAGCGTCTCGCTGACGCTGCCTTCGAATTCAATGGAGTCGTCTGTCGACATGTAATCCTGTGCAATCACGGCTGGCCCGACAGGGCCGTAAGGAAAAGCAGTTTACGCCCCATCTCCCCGCGGTGCAAATTTTATGTTAAGCGGGCTTCACCAAACGCGCTCGCAAGGCGTTCGCCGTAGCGTTCGGACCAGGTGCCGGGAGCCGCGGGTCGAGCTACTTGCAGCTGTACTTGCTGCAGGAACTGCGCACGCGGCAAGCGCTGCGCCCCCAGAGTGAGCAGGTGCGGGTTTTCCACCTGGGCGTCGAGCAGCGGCCAGCCTTCTGCATGCATATGCGCAGCCAGCGCGGCCAATGCCACCTTGGAGCCGCCGCTTTCGGCACTGAACATGCTTTCGCCGAAAAACATCTGCCCGATCGCCACGCCGTAGATGCCGCCCACCAGGCGCGCGCCGTCGAAGACTTCGAACGAGTGCGCATGGCCCAGCCGATGCAACGCGATGTATGCGTGCTGCATCGGCGCAGTGATCCATGTGCCGTCCTGGCCTGCGCGTGGAACCGATGCGCAGGCGTCGATCACCTGGTCGAAGACAGTGTCGGCACGTACCGTCCAGCTGCTGCTGCGCAGTTGGCGCCTGAAGCGCGACGACAGGTGTAGCGCATCGGTGCGAAACACCATGCGCGGGTCCGGGCTCCACCACAGGATGGGCTGGCCTTCCGAAAACCACGGGAAGATGCCGTGCGCATAGGCATTGAGCAACCGCTGCGGCGACAGATCGCCACCGATGGCAAGCAGGCCGTCCAGCTCACGCAAGGCCTGTGTGGCCGGCGGAAAAGGAGCCGCCGGATCGGCATCGAGCAGAAAGGGAAGGTGGCGCGACATCTGCGCAGTTTAGAGTAGCTGACAAGCCGACTGCGCAGCGCCTGGTGGGCACGACCGGTGCCCCGAATCGGCATGATCAACGCGGACACTCCCGGTTGCTGCGGGCGGTCTACGCCTACCTGACGCCTGTTCGCTACGTGTTGGTTATGTTGCGGAGCTTGCAGCAGTGCGTCCTTCGACAGGGTGGCGCCTTGCAAGCGGCTGGGCACCTGAGCGACACCCGCCGTTACCGGCGCCTTGGATCAATCGCGGAACGGGCTGTGCTCGGACAGCTCGCGTGCGTGCCGGGCGACAGCGTCGCGCTCGTCTGCGCACCATTGCGCCAACGGTTCGCGAAAGCCCGGGTCGGCGATCCAGTGCCGGCTGCGCACCAGCGTCGGCAGGAAGCCGCGCGCAATCTTGTGCTCGCCCTGCGCGCCGGGCTCGAAGCGGGTGAGGCCCTCGCGCAGGCAGTATTCGATGCCCTGGTAGTAACAGGTTTCAAAATGCAGGCCGGGCAGCGCTTCGCCACCCCAGTAGCGGCCGTAGAGCGTGTCGCGCCCGCGCAGGCACAGCGCGCCGGCGATGGGGTGCCCGTCGAGTTCGGCCAGAAACATTACCAGCTGGCGCGGCAGATGCTGCGCCAGCTGGCGCAGGAACTCGGGCGTCAGCGCGGGCGAGTTGCCGTAGTCGTTGAAAGTCTTGAGATAGAAGCCGTACATCGCTTCCAGGTCGGCGTCGCTGGCGTCGTCGCCATGCACAACGCGTAGTTGCACGCCGGCGCGCTGCACCTTGGCGCGCTCCTGGCGGATGTTCTTGCGCCGCTTGTGGTCCATCGCCGCCAGGAACGTTTCGAAGTCGCTCCAGCCGCTGGCGTTGTGCCAGTGGTATTGCAGGTCGTTGCGCTCCAGCCAGTCGGCATCAAAGGCGGTGTCTTCATCGGCAGGGTGAAAGTTCACGTGCGCCGACGACAGCCCGCTGCGTTCCACCAATTCGCGCATGGCCGTCAGCAGATGGCCGCGCCACTTGGGCGCGCCCAGCAGGCGCGGGCCAGTGACGGGCGAGTAGGGTACCCCGCACAGCCACTTGGGGAAGTACTCCTGCCCGTAGCGCGCATACGCATGCGCCCAGGCGTGGTCGAACACGAACTCGCCGTGCGAGTTGTTCTTCAGATAGCCCGGCGCCGCTGCAACCAGGGTCTCGCCATCCCACAGGGTCAGATGCAGCGGGTTCCAGCCCCAGTCCGGGCGCAGGCAGCCCTCGCGTTCGAGGCCTTGCAGGAATGCGGTGCTGATGAAGGGATGCGCGCCGTCGTGCAGCGCATCCCAGGCACCGGGCGGAAGTTCGTCCAGCTGGCGACACCAGCGCGCAGTCACCACCATGCCTGCGCTCCGCCGGCACTGCTGGCCGCGTGGCGCGGCCGGCAATCAGCCGCCATCTCAGGCGCTCTTGTCGAGGAAACGCTCGGCATCCAGCGCCGCCATGCAGCCGAACCCGGCCGAGGTGATGGCCTGGCGGTAGTGCTGGTCGGCCACGTCGCCAGCGGCGAATACGCCGGCCACCGAGGTTTCGGTCGCCGCGCCGTTCAGGCCGGAGCGGATCTCCAGGTAGCCGTTGTTCATGGCCAGCTGGCCGTCGAACAGCTGCGTATTGGGGTGGTGGCCGATGGCGACAAAAAAGCCATGCGCATCGATGTCGCGGGTGCTGCCATCGATGGTGGACTTGACCCGCACGCCGGTCACGCCCGCATCGTTGCCCAGCACCTCGTCGATGGCATGGTGCCAGACGGTTTCGATCTTGCCGGCGGCCACCTTGGCGAACAGCTTGTCCTGCATGATCTTTTCCGCACGCAAGGTGTCGCGGCGATGGACCAGGTAGACCTTGCGGGCGATGTTGGACAGGTACAGCGCTTCTTCGACCGCGGTGTTGCCGCCGCCGACCACCACCACGTCCTGGTCCTTGTAGAAGAACCCGTCGCAGGTGGCGCAGGCAGAGACGCCACGGCCCTTGAAGGCTTCTTCGCTGGGGATGCCCAGATATTTGGCGGTGGCGCCGGTGGCGATGATGAGCGCGTCGCAGGTGTACTCGGCGCTATCGCCGATCAGCCGGAACGGGCGCTGCGACAGGTCTGCGGTATGGATGTGGTCGAAGATGACCTCGGTCTCGAAGCGCTCGGCATGCGCCTGCATGCGGGTCATCAGGTCCGGGCCCATCAGGCCGTGGGGGTCGCCGGGCCAGTTGTCCACCTCGGTGGTGGTCATCAGCTGGCCGCCTTGCTGCAGGCCGGTGATCACCACCGGCTTGAGATTGGCGCGGGCGGCGTAGACCGCGGCGGTCCAGCCGGCCGGGCCGGAGCCCAGGATCAGCAGGCGGGAATGCTTGGCGGGACTGGCAGAAGAAGCGCTCATGTATACTCGCGATCTAGGAATTGGTAGGGCAGACGACGTAATTCGCGCCCCTGTGGCGGCATAGAGTGGCGGTCCCCACCCGGTGAATCAAGGCGGCGCGATGGAACTGCTTGAACCGCAGATGGCATGGTGCACCCGTGATGCATGTTCGACGCCGCCCTGTGCGGCGTTTTTCGTTGAGCGCGGCGCAGCTGGGTCGCCAGTGCTCATGCAACTGCTGAAACCGTGGCCTCAGTCGTTTATTATCAACCACTAACAGCATTTTTCTAAGGTCTGGCTACAGGTGGCAAAGCAGGTTCCCGAACGCAGCAAGCCCGCAGAGGGCAAATCGTCGTCGCGCAAGACGGCGGTGGCGGACAATCCGCGTCGGCAAAAGCTCTGGCGCGATCTGGCCTTGATCGCGGTGGCGCCGTTGCTGCTGTATCTGCTGGCGAGTCTGCTCACCTATTCGGCCACCGATCCGGGCTGGTCGCGCACCGGTAACCTGGTTGCGCCGATCCACAACATGGGCGGCCGGTTCGGTGCGCTGGCGGCGGACGTGCTGCTGCAGCTGTTCGGGTATGTGGCCTTCCTGCTGCCGGTGCTGTTGGGGGCGGTGGCGTGGATCGCCCTGATCGGCGAGCGCGAGGAGCAGAGCCAGAGCGATCTGGGGCCGGCGCTGCGCCTGGTCGGCATGGTGGGGTTCCTGATTTCCTCGACCGGCTTCCTGCACCTGCGCCTGTTCCAGGGCGAGGTGGCCGAGGCTGGCGGCATCCTCGGCAAGCTGGTCAGCGGCTCACTCAGTTCGGGCTTCGGCGCGCTGGGCGCGAACCTGTTCGTGCTGGTGCTGCTGCTGGTGTCGATCACCCTGGCCACCGGGCTGTCGTGGTTCGCGGTGATGGAGCGTATCGGCAAGTGGGTGCTGGCGCTGGGGCCGTTGATGCAGCGCAAGACCCACCAGGCCACCGAGTGGCAGCAGACCCGCGTGATGCGCGAGGAACGCGAGGAAGTGCGCAAGGTCGATGCGGTCAAGCAGGCCAAGCGTGAGCCGGTGAAGATCGAGCCGCCACCGGCCCCGGTGGTGGAAAAGAGCGAGCGCGCCAAGCGCGACACCCAGATCCCGATGTTCCAGGGCGTCAGCACCGACGGCTCGGACCTGCCGCCGCTGGCGTTGCTGGACGACCCCAAGCCGCAGGCCAAGGGCTATTCGGAAGAGACGCTGGAAACGCTGTCGCGGCAGATCGAGTTCAAGCTCAAGGATTTCCGCATCGAAGCGCAGGTGGTCGGGGCCTATCCGGGCCCGGTGATCACGCGCTTCGAGATCGAGCCGGCACCGGGCATCAAGGTCAGCCAGATCAGCTCGCTGGACAAGGACATCGCGCGCGGGCTGTCGGTCAAATCGGTGCGCGTGGTCGACGTGATTCCGGGCAAATCTGTGGTGGGTCTGGAGATCCCCAACGTCACCCGTGAGATGATCTTCCTGAGCGAATTGCTGCGCTCCAAGGAATACGACAAGTCGGCCAGCCCGCTGACGCTTGCCCTGGGCAAGGACATCGCCGGCCGCCCGACCGTGGCCGATCTGGCGCGCATGCCGCACTTGCTGGTGGCCGGTACCACCGGCTCGGGCAAGTCGGTGGCGGTCAATGCGATGGTGCTGAGCCTGTTGTTCAAGGCCTCGCACAAGGAACTGCGCATGCTGATGATCGACCCGAAGATGCTCGAACTGAGCGTCTACCAGGGCATCCCGCATTTGCTGGCGCCGGTGGTCACCGACATGAAGGAGGCTGCCAATGGCCTGCGTTGGTGCGTGGCGGAGATGGAGCGCCGCTACAAGCTGATGAGCGCAGTGGGTGTGCGCAACCTGGCCGGCTTCAACAAGAAGATCAAGGACGCCATCGACGCCGGCCAGCCGATGATGGACCCGCTGTTCAAGCCGAACCCGGAATTGGGCGAAGCGCCGCGGCCGTTGGAAACGCTGCCGTTCATCGTCATCTTCATCGACGAATTTGCCGACATGATGATGATCGTCGGCAAGAAGGTCGAAGAGCTGATCGCGCGATTGGCACAGAAGGCGCGTGCGGCCGGTATTCACTTGATTCTGGCCACGCAGCGGCCGTCGGTGGACGTCATCACCGGCCTGATCAAGGCCAATATCCCGACCCGTGTGGCATTCCAGGTCAGTTCCAAGATCGATTCGCGCACCATCCTGGATCAGTCCGGCGCCGAAGCGCTGCTGGGCAACGGCGACATGCTGTATCTGCCGCCGGGCACCGCGCTGCCTGACCGCGTGCATGGCGCCTTCGTCAGCGACGAAGAAGTGCATCGCGTGGTCGAGCACCTCAAGGCCAGTGGGCCGGTGTCGTATGTCGAAGGCGTGCTGGACGAAGTGCAGACCATGGGCGACGGCACCGTGGTCGGTGCGACCGGCTTGCCGGAAAGCAGTGGCGGTGGTGGCGACGAATCGGACCCGTTGTACGACGAAGCCTTGCGCATCGTCACCGAGACGCGACGTGCTTCGATTTCCGGCGTGCAACGGCGCTTGAAGATTGGCTACAACCGTGCCGCGCGGTTGATCGAAGCGATGGAAGCCGCCGGCGTGGTCAGCCAGCCCGAGCACAATGGCGACCGCACCGTGCTGGCACCGCCGCCGCCGAAGTAAGCGTCGCTGCGCGTTGCCGGATGCGGTACCCACGCCGCTGCCCTGGCTGGCAGCAGGGCGGCAAGGCAGCGAGGCTTTAGCGTCACAGGGGCTGAGGCCTTACAAACGCTCAGGCATCGCGATAGCTAACGAATTGCGACCATCCCATACGGGCTCTGTGTCGGTTCTATCGTCACGCTTGCGGGTGTCCGCCCTGCGCAGCATGGCGTCAGGTCGATTCGATCTCGACGCATGGCTGATCGACAGAGGCTACCGCACGTAGCAATGCGAGATTGTTGGAAGTCCGTGCCTGTCATTGCCGGGCACAACGGCTACCCTGTCGGTGAGGGCCGCTCCGGCCCGCCGTGATCGAGACCCATGTTGCATCGTCCCTTGTTGTTGCTCGTGTTGCTCCTCTGCACTCCGCTGCTTGCCCAGGCCCAGGCCCAGGCCCAGGCTCAGGCTCAGCAGAAGGCCGCGCCTGCTGCTGCGGCAGCGCGCAGCCAGGCCGACACCAACTACAGCTTCGTGCGCTACCGCGCCCACTACGAAGTGCGCGCCGATGCCAGCAGCGTGGAGACCGACGAGTACGAAATTCTGCTCAAGACCAAATCGGCGGTGGAGCAGTTCAGCCAGGTCCGGCTGAGCTATAGCGAGAAAATGGAAACGCTGGAGGTAGTGCAGGCGTACACCGTTACCGCCGAGGGGCTGCGCCAGGATGTCGCTGCCGACAAGATCTACACCCAGGAAAGCTATTCCAGCGCCTCGGCGGCGATGTATGCCGACCGCAAGGTCAAGGTCGTGGTGTTCCCGAATCTGGCGCCGGGCGCACGTATCGTCTACCGCGTGCGGCGGGCGCAGAACACGCCGTATTTCCCCGGCTATTTCAGCCTGTGGGAGACCTTCAGCGTGTTCGCGCAGTACGACGATGCGGTCGTCACGCTGGTGGCACCGAAGTCGCTGCCGATGCATCTTTCCGTGCGCGGGCTGCAGGGCGGCACCAAGCCGGTGGTGCGCGGCGATCAGGCACGCTGGGAGTGGCGCTACCAGCGCACTGCGCCGATGAAGAACCAGAACTGGAGCGCGGCCACGTGGGAGTTCAGCCCCACCTTGATGGCCAGCACTTTCGACAGCTGGTCGCAGATGGGGCTGGCGTATCACGTCAAGGGCGGGCGCGCCGCCGCGGTCACGCCGGCAATCCAGACGCTGGCCGACGAGGTGACCCGTGGCATCGACGCGCCACGCGCGCAGGCAGCGGCGTTATACGCCTGGGTCGCGCGCAATATCCGCTATGTGGCGGTGTATCTGGGCAATGGCGGGTTGGAACCCAACAGCGCCGACAACATCCTGGCCAACCACTACGGCGACTGCAAGGACCACACGGTGATTCTGGAAGCCTTGCTCGCGGCCAAGGGCATCGCCAGCACGCCGGTGCTGATCGGCGCCGAAGGCGGCCCCACGCTGCCGGAGATTCCGGTGCTGGGCCGCTTCAATCACGCCATTACCTACATCCCTGCGTTCGATCTGTACGTCGATTCGACCAACCCGTACGCACGCTTCGGCCAATTGCCGGCCGGCGACCTTGGCGCGCCAGTGGTGCACACGCGTGACGGCAAGGTCACGCAGACGCCGCCGAACGACCGCAAGGTCAATCGCTATGTGGCGCGTACCGAGTACAAGTTCACGCCGCAGGGTGGCCTGCAGGGCGTGACCACGCTGGACAGCGGGCAGACCGGCGAGGTGGGCTTGCGCGCGATGTTCGTGCAGCTCAATGCGCAAAATCGCAACCGGATCGAAGAGTCGATCATTGCCCAGTCCGGTTTCGACGGCACCGGCGATCTATTGATCCAGGGCGACCCGCTGGATCTGGATGCTCCGTTCAATTACCGCTACACCTTCCAGGCCAAGGACGCGGTGGATTTTTCGGTGGTCGGCGGCATGACCCTGCCGGACATGCCCGGCGCCGAATCGATTCGCGCGATCTACACCACCACTTCGGCCGAAGACAATCTCACTCCGTTCTACTGCAACGACAGCGTGCGCGAAGAAACCTACGTGGTGAGCTTCCCGGAGACGGTGCCGATCATCGCCATCCCGCGCAGCAGTACCTTCCGCAATGCCGCCGGCGAATACGTGGTTGACTGGACGCGGCAAGGGCAGACCGTGACCGCCGTGCATCGCCTGCAGCGCGCTGCCGTGCGTGGGCCCCAGGCGTTGTGCCAAGCGCAGGACTACCGGGCGTTCCGCGAGTTGTATCAGCAGGTGCGGCGCGGCTTCCGCGGTCAGATCGTCTATGGCGACCTGTCCCGGGTGCAGACCGCGCAGTGAGCAGGATCGCAGCGCAGACGCCGCCAGCCGGGCCCGTCGTGGGATAGCGCTCGCCCATTCATCTATGAAGTATCAGAATCCACGCATGTCCTTCTGGAAGACCGCGATGCATCGCCAGCTCCGTTATGCCGTCCTCGCCACCGCTCTGTTCGCCAGTACCGCGTCTGCCGGTGCGCGTCAGGAACTGGACACCTTTACGCGTGGCTTGAAGGGGCTCGATGGGCAGTTCAGCCAGCGCGTCTCCGACGCCAATGGCCGGGTCAAGGAAAATTCCAGCGGGCGGGTTGCGCTGTCCGCACCGCGTCAGTTCCGTTGGGAATACGCCAAACCGTACAAGCAGCTGATCGTCGCCGACGGCAAAAAGGTATGGGTGTTCGACCCGGATCTGGAACAAGTCACCGTGCGCGCGCAGGGCAGCGAAGAACAGAACAGCCCGCTGGTGGCGTTGATCGACCCGGCGCGTCTGGACAAGCAGTACGACGTCAGCGAAGAAGCCGCGCCGCGCGATGGGTTGCAGTGGCTGTCGCTGACGCCCAAGGTGGACACCGACGCCAGCTTCCAGATGGCCTCGCTCGGCTTCGGCAAGGACGGTCTGGCCAAGATGGAAGTGGTGGATGCGGTCGGCCAGCGCACCGCGATCAGCTTCAGTGGGTGGAAGCGCAACCCCGCGTTTGCGGCCGATACTTTCCGTTACACCCCGGCCAAGGGCGTGGATGTGGTGGGCGACGCGCAGTAACGCCGTGGTCGATTGAAGGCGACCGATCCCTGCGTTATCCAGCTGCGCGCCTGAGCTTTCGTGCGCTTTGTCACTGGATGCGTTGAAGCGCTGTTGCAGTCGCCTTCCCACGCAAAGGCGCTTTGCGCTGCGTCTTCTGTGCTCCGGACGCGGCCGTCACTCCGTATCGCTGCCGCGAATGCCTCTGCGACCGTGCAAGGCCTGTCGCTTCCGCGCAGCAACCCGTCGCTGCAATGCGATAACGCCCCGGCGCGATAGAATGGGCTGTGGCACGAACCAGATCCACCATCGACAGCACCGCCGATCTGCTTAGTGTGGACGCCGACCATCTGCGTCCGCTGGCCGAGCGCATGCGCCCGCGCACGCTGGACGAAATGGTCGGCCAGAAACGCCTGCTGACGCCCGACAGCGCACTGCGCCGCGCGGTGGAGTCGGGCCGCGTGCACTCGATGATCCTGTGGGGCCCACCCGGCTGCGGCAAGACCACGCTCGCCTTGTTGCTGGCGCACTACGCCGATGCCGAATTCAAGGCGATCTCGGCTGTATTGTCGGGTTTGCCGGAAGTGCGCCAGGTACTGGCCGAGGCCGCGCAGCGGTTTTCCAGCGGCCGCCGCACGGTGTTGTTCGTCGATGAGGTGCATCGCTTCAACAAGGCGCAGCAGGACGCGTTCTTGCCGCATATCGAGCGCGGTACGATTCTGTTCGTCGGCGCGACCACCGAGAACCCATCGTTCGAATTGAACTCGGCCTTGCTGTCGCGTTGCCGCGTGCACGTGCTGGAATCGGTGTCGCCGCAGGACATCGTCGACGCACTGCAGCGGGCCTTGCACGACCCGGAGCGCGGTTTGGGCCAGGAGACGATCCAGGTCAGCGATGCATCGCTGCTGGAAATCGCCAGCGCTGCCGATGGTGACGTGCGGCGCGCATTGACCCTGCTGGAAATCGCCGCCGAGCTGGCAGGCGGCGAGGGCGGCGAGATCACGCCGCAGACGCTGCTACAGGTGCTGGCCGACCGCACCCGCCGCTTCGACAAGAACGGCGAGCAGTTCTACGACCAGATTTCGGCGTTGCATAAATCCGTGCGTAGTTCCAACCCGGATGCGGCACTGTACTGGCTGACGCGCATGCTCGATGGCGGCTGCGACCCGGCCTATCTGGCGCGGCGGCTGACCCGTATGGCGATCGAGGATATCGGCCTGGCCGACCCGCGTGCGCAGAGCATGGCGCTGGAAGCCTGGGACATCTACGAGCGCCTCGGTAGCCCGGAAGGCGAGTTGGCATTCGCGCAGCTGGTGCTGTATCTGGCCACTACCGCCAAATCCAACGCCGGCTACGCCGCCTTCAATCAGGCCAAGGCTGAGGTGCGCGCCACCGGCACGCAGGAAGTGCCGTTGCATCTGCGTAATGCGCCGACCAAGCTGATGAAGACGCTCGGTTACGGCCAGGACTATCAATACGACCACGATGCCGAAGGCGGCATCGCGCTGGATCAGACCGGCTTTCCGGATGCGATGGGCGAGCGGATTTATTACAACCCGGTGCCGCGCGGGCTGGAGATCAAGCTGAAGGAAAAGCTCGACCGGCTGCGCGAAGCCAGGGAGCAGGCGCGCACGGAAAAGCGCACGCCCAAGACGCAGGCATGACGCTACACGCGAGCACGGCGGCCTGGCCGTCAGGCCCTCTGTTATCGGCATGTTCGATGCAGGGGCAAGATGTCCAGGCGATGGCTGCAGTCACGGCGCAAAGGTGGATCATCTTCGCCTAGCTAGCGCGTGTCGTTTGGGTCGTAATCGCATAGCAATTGCGCGCTTGCACATCGTGCCGTCGAGGCGTGACTCAGCCGGGCGCCAACCTGCCGACCCGTCCGAATTCGACCGGTGTCTTGACGTAGGGCAGTGCGATGTCTTCATCGCCGATGCGCGCAAGCAACTTCTCGCAGGCCGAGGTGTCCGCGCAGATGATGATTGCCAGCGGCTGGTCGGCCAATTCGAAAAAGCCGGCCGAATGCAACAGACCTGCGTGTCCAAAGCCTTCCTGACCATTCACCAAGGTGCCGCCGCTGGCACCGCAGTCGCGTGCGGTTTCCAACAGCCAGTCGCACAGTGCTCCATGCCCATGACGGGAGCCCTGGCTGGTGAAAAATGTAAGTTGATATCCCTTCATCCAGCAATTCCCGATGATGACTTTTGCAACAGGCCAATGGTCAGCATGCCCAGCATGAGCAAGGCGAGCGAGCCGCCCACATGCAGGCCCAGCATGGCGGCCGACAGCCCAAGCCGTCCTTCGCGCAGCAGCGAAAACAACTCGGCGGTAAAGGTGGAGAACGTGGATAGCCCTCCGGCCAGGCCGGTAATCAGAAACAGGCGCCATAGCGGCGAAAGACCGGGGACGGTGCCGACGTAGGCGATGGTCGCACCCACCACATAAGCGGCCATGAGATTGGCCGCGAGCGTGCCGATCGGCACCGGGGGGAACAAGGCATTAAGCGCCAGGCCCAGCCCGTAGCGGGACACCGCTCCCAGACTGGCACCCAGGGAAATGGCGGCGATGGTATAGATCGGTGTCACGTGGTTTCTCCGGCGCGCGGTCTGCAGTGTGTCAGCGAATTTCGCAGCAGCACAGCAGCACTGCACGCACGTCCCTTAATTCGTCGCGATGCGCCTCCAGAAAGCCGCGCAGGCGCGTCTGGTCGTCGATCAGTTCAAGGCATTGCGGGTGGCGCAGGTCGGCGAGCTCAGGATGATGATGGAACAGCCTTGCCTGGCCGGCAAGATAGCCCGAGTCCACATGCAGCAAGATGGCCTGCGCGATGCCGCCGCGTCTTGCGGCGCGTAGCAGGTGGTGCGCCAGCGCAGGAGCACCCAGCCGATGCCAGAACCGGCTGGGCCGGGCGCGGCTGCCGGCAGCGAAGTACAGGCGCAGTACGCCGGTGGGCGGTGGCATGCTCATTGCTGCTCCCCGCCGGCAGCACTGTCGGGCGCGCGTGCGATGGGCCGCCGCCGCGCGGGCAGGTCGGCAAGACGTATGGTTTCCTCCAGCCCTGCAATGTGCCGATGATGCTTGCCATTACCAATGCGCTGCGCGTGGTAGATCCCGGTATGGCCTGAAAACAGATAGGCCGTGATGCAGCCGAGTGCGGCAAGCGGTGCGATATCGGCACCGAACAGTTCGACCGCCATCAGCGTGGATGCAATCGGCGTGTTGGACGCCCCCGCAAACACTGCCACAAAACCGATCCCGGCCAACATCGGAAAGGGTAGATGCAGCAACGGCGCAAGCGCATTCCCCAGCGTGGCGCCGATGTAAAACAGGGGAGTAACCTCGCCGCCCTTGAAGCCGGTTCCCAGCGAAATTGCGGTAAAGCTGAGCTTGCCCAGGAAATCCCAAGGCGCGATAGGCGCGTGGAAGGCGCGCACGATCTCGGGAATTCCCAAGCCGATGTAGCGTTGCGTGCCCAGTCCCCACACCGCCAGTGCGATGACGCATCCGCCGAGCAGCGGGCGCAGCGGAGCGTAGCCGATGACGCGCTTGCTCAAGCTGCCTAGCCGATGGGTGACGGTGGCAAACAGCATTCCGACCAGGCCGAACAGCATGCCGGCGGCCATGACGGCCAGGACGCTGCCGATCCCGATCGGAACGATCTGACCAATTGGATAGTGGATGTGGTGGATGCCCCAGGCCAGACAGACCTGGTCGGCCACGATGGCCGCCACCGCGCAGGGCAGCAGTGCGTCGTAGCGCAATCGACCAATGGCCAGCACTTCTAGCCCGAAGATTGCACCGGCCAACGGCGTGCCGAACACCGAGGCGAAACCGGCGCTGATGCCGGCCATCAACAAGATGCGCCGGTCCTCGCGGCGCAGGCGCAGCAGGCGGGTGAGCTGATCGGCAAGTGCGGCACCCATCTGCACCGCGGTGCCTTCACGGCCAACCGATGCGCCGAACAAGTGGGAAACGACCGTGCCTCCCATCACCAGCGGCACCATACGCAGCGGCACCAGCTTCTTCGGGTCGTGGATCTCATCGATGATCAGGTTATTGCCTGCATCCACCTGCTTGCCCAGCAGGTGATACACCAGCCCGACTGCAAACCCGGCCAGCGGCAACAACCAGATCGCGCGGGGATGTGTCTGGCGCCAGTGGGTTGCCCAATCCAGTGCCCACAGGAAAAATGCCGAGGCGGTGCCGGCCAGCGCGGCCACGAGGCTGGCGATCACCAGCCATTTGGCAAGATGAGCGAGAAGGTCGAAGTGTTCGGGGTGGCGAAATCGTGACATGGCAGCCTGTCGTCTGGAGACATGAGGGCTGGCACGGCAAGGAGATGTGAGCAAGAACACGCCTACAATCCCTGGGCCGAGCCAGAGTTCTTGTAGGCGTCATCAGTAGCGATCGCTACGGTTGATGGAAAAGCACGGAGGAACGCCATCTCCGAGCGTGCAGACTAATCCCGGTCGGCAGCCCTGTCCAGAGACCGCCAGGGCATCGACTGTCACTTGCTCCGACTCTATTCATCCGCTTGGAAAACGTCCGGCGAGCACTCGCTCACCGGACGTTGTAGTGCACCCGAGCTGGCCTCCAGAGTGGCTCCGGGGTTGGGCTTTCACAGCGCTTCGATAATGCCCGCAGCGCCCATGCCGGTGCCGATGCACATGGTGACCATGCCGTACTTCTGCTGACGACGGCGCAGACCGTGCACCAGCGTGGCCGCACGGATCGCGCCGGTCGCACCCAGGGGGTGGCCGAGGGCAATCGCGCCGCCGAGCGGGTTGACCTTGGACGGATCCAGTTCGCTGTCGCGGATCACCGCCAATGCCTGGGCAGCAAAGGCTTCGTTGAGCTCGATCCAGTCGATCTGATCCTTGGTCAGGCCGGCTTGCTTGAGCGCCTTGGGAATCGCCGCGATCGGGCCGATGCCCATCACTTCGGGGCGCACGCCCGCCACCGAGAAGCTGACGAAACGCGCAAGCGGGGTGAGGCCGTAATCCTTGATTGCCTGCTCGGAGGCCAGCAGCACCGCACCGGCGCCGTCGCTCATCTGCGACGAATTGCCGGCGGTGACGCTGCCGCCGAACTGGCCGTTGCGGAACACAGGGCGCAGCTTGGCCAGACCTTCGAGCGAGCTATCCGGGCGCGGGCCTTCGTCGGTGTCGACCAGGCGCTTGCGCAGCGCGATGACATTGCCTTGCAGGTCAGGCTGATGCGAGAGGATTTCGTACGGGGTGATCTCGTCGCGAAACTCGCCGGCGGCAATCGCGGCGATCGCCTTCTGATGCGAAGCCAGCGCGAACGCGTCCTGATCTTCGCGCGAGACCTTCCATTCTTCGGCGACCTTTTCGGCAGTGATGCCCATGCCATAGGCAATGGCCACGTGATCGTCGGCGAACACGCTCGGCGACATCGCGACTTTGTTGCCCATCATCGGCACCATCGACATGGACTCGGTGCCGCCGGCCAGCATCAGATCGGCATTGCCCAGACGGATCTGGTCGGCTGCCATCGCCACGGCCTGGATGCCGGACGAACAAAAACGGTTGATGGTCTGACCCGCCACAGTATTAGGCAGGCCCGCCAGCAGCACGCCGATGCGCGCCACGTTCATGCCTTGCTCGCCCTCGGGCATGGCGCAACCGATGATGGCATCGTCGATCCGCGACAGATCGATGCCCGGCGCCTGCGCCACCACCGCACGCAACACGTGCGCCAGCATGTCGTCGGGACGGGTATTGCGGAACACGCCCTTGGGCGCCTTGCCGACCGGCGTGCGGGTGGCGGCGACGATGTAGGCTTCTTGAATTTGTCTGGTCATTTGGGAAAGTCTCGAATGGCGGGAGTTTGCGGTTCGGGACCCGGGATCGGGAACCGGGGACCCGGGAAAGTCAAAAGCGCACACTGGCTGCTCTTGCTCTTCCGGGTCCCCGGTTCCCGGTCCCGGGTCCCGGCTTCAATCAATTCCTCAACGGCTTACCCGTCTTGAGCATGTGCCCAATCCGTGCCTGGGTTTTTTCCTGCTGGGCCAGTTCGACGAAGTGCTTGCGCTCCAGTTTGAGCAGCCACTCTTCGTCCACCAGCGCGCCGCGATCCACTTCGCCGCCGCACATCACCGTGGCGATGCGGGTGGCGATCTCGTAGTCGTATTCGCTGATGAACCGGCCTTCCAGCATGTTGACCAGCAGCATCTTGAAGGTAGCAATGCCGACGTCGCCGGCGACCTGGATGCGGCGTGCCGGCAGCGGGGCGCGGTAGCCGCCTTCAGCCAGTGCGCGCGCTTCGGCCTTGGCGATGTGCAGCGCCTCGTAGCTGTTGAAGACGACCTTGTCGGTGCCGCGCAGCAGGCCCAGTTCCTGGGCATTGACCGCCGAGTTGGAGACCTTGGCCATCGCGATGGTTTCGAAGGTCTTCTTCAGTTCGGCAAACACGTCGCCGCCCGGACCTGCGGCCTGCGAAGCGCGCACCGCGATTTCCTTCAGGCCACCACCGGCCGGCAGCAGGCCGACGCCGGCTTCGACCAGACCGATATAGCTTTCCAGCGATGCGACGGTCTTGGCGCTATGCATCTGGAACTCGCAGCCGCCGCCCAGTGCCAGGCCGCGCACCGCTGAAATCACCGGTACCTGCGCGTACTTGATGCGCTGGCTGGTGGCCTGGAAATTGGCGACCAAGGCTTCGAACGCATCCACCTTGCCGGCCTGCAGCAGGCCAAGCGCGCCGGCCAGGTCCGCACCCGCAGAGAAGGGCTCCTTCTGCTGCCAGATCACCAACCCGGCGAAGTCCTTCTCGGCACGGCCAACCACTTCCTGCAAGCCGTTGAGCACGTGGTCGGACACGGTATTCATCTTGGTCTTGAAGCTGACCACCGCGATGTCGTCGCCGTCGTGCCACATGCGCACGCCGTCGTTTTCGAACACGGTTTCGCCCGGCGAGAACTGCTCGCCCAGCAGCGGGTCGGGGAAGCGCTGGCGCTTGTAGACCGGAAGCGCCGAACGCGGCAGCTTGGCATCGCGCGCCGGGCTGTACGAGCCTTCTGCGGCATGCACGCCGTCGCGGCCATCGAACACCCAGTTCGGCAATGGCGCGCTGCTCATGCTCTTGCCGCTGGAAATGTCTTCGGCAATCCACTGCGCCACCTGCTTCCAGCCGGCGGCCTGCCAGGTCTCGAACGGGCCGAGCGACCAGCCGTAGCCCCAGCGGATCGCCAGATCCACGTCGCGCGCGGTTTCTGCAATGTCGGCCAGATGGAAGGCGCTGTAGTGGAACAGGTCGCGGAAGGTGGCCCACAGGAACTGCGCCTGCGGGTGCTGGCTTTCGCGCAGCTTGGCGAACTTTTCGGCCGGGTTCTTGATCTTGAGGATCTCGACCACTTCCGGTGCGGCAGTGCGATCAGCGGCGCGGTAATCCTGCTTCTGCAGGTCCAGTACCACGATGTCCTTGCCGACCTTGCGGAAGATGCCGGCGCCGACCTTCTGGCCAAGCGCGCCCTTGGCGATCAACGCGTCAAGCCACTTCGGCGAGGTGAAATACTGGTGCCACGGGTCGTCCGGCAAGGTGTCGCCCATGGTCTTGATCACGTGCGCCATGGTGTCCAGGCCCACCACATCCGAGGTGCGGTAGGTCGCCGACTTGGGGCGGCCGACCAGCGGGCCGGTCAGCGCGTCGACTTCATCGAAGCCCAGGCCGAATTCCTGCGTGTGGTGGATGGTGGACAGAATCGAGAACACGCCGATGCGGTTGCCGATGAAGTTCGGGGTGTCCTTGGCATACACCACGCCCTTGCCGAGCGTGGTCACCAGGAACGCTTCCAGGCCTTCCAGCACGGCCTTGTCGGTGCCCTTGGCCGGAATCAGCTCGGCCAGGTGCATGTAGCGCGGTGGGTTGAAGAAGTGCACGCCGCAGAAGCGGTGGCGCAGCTGCTCGGGCAGCACGTCGGACAGTTTGTTGATACCCAGACCAGAGGTGTTGGAGGCCAGTACCGCATGCTCGGCCACGAACGGCGCGATCTTCTTGTACAGGTCCTGCTTCCAGTCCATGCGCTCGGCGATCGCTTCGATGATCAGATCGCAATCGCGCAGCTGTTCCAGACCCTTGCTGTCATCGGGCGTGCCGTAGTTGGCCGGTGTAATCGCTTCGGCCAGCGCCTTGCTGGCGAGCGGGGCAGGGCTCAACTTGCCGAGATTGGCGATCGCCTTGAGCACGACGCCGTCGGCCGGACCTTCCTTGGCAGGCAGGTCGAACAGCACGGTGTCGACACCGGCATTGGTGAGGTGCGCGGCGATCTGCGCGCCCATGACGCCGGCACCAAGCACGGCGGCACGACGGACTAGCAACGGATTGGACATAGCAATAAGCCTCTTGTGGAACGTTTACGGTGTGGAATGAGCACGGAAACCGGGTTCCGCGAAACGAATCAGTTCGCGCGCAGCCCGCGCGCGATGGTCGGCCTCGCTAACGCCCGCCGGGCGCTTGATGAGGCCGAAATCGGCCATGGCATAGGTGAGCGCACCGGCCAGGAAATCCAGTCGCCAGTAAAGCTCTTCCTTGCTTAGTCCCGGCACGCAGCCGGCGATGGCCTTGCCGAACTCGCGCAGCACATGGCCGTAATGGTCGGATAGGAACTTGCGCAGGTTGTCGTTCTTTTCCGCGTAGGCGCGGGCGATCACGCGCACGAACGCACCGCCGTTCTGGCGGTCCTGCGCCATCGCCAATGCGGGCTCGACAAAGGCCGCAAGCACGGCGGTGAGCTCGCCGGGCTGGGACTTCTTTGCCGCCTCCAGTTGCTGCAGCCGTGCGGCGGTCATCTCGTCCATGCGGCGGCGGAATACCTCGTTGACCAGGTTTTCCTTGGACCCGAAGTGGTAATTGACCGCCGCGATATTCACGTCGGCCTGAGTGGTGAGCTGGCGCAGCGAGGTGCCGGCGAACCCGTGCTGGGCGAACAGCTCCTCGGCCGCACCGAGAATGCGGTCCTTGGTGGAGAAGTGGGCGGGCTTGGGCATGCGCTGGGGTCGGACTCAATCAAACGATTGTTTGAGTCTACGGGCTTGGTTGCACGCAGGTCATGCGGCAATGCAGCACGATTTAGGGGGCGCTGTGCAAACGAATGGGCGACACGATAGAATTGACCATCGCAAAGAAGCCTAAGCCCGCGTTTTGACGCGGGTTTTTTTCATGATAACCTCGGGCCTTCAGTGGCTCGCCCAACGGAGATCTTCCCATGGCGCTGGAGCGCACCCTGTCCATCATCAAGCCCGATGCCGTCGCCAAGAACGTCATCGGCGAAATCTATAGCCGTTTCGAGAAGGCTGGCCTGAAGGTTGTGGCTGCCAAGTACAAGCAGCTGTCACGTCGCGAAGCCGAAGGCTTCTACGCCGTGCACCGCGAGCGTCCGTTTTTCAATGCGTTGGTCGAGTTCATGATCTCCGGCCCGGTGATGATCCAGGCGCTGGAAGGAGAAAACGCCGTCGCCGCACACCGTGACCTGCTGGGCGCGACCAATCCCAAGGACGCTGCGCCGGGCACCATCCGCGCCGACTTCGCCGATTCGATCGACGCCAATGCCGCTCACGGCTCGGACTCGGTCGAGAACGCTGCCAACGAAGTCGCGTATTTCTTTGCCGCCACCGAAGTGGTCTCGCGCTGAGGCCGAGAGAGTCGAATCGTGAATGAGGTCGTGATCCCCTCCGTGTTGCAGGACGTGCCCGTCCGTACCCGGGAACTGCGCAAGCAGAACCTGCTCGACCTCGACCGCGAGGGACTGGAGCGCTTCTTCGCCGACACGCTCGGCGAAGCGCGCTACCGTGCCCATCAGGTGATGAAGTGGATTCACCATCGCTACGTCACCGATTTCGACCAGATGACCGACCTCGGCAAGGCGTTGCGTGCGAAGTTGCACCAGCATGCCGAGGTCCTCGTCCCGAACGTCGTGTTCGACAAGCCTTCCACCGACGGCACCCACAAATGGCTGCTGGCCATGGGTACCGACGGCAAGAACGCCATCGAAACCGTGTACATCCCCGACAAGGGCCGCGGCACGCTGTGCGTGTCCTCCCAGGTTGGCTGCGGCTTGAACTGCACGTTCTGTTCGACCGCCACCCAGGGCTTCAACCGCAACCTCACCACCGCCGAAATCGTCGGCCAGGTGTGGGTCGCGGCGCGCCATCTGGGCAACGTGCCGCACCAGCAGCGCCGGCTCACCAATGTGGTGATGATGGGCATGGGCGAGCCGTTGATGAATTTCGACAACGTCGTGCGCGCGATGAGCGTGATGCGCGATGACCTTGGCTACGGCCTGGCCAGCAAGCGTGTGACGCTGTCGACCTCCGGCCTGGTGCCGATGATCGACCGGCTCTCCACCGAAAGCGATGTGTCGCTGGCGGTCTCGCTGCACGCAGCCAACGACGCGCTGCGCGAGAGCCTGGTGCCATTGAACAAGAAATACCCCATCGCCGAGCTGATGGAGTCGTGCGCCCGCTACCTGCGCGGCAGCAAGAAGCGCGATTCGGTGACCTTCGAATACACCTTGATGAAGGGCATCAACGACCAACCGGAGCACGCGCGCCAGTTGGCCAGGCTGATGCGTCAGTTCGACAATGCGGTGCAATCCAAGGACGCCGGCAAGGTCAACCTGATTCCGTTCAACCCGTTCCCTGGCACGCGCTACGAGCGCTCGGGCGAGACGGAGATTCGCGCATTCCAGAAGATCCTGCTCGATGCGCAGGTGCTGACGATGGTTCGCCGCACCCGTGGCGACGACATCGACGCGGCATGCGGGCAGTTAAAAGGACAGGTCATGGACCGTACCCGTCGCCAGGCGGACTTCCGCCGTACATTGGAAGGGCAGGCTGATCGAGATGCGGCAGCGTAATATCTCGTTAATGGTGGTCGTGGCGATTGCGCTGAGCGTGGCCGGCTGCGGTGGTCGCAATGCCGAGGCAGGGTCGGCCAAGCGCGGGGAAGAAGTCGCGCCGGTCTATTCGTTCCGTGACAACAAGGCTACCAAGGACCGCCTGGCGGTACAGGAAAAGCTCGGCCTGGCCAGCAACCGGATGCAGACCGGGGACTATGGTGGCGCCGAGGAACAAATCCGCGCCGCTTTGAAGAAAGATCCGCAATCGGTGGACGCCATCGGTATGTTGGCGCTAATCCAGGGTGGACGCGGCGATGTCGCAGGCTCGGGCGCCTCCTATCGCCGTGCCGCCGAGCTGGCGCCACAACGCGGAGATGTGTTGAACAATTATGGCGCGTGGGTATGTGCTAACAGGTCGCCTGCCGAATCGCTGATCTGGTTTGATCGCGCACTGGCCGACCGAACCTACGCATCTCCCGCGTCCGCACTGGGAAATGCAGGTGGTTGTGCACTTAAGGCGGGGCAGCCTGAGCGCGCGGCAAGCGATTTGCGCAAAGCCCTCGAGATCGATCCGAACAATCCCTATGCGTTGGAGTCGATGGCACGGCTGGAAGCCGGGCGTCGCAATTATTTCGAAGCACGCGCCTTTGTCGAACGTCGCCTTTCGGCTGCACCGGCAACGGCTTCCGTGTTACAACTCGCCATTCAGATTGAGCAAGGGCTAGGCGACAAGGTAGCTGCCGGCCGTTACCAACAGCGGTTGGTCAAGGAATTTCCTGACGCAGCGACCGCTAACCCCGGGGCCAATGCATTGTGATCAGTGATTCCAATCCGAACCTTTTCGAGCAGGAAAAGGGCTGCGGGCAGCACTTGCGCGAAGCGCGCGAGGCGGCAGGTCTGAGCGTGGACGACGTGGCCGGTAAGCTGCGCATGCCGGGGCACGTGGTGCGCTCCTTGGAGCAGGAGGACTGGCAGCGTCTGGGCGCGCCGGTGTTCGTGCGTGGCCAGTTGCGCAGCTACGCGCGCTTGCTGCAGGTCGACCTGGAGCCGCTGTTGCAGCGGGCGACCATCGCACCGATCGAACCGGTCAAGCTGGTCAGTCACACGCACACCCCGCGTGCGCGGCGCATTCTCGAAAGCACGGCGCGCAAGGCCATGTACGTGGTGATCACCGGCGTGTTCGCAGTGCCGGTCTGGTACGCGACGCGCTCGCATCTGGATGGCAAGGCGCCAAGTACGGTGTCGTTGGATAGCATGCCTGAGGCTGCAAAAACCGGCACACCAGGCAATCCTGCAGCGCAGCCGGTCGCCGCGCCACGCGAGCAGCCGGCGCCGTACATCGCGTCGATGACCCCGGTGCCGCGCGCCACGTCCGATGCCGAGGCGCCTGCAACGGCGGCCGCCACGGGTGGCAGCTTGTCGTTGAGTTTCAGTGGCGACAGCTGGGTGCAGATCCTGGCACCGGATGGCAGTGCAGTGGAAAAAGCGCTGATCCGCGCCGGCGAGCATCGCAGCTATTTGCCGGGCCAGGTGGGCCGCATCGTGTTGGGTAATGCCTCGGCGGTACAGGTTCAGCAAGGCGGCAGTATCGTCGATGTGAAACCGTTCCAGCGCGCTAATGTGGCCCGTTTTGCGGTATCCTCAGACGGCTCCGTGGTGCCGGCTTCCGAGTGAAGCGGACTGCGGTTTTTCATTTATCCCTTTTGATGTTCCGTTCCTCCGGGATGACGGAGCGAGAGTACGCATGGCGATCGACGATCTGCTGGACGAACACGAACAAGGCGAACGCGTTCGTTCCTGGTTGAGAAAGAATGGCGCGGGATTGGTGGGCGGCGTCCTGTTCGGACTGACGCTGATCCTGGGCTGGCAGTGGTGGCAAAAGCGCACCAATACCGAATTGGTCGAGGCCAACACCCGCTACGAAGCGGTGGTGAAGTCGATCCAGGCCAAAGACCTGGACAAGGCGGCCAAGGACATCGTGGCGCTCGACGACGGCAAGGGCGGCATCTACGCCGAATTGGCTGCGCTGCGTCTGGCCAAGGCCCAGGTGGATGCCGGCAAGAACGCCGAGGCGATCAAGACGCTGCGCGATGTGCCGGCCGAAGGCGAACTCAAGCAGATCGTGCAGCAGCGCCTGGCGCGCGTGCTGACCGAAAGCGGCAAGCCGGACGAGGCGATCAAGCTGCTGGCCGATGCGCAGGACCACGCCAGCCTGGAGATCCGCGCCGATGCGCTGGTTGCGCAGGGCAAGCCGGATGAAGCGCGTGCGCTGTACACCAAGGCCCTGACCACGGTGGATGTGGCCTCGCCGCAGCGCCGGTTGCTGGAAACCAAGCTGATGGATGTGGGCGGCATGGTGCCCGATCCGGCGGAGCAGATTTGATGAAGCAGGTTGATATGTATAAGCGCGTTGCGTTGATTGCGGTGATGGGCCTGACGCTGGCTGGCTGCAGCACCGTCAAGGGCTGGTTTGCCGGGAAGGATGCGGCTGCCAAGAAGGCGCAGGAACCCGCAGAGCTGGTCAAGTTCGAGCCGTCGGTCAAGGTCGACAAGATCTGGTCCACCGGCGTGGGCAAGGGTGAAGGGCATATCGGCGTACGTCAGCGCCCGGCCGTGGCCGATGGCAAGGTGTATGCGGCGGCCATCACCGGCGGCGTGCAGGCGCTGGACCTGCAGACCGGCAAGCGTGTGTGGGAGTACAAGCCCGAGAAAGAAGAGCGCAACGACCGCAAGTTCAAGCAGCGTCTGTCCGGTGGTCCGGGTGTTGGCGAAGGCCTGGTGGTGATCGGAACGCTGTCTGGCGACGTGATTGCATTGAACCAGGCCGATGGCACCGAGAAGTGGCGCGCCAAGGTGCCCAACGAAGTGATTGCCGCACCTGCCATTGCACAGAACCTGGTGCTGGTGCGCAGCAACGACGGCCGCGTCACTGCATTCGATGCGGCAACCGGCGAGCGCCGCTGGTTCCATGCCGAAGAAGGCCCGACGCTGTCGGTGCGCGGTAATGCACCAATCGTGACCGGCCCGGGTGTGGTGTTCGTCGGCAACGACAGCGGCACCTTGAGCGCGCTGGCGCTGCAGGATGGCCGCCCGTTGTGGGAGCAGGCCATCGGCGTACCGGAAGGTCGTACCGAGCTGGAGCGCATGTCCGACGTGGACGGCGCACCGGTGCTGGATGGCACCACGCTGTACGCCACCAGCTTCAAGAACGAAACCCTGGCGCTGGAAGGTCCGAGCGGCCGCCCGCTGTGGACGCGCGATCACGGCGGCGCCGGTGGCGTCGGTGTGTCATCGGCCGTGGTGGTGGTGTCCGACAACGCCGGTTCGGTGTGGGGCCTGGACAAGGGCAGCGGTGCGGCGATGTGGTCGCAGGCTGCCTTGGCACGTCGCTCGCTGACCGGTGTGGCCATCCAGGGCGATTACGCCGTGGTCGGCGACTACAAGGGCTACCTGCACTGGCTGAAACTCAGCGACGGTGCACTGGCCGCGCGCGCTCGCGCCGGACGCGATACGCTGCTGGCGCAGCCGCAGGTCGTCGATGGCATCCTGCTGGTACAAAACACCGACGGCGATCTCACCGCCTTCCGGTTGGCACAATAAGGACCTTGCGATGCTGCCCCTGGTCGCCCTGGTTGGACGGCCCAATGTCGGCAAGTCCACCATCTTCAATGCGCTGACGCGCACCCGCGACGCGCTGGTCCACGACCAGCCCGGCGTTACCCGCGACCGTAACTACGGCGTCTGCCGGCTGGACGAGCAGCAACCCTTCATTGTCGTCGATACCGGTGGTATCGCCGGCGACGAGGAAGGCCTGGCCGGCGCCACTGCGCGTCAGGCACGCGCTGCCGCTGGCGAAGCGGATCTGGTGTTGTTCGTGGTCGATGGGCGCGAAGGTGCGTCCTCGCTCGATGACGAAATCTTGGCCTGGCTGCGCAAGCTGGCACGGTCGACCGTGCTGGTCATCAACAAGATCGACGGCACCGACGAAGAGACCGTGCGCTCGGAATTTGCGCGTTATGGTTTCTCCGACGTGGTGGCGTTGTCTGCTGCGCATCGGCAGGGCATCGACGAACTGCTGGAGGAAGTCGGTGCGCGATTGCCCGAGGAAGGGTCCGGCGAGTTGCTGGATAACGACCCGGCACGCGTGCGGATCGCCTTCGTGGGCCGCCCGAACGTAGGCAAGTCGACATTGGTCAATCGCCTGTTGGGCGAAGAGCGCATGATCGCCTCCGAGGTGCCCGGCACCACCCGCGATTCGATCGCGGTGGATCTGGAGCGCGACAATCGCCAGTACCGCCTGATCGATACCGCCGGCCTGCGCCGTCGCGGCAAGGTGGAAGAGGCGGTCGAGAAGTTCAGTGCGTTCAAGACGCTGCAGGCGATCGAGCAGTGCCAGGTGGCGGTGCTGATGCTGGACGCCACCGAAGGCGTGACCGATCAGGATGCGACGATTCTCGGTGCGATCCTAGATGCTGGCCGTGCCCTGGTCGTTGCGATCAACAAGTGGGACGGGCAAAGCGATTACCAGCGCGCGCAGGCCGAAGATCTGCTGTCGCGCAAGCTCGGTTTCGTCAGCTGGGCGGAGGCGGTGCGGATCTCTGCATTGCATGGCTCGGGCATGCGCGAGCTGTTCCAGGCGATTCACCGCGCGCACGCGTCGGCAACGCATGAGTTCAGCACCAGCGAAGTGAACCAGGCGCTGGAAATTGCCTACGAGACCAATCCGCCTCCGAGCATTCGTGGCCATGTCTCCAAGCTGCGCTACGTGCATCCGGGCGGGGCGAATCCGCCGACCTTCATTGTGCATGGCACGCGCCTGAAGGTGCTGCCGGAGTCGTACAAGCGCTACCTGGAAAACTTCTTCCGCAAGCGCTTCAAGCTGGTTGGCACGCCGGTGCGTTTTATTTTCCGCGAGGGTGCCAACCCCTACGAAGGTAAGAAGAACACGTTGACCGACCGTCAGGTCGCACGCAAGCGGCGCCTGATACGGCACGTTAAAGGGAAGTAGGTGCATCCAGGCCGCCCGACACGCAATGTTTCAGGCGGTAGTGGAAGCCAGTTGGTCTGTCGAGCTGTGAGTTGCAGATCGCTCTGTGTAGGGCGCGGCAACCAACGCTCTGAACGATGTTCGTGAGCTTTCGACCAACGGCTGACGCAATCTCCACCACGTTGACGCGCCTGTTTCCAGGCATTGGCAACCGTCGTGCTCGGCCGAAATCTTGAGTTCGCGCGCAATGGCGCGCGTTGTTCGAACGCGCATGCTGCTTCAATCGCCGATGATGCGGCGGTCATTCGCGGTAGCGGTGCGCTGGTATCCTGCGCGTCATGACCGACTATCCTTCCCGCATCCCCTACGCGCAGGCGCTGCAAATTCTGCGTGCTGTCGCGGCCAGCAACCGCTTGCCCGATGAAAACATTGCCACCTCGCGTGCCGATGGGCGGATCTCTGCCGGCGATCTGATTGCACCGCTGGCACTGCCGCCATTTGCCAATAGCGCGATGGATGGCTTTGCGCTGCGGCATGCCGATGTTGCTGCGGGCGATGCGTCGTTGCAGCTGGTTGGCGAACAGTTTGCCGGCGAGCGTTGGACTGGAACGTTAAGCGCCGGGCAATGCCTGCGCATCACCACCGGCGCGCCGCTGCCCGATGGCGCCGACACCGTGATCCCGAAGGAAGATGCCGACGAGCGCGATGGCGTGGTGCGCTTCCGCACGATGCCTGCGTTGGGCGCGGCGGTGCGCTTGGCTGGCAGCGATGTGCGCGCGGGCGATCTGGTGATACAGACCGGGCAGGTGCTGACGCCGGCGCGTATCGGGCTGGCTGCTGCGTTGGGTGTGTCGCGCCTTGCGGTGGCGCCACGGCCGACCATCGCGGTGCTGGCCACCGGCGATGAGTTGGTCGAGCCGGGCATGCCGCTCGGGCCGGGCCAGATCTACAACAGCAACCGCGACATGCTGATGGCGCAGCTGCGGGCGCTGGGCTACGCGCCAACCGCCTGGCCGACCTTGCCGGACGATCCGCAGCGCATCCGTACGGTGCTGGAAGATGCGGCGGCTGCGTTCGATGTGGTGATCACCTGCGGCGGCGTCTCGGCCGGCGAAAAGGATTATCTGCCGCGGCTGATCGATGAGCTGGGCCGCATCCATTTCTGGCGCGTGCGCATGCGCCCGGGCATGCCGGCGGTGCTGGGGCAGATTGGCCGCTGCCTGGTGCTGGGCCTGCCGGGCAACCCGGTGTCGGTGCTGGCAACGCTGATCGCCTACGGGGTGCCGTTACTGGATGGATTGCAGGGGCGCAGCGAGCCGCGCCCGGTCTGGCATGCAGCGTTGGCAAGCCCATGGGAAAAGCGCCATGAACGCCTGGAGTTCCTGCGCGGACGGCTGGAGTGCGGCGAAGACGGACGGCTGATTGCGCTGCCGCACCGCGGCGACGCTTCGCACTTGTTGCGTGGCGCGGCCGATAGCAATGCGTTGATCGTATTGCCCGAGCAGGCGCGGCGTTTTGAGGCTGGCGAGATCGTGCGGGTGATTCCTTACGCGTTGTGAGCGCTTGATGGATCGATGCTGCCCGGCAAGGTAGTGCGTTGTTGGAAGGATGATGGAAAGCGCACAGCATGCGACGCGCTTGGCGCCAAACTTGAATGAGTAGAGTGCGCATTCCACTGGCTTGCGCATAGGTGTCGTGGCGTTGAAGCTGAAGCCTTGAACAGCCACAGCGAGTCGCTCCATAGCCTCTCTCCCTGCGGGAGAGGGGTTGGGGTGAGGGTACGTACGCCGGAAGACAGCCATTTGTGCTGCCTAAGCTGCCGTAATCCTCAAGCCAATAAACCCGCATCGCACCGCCAATCCGTCAGTCGGCCAACCGACATCACACGGTCAGTTCAACACCCACTCTCAACCAACCGCGCTACCGCAGAACGCGGCGTAATCGGCATAACCGGCAAATACCGTCCCTGGCGCGCAGACCGGACACTGCGGATCAGGTGGCAGGCGGATCTCGCGAAAGCGCATCGACAGTGCGTCGAAACTGAGCAGGCGGCCGGCCAGGCTGTCGCCGATGCCGAGCAGCAACTTGATCGCCTCGGTGGCCTGCAGCATCCCGATGACGCCGGGCAGCACGCCGAGCACGCCGGCCTCGGCGCAACTGGGCGCAAATTCCGGCGGTGGCGGTTCGGGAAACAGGCAGCGGTAGCAGGGCGCATGGCCGCGGTGACGCCCGGCGTCGAAGACGCTCACCTGGCCCTCGAACTGTTGCACCGCGCCGTACACCAGCGGCTTGCCGAGTTTGACGCAGGCGTCGTTGAGCAGATAACGCGCTGGAAAGTTGTCCGCGCCATCGATCACCACATCGACCTCCTGCAGCAATGCTTCGACATTGCCTGCGGTGACGCGTGTCTGCACCGCATCGACCTGTACGCGCGGATTGAGCGCAGCGATGCGTTGTGCAGCGGAGTTCACCTTGGCGAGGCCGACGCTGTCTTCGGTGTGCAAAATCTGGCGCTGCAGATTGCTGCGGTCCACCACATCGTCGTCGGCGATGCGCAGATGACCCACACCGGCTGCAGCCAGATAGAACGCGGCCGGCGAGCCGAGCCCACCAGCGCCGATCAGCAGCACGCGTGCGCGCGACAGCCGCTGCTGTCCTTCCACGCCTACCTGCGGCAGGCGCAGATGCCGCGAGTACCGTTCAAGAAAATCCTGCTCGTCCGCTGGCAGGGTCGGTCGCACGACCGGCAGCCCATCACGCAACCAGGCGGTGGTGCCGCCCAGCACCGAGGCGACGCTGTTGTACCCCTGCGTCCGCAAGATTTCGGCGGTGCGTGCCGAGCGTTTGCCGCTTTGGCAGATCAGCACGATTTCGCGCGCATGCCCGGACAGATGCTGGCCGGGCGCGGTTTCCAGCTTGGCCTGCGCGATCGCCAATGCGCCTTCGGCCTGGCCGCTGGCGCGCTCGTGCAACTGCCGGATATCGATCAGCAAGGCGCCTTGCAGGGCGCGTGCACGTGCGTCGGCCGGGGAGATGTCGTGACTGCTCATGACGCCATTGTCGCGCAAACGCCGACGCCGTACGTACCGTGCGATGTCGCTTCGGTCGAAGCTGCCGCACGCCGGTGAAAACCGCGTTACAGCGCAGGCGTGCGTGTCGTCGGGATCACGCTGCATTGCCCGCGGCGCCGCTGTAATTCGCTCCCGTCAGGGCAGTGCGGTTTGTCTGGCCCGGTTTGACCGTCTTGCGCAGCCCGCTATCGCGTGCCATCGCAACGACCGCCTCAGGAGAGACACATGTTCATCGCATCCTCGCGCAACGCTGTTGCGCGCCACCTCGTTGCCCGTCGTCCGCTGGCGCTCTGGATTGGGCTGGCGTTGAGCGGCAGCGCACAGGCGCAACAGGCCACGCCCGACGCCGCCGATGCACCGGAGCCGGCCGCCGCGCAGCCTACCGCCACCCTGGACGCGGTACAGGTCAAAGGCATGCGCCGCAGCGTGGAAAGCGCGATTGCGACCAAGCAATCCAACGCGGAGATCAGCGATTCGATCGTGGCCGAAGACATCGGCAAGTTGCCCGACAACAGCGTGGCTGCAGCACTGCAGCGCGTCACCGGTGTGCAGGTGGCGCGCGCCGGTGGCGAGGTGGGGCAGGTGTTGGTGCGCGGGTTGCCCAACGTGGTCACCACACTGGATGGGCGTAACGTGTTCACCACGGTGGGGCGCGACATGGAGCTGGCCGATGTGCCGGCCGAGTTGCTGCGCAGCGTGGACGTGTACAAGACCACCGGCGCGCAATTCCAGGAAGGCGGCATTGCCGGCGTGGTCGACGTGCATTTGCGGCGGCCGTTCGATTTCGATCAGGAAAGCACCATTGCCGGCAGTGGCAGTGCGTTGCGTGGCGATCAATCCGGCAAGACCGTTCCCAACGGCAGCCTCACGCTGAGCCAGCGCCGGGACACCGACGTGGGGCGGATGGGCTGGATGGGCAGCGTGTCGTACCAGCGCCGGCCGTATCAGGAATCCAACACGCTCTACGGCACTTACGATCTCAAACCGAACCCTCTCGATGCGACCCGGCAACTCTACGTGCCCTACAGCGCGGGCGGGCTGATGAATCACGCAATGCCGATGTGTCGCTGGAATGGTATTTCCGCCCGGGCTCGTTGCTGTCGGTGGCCGGCTTCCATCGCAGGATCGATGGCTATATCCAGAACTACGCGGCCGACGAGCCGATCGGCGGCGTCGTGTATTCGATCAGCCGGCCGCGCAATGCGGGCGAGGGCACGTTGAAGGGTATGGAAGTGGGGTACACGCACTTCTACGACTTCCTGCCTGGCTGGTGGTCCGGCTTTGGCAGCCAGCTCAACTACACCTATGTTTCTGCAGAAGCGGACTCACCGGAGGGCATTGGTCAGCCGCTGACTAACGTGTCCAAGAATGCCTACAACGCGATCCTGATGTACGAGTACGCGCATTTTTCTGCCCGCGCGGCCTACAACTGGCGCGGCGATTACGCAGTGAGTTTCAACAGTTCCGGCGACCAGCCCGAGCAGATCAACCAGGGGCGGGAGAAGTGGCTGGACCTGGCGTTCAACTACGAACTCAACGAGCACCTCACCCTGTTCGCCGAGGCGACCAATCTGTTGGGAACCACAACCAATAATTACTTCGGCCGCCGTGGCGGCGATTTCCCGCGCGAGATCGCATCGCCTGAGCGTAGCTATACGCTGGGCTTCCGGTTTCGGCTGTGACGGCCTGGAGTGTGGCGTTGGCGTCAGGCTCACTGTCTTAGCGGTAGCGTAAGGGTCAACAGAACACGGGACTGTGCGGCAGCAGCGTCGCCCTTGATGCATGGCACACCCACTGGCTTGCACAGCGCAGCCACGGGCCTGTTTGATGATCGCCAGGCACCTTGCCTGCGGCTTTATGGTTACGAGGAAGCTTCATGACCCCTGACATCGATGCGCAATTGAAACACCTGGAAGAGCAACTGCCCGAGATTCGCAGCCAGCATCCGGACGACTTCTGGGATGCGTTTCATGCGCGTGCCGAGAAGATCACCGGCGCGGCGGAGTCGCAGGAACAGGCAGCGCAGATCGTCAAGCGCATTGACGAGATCCTGGGTGCCAATCAGCTCGGGCCTGCGGATCCTGGTGCCTGACACCCTGCCAGTCCCGGCATAGTCGGGTGAAGGAAACGGTGCAGGATCTGAGGTATCCCCACATTTCTTCCTGCAAGATCAAGTACTTGGTATGCCAGGGTGTGGAAGAAAGTGCGCGCATGGGGCACGCTTCAAGGTGACTAAGCCAAAGAAGAGTACCGACCATGCGCGCCAGCGAAGTATTGCAGAAATGCTTGTCTAACTCACTCTCCGGGATGCATGCATTACGCCAACGCAGCTTGCTGCGCGCGGTTGAAGCGCTAGTGCATGGAGGCCGGCTGACGT